>JBBRNB010000063.1:0-41182 GCA_038230535.1 Thermoanaerobaculia bacterium
ACGGGCCGCCGAGAATCTGTTCGTGAGTGGAGGCGAGGATCACATCCCGTCGCGGATTGATGCGAAGCTGCACGCTCGGCGAACGAATCTCGCGCGCCTCGATCATCTCTTCGGCAACTCCACCGCCGGCGGCGAACTTCGCCAGATACGCCTCGACCGATTCGGATTCAGCGGAAAACTGCAGGCGATCGAGTGCCTCGCGAATGGAATCGGCGCCGGCCACCGCCGGATAGTCGAAACGAGCGTTTCCTTCTCCGGAGAATCCTTCATTCAGCTTCAGCAGCGCGCTCTTGTTCTCCGGCCGGTGTTCGTGGATGTCCAAGAGCGCATCGACGACGTCGTCGACGGTGTACAGGTCCTCGCGGCCGTAGGGCCGGTCGACGCCAACCTCGGCGAAGAGTTTCCGTCCGCCCGACTTCGACCCGAGACCAATCAGCCTAGGATCAGGCGCATTCATCGGAATGCCGAGCTGGACTGCCAGACGCCGCTCCAGAGGCGTCGAGTTGTAGACCGTGAGATAAGCACGCTTTGGATCAGGAATGCTCGCGCGGATGCGCTCCACGACCCGAGGACGCTCGAGAATTTTTTCAGTCAGGGAGCGCGGCGAGCTGTCGTGTACGCAGAGGAGCGTGAGGCGGGCGCGGGCATGACTCGCCGGGATGCCCGCGAGAAGTTGCAGGTAGTATTCGAGCACCATCGGATGGACCGGCTGAGAGGTGACGTAGACCACTCTCGCCTGCGGATTCCGCAGCCGCATGAGAAGAAACAGGAGCCGCTCCTCGTACCAGTGAATGGCCGGAATCTTCGCCATCTCTGCCTGATCGAGTGTGAGTGACGGCACGATGACCGAGGTGTATGCCGCCTCGTCGCCGGGGAAAACGGTGTCCCACAACTCGGCCAGACGGGGTTTGAGCCGCTCAAATGCCTCGATCTCGATATCCTCGTCGATACACGGGTCAATCGTCGAAAGGTAGGCTGTCATGAGAACCGCATCTCAACATGATGACGGCAGTATGGCCGGTAGGAGCACGCACACGACAGTGTGATGATGATCACATTACGCCGGCTGTGCCATGACCGATTCGACCGTTCGGCGGGGCATCGCGCGATCGACGGGCGGCGCCGAGCCGATTCGAATGAGCAACTGTGCCGGATCCCGCGATCCTGCCAGCGTCTGCACTCGTTCGCGCAGCGCTTCCGCTTCGATCGCTTGATTGAGGAACGAATACTGAAGACCGGCGTCCGTGATCGTCAGCAGCAGACACTCGAGAGCTTCACCGGCGCGCAGCAGCGGTACACGTTCATCATCGGCACATACGATCAGGAGCGCCGAGGCGCTTTCCGCGAGACGCCGGTCGCGGGCTGCATGCCATTTTCCCGCGCTGAATTGGCGGACGAACCACGAAGCGCCTGATGCCAGAAAGCGAGGAATGCCAAAGGCCGCCGCTGAGATGCCGTCCGTGTGCATGCCATCATCCGCCCGAATCCACTCGGCCATCTCCGCCCGTAGCGCGGGACGCTCCATCTGCAGCCGCTCCGCGTATTCGATCAGTTCGGCGGCGCGGCCTTTCTGGTCGGGGAGAACCAGATGCAGCGTCTCGGAGAACATGGCGATGACGTCGCCCAATCTAGACAGGGAGCGGGGATCGATCGGCTCGTGATCGAAGGTCGTGCGGTTCGTGTGTCGTCTGGAGATCGCGCCGAAGAGAGAAGAGAGGTTGCGATCCGGACAGCAGGTCTCGCAGACCGTGATAGAGGCAACCGGAGCCTGCTCCTCGGGGCGGTCGTGGTAGCGAACGCTGGTCACGAACCCGAAATGGGCGGCGGCAACACGGAAGTTGGTGATGGCCGCCCCTACGCTCATGAGCAACTGGCGGCTGGCAGGGTCGATGATCAGAAGGCGGCGCGTGTAGTCGGCGAACACGTCCACACCGTCGTTTGTGATCCGAAACGCCCACGGTTGCGTGTTCCGATTCGACGGCGCCAGCACGGCGTAGCGGAGAAGAAACTGCATCTGATCGTGCAGCGACTCCAGCTCATAGAACTCCGACGCATCGATCTGCCAGGGAGTGACTCGTGGGTCGAATGGTTCACTCATGAAGGTCACTGTACGAAGCCACCTTTGACTGGCGGATGACTGGCGTCACACGAGCATGTGATTTGGCACACGTTGCGGAACGGCTGCATGACACGGGCCAGAGAATGCCGGTCACGCGTCTGCCCAATGGCCCACTTCGTGGGTAGAGCACGCCGGAGGCGTGCGCGAAGGTAGCCGGTGGCCACGCCGGAGGCGTTGCCACCGGTTCACGAGCAAATGCAAGGCCACCCCGGCAGGGGTGCGCGAAGGCGAGCAGGCATCACGATGATCGGCGCGCACCGGGAGGACAACTTTGCATCCCGTGAACGGTTCTCGCACCCCTGCCGGGGTGCGATTACTATCCACATGGGATCCGGTGGCAACGCCTCCGGCGTGGCCACCGGCTATCCTCTCGCACGCCTCCGGCGTGCTCTCTCCCCACTTCGTGGGGAGAGGGGCCTCGAAGTGAAAGTGTATTTGTGACGACAACTTACAATCGATCGCCTTCTCCCCTCCGCAGAGGGGAGAAGGTGGCGAAGCCGGATGAGGGGTCCTTAAGTTGTGCCCATTGACGCGTCCGCTCGGCGTACCAGCGCGAGCACGAGCCCGATGAACGTCAGGCCCCAGGCCGCGAGCGCGACGAACACGAACGCTTGTGGGATGAACATCAGGAACGGCGATCCTGCGACGATGGACAACCGGAAGGTGCAGACCGTGTACATGCCCAGCGGAAAGACCGCTCCCCAGTAAAGAGGGTTGTACGACAGCGGGAACCGTTTGTAGATGTGACGCCAGAATCCCAGGATCAGGAGCATCGGGATCCACCACGTTGCCGTCGCCCAGAAGAACATGGTGAAGCCTAGAAGGAACGGTGTGAGCCGGACGAGTAGCGGTGAAAACTCTGAGCTGGCGATCAGAAGTGTGCCCGCCAGTGTCGAGATCGCCATCGCGCCCATGTTGATCCAGTACGGCGGCATGAGATCCGAAGGCGCGAATCGGAAGAACGTGTAGCGGTAGAAGATGAGGGAGATGAGCCAGATGTACAGCATCCCCCCCGCCAGCCAGAACGAAAGGCTGATGAACAACAGCTTCGGAGCGTAGGCAGGGAAGGCCGGTGCGATCAATGATGCAAGCGTCGATACCGATTCCGTGGCAACGACGGCGACCAGCCAGCCACCGTTGATACCCTCGGCGAGCGATGGCTTGACCTCTTTCACAGTGAACGCGGCAAATACGGCGTAGATGAGAATCAGCCACAGCGCGATCGTTACGAACCAGAGCGCCAGGGCGATCCAATGGCTCTGCGTGAGGAGGAAGATCTGTGAGCCCAGGACGCTGGCGGCGGCCACCGCTGTGAAGAAACCGACGCCGCGCTGATGATCGATGAGATCGGCGAATACGTCGCGCGGGAATCGAACGATGCGAACGATCGTCAGCAACCAGAGCGAGACAAACGCTGTCACATTGACGGCGAGCAGGGCCAGAGCGATCACGCTCATCCCCATCACCTTCGCCGCGATCGAGACGATGCCGGTGGCCATCACCAGGGCAAAGTAAGCCGGGTGAAGCGTGCGGATGGCGTCCATTCGCGAATCGCTCACGGACGCTCCATTTGATACACGTACCAGAGCAGTCCGCCGTTGAGAAGAAGGCAGACCAGGCTGGCAAACGCGGCAGGATTGATCACCGACTCCTCTCCGCCGAGAAATGCGTTCATCGTGGCGGTGAGGAGCCAGAGCTGCATCACCACGATCGTCAGAACGATGCAGAGAATGCCGAAGACGATGGTCATCTTCTGCTGGCGGGAGAATCGGCGGCTCATGAACGCACCTCGACGCCGGTTGCGTAGATTGCGCCGTCGCGAATCTCGAGTTTGATGCGCGGCAGCGGGCGCCGCGGCGGTCCGGCTGCCGGTACGCCTGTGGCCAGATCGAAGAATCCGTGATGGCACGGACAGTAGAGACAGTTCTCTTTCACCCGCGGCGTCACGGCGCAACTGAGGTGTGTACACTTCTGATTGTAGGCAACGAAGCGGTCAGCAGCCGTGCGAACGAGGATGCAATCGTCGTGCGGGTCGGGATAGGTGAATGTGATCGAACCGCCGGTGGGAATCGTATCGAGCCTCGTGATCATGCGGACTGGCGGCTGTCCGCGGCGCTTGCGAGCGAAGTTCTCGAACGCGATCCAGACCTGCCCCACAACGAAGGCGAAGCTCGTCAGGACGAGGAACTTCGTGAAGTCGCGGCGGGCCACGAGCTCGTCCTGCGGCCAGTCGATCGGGAAGTCGTTCCGCCACTGCGGTTGGTCGTGATACGGCTTCCCGTCCGGTGGGATTGAGAGCTGATCGGGGTTCTTGCTGATCATCGTCAGATCTCGTCGAAGACGTTTTCAAGCATCCCGGCTGGGTTCGAAGGTTCTTCGTGCATCGCCGCGGTCACGTCGATGTGCTGGACGGCGGAGTCGCGGGGCACCATCATGTTGACCTTCGTGGTGATGACCTGATTGCCGAACCGGAAGGTGTTGATCGGTTCGGAGCGGGGCCGAGCCCGCTCGATCTCTTCGCGCGTGCCGAAGTAAAGCGCACCGCTCGGACAGACCGAAGCGCACATCGGTTTCAGTCCAACCGACGTGCGGTCGTAGCACATGTCGCATTTCATCATCAGCGAGTACTCGACCTCCATCTTGGGAACCCCGAAAGGACAGGCCAGCACGCAGTTGTTGCAGGCGATGCAGCGAGGTTTCCGCGCCGTCTGCACCACACCGTCCTCCGTCCTTTTGATCGCGTCCGCCGGACAGACTTCGGCGCACGTCGGCGAATCGCAGTGCATGCAGACCACCGGGACGGTCTGCACCGAGATCGGCCGCTGGACGTACTGCAGGTGAATCATCGAGTGTCCTTTGTGGGTGTCGCACTCGCTGCAGGCAGCCACGCACGACTGGCATCCGATGCAGCGGTTGGGGTCGATGAAGAACTCCATCAGCATCCCCTGCCCCCGGTCGAAAAGCGGAAAGCAGAAAGCAGAAGGCAGAAGGAAAGGCAGACCCCGATTTTCATTTCTGCCTTCCGCTTTCTGCTTTCTGCCCTTTAGAGATCCGAACCGCGCAGACTTTGTACTCGGGAATCTTCGACACCGGGTCCTGTGCCGCGATCGTGAGTTGATTTGCCGACTTGCGGCCCGGCCAGTGATACGGGATGAAGATCGTGTCGGGACGGATTGTCGTCACCACCTGCGCTTCGAGTGTCAAGTCGCCACGCCGCGATTCCACCGTGACCCAGTCGCCATTGGCGATGCCGTGCTTCGCGGCGAGCTTCGGATGGATCTCGATCAGTGGCTCGGGATACTGGTCCACGAGTGGTCCGATACGCCGGGTCTGCGTTCCGGAGAGGAACTGGCTGACGACACGGCCGGTGGTGAGGATGACCGGGTACTCATCGTCGACATCCTCAGCGGGCGGGCGATACGCGGCGACGTTGAATCGCGCCTTTCCATCGGGGAAGTAGAACGGTCCCGCGCCCTTTGCGATCGGGTTCCACGAGCCCGGCTCGAACAGCCGCGGCGTGCCGGGGTGGTCATCTGATGGGCAAGGCCAGAAGACGCCGTTGTTCGCTTCGATCTTCTCGTAGGTGATGCCGGAGTAGTCGGCCACGCCACCCTTCGAGGCCACGCGAAGCTCGTCGAAGATTTCGCGCGGGCTGTTGAAGGTCATCCCGTGCGTGCGGCCGAGCGCTTTGGCGATGTCTTGAATCACGCGCCAGTCTTCCCGGGCTTCGCCCGGCGGATCGATGGCCTTGTTGATCTTGATGACGCGCCCTTCGACCTGAGCCACGACCCCTTCGTCCTCTTCATGGAGGGATCCCGGCAGCACGATGTCGGCGTGTTGCGCGGTTTCGCTGAGGAAGAAGTCGATCACGGTGAAGAACTCGAGCTTTTCCAGCGCCCGTGTCACGAAGGCGTTGTCCGGCAAGGACACTTTCGGGTTGAAGCAGATATTGAGCAGGCCTTTGATCTCGCCCGCATCGATCTTGCGCATCATCTCGTAGCAGTCGACGCCCGCCTCGGGGATCTCTTCAGGCTTCACGCCCCAGACACCGGCGATGTACTGGCGATGCTCCGGATTGCTGATGTCCCGCCAGCCGGGGAGTTGATCGCACTTCTGGCCGTGCTCGCGGCCTCCTTGTCCGTTGCCCTGTCCGACCACGGTGCCGTAGGCACAGGACTCGCGGCCGATGCGTCCCGAGGCGAGCACGATATTGATCGTGCTGAGGCAGTTCTCGACGCCGTGTGAATGATGCTCGATTCCGCGCGCGTGCATCAGGAAGCTCGTCTTCGCCCGGCCCCACAGCTCCGCGGCCTGCCGGATCGACTTCTCCGCTACGCCGGTCACTTCGGCCGTGCGTTTCGGCGTCCATTGCTTCACGTGCTCCGCGGCCGCGTCGAAGCCGGTAGTGTGGTTGTCGATGAAGTCGTGATCGAGCCAGTCGTTCTCGATCATGAGGTGGAGGATGCCGTTGAACAGCGCTACGTCGCGGCCCGGCTTTACCGGCAGGAACACGTCTGCGGTCCGGGCGATCGGTGTGATGCGCGGATCGATGACGATGACTTTTCCGCCGTTCTCGCGCGCCTGCCAGACGTAGTTGGTCGTGATCGGCGCGCACTCCGCCGTATTCGATCCGGCGATCACGACCACTTCCGCGTTCAGGATGTCCGCCCACGGATTCGCAGCCCGGTCGATGCCGAAGGCCTTCTTGTTCGCCGCGCCGGCGCTGACCATGCAGAGCCGTCCGTTGTAATCGATGTACTTCGTCTTGAGACAGACGCGGGCGAATTTGCCCATCAGGTACGCCTTCTCCGTGGTCAGGCTGGCGCCCGACAGCACACCGAAAGCGTTCGGGCCGTACGTCGTCTGAATGCGCTCGATCTCCGCCGCTACCTTCCGGATGGCCTCGTCGTAGGCAATCGGCCTGAATCCGTTTTCGGATGCTGGATCGCGTTGCAGAGCGGTGACCAGCCGGTCGGGGTGTCCGCCCTGGAGATAGCGCTTGACTCCCTTCGGGCAGAGCATCCCTTTGTTGAATGGGAAGGCGTACCAAGGCTCGAATCCGATGACGGCGTTGTCTTTGACCTTCAGCTGAATACCGCACTGCTGTCCGCAGAAGCAGCAGTGGGTATTGACCACCTTGTCTGGTTGCACACCCGTGTCGAGCCGCAGGCCTTCCATGCGGTTGAGGTGTGGTCCATAGGCTTCGATGAGGACGTCCTGCTGTTTGGGTAGAGTAGCCATTCCTGATCTAGGTCCTTGCCTGCTGACGCCAGAGATCGCCTTGCGCAAGGGCAAGCATCGATCGCCGGCATGCCGGGCAGATGCGTTGGTAGTGGCCGATGGTGGGGTCGTCCATTTCGTAGCGGTAGCCGAGGCTGCGCTCTACGTCGATCAGGTCATTGATCTGGAGCAGCGGAGCGTATTCGGCGTCGCAGCGGCGGCATTTGGCCATCCCCTCGAGGGCGCCGATGTCCTTGTAGAAGCTGACACCGAGTTGCGCAGGGCGTTGAAAGATATGGAAGAACTTGCCGAACGGGAGCCAGAGCAGAGTGAAGATCACCGTCACCGCGTGTAGAAGCGCAAGGAAGTCGTACCCGTAGCCCTTCATCCATGTATTGCTCGCGGTGAGCAGCAAACCGGTCATGCTGATGGCAAAGAGGAGAACGAGCGGCAGGATGTCCTCTCCGAAGCGCTGCACCGCCGCCGCGCCGTGATCGCGCATTCGCCGCCGCATCGCCAGCATCACCCCGGCGGTGACGAGAAAGGCCGACCACACCAGTCCGTGGAAGATGAGGAACGCGGTCAGCGAATGGATCGGAAACGAGCTCGTGCCGAAGCCGAAGACGTACGTGCGATACGTGGTGAGGTCGCCGGGAACTGTCTCGAAATGGATCCAGCCGAACACCAGCGGAAACGTGATGGCGAAGGCGAGAATACAGCCCCACATGATGAGGGCATGCGTGAGCCCTCGGCTGCGATCGCGCCGGAAGATGAAGCGGTTCAGGGCGAAGTCGCTGATCACCCGCGCGAACCATTGGCGAATATTTCTAGCCATGTACTTCGGCGTGAAGAAGAGCTGCCAGCCGCGCACCCAGTACATTCGCGTCGGTGGCCGCTGCAGCCACATCGCGTAGCGATAGGTGATGGCGAACGTGGCGAAGAGCGTGGCGAAGGTGTAGCCGACAAGAGCCGCATCGAAATGTGCGAGGTTCCTCGAGCCGGCCACGATCAGGGCCACCAGGGTCGCCGTGAACACCACTCCCCAGAGCAGTGCGACGATGCGCTCTTTGCCGACGCGTCCAAAAGCCACGATGAATCAGCCTACTCCGATCACTTGGGATGCCGCACGGTTTTGTCGCCAGGAGTCCGGAGTTGCCCCACGCCACTCCGCTCTCATTTCAGGATGCGAATCTGGGCGATCACGGCCTGGATGTCAGCCGTCGTCATCTTCTTCCCGAACGCCCCCATCTTCCCCTTGCCGCCCGAGATGATCTTCATCAGCTCGATGTCTGTCTGTTTTTGAACTTCGGGCGAGCGAAGATCGCGCAGCTTCATCGACTTTCCGACCGGAGTCTGACCAGATCCATTTGCGGCGTGGCACGTCGCGCACGAAGTCTTGTAGAGGGCGGCGCCATCGGGGCTGGCGGCCATCGCCGGTACCGCGGTCACGAGTGTCAGAGCTGCCAGAATCCCCACGATGCGTTTCATCATCAGTATCTCCATTCTGGAGCCTTGCTAGTTGCGATCCAAGTCGCCGCGTCACATAGCCGGGTGACGATCATCACGGCTTCGCCGGTCACATCGCGGTGTGATGACGAGGCTATGCACGCGATTCTGGCGGCTTCATTCTGTGAGGCGCCGAGTATGAACCCGCAAGACGAAAGAACAGGGCTGCAACGAAGCGTGACCGAGGAGCTCCGATGGGATCCGCGTCTTGATGCGAGCAACGTCGCTGTATCGGCGGATGGCGGAACGATCACGCTCGAGGGGAGTGTGCGCAGCTACTCCGAGAAATGCTGTGCTGAAACCCTGGCGAGGCGTGTTCGCGGCGTGGTGGCGGTCAGGAATGCCCTCGATGTGCGGCTGACGATCGGCGACTACCGTACCGATGCCACTCTCCAGCGTCTGGCTGTCGACATCCTCGAGTCGCTGACGGCGATGTTTCCGGAACGTCCTCTGGTCACGGTGCGTGACGGGTGGCTCACGCTCGACGGCGCGGCCGGCCGTGCCACGCAGAAGCGGACCGTGGAGAACGCGTTCCTGCACCTCGCAGGCATTCGCGGCATCACGAATCGAATCAACGTCGTGCCGCGCTCGAAAAACGTGGAAGCAACGCGCGCCTTCGAGGAGGCTGTGCGTCGAAACGCGGCGCTCGCGGTCCCGGACCTGAGCGCCGAGGTCAAGGGTGCCACGATCGTCGTGCGCGGCACCGTCGGCTCGTGCGTCGAACACGATGCGCTGATCGAGCTGGCGTGGTGCGCGCCTGGAATCGCCCGCGTCGAAGACCACGTGGTGGTGCGTCCGAGTGACAAACTGCCGTGATGGCGACAGAATTGCGTAGGTAAAAAGAAGAGGAGATGCTGATGAAGAAGACACTGATGTGTGGGCTGCTGCTCGCGGCCGCTCTGCCCATGACGGCATTCGCCGATGGCGCGGCGACCTACAAAGCGAAATGTGCGATGTGCCACGGAGCCGATGGAAGCGGCCAGACTCCGATGGGCAAGAGTCTCAAGCTGAAGGACCTCGGCTCGGCTGACGTGCAGAAGATGACCGACGCCGGCATGACGAAGCTCCTCACCGACGGCAAAGGCAAGATGCCGGCGAGCAAGCTTTCGGCCGACGACATCAAAGCAGTCGCCGGCTTCGTACGCAGCCTGAAGAAGTAGTGACTTGGTAGCGCCGGTGGCTCCACCGGCGCAGCCTCGAGACGCTACTGCGACATCCCTCCGCCGGTGTGGCAGTCGGCGCAGTTGAAGTTCCGGAGATCTCCGAGATCCACAGGATGCTGGAACTCCGAAGTCGCCGGGGTGTCGCCGAGGACCGTGTGGCAAAGCGTGCATTCCTTGCTGATACGCTTTCCTTCACGGCTCACGTGTTGATCGTCGTGACAGCGGAAACATCCAAGAGAATACAGATGGCCGGCGTTGTCGCGATGGGAGCGCCAGTCAACCTTCATCTCCGGAAACCGGGTCGTCTCGAAAATCTGCTGGAGAGTGACCGTGGAGCGGTCGATTGCGGCTTTCTTTGCCGGGTAGATCGCTGGATAGGTCTTCTGGTAGTAGCTTCCGAGCTCGCCTCCAATCGCGCTGACTGCCTGTGGTGTCGACTGGTAATCCCTCGACAGAACGGCCACTGCCTGCTGCTTGACGAACGGTAGCGTTCGGTCGATCGTTCCGGCAAGCAAGGCCCTGTCAACGGCGCGATCGGGCGAGACATAGGCATGCGCCGGACGGCTGTGACAGTCGATGCAGTCCATGCGCCGCGTTGGCAGCGCCTCGATCTGGGCGGGAGTCAGTTTCGAGCCTTCGCGGAGGTAGTCGGTGATGTGTCCGCTGCGGTCTTTCACCCTGACCCAGGGAATGTCCTGGCGCTGCCGGTCTGTCGAGGCGTATGTGACCTCATTGGCGATGTTCATATGCCAATGGATTCCGCCCGTTGGACCGGATGCGGGGCTTCCGCCGCCAACCTTGATCAGGAGACGCACCTCGCGGGGAGTACTCTGCTCGTCGTATTGGTAGTGATTGAAGACTTTCAATTGAGTGCCGAAAAACTTCTCGGGCCAATGACACTGCTCGCACGTCTCCAGTGCCGGCCGCATGTTGCCGACCGGCGTCGGAATGGGGCGGGGGTATTTGCCTGTCACGAGGGCAAAGAGCTGGTGGGAGCCTGTGACCTTGGACCGCACATACCATTTTGCCCCTCCGCCGACGTGACACTCCACGCAGCCGACACGGGCGTGAGGTGACACTTTGTACGCCGTGAATTCGGGGTGCATCGGCTCGTGGCAGGTAGTGCCGCAGAATTCATCGGATTCGGTGTAATGGTAGGCCTGATAGCTGCCGACGACGCTGGCGGTCACAAAGAGGATGAGGCCGGCAAACGTGCTGATGACGATCAGACGGGTCCGGCGAATATTGAGATCGATGCTCGGATACGAGGGTACTTCTCCGGGTGCCCGAAGGCGCCGCCTCCGGCGTTCGATCAATAGGCCGGCTGTGTAGATCACCAGGCCGATGGAGAGAATCGCAGGAGCTACGATCCAGGCCAGAATCCCGATATATGGATTTCCGTGCGTCTGGCGGCTATCGATGTAGATCAGAAAAGCCGTATTTGTCAGTGCTACGAACGCGATCACCGCGCCGGCGGCGCTGATCGGATTCCGCCAGAGGCTGGCACGTTTCGCCGCGTCGGTCATTCGACTGCTCCTCAGTTGCCGGCCGTCTTCGCCGCGCGGCGAATATATGTCCCCGGATGCCGATCCATGTGTGCAATTGGGAACATACAGCTACGCGCATCTGCGCGAAACTCCAGCCGTCACACGCCGGTGTGATGGTTGTCACCTGACAACTGTGCGCGTGAACATGGCAGCGTTCGTGCGTGGCGCCGTACCGTATTCCCAGAAAAAACTCATCACCGGGACACAGCTAATGGAGGTTCGTATGAAAACAGGAATGAAGCGCGCTTTTCTGGGGATGTCGGCGGCGATGTTGCTCGCCGTGCCGGCGCTCGTCGCCCAAACTGGGGCCCGGAGCAGAGCTGCGGCTCCTCCCCCAGCCGCCGCGGAGAAGCCCCGCTACAACTCTAGCCAGGTAGAGGCGTTCGCCACCGCGAGTGACCTCGCCTTCATCCGGCCAGGATTGAAGATCATCGTCAACTCGATCACGATCAGCAGTAACCGGATCCCGGTGGTCGACATCAGCTTGACCGACAGCCTCGACCAGCCGCTCGACCGGCTCGGCAAGGTCACTCCCGGGGCGATCTCGGTGAGCTTCATCCTCTCCTGGTACGACCCGGCCACGCGTCAGTACACCGCCTATACGACGAGGACTGTGACGACGCCGGCAAGCTCGCCGCGGCCTGGTGTGACCGCCATTCAGGCCGGTACCGACACGGGAACATTCAGCGATCTCGAGACCGGTCACGCCAAGTTCACGTTCAGGACCGTGCTGCCGTCCGGCTTCGATGCAACGAAGACGCACACCCTCGGCATCTACGCCACGCGCGCTCTTGGCGCTGTCCCCGGGATCGCCGTGGCGCTGGCGAAGAATTACTACGCGAATGTCGAATACGACTTCCGGCCCGACGGAGTGGCGGTGACCGACAAGTGGGACAAGATCAATCTGGCCACGAGTTGCAACAATTGCCACGACCCGCTCAGCGCCCACGGCGGCGCCCGGCAGGATCCGAAGCTCTGCGCGCTCTGCCATCAGCCGCAGACGGCCGACCCCGACACCGGCAACACGGTCGACTTCAAAGTCATGGTTCACAAGATCCATCGCGGAAAGAATCTGCCGAGTGTGCTGGCCGGCACGCCATACCAGATCATCGGCTTTAACCAGACCTTGGCGGATTACTCGACCGTGAGCCTTCCGCAGGACATCCGCAACTGTGCGAACTGCCACGATGGGACGAACCCTGCGAGCAAGCCTGCGCAGGCCGCTGTCTGGTACACCAATCCAAGCCGCCTGGCTTGCGGCTCCTGCCACGACGACATCGACTGGGTTACCGGAAAGAATCACACCGCCGGTTCGCAGCTCGACGACAAAGCCTGCGCGGCGTGCCACCAGCCGGCTGGCGGTGAGTTCGACGCTTCGATCACGGGCGCACATCTCGTCCCGTCCGACTCCACGCAGTTGAAGGGCCTCACGGCGAGCCTGGTGAGCGTGAAGGACCTCGCTCCCGGCAAGAAACCGACGGTGGTCTTCAAGCTCAGGAACACGGACGGTACGGCCGTCGACGGCAACCTGCTGACCTCGTTCGCACCGATGGTGGCCGGACCCACCGTCAGTTACACGACGACCATTCGCGAAGCGGCGCAGGGAAAATCGACGTTCGATGCCGCGGCCGGTAACACCACCTACACGTTTGCCGCCGCGATTCCCGCCACTGCCAGCGGCACCTGGACCGTGAGCCTCGATGCCTATCGCAATGCGACACTCAAGCGCGGCGACGGCAGAGCGGACATCGCGCTCCGCGAGGCGGCGTTGAATCCTGTCAGCTACGTGGCGATCACCGGCGCCGTAGTGCCGCGCCGCACGGACATCACCTTGGCGCAGTGCAACAGTTGCCACGACAGGCTGGCGTTGCACGGTGAACAGCGCCTTTACACGCAGGAGTGCGTGATTTGTCATAACCCGGTTGGCAGCGACGTGGCGCGCCGGCCCGCCGCCGAGGGGCAGCCGGAGTCGATCTCCTTCCAGCGCATGATCCACCGCATCCATACCGGCGAGCATCTGACGCAGGACTTCACGGTCTTCGGCTTCGGCGGCAGTAAGCACAACTACAACGATGTTCGCTTCCCCGGCGACCGCCGCAACTGCGCGAAGTGCCATGCGGGCGCCGCGTTTACGCTTCCGCTGCCGGCGGGTATCGGATCAGTGACCACCCTGCGCGACTACTTCACGCCGCACGGTCCGGCCACCGCCGCCTGCCTCGGCTGCCACGACAGCAGAGACACAGCGGCTCACGCATTCCTCAATACCGTCACATTCCCCGGCGCCGCCATTTCCGCCGAAGCGTGTGCGACATGCCACAGCACCGGTAAGGACTGGGCTGTCGAGAAAGTTCACGCCCGGTAATCGAGCATAGTCGAGGGGGCCTGAGGGCCCCCTCGAAGCGTCAGGAGAATGCGATGAGACAACACTGGTCCGGCCGGGCGGCCCTCATGCTTTGTCTCGCTCTGTTGCCGGGTCTTGCCCGCGCCGCGCAGCAGACGACGACGCAGCCGGCGCCCGCAACGCACGCAACACCCCCGGCAACGCCTCCGACAGCCGCCGCAGCAGCTCCCGCTGAGCCGGCCGCAGTTCCTGCCTGCACCGACTGCCATGACGGGATGAAAGCCATCGCCTCGACCACGCACGCGTTCGGGCTGGCGAAGAAGGGCGAAGTGCCGGGCGAGGTCTGCACTACTTGCCATGAAGACGGCAAGGCGCACATCGAAAGTGGCGGAGAGAAAGACAAGATCTACAAGCCCGCCGGTCTCGCCGGCGCGAACAAGACCTGCATGACCTGTCATGACACGGCAACCGACCGGATGTCGCGTCACGGCGGCGTACACGCCAACTCGGCGGCGGTGAACTGTCTCACCTGCCACTCCATCCATTCGACCGAAGCACACGCGCCGCACCTGCTTGCAAAGAAACAACTCGCACTCTGCGACACCTGTCACATGACGCAGGTGGCTTCGTTCCGCAACAAACCGTACGCCCATCGTCTCGGACGCGGCGGAATGGAGTGCGCCTCCTGTCACGAGCCGCACGGTCTGGCGGGGAAGGACAATCTGCGCCTGACTCGAGCCGGCGAGCTTCCCTGTCTGAGCTGTCACGCTGACAAGCGCGGGCCGTTCGTCTTCCAGCACGGCGCGAATGCAATCGGCGACTGCATGACCTGTCACGAGCCGCACGGCTCATCGAATCCGAAGCAGCTAAAGCGCGCCGCGGTGGCGTCGCTCTGCCTCGAGTGTCACTCGCCGCTCGGCGGGACGACGCTCGGATCGCAGCCGCCGTCGTTCCATAACCTCAACAGCCCGCGCTATCGGAACTGCACCACGTGCCACGTGGCTGTCCACGGTTCCAACCGCGATCCGCAGTTGCTCAAGTAGGCGAGGCCGAGATGAAAAGAATCCTCACCACCTCCCTTTCTGTTGCTCTCCTCGCGGCCGCGTTCGCCGCGCGCGCGCAGTCGGTGCCATTCGACCTCGAGATCGGCTATCGCTTTCTCGATCTCAAAGGCAGCAGCGATATGTACCGCACCCAGATCAACGAACGGAACGGTTTGCTGATCCATAACTTCACGCTGGCCACATCCGACTTCAACGGCGACACGACGCTCACCGACCGCTTTCGCATCGACGTCAGCGACCTCGGCGCCGGTCCGGCCAGCTCCGTCCGCATGCAGGCGGACAGGACCAACAGCTACCGCCTTCGCATCGGCTATCGCTCGACGAACGCATTCAGCTCGCTGCCCGCCTTCGCCAACCCGCTGTTCGATCAGGGCGTGACCCCCGGACAACATACTTATGACCGCACGCGGACGATGTTCGATATCGATCTCGAGCTGATGCCCGATCGAGCCATCTCGCCGTTCGCCGGCTACACGTCGAACGACAACCATGGTCCGGGTCAGACCACCTATCACCTCGGGCAGGACGAGTTCCGCCTCAATCAGAATCTCAAGGAGCACGACCGCGAGATCCGCGCCGGTGCTTCGTTCCACTTCGGTGCCGTTCAAGGCCAGTTGACGCAGGGATGGCGGAACTTCCGCGGTACTGACACGCTCACTCTCGTGTCCGGAGCAGGAGCCGGCAACAACGTCGTGCCGATCCTTGGGCAGACCATCACGGCGACATCGGTCTCGCGTACCGATAAATCTCAAGTCAAAACCCCGTTCACGAACTTCTACATCACCGGTCAGGCCCTGCAACGTCTGCGGCTCGTTGGTAACTACGTCCGTTTCGCCGCGGACTCGAGTGGCGGCGCGAATGAGTCGGACCTCGGGTCGTTCGTCTCGTTTCCCATCAGCCGCTTCTTCGGCGGCCTTACAGAACACGACTCATCGTCCGCGAAGAACACGACCTGGCGCGGCGGCGGCCGGGCGGAGGTCAATCTCTACCCGAACGTCGATTTCATCGCCGGGGTGCAGAAAGAGCACCGTGAGCTCGAGGGCTCGGCTCTCATCGATACGCTGTTTCTGCAAACCGTGACGTTCGTCGGTTTCGATCCGCGCAACGTCGAGGAGATCCTGCAGACGAACGGCTCCATCAAACGCAATGAAGACGTGGCGAACGCGGCGATCTCCGTGCGCGCGATCGGACCCTTCGCGCTCCGCGGCGAGTACCGCGAATCGAAGCAGGATGTGGACGTCTCACCCGACCTCTCCGAGATCGTCGTCCCCGGCTCCCAGGGCGGCGCATTCACCCGCCGCGTGCACACGCTAGACGCCAGCGGCACCTACACGCAGTACGGCCTGATGCTCGGTGCCGCGTGGCGCAAGGACAGCGCCAATCAACCGATCTTCCGCACCGACTTTGTTGACCGCGACCGCGTACGTCTTCGCGGCTCATGGACCTCGCCGAAGAACATCCTCCGCGCCGGTGTCACAGCCGAGCGTACGAATCAAAGCAACGACATCCCCACCACTGGCTACGACGCGCGCATGCGGCAGTACAGCGGCGACGTCGAGCTCATGCCGGTCGCATGGTTGCACCTGAACGGCTCGCTCTCCCATTTCCGCGCCGGCAGCAACATCAGCATCCGTCGTCCGGAGAACTTCGCCATCGATCAGTCGGTCCAGCAGGAGAATGGCAAATCGCGCGAAGGCGGCATGAGCCTGCAGGGTGGCCCATTCTCGCTCGACACCAGCCTGGGACGTTTCGAGAATCGCGGAACGACTCCCTTCGACCTGAGCCGTTTCCGCCTGCGCATCACGTACGACTTCAAATCCAAAGCCGGCTTCGCCGCCGAATGGAATCGCGACAAGTACGACGAAGCCACTCCCTCCTTCGGCAACTTCGAAGCCACGCGATACGGGCTGTATTTCCGCTGGAGACCGTAGCTGACGGGTGATTCACGATCCAGTGAACCTGCGCACTGATCGTCGAGTGAGTTTCGACGCTCGGAATGCCCCTCATCCGCCTTCGGCACCTTCTCCCCCGAGGGGGAGAAGGACTCTCGATTGAGAGAGTCTGCCAGGAAATAGGATCAAGAACAGCCGACTACGACGTTCGCGCAGAACGTGTCTCGTCCCACACCACCAAGATCGACGGCCCTCCAATCGAGAGCCCTTCTCCTCCTCGGGGAGAAGGTGCCGAAGGCGGATGAGGGGCAAGTCTTACGCTGATGCGGCCTCTACCAAACGGAGAGCACTCGCTCCAAAGTGACTCTTCGGGGCATTCCACTCCAAGATCAAGAGTACCCTGCCGATCTTCACAGCGTAGAGCACCCGCGCCGAGGTACGTTTGTATCTCGATGGCAAAACGGTCACCACAGATGAAAAGGCACGCGCGTGAAATGCGCCGCAATCCGACGCGCGCAGAAGGTCGTATGTGGTGCTGGCTACGCGGTCGCCGTTTCATCGGCGTCAAGTTCCGACGACAGGTGCCGATCGGGCGCTATATCCTGGATTTCTATTGTGCTGAGCTGAGGATCGCGATTGAGCTCGATGGAACGCACCACCGATCGCCGGGGATGGACGAATACGACGATCGGCGATCGTTAGACCTCCGTCTGCGCGGCATTGAGGTATTGCGGATACCGAACGAACTGCTCATTCGTGACTCACAGATCCTTTGCGAAATGATTCACGCGACCATCGATCGATGCCGTAAGTCAGCGAACAGCGGAAAACCGTTTCATCCTGTTAAGGATTGAGAACTGGGTCTGGTCCCTGCGCTTGTTGGTTCCTCCCGCGTGACGTCGCCCCGTCATCCGCTTTCGGCACCCTTCTCCCCCGACGAGGGGGGAAGATGGGCTCTCGATTGGGGATTTTTCGGGGAAACTGAAAATACGGAGCTCCGTAGCCACGATCCGTGCTCTAACGATTTTGCGAACAGCACTGGCTTGCGGCTTGATTACACGCACATCGGCGCAGCCACTACTCGCAAGGATCCACGGTCTCTGACGCCGAAGGGACAGGCATTCGATTCGAAGATCAAGGATCTCCTCAATCGAGAGTCCTTCTCCCCCCTCGGGGGAGAAGGTGCCGAAGGCGGATGAGGGGGCTGAACACGATGACCTCACATCGCTTCGATTACAACCTCCACATCGAACAGCGACGCGAAGTACTTCGCTCGTTTTCTCGCGCTGGCAATCTCCACCGACGCATCCGAGCGCGTTCGGACAGAGAACCGTGCCTGATCGCGGCGCACCCGCACGGCTACATCCCGAACAGAGCCGCGGTGACCACGGTCGAGGGCCTCGGCGATACGGAGGATGGCGGCGAGCTTCTCGACGTCCTGCTGCTGGGTCGGCGTCAGTTCGGAGAAGTTGTCGTGCGTGGCGTCGGGAGGGGCTTTCCGGTAGTACCGCGCCACGTTGGCGATGATGAGGATCTCTTCGTCGGTGAAGCCGCGCAAATCGGCGTGGCGGATGAGGTAGTAGCTGTGCTTGTGATGCGAGCGGTCGCTGACGTGCAGGCCGGCCTCGTGAAGCACGGCCGCGGCTTCGAGGAGCCCGGTCCGATTCTGCTCGAGTGCGTGCAGAGGCTTGGTCTGATCGAAGATGCGCGATGCCAGTTTCGCCACGTGCCTGCCGTGCTTCAGATCGCAGTCGGTGCGCTGCGCCAGTGATTGCACCGAGGCCTGACGCAGCGAGCCGCTCTCCTCCGGCTGCTCGAGCGCGGCTACGCGGCTTTCGAGCATCCCCTCGCGCATGGCCAGCGGACAGGCCAGGAGCTCTTCGATGTCGAATATGTCCAGCATGGTGTTCAGCGCGATGGCGCCGGCGAGGACGCTGGTGGCGCGCGGACCGTCGAGGCCGAATCGTCCGGCACGCTCGGCGGAGGACATCGAAGCCAGGATCGGAATGAGACTGGCAACAGCGGCACGCTCCAGGCGGCGGAGACCATGTGTCGGAGCGCCGGTGGTGTCCGCGGGCGAGGCCATTGTGGCGAGCGTCTGAATCGTGCCGGACGTCCCGACGCAAAGATCGACGCCGAGGCGGAGGATACGGCGGCGAAGCTTCCCGATCCGGTCCTCGACATGCCGCTGGCACTGATTGACCGCGCGCGCGCTCGGCCGCTCGATGAGGCCGAAGCGTTGTGCCAGGCGAAGGGCGCCGAGGGGCTCGCTGCGTGTGAAGTAGGTCTCGTCGGCGGTGCCGACAATCAACTCCACGCTGCCACCGCCGATATCGATGCAGAGCGCGGTCTGGCCATCCACCTCGACTGCTGACCGCACTGCCCTGAAGATGTAGTCGGCCTCTTCCTCGCCGGAGATGACGCGTACTTTCACGCCGGTGGTGTCTTTCACGCGGCGGAGGAAGTCGCGGCGGTTCGGCGCCTCGCGGACAGCGCTGGTGGCGACGGCCACGATCTCATCGACATTCCATTTGGCCGCGATCTCGGCCATGTGTCCGATCGTCGACACGCCCCGTTCGATGGCATCCTCGGTGAGCGGCTGGCCGTCGAGGCTGGCCAGGCCGAGCTGCACCATCTCTTTCTCGCGGTCGACGACGCGATAGCCGCGCTCCCGCGTCTCGGCCACGATCATGTGGACGGAGTTGGTGCCAACGTCGATGGCGGCGATGCGTCTGGGTTTCGGGGGCATGGCGATTTGCAGTAATCGATCGATCAGTATCGGCGTTCCATGATCAGGCCGGTGGAGAGACTATGCAAAATGCGCGTGAATTGGGGCGTTACGGGAGGAGAATTGGACCATGAACACAAAAGTGCATCGCGTTGACCCGCGCGGCAAGGTCCGCATCAAAGACTTCGACCCCGACGCCACACCGCTCTGCGACAACAAAACCGAGGGGCGGGAGAAGAGTGCCGCGCTCCAGCAGCGGCTGGGGGAGCTGCAGGAACTGCTCTACGCCCAGCACAAGCATAAGGTCCTGATCATCCTTCAGGGGATGGACACGTCAGGCAAAGACGGCACGGTGCGCCATGTCATGAGTGGCATGAGCCCGGCCGGCGTGGATGTGATCTCTTTCAAGAAGCCGACCACCGAGGAGCTCGATCACGATTTTCTCTGGCGTGTGCATGAGCAAGTGCCGGAGATCGGGGAGATCACGGTCTTCAACCGCAGCCACTACGAGGACGTGCTGGTGGTCCGCGTCCACGATCTGGTCAAGGAGAAGGTGTGGCGCAAACGCTACGAACAGATCAACTCCTTCGAGCGGATGCTGACCGCCAGCGGCATGGTGATCCTCAAGTTCTTCCTTCACATCAGCAAGGATGAGCAGCGCGCCCGCCTTCAGGAACGGATCGACGATCCGAAGAAGCACTGGAAGTTCCAGCACGGCGACCTGGAGGAACGGAAGCTGTGGGATGACTACATGACCGCCTACGAAGACGTGCTGAAGAAGACGTCGACGAAGAGCGCCCCGTGGTACGTCATCCCGGCGAACGCGAAGTGGTACCGCAACCTGGTGGTGGCGGACATCATCACCGAGACCCTGGAGTCGCTGAAGATGTCGTACCCGAAGGTGGATTTGTCGGGCGAGGTGGTTTCTTGATTGCGATTCGCGCGCCGGTTGCCGGTTGATTGCGCCTTCGGCGCGTCAGCGCAACGGAACGCCGCCGTCCCGGCAGCTGGCCCGGCGGCTTTTCGCCGCTTGACCGTTCAGATCCGTTGCAACCCCAGCCAAGCGGTGAGTTGCTTCTCCACCTTGCTGAGCTGTTCGCTCTGCAGAGTGCCGAGCCTGCGCAATAGTTTGACTATTGGAACCGTGACGATTCCCTGAGCGTCGAACGCGCCCTGCTTGAGAAACGGAACCGGAACTGCGCATTCGAACCGCGAAGAGCGAACCGACGTGGTGTGAGGAATGAGAGTTATGAGTGCTCGGTCGGAATCCTGAATGGGAATGCTGACAACCAGGCAGGGCCGAACCTTTGCAGACATGCCGAGGTCAACGAGCCAGACCTCACCGCGTTTTGCTTCACTCACTCGTTGCTTCTCTCCGATCGTAGTCGAGGAAAAGCGCGTCTGCCGACGCGACAAGTTCCTGATCGGGCACTTCCGGGTAGTCGATGCCTCGCGAAATGCGAAGCAAATTTGCCAAAACTTCCCGCTTCTCGGGATCGGGAAGCGTCGCGAAATCTTCAACGATGTGTTGTCCAGCGGTCGTCATGGTCGGATTATCCGAGAAGTGATGAGCTCGAGCAAATTCCGCGGACTACAGAGGTGGAACGCCGCCGTCCCGGCGGCTGGCCCGGCGGCGTCCTTCGATCTGCCGCGCCACGAATCGACAACCGTGCTTTGGACTCAGAACTCAGCTTCAGTGACTCGCGTAGCTCTCGGCACAACTCCAGCGTCTGTTCGATGCCGAGGAAGAGCTCGCCGCCTTTCGTGGTAGCTGGCACGATGACGGAAAGATCGAGTGCGAGAAAGTCAAGCTTAGTCGCGGCAAGGCGCGCTGAGGCGTCACGCCCCCCGATACTTGCGAAACATCTCCGGGACGAAATCGGCATCGCTCGCTTCCCGTGCCGCGAGCCCGATCTGCATCTCGAGCACATCGACGGGGACTGGGTTCGCGTAGCCAGTCAACGAGCGCCGGAGCGCTTCGGTAGGTTCCAGCGAATCGACGCGAACGGTTCGATACAGCTTGACCGCCAACGTCTCCGCAGCACCGGGAGTGAGCAGCGACGGCATCAGAGGTTCGAGCGAGGTGTAGGCGTCGTCGGAGAGCGTCACGCCACGGCGTGCTGACAGGGCACGCAGAAGAGCGAAGGCCTCGGAGGGAGTTGTAGACGGGAAGATTGGGATCTTCACATCGATGCGGCCGGGGCGTTTCAAATCGACTTCGATGAGATCCGGACGGCTCGAGGCCAGGATCCAGATGATCCGGCCGCGGTTCTCCGTCCGGCTCATCTCGGCGGCGAACATGGAATAGATGCGGCCGGAGAGGCCGCTGTCGTTGTTGCCGGAGTCGCGTTTGCCGAGGGCCTGGTCGGCTTCATCGACGAAGACGAAGCAGCGGCCGAGGGCGTTGAGGAGGCGGAAGATCTTTTCGAGGTTGCCTTCGCTGCTGCCGACCCATTTGTCGCGGAAGTTCTTCAGCTTGACGACCGGGACGCCTGCTTCTCCGGCAAGGCATTCGACCAAGTAGGTCTTGCCGGTGCCGACGGGGCCGCAGATCAGGTAGCCCATCGGGAGGGCGGCGAGGTCGTCTTGCTTCCAGAGAGCGATGTCCTGGCGCAGCCATTTGACGATGGCCGGCTGGCCGTGGAGGTCGTCGAGCGATTTGGTTGGTTCGATGAATTCGATCAGACCGTTCGCGTCGCGCTCGATCAGTTGTTTCTTGAGGACTACGAGGTCGTCATCAGCGAGTGCTTTCTTTTCGCGCTCTTTGAGGCGGAGCAGCGTTTCGATTGACGTTAGCGTTGCGCCGATGAGTTGGTTGGCGAGACGGCCGTGAGCCGAATCAAAGTTCTGGAGCGCAATAGGGAAGCGTGGGGCAAGGACATCGATCCCGTCGCGGAGCTCCGCGGCCGAGGGGAGAGGGATCTCGACGGAAGCGGCGCGTGGGTTGTTGACCAGGATCGGATGCAGGTCGTTGAGGTTGTCGGAGATCAGCCAGGTGACGAGCGAATGCTGGCGTAGCGCTTCATCCGCCGACCAGTCACGGATCAATAGCGTGAGGGCGTTTAGATCGTAGTTGAGCGCGCCGGGGACGGCGGGAGCGACGAGGTGCGCGGCCTTCATGTAGAAGCCGATCTGCTGCGCGGGTTGGCCGAGGCGGGCAAGATTGGAGGCGTAGCGGAAGTAGCGGGTGAGGAACTCGACCGCCTGCCGCGGCGCGCGCGGCCACTCCTGCGTCTCGCGTGCGCCGGGCCAGCTCGAAAAAGCTTCGGCGCCGCGTTCAATGCGGATGCCGTTGCCGGCGTCATAGCTGATGACGACGTCGAAGCGCGGCATCATTACCTTCAGCAGGAAGTCGTAGAGGCTGCCGAGCGAGGCGTCGCTGCCGAGCGGGAGGACGGCGCGGTCGTTGACGTTGCCGTAGAGGATGAACTGATTGGCGGCGTCGCAGCCGTAGAGCGACATCAGCTCATTCGCCCAACGGGGGAGTGACGCCATCAGTTCTCCAGCTCTTTCGATGCGGGAGCCGTCGTCGTATCGGATGACGGCACGCCGGCGGAGGTCGCGCCCGGATCGTAGGTGTTGTCATCGAGGAGATGGCTGACCAGGTCGATGTTCGCCGAGATGGCGGCAGGACGGCCTTTGAGGCTGGCATCCTCGACGGCCAGATCGATCTGCTGCTCGATGCGAGTCAGGTCGCTGTCGATCTCGGCCAGCGACTCGCTGCGGCGTTGCAGGTTGCGGAGGCGCTGTTTGAGGATTGTCTGCGTCGCTTTCTTCGACTCGCGCAAGGCGTCGGACATCGTAGCCGCGGCCAGCTCCTTCTCGATCGATGCGATCTGGTTGCGCAGATCGCTCTCGCGCGAGGTGACGTCCAGCATCTGCATGTTGCGTTGGGCGATGAGCAGCCGCGCGAAGATCGTGGTCAGCTTCTGCAAGGCGTCGCGGTTGGAGTCGTAGAGATAGTCCTCGTTCTGCGATTCGTGGTAGACCTTTTCGATCTTGCCGCACTTGTCTTCGATCTCGGCAAGGCGGCGGCGCTGGGCATCCGGCAGGTTGGCGACGAGCTTCCGGCTGGAGTCGTCGTCGCCGGCGTGGATGCGGGCGATGTCTTCGGCATCGACCCAGTTCTGGAAGCGGGGATTGGTGGCCAGGACGTAGAGGTAGAGCGTCTCCGCTCCAGCAGCGGCGAGCCAGATGGCATGCTCGCCGAAGCCGAGTAGCGCCGCTCCGGCCACGACGAGCGCGTTCCACGGAATGCGGCCGAGTCCCGCGAGCTGTGGACGAGCCCAGAACGCCTGATTGAGATAGCGCAACATGCGCGGTCAGTTTATTCGGTCCTGCTCATTCAGTCTGTGGCCCCAGGCTCCGCGGCTCGGCCGTGGTGGTCCTGGCATCCGGGGACTTGGTGCCGGCCGCGGGATCGAGAGCCAAGCCTTCCTTCGCGGCGAAGTCGGCCAGGGCCTGATCGGCGAGCGCTTTCTGTTCGCTCTCCTGCATATCGATGTCGGTGGAGTGCAACGAATCGCGGGCCACGCGGGCGCGGCCGCCGGCCTTCTCCCGCTCTTCTTCGACCATGTCGTGCAGGCGGTTGAGCGTGTCGCCGGAGCCGCCGATCTGCGAGATCATCCCTGCGGCCATTTCATTCAACTCCGCCGTGGCGCGCTTGATCTTCAGGTCCGTTAGGCCGGTCTTGAGCGCTTCGATCTTGGCCTGAGCCGCTTTCACGGAGACGTCGCGCGCGCGCAGCAGCTCCTTGTAAGTAGCCTCGGCGGATTCGAGCTGTGTCCGGTTCTCGACCAGCTCGCGTTGTACGGTCTGCAGCCGCAGGGCCTGCTGGCTGGCCAGATCGCGGTTGCCGGCACGGAGGTTGGCCGCGGTCTTGGCGCGCAGCTCGCGCTCCTCCTGCTCGAGGCGCTTGACCTGCCCCATCAGCCGCTCGCAGAGGCCGGCATGTGCAGCGAGACCCTGGTTGTAATTGGCGATCTGCCTGCGGATGTTCTCCTTCTCCACTTCGAGCAGCGCTTCAGGGTTTTGGCGCTCGAGGCCCGAGATGAAGAGACCGAGAAATCCGCGGAACAGGTTGGCGATTCGCTGAAACATTCACATTCCTCCGGGACAGCTCAACGTGCCCGCTGCCACGATGCCAGCAGGTTGTTGATGACGTCTCCTTTCGGATTCTCGCAGATGGTACCGATGTCGTTGCGCAATCCGAATCGTTGGTAGGTAACAAAGGGGCTCTCCGGGAAAATCACCGGCACGTTGGTGTTGCCGGGGCGGAAGCCGTGTACGAGCGCCTGCCGCTGCACTCGCTCGCTCATGAGAAAGTCGAGAAAGACCTCGGCGGCTTTACGCTGGTCGGGCGTGCTCCAGGTGGCGTCGATGATGTAGTACGGGTTGTCGTTCCACATGTTCAGCCGCGGATAGATGACGTGCAGTTCGCCCCATCGTCCGGCGGCGCTCTTGAGATAGTCGATGGCCACGCTCTCGTAGGCGAAGAGAGCGTCGTATGCGCTCGGGCCTTTCAGCACCATCTCGCGCATCATGGTGCCCGTGGAGTCGGACAGCGTTACCGCCTTCTCGACGGTTCCGAGCTGTTGCTGGAATCCGGCATCGACGACGTCAGCCGGGCTCAGGTTCTTCGTCTTCTGGGTGTGGTCGTACGCCATCAGCATGAGCGTCACCAGGCCGCTGTTCGACGCGCTGGGGTTCGTGTGGCCGAACTTGAACAGTCCCCACTCGGGCTTTCCGGCGATGGCCTGCCAGCCGGTCGGTTCCGCCAGCGCTTTGGCGATAGTTTCGAAGGAGAGGGTTCCGTATTTTTTCGTGAAGGCCTGGTAGCGCTCATCCCACATGATGAAGACCATCGGCGTGAGGGCCAGCGATTCTTCCTTGAGGATGGGAGGCTTGCTGTACTTGAGCGTCCAGTCCTGGACAAAGCTGTCTTTGTAGAGCGAGGCTGCCGGCGACCAGACGTTGATGCGCTGGTCTCCGGCGAGGAGCGCCTGGGCGCCTTCGAGCGATCCCATGGGGATGAGGTTCACGCGGATTTTGTGGCCCGCGCCGGTGTTGGCGAATTCCTTCGCCGCCCACTCCAGCCACAGTTTTTTCTCCGTACCGTATGCGATGCCGATCTCGGCTTCGGGAGCGTTCGCGCCGAAGCTCGCCACTCCGGAAGATGGTAACGATGCAGGTGACGATTGCGCCGTGCCTTGGCTTCGGACATACATCCTGTACGCGCCGTAACCACAGGCGACGATGAAGGCGAAGATGATGATCTTGCCGAGATAGGTTGCTTTCGGTCCGTTGGTGCTCGAAGAAGGTGTGTAGTTGCTCATAGGTTTCTTGGTTGGATTATTCATCCCGTACGCGGAGCGCGCCGAAGGCGTGCATGAAATTAGCCTGTAGCCACGCCCTTCCCAATCGAGCCACCCTCGCGCCACGGAGTGGGGAGAGGGAGACACGGAGCGAAGCGGAGTGCGGGTGAGGGGTGTGACTTACGCCATTTGAAAGTGGCCCCCTCATCCGCCTTCGGCACCTTCTCCCCCGTAGGGGAGAAGGGCTCTCGATTGTCAGGCAGCGTGTCACCGGCATCACTCTATCCATCCTCAGAAAAACGTCGAAATCTCCCGGAGCACCTGCCGGATGTTCTGCTGGTTCCCGGCGTAGAACTTGGCCTGGGTGGCGTCGGCGATCTGTGTCAGGACGTCCTTTTTCGCGTCGTCGCCATATGCGATGGTGAAGACGCGGATGGTGTGGTGTTCGTTGTCGAACTTGATCTGCTTCAGGAGATCGTCGAGCGCCAGCTTGCTGTCGCGGTCTTCGCCGTCGGTGAGGACCACGATCGCCGAGATCCGCTCGGCGTCCTGATTCTGCGAGGCCATGTGCGCGGCGTAGGCGGTGGAGATGGCATCGTAGAGCGCGGTGCCGTCGTGGGGGTAGAGACCGCCGAGTTTTGCTTTCGCGTTGGCGCGGCCGTCGCGGATGCCTGCTCGCTGGAGTGCCCACTCGGCCGTGCCGCTGAACGGCAGCAGCGAGAACTGATCATCGTCGCCGAGCTGGTCGATGAGCTGCAGTGCCGCGGCGCGGGCGTTCTCCATCTTCTGGTTTTCCTTCATGCTACCCGAGGTGTCGAAGGCCAGGGTGATGTTTGCGTGCTTCTTGTTCGCATGCCAGAGAGCGAGGAGGGCGTGGATCACCTCCACTTGCGGCACTTCGAGCGTGGTGAGCGGTTCCTTCGGATCGACGCCGTGTGCCGCGTCGATCGGCGCGGCCAGAGGCACGTCGACGGCGCCCGGGCGGAAGCCGTAAGGCATGGCCTTCTCCTGCTGGGGTTTGGCCAGGAGATAGTCGATGTAGACCTTGGCCGCCTCTTTCTTCTCGGGTGTCACCCACGGCCGCTGCACGACGCCAACGGGATGATCGGACCAGAACGTTCCCTCTTTCGGATAGATGGCGACGATCGGGTAGGGCAGGGAGTATTTGGAGCCGTACGACTCCGTGATCATGTTCTCGTACATGACCGCGGCGCTCAGGTACTCGGGCCCGTTCGCGAACATCTTCTTGCCGAAGAAGCCGGTCGAGCTGCCGTAGTGGACGATGGACCGCTCGATGCCGGCTACGAACTGCGCGGTGGACGGCGCGTTGACGTCAGCGATGGTCAATCCCGCCTTCTTCCCCGTTGCCGCATACGCCTCGGCGAAGATGGAGATCAGGCCGCTGTTGCTCGATTCCGGGCTGGTGTGGCCGAAGCGGAACGGCCCCCACTCGGGATGGCCGTATGCGGACCATCCGCGCGGGTCTTTGGCGAGGGCGAGGATGTCACCCCATCCGACCGGCTTCTTTCCGTAGCCGATGGCTTCGGCCATCGGCTTCCACATGGCGATGACGACGGGGGAGAGGACGAGATTCTCGGTCGGACCGACGAGGTCTTTGCCGCTCTTTGCCCGCGATTCGGCGTTGCCGAGCTGGATGAATGCCGCGGAGGCGGGGCTGGTCAGATCGGCCTTGCGCGACTCCGTCAGAAGTTCGTCGATGCAGTCGCCGGAGCCCATGGGGATGGCTTCGACGACGATCGTGCGGCCGTCGCCGAGGCGGTGGTCTCCGGCGTTGAATCCGGCGGTTACGTCTTTGATCCAATCCTCTTTCTCGGAGCCGTAGGTGAACGTCAGTTTGACGCTGCCTTTCGGATTGAGGCCGGCAGGCGAGGAAGGTGTCTGGGCGCCGCCACCCTGTTCGGGGCTTCTCCCGCATGCGGCGAGCGTGAGGAGGAGTACGATCGGAGCGAGCGTTCTCAGGTTCATGCAGGATATATACGGTGACAATGTAGCGCTTTCTCGCCGCCGGGTGAGTAATTACGCCGAATTGGCACGTTCTCCTCGCGCAGTTTACGCGCGCCGCGTTTCCCTGCCATTCACATCGAATTTACTCGCGCCGCAAGCGAATCGGACCAAACCGGCCTACGATCCGGCCACAACAAGGAGGCAACGAGCTCAATGAGTTTCCGCAATACGGCAGCCCGTTTCATCGCCATGGCCGCGCTCGCCGCCGGCGCTACCGGCGCATTCGCCCAGGTCACACCCGCAGCCGGCTATACCCCGCCGGATGACACGCCGAAGTTCAACATTGGCGCCACGATCTACGGCGACTATACCTACGTCGATTCACCGGCCACAAAGGACGCGGACGGCAACACGATCCACTCGAGCGCGTTCCAGATCAGCCGCGCCTACATCAACGTCACCGGCAATCTGAATCACATCTTCGCCTTCCGGATCACGCCCGACGTCTCGCGTGAGACGGGCACCGGTCCGTCGCTTAGCGGCAGCCAGCTCTTCCGCCTGAAGTACGCCTACGGGCAGATGAACCTCGACGACTGGACGACCAAAGGCTCGTGGCTCCGCCTCGGCGTGCAGCAGACCGTCTACATCGACTACACCGAGGGCATCTACCGTTACCGCTTCCAGGGCTCGATCTTCGCGGAGCGCGCCGCTGGATTGCCGTCTTCCGACGCCGGTTTCTCGGGCCACTACAACCTGCCCGGCAACCACGGCGACATTCACGCCGGCTACTACAACGGTGAGGGCTACACCAAAGCCGAGACCAACAACGAGAAGGCATTCATGGTCCGCGGAACGATCCGCCCGTTCCCGCTCGGCGGTCCCGAGCTGAAAGGCCTGCGTCTCACGGGTTTCATTGATGAGGATCACTACGTCCAGGGTGGCAAGCGAGAGCGCGTGATCGGCCAGATCACCTACGAACACCAGTGGGTCAACGCCGGTCTCGACGTTCTGCGGGCGAAGGACCGTACCTCCGTGACGAAGGCGCAGATCAATGCCAAGGGATGGTCGATCTGGGCTACACCGAAGCTCGGCACGCAAGGCTGGGAGGCGCTGATCCGTCACGACAACTACGTTCCGAACGATGCGGTGAGCTCCCAGAAGCAGAAGCGCGACATCGACGGAATCGCCTACTGGGTTCCGAACATGAGCGGTAAGGCTGTTGCCATCATGTTCGACCGCGACCTGCTCAAGAAAACCGGCCTTACGCCGGCTGCTCCGAACACGACTAACTACGAGCTGAAAATGCTCGTCAACTTCTAGGGCATGAAAGACGCTCCACCACAGAGACACAGAGATCGCAGAGAACTGGTTTGTTTTTCTCTGTGCAATCTGTGTCTCTGTGGTGAAAAGGTTTAATAGGAGAGACACATGAAGAAGCTTTTCCTCGCAGTGATTGCACTGCTAGCGACTGCTGCATCCGCACAGACGACCAAGATCAACGGCGCCGGTGCGACGTTCCCCAATCCGATCTACTCGAAGTGGTTCGACCAGTACCACCATGCGCACCCAAACATCGAGATCAACTACCAGTCGATCGGCTCGGGTGCGGGCATCCGTCAGCTCTCTGCGGGCACTGTGTTCTTCGGCGCCTCGGACGGTCCGATGACGAACGAACAGATCACGGCAGCCGGTTTCAGGATCGTTCACCTGCCGACCGTGCTCGGCGGCGTCGTGCCCATCTACAACCTCCCCGAGGTCAGCGCCGAGCTGCGCTTCACGGGGCCCGTGCTCGCCGGCATCTTCCTCGGTAAGATCACGAAGTGGAACGACGCGGCGATCCGTGCCGCAAACCCGGGCGTCAACCTGCCCGGCGACGACATCACGGTCGTCCATCGTTCCGACGGTTCCGGCACCAGCTACATCTGGTGCGACTATCTCTCGAAGGTCTCGCCCGACTTCAAGAAAACGGTCGGTGTGGCCACCTCGGTCAACTGGCCCGCCGGCGTCGGCGGGAAGGGCAATGAAGGTGTTGCCGGCCTGGTCAAGCAGACGCCCGGTTCGATCGGGTACGTCGAGCTGATCTACGCTCTGCAGAACAAGATCTCCTACGGTTTCGTGCAGAATCAGGCTGGCGAGTATGTCCGCGCTTCGACCGAGACCGTCTCGAACGCCGCTGCTGTTGCGGCGAAGAGCATGCCGCCTGATTTCCGCGTCTCGATCACGAACGCGGCAGGTCACGATGTCTATCCGATCTCGTCGTTCACCTGGCTCCTGATTCAACAGTCGTCGAACGACGTTGCCCGCTCGCGAGTGATGGCCGACTTCATGCGCTGGGCGCTGAACGAAGGGCAACAATTCGCTCCGCAGCTCGGCTACGCGCCGTTGCCGAAGGAAGTGGTAGCGCTGGAGCTGGAAGCGCTGAAGAAGATCAAGCAGTAGGTTTCCTGGTTCCCTTGTTCTTGCGGCGCCTCGCCAGCCTGGCGGGGCGCCGTTTTTTTGCGTAGAGGCTTTATCCGCAGATTACGCAGATGAAGCAGATTGGAACCAGATTTGACTCTCATCTGCGTCCATCTGCGGATAAGGTTCTTGGGTGCGTGGTGGTATCGTCATATGTGGATGAGAGCACTGGACACGTCGGCAGAGGCGGCTGCTATTCAAGAAGAGATCCATCGCCGTCTTGGTCCGTCGGGACGGGTGAGGATAGCTCTCGAGTTGAGTGACCTGACGCGGGCTTTTGCAGTCGCTGGAATGAGGCTGCGTCATCCGGAGTATTCGGAGCAAGAGGCGATTCGTGCTCTCGCTGAGCAGTTGTATCGCCGGACTGGATAGGTCCGGTGAAGAGCGAAGACTTCCTTCGAATCGTTCATGCCTCGCTCGAAAGCGCCGGCATTCCCTACATGCTGACTGGTTCTCTCGCGAGCTCCCTATACGGTTTACCCAGGTCAACCCACGACGTCGACTTCGTTGTCGCCCCTACGCGCGAGCAGTTGCGAGTGCTCCTGGAGCGGTTCAAACGGATGGGCCTCTACGTCAGCAGTGAGGCGGCGATCTATGCTCTCGAAAAAAAGACTGACTTCAATGCGATCGATTTTGACGGAGCGGGCAAGGTTGACTTCGTGATCAAGAAGGATCGTCCTTTTAGTGATACCGAGTTCAATCGACGAAGAAAAGCTGACGTAGGCGGCTTATCGATGACAATCGCATCGGCGGAAGACGTCATGATTGCCAAGCTCGAGTGGGCAAAGATCGGAGGGTCTGATCGCCAACTCGATGACGTCGCAGGCATTCTGCGCATCCAGAATCAACGGCTTGATTTTGCGTACATCCAGGAGTGGGTGAGCTCGCTCGAGTTGGAGAAGCAGTGGAAGATCGCTCGCGAGAGAGCTGAACCCTGACGCGTAACCCCTACGGCCGCACCAGCCGCCGGCGCACTTCGCGGTCGTTGCAGCCGCCGTGAGGGATGCTGCCGCGGGCGTGGCTCAGTGCGGCGGCCAGGCGGTCGAGGTCTTCCGGCGTGCCGCGAAACTTGAGCGTCTCCTTCGCGTCGCTGATCCACCATTCCTGTTCGCCGTGCAGCAGGGAGCCGCCCATCGCCAGAATAGGGGCCTTCGAGGTGCAGTACACGACGATGCCGGCGAGCGCGATGGTCTGCTCGTCGACCGACAGTCCCGCAGCGCCGGCGCAGACGTTCGATCGCTGCCAGGCCGGGCCGTCATTGCCGGTGGAGTAGAACTTCACGTTCGCGCAGACTTCCTCGCTCGCATGCACCGGCTCCGGGCTGGCGGGCGCAGGAGCAGGCATCGGTTTGGTCGGCGCCGCGGGCGCTGGAGCCGGCGGGACGGCAACGTCCTTCAGGAGCATCGCGCGGACGACGACGTCCGGTACGTGTGCGTTCTTGAGCGCGATCAAACCGTCCGTCGAGGTGTCGAACGATCCCTGCGAGCGCTCGATCTTCAGGACGATGAGGTCCGGTCCGAGGCCGGCAGCAACCATCCGTACAACTGCGGCGTTGTCGAGCACCTCGGAGGCATATATCGGAGGAACAAGGAGCAGGAAGAAGAGGACGGTCAATCTGCGCATCGCAGAGTCAGCCCTTTTTCTTCTTCGCCTTGGCCTTCGGCGCTGGCTTGGGTTTCGGTTTGGACTTGGCTTTCGGAGCAGGCTTTGGTTTGTCGTTTGGTTTCGCCTTGCTCTTGCTCGTCTTCTTCAGGTTCCCTGCCGCGGAGGCACGCTTGGCCAGATTGCGGAGCTTCTTCGTCTGACGTTTGAGTGCCTTCTTCGTCGCTTTGGCGGCCTTCTCGAGTTTGAGGCTGAGGGGAAGCGTGGCGGATGCGGCGACGACCTCGACGACCGAGGAACCTACGCGCCCGACGAACTCATCCTTCTCGTCAGCAGTCATCGATTTCCAGTGATCGACGAGTGTCTGAACGGCGTCGGGGGCGGTATTCTCGCTATCCTCGGCGGGTGGTGGTACGTGGATGTGTTCGGCCAGGTGATCGAGGGCGCGAACGCCTATTTCGTGAATGTAGCGTACGACTCGTTTCGGGAGCAGATTCTGCGATGGCACGTAGTGCTCTCCTCTCGCCGCAGATGCTAATCCGGTGGACGTAAATTCCGTGTGCAGCCGGCGCGAATGCTACGCGGCGGCTGTTTCCAGGATATCCATCAGTACGGTCTTCGGTCCAATGCGGGCAGTGTAGCCTCGCCAGGTGACGGTGTCATTGAAGAACGGCACGAACTGCGCGCCGAACTGCAGCAGATCGAGCAGCGGTACGGCCGTCAGCGCCGCGCGTGCACCGGTTGCGCGCGCGAGCACGGCCACCTGCACGATGCGCAACACCAGCGCGGCAAGAGGCAGCAGCGGCGCCGCGCCGGCACCTGCCAGTGCGCCCGCGAGTGCCGCGAGGATCGCGAGAGGCAGTGGAAACAGGAGCAACTCCGAGGCGTAGCAACCCTTCGACATGGCGTACCGGATCTTGTTCCAGCGGATCTGGCGGTCGATCGCGCGCCGGAGCGTGCGCCGGACGACGACATTGCGCACCACGACCGGCGATAAGGCCACGCGATATCCCGCCTCGCGCACCGCCAGCCCGATGGCCTGATCCTCGGCCAGTACGTTGGTGAAGGCCCCGAAGCCGCCGATTGCGTGCAGGGCCTCCCGCGTGATGGCCATCGACTTGCCGACGACGCACGGCACATCGCCGAATGCAGCGATCACACTGCCTGGGACGACGAAGCTGAGCAAATGCAGAGACTCGATCTTCGCGCCGAGCGACTTCGCTCCATCGCCGGTGAAGAGGTTCGACACGCAGCCGGCGGCCGGCTCATGAAACGCGTCGAGAGTCTGCGCGATGTCGTCCGGCTCCACGCGGACGTTCGAATCGGAGATGACGATGATGCCGCCTCGTGCCTCGCGCTCCGCCGCCACCAGCCGCGCTACTTTCCTGTTGGTCTGCTCCAGGCGCGGATCGCCGCCGACGACCAGACGGAAAGGGGCAAGCGGGTAGGCGAGGCGCACGCGCTCAAACACCGCAAGAGCGGGGTCATTCCGGGCGGCCACACTGCAGATGACCTCATAGTCGACACCGCGCAAGGCCGCAAACGACTCGAGGTTGCGCTCGAGGTCGTCATCGAGTCCGCAGAGCGGTTTCAGGATCGAAACGAAAGGCGCCCGTCCGGCCGAACCGCCCCGCGGGGAAGATACTGTCCGGAGCCCGCCGTCGCCGCCTCCGGAAGAGAACGGTGAGCACGGTTTGAAACGATGTGATCACCGCCGCAGCCGCCGCGACGATGAGCATGAGTATGTAGGTATAGATCATGTTGTCTCCTCACGCTGTGGCGAGCGCCGGGAGATCCGGCGCAAGGATCGGGAGAGGGGCTGCTGAAGGGCGCGGTTCCAGACGCGTCACCGCGAGACCGACACCGCGGCGAAGGACTGAAAGAACCGCGCTGACCCGCTTTTCGCAAGGGACGAGCGTCTTCCAGGCCCACAGATGCTCGGGCCGGTGGAAGTCGCTGTTGCCAACGTACGGCAGGCGGGCCCGCCCGACTGGCGGGAAGAGGTCCCAGCGGCAAGCCAACTCCCACAGGTCGATCAGCGCCGACACCTCGGTGCGCCGATTCCAGAGGTAAAACGTGTTCGCGAACCACTCCGACTGTTCGTTCGGATGGCAGGCCACGACGAGGGCACCCGACTGACGCGCCCGCTGGAGCATTTCCTCGACCGTCCCTTCGGCGGATACGAATTCGTCGAGGCCGATGGCGAGCGCGTGTGCGGAGTTGTTGCGGCGAACCCGGTTCTGCGTGAGCTCGCAGCCAGGAAGCACGATCATCCGGTACTGGTCCCACGCCCTCCGCGCCTCGCGCTCGATCTCGGCACGGTAGGCAGCAAAGTTCTCCGCCGTCACCGAGAGACCCATTCCGTGCGTGAGCTTTCCGATGATGTTGTCGCGGTTGACGACGTGATCCGTGATGGCGATGACGTCGTGCCCAGTCCTTCCGAAGAGATCGACGACTTCAGTGATGGAGAGTTTGCCGTCTGACCAGGTCGTGTGAATGTGCAGGTCCGCAAGTAGCATCACGCCCTCCTCTTTCGCTCAGCTATCGTCGCAAGACGCTCGCCGAAGGGCACTCACATTGCGTAAATCCGGCGTCAAATGAGTGTTCGATTCTGCAGAAATGTCTGGCCCAGCAGGCGGAACGTCCCGACCGAGGGCCGTGGCGAGCGCAGCATGGTCGTGCGGTCGACCGCGTAGAGGCCGAACTTCGGGCCGAAGCCGTCCAGCCATTCGTAATTGTCGAGAAGCGACCAGTGGAAGTAGCCATGGACCGGCACGCCGGCGCGGTTGATGGCTTCGACGTGCGTCTCCATGAAGCGTGCCCGCAGCCGGTCGTTGGCATCGGCGAGGCCGTTCTCGGTGACGACGAGCGGGAACCCCGCGCTTGCCGCTTCCTCGAGCAGCGCGGGAAAGGCCTCGGGGACGATCTCCCAGCCGTTGTCGGTCAGTCCTGCGCCTGAGGCATCGCGATAGGCGAACTCGCCGATGAACCGCGTCGTGCCGGGGCAGCGAAGGTGAAGGCGCGAGTAGAAGTTGACGCCGAAGACGTCGAGCGATTTCGGCAGATCGTCGCGCCGCCCTCGGATGCGGGTCGCCGGGGGCAGGATGAAGTCCCATCGTCCGGTGGCGAAGGCCTCGATGATCGAACGGTTGTAACAGCGGTGCGCCGCACCGGTGAGCAACGAATCGAAGAAGCTAGTTCGCCGCTCCGGCGCGAAGGCCATCATGTTGTGCGCGATGCCGATGGCCGCATGCGGTACCCGCGCGCGAATCTCCGATGCTGCCGCCGCGTGCGCGGCCAGAAGGTGATCGAAGACGCGCCGGAGTGTGCCGGCGTCGGCGATACCGGGCGGGATCTGTCCGTCGAACCAGCCCGCGAGAAGAAATACGAGCGGCTCGTTGAACGGGATCCAGAACCGCACGCCGCTGCCCAGCGCCAGTGCCACGCGTGCGGCAAAGCGGCGAAAACGCTCCACCGACGCCGTCGACGTCCAGGGTGTCTTGCTGTGAAACCAAAGGGGATGCGTGTAGTGAAACAGGGTGACGCACGGCTCCAGCCCGATGGCGACGAGATGCTCGACGAGCCGCCGGTAGCGTTCCAGCGCGACCTCGTCAAAGTGACCGTCACGCGGCTCGATCCGGCTCCACGACACCGAAAAGCGAAAGGCATTCGCGCCGGCGTCGAGCGCCAGACCGGCATCCGACTCGTAGCGGTCCCATGCCCCCACCGCCCGCCCGCATGCTTCGCCCTTCGTCCGTCCGGCCTGTTCCCACAGCGTCCAATCGCACGGGTCATCCCCCTCGACCTGATAGTGCGACACAGCCGTTCCCCACAAGCGAGGGCGGTCTTCGAACGGAAAGGGAGGGGGTGGCGACGACACGAAATGTGTGTAGCCTCTGAGGATCATGGCGCGATCGCGCAGGAGGTGAATTCGCTGTAAAGAGTCCCACTTCACACCGAATTTACATGAGCTGCATTGCCGCGCCACTACCCCCCCGTAGGCTGCGCGCCATGAAGGCGTTCGGACGTTCGGTGCTCGGCGGAGTCGGTGTCTGTATAGGCACGCCGAAGGCGTGCTTTCAGATAGCCGGTGGCCAGGAGGGAGGCGTCGTCTGGACACTGGACATCGCCGGCGGAGCCGGCGTAAGAACCGTAGCCCCCGGCTTCAGCCGGGGGTTCTGGAGAGCCACCCCCTTTGCGAGCCCGCTTGAGCGGGCGACAGATTCGTTCACCTCGGCCGAGGCGGTCGAGGTTCTCGCAATCGAAGCGTCACGGAACCCGTCCTGTCGCCCGCTAAAGCAGGCTCACAACATTGGATGGCTTCGGAGACCCCCGGCTGAAGCCGGGGGCTACGGTTCTTACGCCGGCTTCGCCGGCGAACGCGCCGGATATGCCGGTTCTCGCGCCGGCTTCGCCGGCGAAAGCGCGGGCTGCGTCCGTTCTCACGTATGCCGGCACTTCCAAGTACAGGGGTATTCACATGCGGCATAGCGCGGACGACCGGCGGTTCCGGATCGGTACGGGCGCCGTTGCCGGGCTCGTATTGTTGCTTGTCGTTGGCATCGGGTTCGAGCTGACGCGGCAGTCGATGCTCTCCATCATGAAGTTCGGGCTGAAGTTCTGGACGACATCCACGTGGGATCCGGTGGCCGGCGTTTTCGGCGCGTTGCCGTTCATGTGGGGGACGCTCTACTCGTCGATTCTGGCGCTCGCTGTGGCCACACCGATCGCGCTCGGGATCGCCATCTTCATTTCCGAGCTCTCGCCGGCGATCCTGCGCAGGCCGCTGGCTTATCTCACGGAGCTCCTGGCCGCCATCCCGTCGATCGTTTACGGCTTGTGGGGAGTCTTCGTACTCGTGCCGATCGTGCGGAAGTTCGAGGTGGCCGCCGGCGCGCGACCGGCACTCGGCGTGGGCATGCTCGCGGGGGCGCTGATCCTGGCGGTGATGATCATCCCGTTCACCTCCTCGGTGGCGCGCGAGATCCTCAAGAACGTTCCGTCGTCACAACGCGAGGCTGCCTATGCCCTCGGCGCGACGCGATGGGAAGCGATCAAGGTCGCCATCGGCTTCGGCAAAAGCGGCATCATCGGCTCGGTCATGCTCGGCTTCGGCCGCGCCCTTGGTGAAACGGTGGCTGTGACCATGGTCATCGGCAATTCGCCGCAGGTGACGGCATCGCTGTTCAAGCCGCAGTACACGATGGCCGCTGTCATCGCCAACGAGTTCACCGAGGCGGCTGATGAGCTCTACCTGCACGCGTTGATCGAGATCGGGCTGCTGCTCTTCATCATCACCATCGGCGTCAACATGCTTTCCCGGCTGTTGATCTGGTCGATGCGGCGCCGTGTGGTTGCGCCGCTGGTGGCGCCGCTCGCGGTTGAAGAGGTGCCGGCGTGATCTCAAACCTGCGCCGCCGTAAGTTCACCTCGCGTGTCTTCGAGATCCTCTGCGGTACGGCCGTCGTAGTCGCTTTGATTCCGCTGGCGATGATCCTCTTCTACGTGATCAAAGAAGGGGCCGGCTCGCTGAATCCCGACTTCTTCACGCACATGCCGAAGCCGGTCGGGGAGACCGGTGGCGGCATGGCCAATGCCATCATCGGTACACTGATCATGGTCGGAATCGCGGCGCTCTTCGCCGTGCCGGTCGGTTGCGTCTGCGGGATCCACCTCGCGGAGTATCCGGGGACGAAGTTCTCGTCCGTGGTCCGGTTCGCCGCCGACGTCCTCAACGGAGTGCCGTCGATCGTCATCGGTATCTTCGCTTACGGACTGGTCGTATTGCCGGTCAAGCGCTTCAGCGCCCTCGCCGGCGGCGTGGCACTCGGAATGCTGATGATCCCGATCATTGTGCGGACGACTGAAGAACTGCTCCGGCTCGTTCCAGGCGGACTGCGGGAAGGCGCCCTGGCGCTCGGTTCGACCCGCGCGCGGGCGGTCTTCGGTGTCATCGTCCCGGCCGCGCTTCCCGGCATCCTGACCGGAATTCTGGTTGCGCTCGCACGTGTGGCTGGAGAGACGGCGCCTCTGCTCTTCACCGCGTTGAACAACAGCTTCTGGTCGACGAGCCTCACACAGCCGATGGCGTCTCTCACCGTGCAGATCTACTACTACGCTCAATCGCCGTACGACGACTGGCACAGGCAGGCCTGGGCCGGCGCGTTTCTCCTGGTGATGATCATTCTGGCGCTGTCGATCGCCGCGCGTCTGGCCGTACGCCGTCTCGAAAGGATGAACCGAACGTGACCGGAACAATGGCAGACACGAAATCAATCATCGAGAGCCCTTCTCCCCCGCACTCGGGGGAGAAGGTGCCGAAGGCGGATGAGGGGGTTCTCGCGGGCCGAATTGGCGACACCTCTCACCCGCACTCCGCTTCGCTTCATGTCTCCCTCTCCCCGCACCCGCGGGGCGAGGGTGGCTCGATTGGGGATGAGTCGCTGGCAAGGACTCGAGAGCAAACCATGACCGACGCGAAGATCTCCGTCCGCGACTTCGACTTCTACTACGGCACCGCCAAGGTCCTCCACGGCATCTCACTCGAGATTCCGCCTTGCAAAGTGACGGCGCTGATCGGGCCGTCGGGTTGCGGCAAGTCAACCTTCATCCGCTCCATCAACCGGATGAACGACATCATCCCCGACACGCGGGGGACGGGGACGATCCTCATCGACGGTATCAACGTGTATGACAGCGCTACAGATGTCGTACAGCTTCGCCGCCGGGTGGGGATGGTCTTCCAGAAATCGAATCCCTTCCCGAAGTCGATCTACGACAACGTCGCCTACGGCCTGCGCATCGGCGGGATGCGCAACAAACGGCAGCTCGACGAGATCATCGAGCGTTCACTCACGAGGGCGGCGTTGTGGCATGAGGTGAAAGACCGGCTCCACGGCAGCGCCCTGGCGCTCTCCGGCGGCCAGCAGCAGCGGCTCTGCATCGCCCGCGCCCTTGCTGTCGATCCCGAGATCGTACTCATGGACGAGCCGGCCTCGGCGCTCGATCCGATCGCCACCTCGAAGATCGAAGAGCTGATCTACGAGCTGAAGGACAATTACACGATCGTCATCGTGACGCACAACATGCAGCAGGCTGCCCGCGTCAGCGACCGCACTGCGTTCTTCATGCTCGGCCGCCTGATCGAGTACGCCCCAACGAATGACATTTTCATGACTCCGAAAGAAAAGATGACCGAAGATTACGTGACGGGAAGGTTTGGCTGATTGCGCTTCGCGCGTTCTCTGCGGCGTTGCCGTGTTATCTGCGCCTCGCGCGCTGTCTGCCGCTTCGCTGCGTCATTGATGCAGTCGCAGACGCGCCGAAGGCGAATACAACGCGCGAAGCGAAGACAACGCGCCGAAGCGCAGACAACACGCGAAGCGCAGAAATACCGCCGGAGGCGCAGGACATGCAACGCCATTTCGACAAAGACATAGAAGAGCTCAATCACCTCCTTCTCCGCATGGGCGCGATGGTCGAAGACGCCATGGCCCGTTCGATCAAGGCGCTTCTGGAGCGCGATACGGTTCTGGCCAACGAGGTCATTGCCCGCGACGACGAGATCGACCGGATGGAGGTCGTCATCGACCAGAAGACCATCGAGCTGATCGCCAAGATGCAGCCGGCGGCGAGCGACCTTCGTTTCGTAGCTACGATCATGAAGATCACGCCGGAGCTGGAGCGCATCGCCGATCTGGCGCAGGACGTCTGCGAGCGGGTCATCGAGCTGAATCGAGAGCCGATGATCAAGCCGGTCGCCGATCTGCCTCGCCTGGCGCACGATGCCCAGGCCATGGTGCGGCAGGCGCTCGACTCCTTCGTCCGCGGCGACGCTGCGCTGGCCCGCCGCGTCATCGCCGAGGACGACAACGTCGACGCGCTCACCGAAAGCTCGTTCCGGAACCTGCTGACCTACATGCTAGAAGACGCCCGCAACATCTCGTCGGCGATCCGCCTCACCTTCATCGGCAAGTACTTCGAGCGGATGGCGGACGGTGCCACGAACATCTGTGAGATGGTGGTCTACCTCGTCGAAGGAAAGATGATCAAGCACACGGCCGGTGCCAGGGCGGCGGATGAATGACCAAGATCGCTCTCATTGAAGATGATGCCGATATCGCCTTTACGGTCCGGTTGAACCTGGAGCGCGACGACTATCGTGTGGCGCACTACGCCGACGGGCACGAAGGTCTGGTGGCGGTGCAGGGCGGCGGCTTCGACTTCGTCATCCTCGATCTCAACCTTCCGGACGTCGACGGCCTGACCATCTGCCGCGAGTTGCGCCGCGAGCCGTCGACGAAGCTGATCCCCATCCTGATGCTGACCGCGCGCGGCTCGGAGCGCGACCGCATCACCGGCCTCGAGCTCGGCGCCGACGACTACCTCACCAAGCCGTTCAGCATCCGCGAATTGACCGCCCGCGTCGCCGCCATCCTGCGCCGGACGAAGACCTCATCGCAGGAGGTCTCCGGCTACGACGACGGCGAGCTGCGCATCGACGAGAAAGCGTTCCGTGTTTACCACCACGGCCAGGAGGTGAAGCTGGCCAAGAAGGAGATGGAGTTGCTGCTGCTTCTCGTCCGCAACCGCGGCTCCGTGATCTCGCGCGACCGCATCCTCTCCGAGGTCTGGCAGATGAGTGACGATGTGGAGACGAGAACCGTCGACGCCCACATTCGCAACCTGCGGAAGAAGATCGGCACGGAGCGGATTACGACGGTGGTCGGGTTCGGATACCGGTACGATCCGCCGGTGTAAATCACATCTATGGCGTGAAATGAGGATAGGTGAACCGGGTCGCGTAGGTCATCCCTCGGTCATCCTGAGAGCCTGTGCAGAAATCGCGCGTTCCACATACCTGTCATCCTGAGGCTGCCGTAGCCGCGTGGGTGGTGGTGTGGTGGAGCGGCGAAGGACGCCGAAGGACCCCCTCCCTTGTTGCGGGTAGGTTGGGGGGTATCTTTCTTTTGCACGTATCCCCCTTCCTCCCCGCCTGTCGTTGGGGGGTCCTTCGCCGTCCTCCGCCGCTCCGCCACCCATCCACCCACGCGGCTTCGGCAGGCTCAGAGGGTGTGCAGAAATCCAACCGCGCGGTGATTCTCAAAGAACGGGCGGTTGCGAGTATGTCGTACTCCACCCCCCTCCCAAAGCGGTGGCTGGGCGCCACCGCACTCCACAGCGCTTCGCGCGAAATGATGTGGACAATCCTCGCCAACTCTGAACAGGTTTTCGCGCGCCGGAGGCGCGCTTTGGAGTGCGGTG
>JBBRNB010000064.1:0-40391 GCA_038230535.1 Thermoanaerobaculia bacterium
GCAGCGTGTCCCGCGTTGCAGGCAGCGTGTCCCGCGTTGCGGGCAGCGTGTCCCGCATTGCGGGCTGGATGTCCCGCATTGCGGGCTGGATGTCCCGCGTTGCGGGCTGGATGTCCCGCATTGCGGGCTGGATGTCCCGCATTGCGGGCTGGATGTCCCGCGTTGCGGGCAGCGTGTCCCGCGTTGCGGGCTGGATGTCCCGCGTTGCGGGCCGGATGTCCCTGGTTGCGGGGCCGGTGCAGCGAAGTGCTGGCAGATTGCTGGACGCTGCGGACGGGCGTGCCTGGCGCTGACACCGGGCCCCCGCGTAACGTGCGGCGTCGAAACGCCGCCGAAGCCGGCGGAGTCGGCATGAGAACCGTAGACCCCGGCTTCAGCCGGGGGTTTTCGAGGTTCTTATCCCTTGCAAGCCCGCTTCAGCGGGCGACAGAATTGCCTGCGATGTCCGACGGGGCTGAGTCCCTTCTCTGTCGCCCGATAAAGCAGGCTCGAAGAATACGGAACGTGCCCTGATCCCCCCGGCTGATGCCCCCCACGAAGTGGGGAGAGGGAGACACGGAGCGAAGCGTAGTGCGGGTGAGGGGTGAAGACGTAGGCCCGGCGCACGCTCGCGCGAAAAATGACCCCTCATCCGGCTTCGCCACCCTTCGACTCGCTGCGCTCGCTCAGGGCAGGCTCTTCTCCCCTCTGCGGAGGGGAGAAGAGCATCGATGGGGTCGGCATCGGTGAGACAAGTCCTGATCGAATCTGGACAAATGTGAGCATAGACACTCCGGTCTATGCCCCGCTGGTTGCCCCTACTCCGCCGCGGCGATCTGATACTGCTCGATCGTTCCGTCCGGCATGATGAAGGTCGTAAGGCGTAGCGTTTTGTTCGCGAACTTGATGCGATACCTGCGCAGCGTCATGCCGCCGCGGAGCGACTGGGCGGCCTGGACGAACTCCTGCGGTGTGCCAAGAGGTCCGAGGCTCGAGGCGAAGTCTTTGACGGCCTGGTCGTCGAAGTAGGCGTTTGCGTTCGACGTGAACTGAGCCCTGTCGATACGGCCTTTCTGCAGCTCGTCGAAGATCTTGCGCATCTGGTCGGTGGTCTTCGGCGTGCCTGGATCGGTTGAGGCAAAGACAGCCTTGGAGATAGCGCTGGCGATCTGCTCCGAGGCGCCGGTGGCGTCGAGATTGGTCAGAACGGTGATGGCCACGCGATCGTCAGGATAGACCTCGTTGCGCGCCGTGAATCCGGACACCTCGCCGCCATGGGCGATGATGCGGCGCCCGTCAGCCATGCCCACGCTGACGCCGAGGCCGTAGCGGGAGCCGACGCCGTTGTTCATCTCCACTTCCGTCTCCAGCAACCGATACGACGCTGGCTGCAGAATGGTCTGATCGATCATCGAGATGTCCCACAGCGCCAGATCGTGCGCGGTCATGGCCAGCTCGCCGGCGGCGAACATCCATCCGCGTCCTTCCTTTGGCGCGGGACGAAGCGGTCCAAGCGCATAGCGGAGATAGCGCATCGGATCCTCGGGTCCGAGCGGTGCGGCGTCGGTGTTGGAGACGGTGGTCATTTTCAGCGGTACGAAGACGCGCTTCTGCAAATAGTCAATGAGCGGCATGCCCGCGACTTTCTCGGCGATCATCCCGGCGATGACGTAGTTCGTATTGCTGTACTGCCACTTCGCGCCCGGCTCGAAGTCGAGTGGGATCTTCCCCCATCGCGCGGCGATCTCCGGCGCCGTGACCGGCTGCATCATCATCGGCATGACGTAGTCCTGCGGCCAGAAGTCCTGGTAGCCCGAGGTCATCGAAAGTATCTGGCGGATGGTGACGTCACCCGCGCGCGTGAGGTCGGGCATCCAGCGGATGACTTTGTCATCGAGCGAGAGCTTTCCTTCTTCCTGAAGCATCAGCAACGCCGCGGCCGTGAACTGCTTGCTGATCGAGCCGATCGAGTAGCGCATCTGCGGCGACGCAGCCATCCTGGTCTCGAGGTTGGCAAGGCCGTAGGCGTGGACGTAAGCGATCTTACCGTCGCGGACGACCGCGATCGAGGCGCTCGGTGCGCCTGTTTTTGCCAGGATGTCCGTAGCCGCTTTGTCGATGCTCGCCCGCATATCAGCGGGGAGCTCCTGCGCTGCTAACGTGGTGGTGAAGGCGAAGAGGGCGGTGAACGCGGTTCTGGCGATGCGCATGGCACGGGATTCTATGACGGGCGCTCGAGAATAGGAGGCATTCACCACAGAGATCACAGAGAAAAGCAGAGGCAGGGTCACCTCTGTGATCTCTATGTCTCCGTGGTGAAAAGAATCCAGGGGAAATTACTTCCCTGCCGGCGCTTCCTTCAACCCTCTTTCGATCAACAGAGGCTCGACGATCGGGTCGCGGCCCCGGAAGGCGCGGTACATCGCCGCTTCATCCTGCGTGCCGCCGCGCGAGAGGATCATGTCGCGGAAGCGCTGGCCGTTGGCGCGCGTCATCCCGCCGTGCTCTTTGAACCAGTAGTATGCGTCGTCATCGATCAGCTCTGACCAGAGGTACGCGTAGTAACCGGCCGCGTAGCCACCGCCCCAGATGTGCGAGAAGTACGTCGTGTGATAACGCGGCGGAACCTCGGTCATGGCGATGTTGAAGCGCTTCAGCGCCTCAGGCTCGAAGGCGTTTGCATCCACCTGTTCCGCGCCGGGGGCCTGCATGTGCCAGGCCATATCCAGCAGTGCGGCGGCGAGGTATTCGGTCGTTGCATAGCCCTGGTTGAACGTTCGCGACTTCTTGATGCGGTCGACCAGCGTCTGAGGAATCGGCTTGCCGGTCTGGTAGTGCTTCGCGTAGTTGGCGAAGACCTTCGGATCGAGAGCCCAGTGCTCGTTGAACTGCGAGGGGAACTCGACGAAGTCGCGGGGCACGTTCGTGCCGGCCAGCGTCGGGTACTTGACGTTGGAGAGCAAGCCGTGCAGGGCGTGGCCGAATTCGTGGAAGATCGCCGTGACGTTGTCGAACGTCAGAAGAACAGGCTGGCCGGGAGCGGGCTTGGTGAAATTGAGGACGTTGAAGACCACCGGCCGGGTGCCGATGAGCCCCGACTGATCGACGAAGCTGTCCATCCAGGCGCCGCCGCTCTTGTTCGGGCGCGAGAAATAGTCGCCGTAGTAGAGCGCCATCGATTTGCCATCGGCGTCGAAGACCTCGAAGACGCGGACATCCGCCTGGTAAACCGGGATGTCGTGACGCTCCTTGAAGGTCAGACCGTAGAGTTGGCCGGCGGCGTAGAAGACGCCGTTCTGCAGGACGTTGTTCAACTCGAAGTACGGCCGCACCTGGGCCTCGTCGAGGTCATATTCGGCTTTGCGCACCTTCTCGGAGTAGAGCTCCCAATCCTGGGGTCCGAGCTGGAAGCCGCCTTTCTCCGCGTCGATGAGCTTCTGCATTTTGGCAGCCTCCGAACGCGCCTTTCCTGTCGATGCGGGGACCAGGCCGGTCATCAGCTTGATTGCGATTTCCGGCGTCTTGGCCATCTGATCGTCGAGCGAATAGGCGGCGTAGGTCGGAAAGCCGAGAAGCTTCGCCTTCGTCGCGCGGAGCTGCGCAAGGCGGGTGACGATGGCCTTCGTGTCGTTCGGGCCACCGTGATTGCCGCGCTGAATCGATGCGTTGAACAGCCGCTCGCGCACCGCGCGGTTCTGCAGGTAGGTGAGCGCGGGTTGCTGCGTCGTGTTCTGCAGCGTCAGGACGTACTTGCCTTCGAGCTTGCGCTCCTTGGCCCGATCGGCCGCGGCGGCGATGTCGCCGTCCGGCAATCCGGCCAGCTCGGCCTTCGTATCGATCACGATAGCCGAGGCGTCGGTGTCGGCGAGAACGTGCTCGCGGAACTTTGTGGTCAGCGTCGACTCTTCCTGATTGAGAGCGCGCAACGTGGCCTGATCGGCGTCATTGAGCTGCGCGCCGGCGCGGACGAAGTTCTTGTAATAGCGCTCGATCAGGTACTGCGATTCAGCGTCGAGACCGCTGGCGCGCTTGTCGTAGAGGGTCTTGACCCGCGCGTAAAGCTTGGGGTTCATATAGATCGCGTCCTGGTGCGCCGCCAGCTTCGGCGACTCCTCGGCCTCGATCTTCTGGAAAGCGTCGTTCGTGTTCGACTGGGTCAGATTGAAGAAGATCTTCGAGGACCGCGTCAGCAGCTCGCCGGAGCGTTCCATCGTTTCGATGGTGTTGGCGAACGATGGCGGCGCGGGATCGTTGGCGATGGCGTCGATCTCGGCGAGCTGACGCTTCATCCCCTCCTCGATGGCCGGCTGGTAGTCGGTGTCCTTGATCTTGTCGAACGGCGGGGCCTGGTACAGCAGCGGGCTGGCCGTCAACAACGGGTTCCTGCGTTCCGGAGCGGCTGGCTGTGCCTGCGATACGAATGCGGCGAGCACGATGACTGCCGCGAAGATCGACGGTGTGCTTGTTTTCATGAGGATGCGCAACAAGGGATGCGGGCTGGTGTATTCGCGCTGGTCGCGGGGTTGCTATATGACAGGGTTGGCCAGCGCTGCCAGCGCCTCCCGGATCACCGCGGCCACCTCATCGTGGATGTTCTCGTCGCGGACTTTTTTCGGAGACGACCACGTACCCACCACCCGCCAGTTCATGATCGTCAGCGTCTCGACCAGCGACGCCTGCGCGAACTGTCCACCGATGGGCGACGCGCTGATCAGCGCTACCGGCTTCCCGACGAGCGCACCGTCGGAGACGAGCCAGTCGAGCATGTTCTTGAGTGATCCGGGGACGCCGTGGGCATACTCCGGGGATGAGATCAGGATGCCGTCTCCCGCTTCGAGCTGGCCGCGCAGTGCAGCGGCCGCGGGCGGCGGGGTAGTGCCTTCTTCGTCATCATCAGGATTGAAGTGGGGGAGGGAAGCCAGCCCGTCGTAGATCTGGACTTCCGTTCCCGCCGGTGCGAGTTTCGCGGCAGCGCGGAGCAGCGCCAGGTTCGATGACTGCGCGCGGAGACTGCCGGAGATTGCGATGATTCTCATTTTCGACACCGCACAGACAAGAGTGTCTGTGCCACCTGGACTGCTTATGTGGCACAGACACTCTTGTCTGTGCTCCTGAAAACCTACTTCGAAGCCAGACCTCTCTCTTCTCGAGCAACGGCTCGACCTTGGGATCGCGGCCGCGGAACGCGCGATACATCGTTGGCAGCGGGCGGCTCGTCAGCGAATGCGGCGAACGGCATGAACAGAGCACAAGCAGCAAGAGCGAGGTGCAATTTCATGCGCACTTTATACACGGGGTTGTGCGGAGTCGCGGTTACGTTATGAGGTTGCGGGGTTGCGGGGTCGCCGAGTTGCTGAGTTGCTCAGTAACCCGGCAACCGAGTAGCCCAGCAACCGCGCAGCCGAGCAACCCACTAACCCAGCAACCATCGCGCCCCGAGAGCCCCCAAGACCCCGAGACCCCTAGACCGTTATCATGCGCCGCAATGCGAACTCTTCTGCGCACCTTCGTTCTTTCGCTCATCGCTGCGAGCGCTGTCGCCGCGGTCGATCCTTCACTCTTTCAGGATCTCCATTGGCGCCTGCTGGGTCCGTTTCGCGGGGGGCGGGTGCTGGCTGTGACCGGTGTCCCGGGCGAGGCCGAACACTTCTACTTCGGTAGCGTCAATGGCGGCGTGTGGGAAACGCGTGACGCCGGGCGGACGTGGCTGCCGATCTTCGACGGGCAGCCGATCGGTTCGATCGGCGCGATCGCGATTGCTCCGTCGAATCCACGGGTGCTGTACGTGGGTAGCGGCGAGGCCGACATGCGCGGTGACATCTCTCAGGGCAACGGCATGTACAAGTCGGCCGATGGCGGCAAGACGTGGTCGCGGATCGGGTTGACCGATTCGCAGCAGATCAGCCGCATCATCGTCCATCCCACAAATCCCGACGTCGTCTACGTCGCGGCGCTCGGGCATCCGTACGCCGCGAACGCCGAGCGCGGCGTGTTCCGTTCGCGCGACGGAGGGGCGACCTGGCAGCGCGTGCTCTCGCGCAACAACGATAGCGACACCGGCGCGGCCGACATCACCTTCGAGCCGGGCAATCCCAACGTTCTCTATGCGGCGCTGTGGCAGACCCGCCGCACGCCGTGGAGCGTCTATCCGCCGTCGAACGGGCCGGGAAGCGGCTTGTTCAAATCGACGGATGGCGGCGATCACTGGACCGAGATCACCGGACATGGTTTCCCGTCGAAGCCGGGCCGCATCGGCATCGCCGTCGCGCCGTCGAAGGCTCAACGGGTCTACGCCGTCGTCGATGCCCCCGAGGGAGGCATGTACCGTAGTGATGACGGCGGGGCGAACTGGGCACGTAGCAGCAACGATGCGCGCATCTGGTCCCGCGGCTGGTACTTCGCAGGTGTCACCGTCGAGCCGAAGGACGCCGATACCGTCTACTCGATCAACGTCAACGTCTATCGTTCAGCCGACGGTGGAAAGACCTTCGCGCCGGCGAAGGGCGCGCCGGGCGGCGACGACTATCACCAGCTCTGGATCGATCCCGACCACCCCGAGCGCCGGATACTGGGCGTCGATCAGGGAGCCGTCGTATCGGTCAATGGAGGGCGCACGTGGAGCAGTTGGTTCAACCAGCCCACCGGGCAGTTCTACCACGTCATCACAGACAATCGTTTTCCCTACTGGGTGTACGGCGCACAGCAGGACTCCGGCGCGGCGGGGATTCCGAGCCGCACCAGCACGATCGACGGAATCAGCATGATGGAGTTCCGCGAGACCACCGCCGGCGGTGAGAGCGACAACCTCGCCCCCGATCCGAAAGACCCCGACATTCTTTACGGTGGCCGCGTCGAACGGCTCGACCTCCGCACACATCAGACGCAGTCGATCGATCCGACGCTCGCTTATCCCGGCAACGACCGCCGCACCTGGACGCTGCCGCTCGTCTTTTCTCCTCGTGATCCGCACGTCCTCTACTTCTCGAACCAGCGCCTCTTCCGTACGGACGATGGCGGACAGCACTGGACGGTCATCAGCCCCGACCTGACGCGCGAGAATCCACCCACGCCGCCGAATCTCGATCCGGTCACCGCGGCAGACAAAGCGCAGCCAGGGCCGCGGCAGGGAGTCATCTACGCCATCGCTCCGTCGCGCATGGCCGATCACGACCTGTGGGTAGGCACTGACGATGGCCAGATCTGGCGGACGCACGACGAAGGCGGCCATTGGGACAACGTGACGCCCGCTGCGCTGACGGCGTGGTCGAAAGCCGGCATCATCGAAGCCTCGCATTTCGACGGCGAGACCGCCTACGTTGCGATCGATCGTCATCGTCTCGACGACTTCAAGCCGTACGTCTACCGGACGCATGACGGTGGCAAGTCATGGCAGCTCGCCGCATCCGGTATCGGCGAGACGGTCAACGTCGTCCGCGAAGATCCGGTACGGCGCGGGATGCTCTACGCCGGCACCGAGCGCGGCGTGTATGTCTCCCTCGACGATGGCGACCACTGGCAGGCTCTCCAACTGAACCTCCCCACGACCTCGGTGCGCGACATCGACATCCACGGTGACGATGTCGTCATCGCCACGCACGGCCGCGGCTTCTGGGTCATCGACAACGTGTCGCCGCTTCGGCAGGACGTCCCCGCGGGCGATTTCCTCTTCAAGCCGGCTGTTGCCGTGCGCGAACGGCCAGCCGGTTTCACCGGCAGTCCGATGCCGAAGGATGAGCCGATGGCGCCGAATCCGCCGTTCGGCGCGTATGTCGACTACGTCCTTCGCAGCACGTCCTCGCAGCCGGTGACTCTCGAGATCTTCGACGCATCGGATGCGCTCGTGCGCCGCTACAGCAGTACCGACGTTCCGCCTGCGATGGACCTGAAGAGGATCGGTACGGCGCCGGAATGGTTCATCACTCCGTCGACGATCGCATCGACGCCTGGCATGCATCGCTTCGTCTGGCCGATCCGCTATCCCGCGCCTTCCGGAGTGACCGGCCGCCGCTCCGGTGGCGGCGGCGCATTCTCGGACGGCGTGTGGGCGCCGCCCGGCAACTACAAGGTCGTGCTGACTGTGAACGGCCAGAAACTCACGGAGCCGCTCACCATCGTTCCCGATCCGCGAGTCAACCTCCCGGCCAGCGCGTATGCCGGGCAGTTCGCCTTCGCGCGCGATGTCGAGCAGACGCGCGCGTCGCTCTCCGCCGCGCTCACCGAAGCGGCTGCGCTGGTGAAACGAACCGACATCACCGATGCGCTCCGCCGCAAGGCGACGGAGGTCTCCGGCACGATCCCGGGCGATGACTTCACCGCGCCGCCGCCCTCGGAGTCGTCGCTCCGCTTCATCAATCAAGCCTTGGCAAAGCTCGCCAACGCAATCGACAGCGCCGACACCGCTCCAACTCCCGACGCCCGCGCCAGTTGGGCAAAACTGAAGCCGTTAGCCGATGCAACGCTGGCCGCATGGGTGGGTGTGAAAGGGGAGGCTGGACCGGGGCCGGCGAAGTAAACGTAGCGCCGCCGGCCCGGCGGCGACTCGTCCGAAATCGCCAGCGAGCCGCTGGCGATCCAGCCGGCGGGGCCGCCGGCGCTACGTGTCCAGCTGCGTACGCAGTTTCTTCGTCTGCGCACGGCGCTTCTTCTCCTCCAGCCGCCGATGCTTCTGCGCCCGGGAAATGCGCGTCGGTTTACGAATCTCCTGTTCGGTGATGGCATCGCGCAGCAGCTCTTCCATCCTCGCCAACGCACGATCCCGGTTCAGGAGCTGGCTGCGTTCGGCTTGCGACGTCACGCGCAGGACGCCGGCTTTGTTGATGCGGCCGGCCAGGCGCTCGCGGATGCGCGTCTTCCGATCGTCCGGCAGTGGAAGCGCATCGACGCCGACTTCGATCGTGACGCGCGTCTCCACCTTATTGACGTTCTGTCCACCCGGGCCTCCGGCACGCGACGTCGTCGCACGGAGCAGTTGCTCGGGCACGATGATGCCCTCTCCCAGGTCGAGGTCGCGCATGACGGCCTTATCTTAGTCTTCCGCGAACTTGAAGCCGACGTAGGTACCCGAGCTGATGCCCATCAGCGTTACGAGCGTGCTGTTGAACTCCGGCATCGTCAGCGATGTGACGACGGAAACAACGAGCATGATGCCGAGAACCAGCGTCCAGAGCACGATCTGCAGGCGATGCAGGGCGATCGAGCCATTGCTGTCCGAGAGAATGTCCAACAACCACCCGCGAGTGACTTGGGGAGGAGCAGGCGAAGGAGGCGGTGGCGGTGGCGGCGGTGCGGCCGGGTCTACGGCGGCGGCAGGCGGGTTCTTGCTGTTTCGTTCGATGAGCGAAGAGCCGAGGGCCGTACCGCCGCTGATACCCATGAGCGTCAGGAGCGAGGCACTGACCGTGTCCCTGTCGCCGCTGATCAGCCAGATCATGACGAAGCCGATGATGATGAGGAAGAACCACCACGCCATCTGCGATTTCCCGAGACTGTAGGGCTGCGGTTTTCCGTTGACCGGCGGTCCGTCACGGAGGATGTCGCGTTTGGCCGCAAGCCAGAAGAACGCGACGAGCACGATGATGAGCAGCGCGATCCAGAGCCACGCGTACCAGGCCCAGTTCACGGCCACCAGCGTAATCTGCAGATCGCCCGAGGTGAGAGGATTGGAACCGCCAACACCCACGGTGACCAGCACGGGCCGGTGCGGCGAGTCGTAAGGATCGCGCAGTAGTGCCATCCAGAGACTCTTGTTATCGGCGTTGCGATCGAGATGGAACGTGAGCTGATTCCTCTGGTCGTCGTAGATGTCCGGCGTCAGCCCGCTGTCCTTCCCGTTGAGGTAGAGCGTGATCTTCTTCGAGCCCGCTTGCGATGGCGGCACAATGCTGTCGTAGACGGAGTTCTTCAGCTTCACGACGATGGAATCGCCGAGGCTGGCCTCGTTGATCTTTTGACTCCGGTCGGTCTGGAAGCGGGTCACCGCGCAGACATCCGTCTTCCCGTTTTCACAGGGATCGGACGGAGTGGAAGCGGCGGTCTGCGCAGACGCGCCGGCAGCAGCGAAAAGCAGAGTGAGTGCGAGTCTCCGGACGAGCATGTACGCCTCCTCGAATCGTTTGTGATGGGACCACAACAAGGTAAGTCATTGACCGCAATATGGCAAACAATCTCTACTGACAGATGCCTTGGCGCACGCGGCGTATCCCCTCATGCAACGGCCGGTCCGCGAACAGCGGATCGACCAATGCGCGGATGCGGAGATACAGCTCCGCGCTGCCGCGGCCGAGGAGTTGGGCGATGCCGGCGCTTCGACCGGACACGGCCTGCTCGAAGGCGGCGGCCTGGAGCTCGGCGTCGTCGAGGTTGTGGGCTTCGGGGACGCCGCGCATCATCGCCACCCGCCACTCCACTGCCTGTGCGGCGACGATCAGCTCGATGGCCAGGACGCTCTGGGCGTTGCCGAGGATCGTTCGCATCTTCCTGGCCGCGTGCGTCGACATCGACACATGGTCCTCGGCGTTTGCGCCGGTCGGAATCGAATCGACGGAGGCGGGGTGGGCCAGGACTTTGTTCTCCGAGACCAGCGAGGCAGCGGTGTATTGCGTGATCATCAGCCCCGAGTTCACGCCAGGGCGCGTGGTGAGGTTCGGCGGCAGCCCGCGGTTGATGTTGGAGTCGAGAAGCATCTGCGTGCGGCGCTCGGAGATGTTCGCCAGCTCGGCCAGAGCGATGCTGAGAAAGTCGGCCGCCAGCGCGATCGGCTGGCCGTGGAAATTGCCGGCGGAGTAGGCCAGGCGCTCATCGCCGCGATAGCCGGCCGGCCAGTTGTCGCGGAAGCGGACGTCGAACGGCTCTGATTCATTGACAAAAAACAGCGGGTTGTCGGTGGCGGCGTTGATCTCGCGCTCAGCCACGTCGCGCGCGTAGCGGATGGCGGCGCGCGATGCGCCGTGTACCTGCGGCGCGCAGCGCAGCGAATACGGATCCTGCACGGCGCCGGCGCGCTCGACGAGCTTGCTGCCGTCGATAAGCTCGCGCATCCGCGCGGCGCTGGCGATCTGGCCGGCGTGCCCGCGCGCAGCGTGGACTTTGGAATCGAGCGCGCGCGTGCAGCCGCACATCGCTTCGAGCGTCAGCGCTGCCGCGGCGTCTGCGAGATCGGCGAGTTGCTCCGCCCCCGCGACACCGAACGCCAGCATCGACGCGGAGAAGTTGACGCCATTGACCAGCGCCAGCCCCTCTTTGAATGTCGGTTTGAGCTCCTCGGCGGTGAATTGTGTAGGGCCGCCGCCCTCGGCGGCCTGATCTCGTGCGGCACCGGCCGCCGAGGGCGGCGGCTCTACACTCAGGACCTGCGGGAGCTCCGATGCATCGCGCAGCTCGGTGCTGCCAACGATGTAGAACCGCCCCTCTCCCAGCAGCGTCGCGAACGTGTGCGACAACGGGCAGAGATCTCCGCTGGCACCGACCGAGCCACGCAGTGGGACGAGCGGGATCACGCCGCGGTTCAGCATGGCCTGAACGATGTCCACCAGCTTGCGCCGCACGCCGGAGTGTCCCTGCAGGAACGAATTGAGCCGCGTCGCCAGCACGCCGCGGACTACATCGGCGGGGAAGTAGTTCGACAGATCGTCTGGATTGCAGTTCTCGCCGACGCCGGCGGAGTGCGAGAGCAGCAGGTTGCGCTGGAGCTGTTCGAGATCGGCCGGATCGATCGGTTTGTCTTTGAACTCACCGAAGCCGGTGGTGACGCCGTACTCCGTTGCCGCCGGCTCTCCCGCTTCCCAGGCCCGCCGATAGTTCTCGACGACCTTGGCGATGAGCTGCTCGCTTGCCTCCACCCGTGCGTTGGTCGACGGATCGACGGCTACATGGACACTCGTATCGCGGGCAATCTGCACGAGCTGTTCGATCGTGAGCGAGTTGCCGTCGAGAACGATGGTGTCGGTCATGGTTGTACTGATACGGACTCAATCTCTCGCAGCAATTCCTTGATGCCTTCCACCAGCCGTTCGCGCGGAATGGTGGTCTGCCCCGGCCGTTCGGCGAGCCAGCTATCGCGATCGTTCAGCGCCTTTGCCTTGGCCCGGCCCGCGGCCATGTTCTTCACCGTGACCTCGCCTTTTGCCTTCTCGTTCGACCCGCAGAGGATGGCCAGGGGGATTTCGTACTGATCGGCGTACTCGAGCTGTTTGCCGAGGCGCTTGGCGGTGCCGATGTAGAGCTCGGTGGGGATGCCGGCACGGCGCAGCTCCCACGTCATCAGAAGGTAGTCTTCAGTGAGAGCGCGGTCCATGTTCGTGATGATCACGCGGGCGGTTGCTTTTCTGGTGTCGACGCGCCCGAGGTGGGCGAGGGCGGCCAGGAGGCGATCGACGCCGATCGACGCGCCGACGGCGGGGATCTTCTCGCCGAGGAAGCGCATCACAAGATCGTCGTAACGGCCGCCGCCAAAGATCGAGCCGAACTGCGGCGCGTCGAGCAGCATCGCTTCGAAGACCGGGCCGGTGTAATAGGCCAGGCCGCGGGCGATGGAGAGATCGAGCGAGACCCGATCGTCGTCGTAGCCAAGGGCGTAGAGATGATTCGAGATCCGTTCGATGACGTCGATCTGTGCGGAAGCGTGATCGAGTCCGGCGAAGAGATCGCGCACATTGCGGGCGACGTCGCGGCGAGAATCGGACTTGATGTCGAGAAAGCGTTTGATGCGATCGACCTGATCGGCGGTCAACCCGACACCGCGGATAGTGTCGCCTGACTCGTCCTTGTAGCCGTCCATCAGCTCGCGCGAGACTTTGTCGATGCCGGCCTTGTCGAGCTTGTCGAGCACGCGGAAGACATCGACGCCCTGGGCGTGGTCGATCGAAGCGAAATCGAGGAGCAGGTTCAGTACGGAGCGGCTGGAGAAGCGGACAAGGTACGGGCCGACATTGAGCGCCTTCAGCGTGTCGCACATCCCGGCGATGATCTCGGTGTCCGCCACTTCCGATTCGACGCCGACGGAGTCGAGGTCGAACTGGGTGAACTCGCGGTAGCGTCCCTTATCCGGCTTGTCGAATCGCCACACCGGGGAGACCTGGTAACGGCGGAAGGGACGCGGCAGCTCTTTGTACTGCGCGATGACGCGCGCCAGCGGCACGGTGAGATCGAACCGGAGGCCGAGCGCTTCGTTCTCCGGAGTGGAGACGCGGAAGATCGACTTCTGAGCCTCTTCGCCTGCGCTTCCGGAGAGGACATCGAGGTACTCGACCGCCGGCGTGCTGAGAGGGACGAAGCCGTACAGCTCATAGACGTGGCGGATGGTATCGATCATCGACTGCCGGGCCAGCATCTGGTCGGGCAGAAGGTCGCGGAGACCGCGGGAGACGCGTGGTTCGACTGTTGTGGTCATTCGGCTCGGAAGGGCCGAATGTTCACTGTTGAATGGGCTTCGCAGCCTTCAACGTTCGACCTTCAACATTCTGCATTCAACATTCCGCGAAGGGGGTTTGGTACCGAGAGCCGGGATCGAACCGGCGACCCCCAGATCCACAATCTGGTGCTCTAACCAACTGAGCTACCTCGGCACGGAGCGGAATGATACTCAGAAACCGCCGATGAGAACAGCGGTTTAGCGAGATGCATTCTAGAGACTCGTCTGGTCAGCGTGTAGGGCCGCCGCCCTCGGCGGCCGTTGTTCTTGCGCCGCGTGAAGATGGCCGCCGAGGGCGGCGGCCCTACACGCTACGATCAGCGCTGAACGAAATCCCCCTACTCCACTTCCATCAGCAGATCCGCGAAATACCCGTTACTGTCTTCCCATCGCCGGGTGATCGTGAAACCGCCGGCATCGGCGAGGGCGTGGAGGCTCTCGTCGTCGTATTTGTAGGAGCTCTCCGTGTGGATCGACTCTCCCTCCTCGAAGCTCACTTCGTAGCCGTCGATGGGGACACGCTGTGCTCTCCTGCTGATGAGGTGCATTTCGATGCGTCCCTCGGCAGCGTTAAAGAACGCGCGGTGTGCGAACGAGGCGATGTCGAAGGTTCCGCCGAGCTCGCGGTTGATGCGGGCGAGGATGTTGAGGTTGAAGGCGGCGGTGACGCCGAGGGGATCGTCATATGCGGGCTCCAGGATGGCCGGCGACTTGCGCAGATCGGCGCCGAGGAAGAGGGCATCGCCGGGAGAGAGAGCGGAGCGCAGATTCGAGAGCATGGCTCCGGCCGCGACCGGGTCGAGGTTGCCGATACTCGATCCCAGGAAGAGGATGATCGTGCGAAGGTCGGACGGAGGCAGATAAGGGCGGAGGAGCGTGCCTGGCTGCCGGAAATCACCTCGGATGCCGGTGACGGTAAGCCTCGGATAGTCCCTCAGCAGTTCATGGCTGCTCGAGGCCAGGATGCCCGCATCGACGTCGATCGGAAAGAAGTCGAGCGAGCGTTGCCGGTCGAGGATGGCTTCGAGCAGATGACGCGTCTTCCGCGCGCTTCCGCTGCCCAGTTCGGCGATGCGGACGTGCGGTCCGAAGGCGGCGGCAATCTCGGATGCCTTCGACCGGAGAATCTCATCCTCGGCGCGTGTTACGTAGTACTCCGGCAGCTCGCAGATGGCCGAGAAGAGCGCCGAGCCGAGCGCGTCGTAGAAGTAGTGCGGAAGCAGAAACTTCGGCGTCGCGGTCAGCCCGCGGCGAACGTCCACGGCGAAGCTATCGGAAGCGGAGCCTGCCGCACTATGGAGAACGAAGCGCTCACGCGTCGGAATCGGCGCGTCGGCAACGAGCGATTGTTCCATCTGGCTGTAATTGTAGTGGAGGGAATCGTTCATCGCACCGTGTACCCGGCGGCACGCAACGCCGCCGACGCCTGTTCCAACGCCGTATCGCGAACGAGGACGTAGTCGGTGTCATGCGTAGCCACGACGAAGACGGCGATGCCGGCGTCAGCGAGGACGCGGGTGAACGCGGCAGCGATTCCCGTCTGATCGAGCGGGAGCGGCCCTTCGAGCTCCAGGCAGCGCCAGCCGCGGTCGGCAATGACGTCGGGGACGTTCCCTTCGTTGCAGACGATCGAGAGCTCGCGGCTGGTGCGCGTGATGGAGACAAAGGCCCCATGCGCCCATTTCGGAATGGCCTCATCCGCGGGCAGGCGGACGATGGCGTAGTGTCCGTCGATGAGGGTGAAGGTCAGACTCATGATTCGCTCATGGCGCGGACGACGTCGATGAGGTGCTGCGGCTCGAACGGCTTCTGTACCACTGTTGCGACCTGATCCGAAAGCGCTTCGATGAGCGATCCGGGCGATGCTGTCAGCAGTACGGACCGCTTCAGCGTGGCCGGACTGTTGTCGCGCAAGTGCCGGATCACGGTCATCCCTCCTTCATGAGGCATCATCAGGTCGAGGAGAACCACATCGTACTTCTGACGGCCGAGTGCGGCGATGGCCTGATTGCCGGTGAGGAACACGTCGACACGGAATCCCTGGCTCCTGAGGATGTGTCCCACCAGCCGCTGCATCGAGAGATCATCGTCGAGAAGGAGAACAACTTTGCGGCGTTTGAATGGGAAGCGCATGTAGTTGACGGTGACAACTGCAACGGGCGCGCCTCATTGCTGCGCTTCGCGCGTTGCCGGTGGTCTGCGCCTTCGGCGCGTTGGGGTTGTCTGCGCTTCGCGCGTTCTCGGTTGGTTGTGTCCGCCATCGTGGCGTGTTGGATCGTAGAGACAGCCGAGGCCGCAAGCAACGACGACGCGCCGAAGGCGCAGACAACCGACAACGCGCGAAGCGCAGCTAACGCGCCAAAGGCGCAGTTACCTCTTCGGAATCTCAGTCCCGAAGTCGCGCAGATAGATGGCCCGCATCTTCCCTATGTGAGCGATCAGGTGCTCGCGAGCTCTTCATTTGATTTTCGCGCGAAGCGCTTTGGAGTGCGGTGGCCGCAGCCACCGCTTTGGGAGGGTGGTGGCCTCGTGAATGAACCTCAGAAAGCTGCGGCCACCGCACTCCAAAGCGCTTCGCGCGAAATGTGATGAGCGGTTGTACTGTGTCGAAGTCACGATCTCTTCGGAGTGTCTGTACCGAAGCCGCGCAGATATATGTGGTTGAGCAGGTACGGTGACCTTGAGTGAGGTCGCATGAAGTGAGGTCGATCAACAAACCGGAACTGTACGAGATGTTGCTCCGTGGATGGGCTGAGGCGGCGAGTCCGACGGGCTTCGGAGTTGAATCCGAGCCGCCGTTGAACAATCTCGAGCGTTCTTTGTGCTGGCAATCGGGCTGCGGGCGGGTCCGCTTTTGGTGCGGGGTACCGGATTCGAACCGATGACCCCCTGCGTGTAAAGCAGAAGCTCTACCGCTGAGCTAACCCCGCACGGAGGGATGTCGAGAATAGCACGCTCACCGGCGGTAACGCCGGGGGACGTCGACCTGTCCGGCAACGCGGTCCCAGTTGATCGAGCCGCTGCCGTTGCTGCCGGCGCGGAAGTTGCCGCCGACGTCGGAGACGTCGACGCTGCCGGCGCCTTTGACTGTGATGCCGCCGGAGCCGTCGGTGATGCGGATGTTGCCGGTGACGTTCTCGAGGGTCATGAGAATCACTTCCAATACAGTGCGTTGAAGATCATCGGGAACGTTGCGTGGGTCTGGCCGCGGTGTTGTGGGCGGAAGCCCAGCAGCACGATGCGGCCTTTGCCGAAGGTCATCGCGACGGCGGCGGCTTTGCGGGTCAGCTTCTCCTCGCCGCTGATCCAGCCGGAGAGGAGGACGTCGCGGGCGTCGTCGGGATAAGTCATCAGGACCCAGCGTTCCATCTCGCCGCCGGGGGCGGTGGTTTCGAAGGCGATGGGGCGGTCGATGAAGATGGCTGTCTCCTCCGACATCCCTGCGGTAACCGGGTGGTCGGTGCGGACCTTGACGCGGACGAGCGAGCCTGGGACGGAGAAGTCGGTCGACTTGGCCAGGGCGTTCCGGACGGGGATATTGAAATTCTCGATGACGTAGTCACAACTTGCATTGAAGGCCAGCAGCGTTCCGCCGTTCTCGACGAAGGTTCGCAGAGCCTGCGCTCCCTCCTTCTCGAGCGAGCCGCGGTTCTCCGGAGGCAGCTCATCGATGTATTTCATCGATCCCTCGCCTGCCGCGCGGCGGCCGGTGGCGATCTCCTCTTTGTCGATGTCGGGGAGGATGAAGACGTCGAAGTCCTTCAGACCTGCTTTCACCTCCTGAGGATGGAGCGACTTCGGCGTGAAGCCGTAGGTGTCGAGGAGCCAGCGCGTCCATCCTTCGTCGAGCGCGCCACCCCAGGGGTTGTAGATGGCGATGCGGGGCTTCGGTTCGGCGGCGTGCTTCACCAGAACCGCTTTCTTCTCCGGTTTGATCTCGGTCACCGGTTTGGCGGTGCTCTTCGCCGGCATCGTGGTCTTCTCCACGGTTACACCCATCGCCAGCGGAAGTGTCCACGAAGCGACATCGTACGGACGGAGGATTTCCTTCCCCGTCTGCAAGCGCACTTCGGGATAGCGTTGCGGTTCGAGCAGCTCGACGAGAAATCGCGAATACGGTTGGGCCATCGGGATCCAGTAGTCGCCGTTCTCGGACTGCTGGATGCCGGCGCCATGCTCGAGGAGCAACGCGGCCAGGAACTGAGCGCTCGGCCAGTCGTGCTGATCGTGAGGGATGCGATAGGCCTTCGTGCCGCCAAACGCGATGGCCGCTCGGGCACGAGCAGCCTCGTCGCGCAGCAGGTCTTCCCTGCGGTCGGCTGCCGTCTCCAGCAGCGCGTCCGAGGCGATGCGCTCGTAGTCCATGATGTCGCGCATCCGCCACGTTCCGCCGGTCCAGGGATGCGGATGGTTGATGGTCGCTTTGTAGTCGATCAGACCCTTCTGGCCTCCGTGCAGCTCGCTCGGCTCGATCACGATCGGTGAGGCAATGCGCGCCGATGCGGTCTCGAGCAACAGTCCTGTGTTGTTCTTCCACCACCCGGTGTTGCGCGTACCGCCCAGCCAGTAGGCATCGAACGAGAAGCCGTAGATGAGTCCAGCCTTATCCTGCTGCTCCAGCCGGAAGGCCATGTTGGAGCCGATGATGTTGACCTCGCGCCAGATCAGCGGGTGGACCGTCGGATCGACCGGATCGGAGAAGGGCGGGATGAACATGCGCGGGCCATCGGTGCCCATCTGATGTTCGTCGACCCACACCTGCGGATGCCACTCGTGGTAGACGGCGCGGTTGACCTCTTTGGTCTCGAGCTGCGTGAGCATGAACCAGTCGCGGTTGTTGTCGTGGCCGGCGTAGTGGTGGTAGAGCCAGGGGAGCCGCCCGCCCTCGTAGCGTGTGCCGAGGTACTTGCGGTAGTAGTCGGTGATCATGTTCTCGCCGTCGGGATTGAGCGACGGAACGAGCAGGAGGACGACGTTGTCGAGGCGGCGTTTGGTCTCTGCGTCGCCGGCGGTGGCGAGCCCATGCGCCCACTCCATCGCCATCTGGCTCGAGGCGATTTCCGAGGAGTGGATGTTGCAGGTGACGATGACGATCGCTTTGCCGTCGCGTGCGAGCTGCGCGATCTGTTCCTCGGAGAGTCCTCTCGGATCGGCGAGCCGTTTGGCGGTCTCGCGGATCTTGTCGAGGTTCTTCATGTTCTCCTCGGAGGTGATGACGGCCATGATGAAGTCTTCGCCGAGCGTGGTCTTGCCGAGCGACTCCACCCGCACGCGCGGCGACGCGGCGGCCAGCGCATGGAAGTAGGAGACGATCTGCTTGTAATCGGCGAGCTTGCGGTCCGCCCCCACCTCGAAGCCGAGGAACTGCGAGGGGGATTGGACCGTCGCGGCGGAGAGGGTGGTGGCGAGAAGAAGAGCGAAGGCGAAGCCGATGCGTTTCATGCGGCGCGGATTATGGCGGATCGGAGGGCATTGACAACTTCAATGCGGCGATCAGCGGAGGGACCTCGGTGGCGGCCAGCTCGTTGGTAGTGAGCATGACTGCAATTCCAGGCGGCGGGAGATGAAAGCGAAGGGATGTCGTCGAATGCGAGCTATCGCTTTTCCAAAGCGGCGATGAGAAGTGGGATATCGATCGGGAAAGACCGCGTACTCGCTCTGCGGCGCGCCGCGCGTACGTGAGCATGTCTTCGACGCAGAGAGCGTCAGATCTTTTCGGCATACTCAGTAACCAGGTCGGGCTCGATCGATGGCCGGTACGCTTCCCGAACCGCGGTCATCATCTCGACCTTCCTTCCACCAAAGATCTCCGATAGCTCAGTCTCCGCGCCGAAAAAGGCAAGACCGCGGGCCTTCGTATCCGGCCTCAACTCCACCAGGACATCGACATCGCTCCGCTCCGGATCGAAGTCATCCCTAACGATCGATCCGAAGAACGAGAGCCGCTTGATCCCCCACTTCCGGCAGAAGGCAGCGATCTCCTCGTGTGGGATCGGGATGGCCAGTTGGTGCGTCGTGGGCATGAGGCAATTGTAAACGCCGCCGGGAGGACCGATCCTTAGAATGCGCAGATGAATGCAGATGGGATGACGATCGCCCCTCTCATCTGCCTTCCATCCGGGCAATCTGAGGATGTGCCGTCCCTGCAATACCTCGCGGCCCCAGCAGGTTCTCAACCGGACTGACGGGATTGATTTTGCCTTCCGCCGCTGTTATGGTGACGCGCGATTTCAAAGCGGACGAATGGATTCAGAAGGGTTAAGTCTTAAGGAGACGTGATTTTGACGACCACCAAGCAGCAGAAAACGGAGCTCATTTCCTCGTATCGCGTGCACGACGTCGATACCGGGTCGCCGGAGGTGCAGATCGCGCTTCTGTCGAATCGAATCACCTACCTCACGGAGCACTTCAAGACCCACGCGAAGGATCATCACAGCCGCCGCGGGCTCCTGAAGCTGGTCGGCCGGCGCCGCCGCCTTCTCGACTACCTGAAGAAGACGAGCCAGGATCGCTACCGTACCATCATCGACAAGCTCGGCATCCGTAAGTAACCAGATCGGGGCGCGGACAGCGCCCGCAGCAATCGGGCGCACGTCAGGTGCGCCCGAGGTTTTTCTGGCGCGTGCTCTGGCCCGCGCTACTCCTTCCGGCCGGATCCCATCGTCCGGCCACCAGCGGACAAATCAATCGCATCGAGGTGATGAGTGGCCTCGGGCACCAAAGGAATCAAATGCACAAGAAGGAATTGCAGATCGGCGGGCGCACGCTCTCCATCGAGACCGGTGCGGTCGCACGACAGGCCAACGGCGCCTGCGTGATCCGATACGGAGACACGGTTGTTCTCGCCACCGCCTGCTACAGAGATGGCGTCGTCCTCGGCGACTTCATGCCGCTCACGGTCGACTACAAGGAGTACACCTACGCGGGAGGCCGCATCCCGGGCGGGTTTTTCAAGAGAGAAGGGCGGCCCACCGAGAAAGAGATTCTCACCTGCCGTCTCATCGATCGTCCTCTCCGCCCGTCGTTCACGAAAGGCTATCGTCAGGAGACCCAGATCATCGGCCTCGTACTCTCCGCCGACGGTGAGAACGACCCTGACATCCTGGCAATCAACGCCGCCTCCACGGCTCTGGTGATCTCCGAGATCCCATTCCCGAATCCGATCTCTGCCGTTCGCATCGGATACATCGACGGCCAACTCACGATCAACCCCACCAACGCACAGCGCGACCTCTCCGACCTCGATCTGGTCGTGGCCGGAACGCCCGACGCCATCGTCATGGTCGAGGCAGGCGCCCGCGAAGTCGACGAGAGCGTCGTCCTCGACGCTTTCGAGGCCGCGCACAACGAGATCCGCCGCCTTTGCGCGCTGCAGCTCGAGCTGCGCGAGGCCTGCGGCAACAAACCGAAGCTCGCAGTCACCTTCACCGCCAAGTTCGAAGATGAATTGGTTGTCGAGCTGATGGCGCAGCACGGAGCGAGACTCAAAGACGCCATGCTGACGCTTGGCAAGCACGAGCGCTCGCAGGCGCTCAAGACGCTCAAGTCTGAAATCATGGGCGCTATTGCGGCCGATGACACGGTGCGTCTTGCCGCGACCAGCGCAGCCTGGGGCGAGATGGAAGTGCAGATCTTCCGCAACCTCATGCTCAAGGAGCAGCGTCGTGTCGACGGCCGTTCCTTCACCGAGATCCGTCCCATCACCATCGACCTGAGCGTCCTCCCACGTACCCACGGCTCGGCCATCTTCACCCGCGGCGAGACGCAGGCGCTCGTCACGGTGACGCTCGGTACGCCGCAGGAAGCGCAGAAGATCGAAGACTTCGAAGGGGAGACGTTCCAGCGCTTCATGCTCCACTACAACTTCCCGCCATTCTCGGTCGGTGAAGTGAAGTTCATGCGCGGCCCGGCCCGCCGCGAGATCGGCCATGGCAACCTCGCCCGCCGCGCGCTCGCTCCGATGCTCCCGCCACAGGAAGATTTCGCGTACACCATCCGCATCGTCAGCGACATCCTCGAGTCGAACGGCTCCTCGTCGATGGCGTCGGTCTGCGGCGGCTCGCTGGCTCTGATGCAGGCGGGTGTACCGCTCCAGTCAGCCGTGGCCGGTGTAGCCATGGGACTGGTCACCGGTGAGCACGCCGGCGAAGTAGCCATCCTCTCCGACATCGCCGGCATGGAAGACCACGAAGGCGACATGGACTTCAAGGTCGCCGGCACGCGCAAGGGCATCACCGCGCTGCAGATGGACATCAAGGTGGCCGGTCTGCCGCGCGAGATCATGGCCCGCGCACTGGCTCAGGCGAAGGACGGACGCATCCACATCCTCGACAAGATGGATGCGGCGATCTCGGTTCCGAGCGCTGAGCTCTCCGAGTACGCACCGCGCCTCTACACCATCCAGATTTCCAAGGACCGCATCCGCGACGTGATCGGTTCCGGCGGCAAGACCATCCGCTGGATCGTCGAGGAGACGGGAACGAAGATCGACGTCGAGGACGACGGCAAGGTGACCATTGCATCGAGCGATGTGGCATCGGCCCAGCGCGCCATCGACATCATCAAAGGTCTCACCGCATCGGCGGAGATCGGTAAGAACTACAAAGGCACGGTCAAGCGGATCGAGCCGTACGGAGCCTTCGTCGAGATCCTGCCGGGTCAGGACGGACTGCTGCACATCTCGGAGATGGCCCACGGCCGCGTCGGTCAGGTGACGGACGTCATGCAGATTGGTGACGAGGTCGAAGTGCAGGTGGTCGGCATCGAGCCCGATAGTGGCAAGATCCGCCTCTCGCGCAAGCCGCTTCTGCCGCCTCCATCAGAAGAAGAGCTGGCCGCAGCCGCCGCACGTGGCCCGCGCCGTGAAGGTGGACCGGGTGGCGATCGCGGAGGCCGGGGAGGCTTTGGCGGTGACCGCGATCGTGGTCCGCGCCGTGACGGCGGTGGTGGCGATCGTGGAGGCCCTCGGGGCCCGCGCCGCGATCACGACCGCGGCCCGCGCAGGGACGCAGGTCCCGGCCACGACGGTCCGCCCCGTTTCAGCAACGACCGTCCGGATGCCGACAAGCCGAGGGGCGGTGGCGGCGACGAGGGTGGAAACGCGTAGTCGATTTCAACATAACGATTGATTTGGAACGCCGCCTTCGGGCGGCGTTTTAGTTGATAGCAGAAGCCCGTCGCGGTTGACGGGTAGCCCAAAACGGCGCTTGTCTTGTTTTCGCGCAGACGCGGGAACGCTGGCGTCCCGCCGGCTGGCTCGCAGGCGTCTCGCGCCTGCGTCCCTTGGCATTTCGCTACTCACTCACCGTTATCGCCGCCCCCAAAGGCATCTTGTTGGGAGGTTCTCGCAGCCTGTGGCAGCGCCAAGCGAAGGCAGGATGCGCTATGTCGCCTCCGCTATCGAGCGAGCCGGGCGGCTGAAATAAGAGCTAGGCAGGCGAGCGCGGGTCCAATACAATACGCCGTTTCTATGATGGTAGTATTCCGCATCGTTGCGCTTTTCGCGGGACTTCTCCTCATCGCTTGGTCCGTGCTCCTGTATGAACCCGAAGAGCGTGAGATTGATGACACCCTGGCTAGGTGGTGGATCGACATCGACGATGCCGCAAAGCGTGCTGGCGGGCGAGCCCTTCGGTTTCTCCAATTAGCCGCTAGCGCGGTGGGGGCCTGGCTCTCACTAGTGTTTGGCGACAAATTGATCTCGGGACGGGCTGTTGCAGCGTCTGTCGTGCTCTCCCTCTCATCGCTGTCGTTGTTTGTCCTGACTTTGACCGCAGCTGGTGGGACGCTGCGCTTTAACGTGGCGCTCGCTTGTCTTAGTGCTATACTCTTTTACGTCGCAGTCACGCCCCGCCTCGCGTTGTGTCGAGATCTCATCGCTATCACCACAGCGATCTACCTCGGCCGCGGCGTGTACATGATTTACGGCGTGATCTTCACAAACGAATTTCCAGGTTGGTCCGCTTTCGACGTCATCGTCATACTTGTTGGTTCACTTGGTGGGGTGGCATCCGACTTCGTGCTCATAGTCGTTACGCGCCGCATATTGCGAAGTGTTGCTGTGGCTACAACCCTCATACGCGGTCTCATGGCATTTGCAACGACTTCGGCCATCGGTTTAGTCTTCACCGTCATCCCGCTGTTTGTCATGTTGAACGGGCCGAGACCACCCAAGCGGCGGGTATCTTCGGTGGGTTTCGCGGCCGCGACAAACATCTACGGCGGCATCATCTCCTTAGCGCTTGCTATCTTGCTTAGCGGCATTGCCGTGCAGCGCGCGCTGTGGTCTACCCTTCAGCGGCCGCTTTATGCGATCTGGCGCTTCAAATTACTTCAAAACAGAAAGTTATTGTTTTACGCCGGTTCTTTCCTCGTCGTTGTAGCCATGCCACGCTCTGTTGACATTCTGAAGACGGCAGAAACTCTTCTGAAGTAAGCGCTTCGTAACTCTTCCCAGCAGCTGATCGCGTGCCATTCGATGGCCCGGTGGCCGAGCCGCCTTGCGCGTCCCAAGTTCGCGCGGCGTCACCGCAGGCCGCAGATCGCGTCTTGCAGCGGCGCGCTGCTCTGGCGCTAGCTAGCACACTCAGGCACGTGGCGGCTGAGCGAAAGGACGTTCGGCGAACTTAACACCCGCGAGGGGAGCGACTTGGGGTGAGGCCTTCGATTTGGGCCACTTTTGCATGAGAGAAATGGTCAACGCACCGGGCGATCCCAACGAGCGGCCTTCGTGATGAGGACATCAGCCAACGTGCTAGAGTTCAGAGCATGGATCGAGTCGTCAGGGTATTCCGCGGGTTTGACGAGGCGGAGGCGGCCGACGATCAGTTCTACGCGGACCTGAAACCGGAAGAGCGGCTCGATATGTTGCTTGAACTTGTAGAACGGCACCGGAGTGACCTTGGCGAAGCTGCAAGCCGGCTCGAGAGAGTTCATCGGGTTATTGAACTCCGCGTGTTCAGACGATGATGGATGATCAGCCGGTCAACCTGATCGGCTGGGAAGAGCTCGTGCGAAATAAATTAGCGTCCGGGCGGCAGAAGGACCTTGCGGATGTCGAGAAGCTGCTTGCGGTGACAAAGCGAAAAACGCCGGCTACCTAGCTTTCCGCAGCAGCCAGCCGCGGTCTTTCGCCTGCCCGCGGCCGAGCCGCCTTGCGCAGCGCAGACTCTCGCGGCGCAAGCGCCGTGCTTGTGGTAAACATGCGCCCTCGGAGGGAGAACGCATGAATCGTGTTCTGCGACTGCTGTTCGTTGCCTGTTTCCTGGTCACCGTTGCCCATGCGGCGACGCCACCCAGGCCGGAAGCGCCGGCATTGCCGGACGCCTCGATCCTGAAGGGGTTGCAGTGGCGGGAAGTGGGGCCGTATCGCGGCGGGCGCGCGGACGCGGTCGTGGGCATCGCCGATCAGCCGAATGTCTACTACTTCGGGGCGGCAGGCGGTGGTGTCTGGAAGACGACCGACGGGGCGCAGACCTGGAAGCCGGTGTCGGATGGCTTCTTCGGCGGGACGATCGGGGCCGTGGCCGTAGCCCCTTCCGATCCGAGTGTCGTCTACGCCGGGACGGGCGAAGAGACGATCCGCGGCAATGTCTCGCCAGGCGCGGGAATGTGGAAGTCGGCCGATGCCGGTAAGAGCTGGACGCATATCGGCCTCGACGATTCGCAGCAGATCTCCCGCATCCGCGTCCATCCGTCGAACGCCGATCTCGTATACGTCGCGGCGATGGGGCATGCTTTCGGGCCGAACGACGTGCGCGGCGTCTACCGTTCGAGAGACGGTGGCAAGACGTGGGATCGCATTCTCTTCGTCAACAGGGACTCCGGTGCCGTCGATCTGGCGATGGACCCGTCGAATCCGCGCATCCTCTACGCTTCGACGTGGCGCTTCCGCCGCGGCGCGTACTTCTTCGAAAGCGGCGGCGACGGATCGGCGCTCTGGAAGTCGGCCGACGGCGGCGACACCTGGAAGGAGCTGTCGCGCAACAAGGGAATGCCGAAAGGAACGCTGGGCATCATCGGCGTCAGCGTATCGCAGTCGAATCCGCAGAATGTCTACGCCATCGTCGAGGCGAAAGAGGGGGGCGTGTTCCGCTCCCGCGACGGCGGCGATACGTGGGCGAAGACCAGCGAACTGGCCGACCTCCGCCAGCGTGCCTGGTACTACTCGCGCATCTACGCCGATCCGAAGGATGAAGACACGGCTTATGTCGTCAACGTCCGCTTTCACAAGACGAAGGACGGCGGCAAGACCTGGAGCGCCATCGCGACGCCGCACGGCGACAACCACGACCTCTGGATCGCGCCGAACGATCCGAAACGGATGATCGAAGCGAACGACGGCGGAGTGAACGTCACCTCGGACGGCGGCGTGACCTGGACGAAGCAGGACAACCAGCCCACCGCGCAGTTCTACCGCGTGTCGGTCGATACCGACTTCCCTTATCGGATTCTCGGGCCGCAGCAGGACAACACAGCAGTGCGCATCCGCCATCGCACTGGCGGCGGAGGTATCGGCCCGCGCGACTGGGAAGAGACGGCCGGCGGCGAGAGCGGCTACATCGTGGCCGATCCGAAGAATCCGGACATCGTCTACGGCGGCTCATACGGCGGCCTGCTGACCATCCTGAATCACAAGACGGGTGAGGAGCGCGACGTCAACCCGTGGCCCGACAATCCGATGGGATGGGGCGCTGCCGATATCAAGCACCGCTTCCAGTGGAACTTCCCGGTCTTCTTTTCGCCGAACGATCCGTCGAAGGTCTACGCGGCGTCGCAGTTCCTGATGGAATCGACGAACGCCGGTCAAAGCTGGCGCGTCATCAGCCCCGATCTGACCCGCAACGACAAGACCAAAGGCGGCGCGAGCGGCGGTCCGATCACGAAGGACAACACCAGCGTCGAGTATTACGACACGATCTTCTACGGAGCCGAGTCGCCGGTGGAGGCGGGTGTGTTGTGGGTCGGATCAGACGACGGCCTCGTACACGTCTCCCGCGACGGCGGTGCGCACTGGGACGACGTCACGCCGCCGAAGACGATCATGCCCGAATGGATCATGATCAATGAGATCGACGCCAGCCCCACCGGCAAGGGCGCTGCCTATGTCGCGGCGACGAACTTCAAGTGGGACGATTTCCACCCGTACCTGTACAAGACTGCTGACTACGGAAAGACGTGGACGAAGATCGTCGATGGCATCCCGGCCAGCGAGTACACGCGCGTCATCCGCGCTGATCCGAAGAAGCGCGGGCTGTTGTACGCGGGCACGGAGCGCGGTGTCTTCGTTTCGTTCGATGACGGCGGGCATTGGCAGCCGCTTCAGTACAAGCTGCCGATCGTGCCGATCCACGACTTGCTGGTCCACGAAGACGCACTGATCGCCGCGACACACGGCCGCAGTTTCTGGATGCTCGATGACCTCGAGCCGCTGCGGCAATTGACGCCGGAGATCGCCACGAAGGCGGTGCATGTCTTCACGCCGGCGCTGACGTGGCGTACTGCCGGGAGTGGCGGCGGCCGTGGTGGCGCGGGAGGGCAGGGAACGAATCCGCCGAATGGAGCCATAATCGACTACTACATTCACGGCCAGAAACAGGGAACGAAGGTCACGCTGGCGATCCTTGGTGGCGACGGCAAAGTGATCCGCGAGTACGCCGGAACGGTGCAGGCCGAGGCTGCCAAGCCGCGCGAAGCGAGCGGGACGATCAGTTCTGGTGAGGTGCCGGCCGCAGCGCCAGTACCGGCTGAGGCCGAGCCGAAGGAAGGAGTGAAGTCGGAGGGCGATGCCGCCGAAGAAGAGGGCGGTGAGGAGGGCGGACGGCGCGGGCGCGATTCGAACAAGCTCACCGAGGTCGTCAACGGCCATAACCGCTTCGTCTGGAACCTCCGGACCGCCGAGGCCAAGCGCTTCCCGGGCCTGATCATGTGGGCTGGCGGCACGCTCGGACCGCGTGTCGCGCCTGGAACGTATCAGGCCAAACTCACAGTGGGCGATCAGCCTCCGGTGACCACGACGTTCGAGGTGAAGCAGGACCCGCGCAGCACGGCGACACAGGCTGATCTGAAGGCGCAGCTCGACTTCGTCACCAGCGTGCACGAGAAACTCTCCGAGGTGAATGAACAGATCACACGAATCCGCGAGGTGCGCAAACAGCTCACGGATGTGAAGAAGCGTGTTGCGGACAACAAAGCTGTCGTGAGCGCGGCGAACGATCTCGACAAGAAGATGACCGCGGTTGAAGAGGCGCTGTACCAGACCAGGAACAAGAGCTCACAGGATCCGCTGAACTATCCAATCCGTCTGAACGACAAGCTGGCCGGCGTGGGCGACTCAGCGTCGTCGGGTCCCTATGCGCCGACGGCGCAGCAGATCGAGGTGAGGGATGAGCTGGTGGCAAAGATCAACATCGAGCTGGCGAAGTTGAAGGCAATCTGGGATACGGACCTCCCGGCGTTCAACAAGCTGGCGGCGGGTATGCCGGTGGTGAAGTGATTTTGGCAATCTGCGCGCGCCTGCGGGCGCGCGCAGATTGCGTTGCCGGTTGTCGGTTGGTTGCGCTTCGCGCGTTCGTTGGTGGGGGTGCGGACGGAGATTGTGAAGAAATCGCGCCTCCTGTTCACTGTCATCCTGAGGCTGCCGTAGCCGCGTCGGGTGGTGGGTGGGTGGAGCGGCGGAGGACGCCGAAGGACCCCCCAACTACAGGCGGGGAGGTTGGGGGCCGTACGCAAAAGAATGATGGCAAAAACAACTCCCCCAACCTACCCGCAACAAGGGAGGGGGTCCTTCGCCGTCCTTCGCCGCTCCACCCACCCAGCCACCCACGCGGCTCCGGCAGCCTCAGGATGACAGGGGAGGACGAGGCCGGTTTGTCCCAGCCACTCGATCCGGAAAAGTTCTGAGCTCGTGAGTTTGTGTAGGACCGCCGCCCTCGGCGGCCATGCTTGTGCAGCGTGCGATTGGCCGCCGGGGCGGCGGCCCTACACCTACACCGCTACCCAAACCCCATCCTGTGCGTTTGATCTCCGCGCGGCGTCGAGCACTCGCTGTTGCGCCAAGCCGTCTTCGAACGTAGCGGCGATGTCGAGCGCACTCCGGTCGCCATCGTCAAGCGCAGTTCGCAACGCGCGGCCGAGGAGGAAGGTCCCGGTGCCGAAGGCGCCGCCGGCGGAGTTGCCGCGGCGGTCGGAGCGTCCCCCACTGGTGGCGACGGTGAAGGGCTCGCCGCGCATGGCGGTCAGCAGCTCCTCGCCGGCAAGACGCAACACCCCTTCTTCGCCGTGAATGGTGATCGTGGTCGGATCGTCGGGGCCGGAAGCGACGGCGCTGCAGGTGATCGCGGCGATGGCTCCGCCGGCGAAGCGGAGCTGGACGGCGGCGAAGTCGTCGGAGGTTACGGGCCGATTGCCATTCTCGAACGACCTTTCGTTGATGATCGTTCGAAGCGTGGCATGGACCGCTTCAGTCTCCAGTCCGAGGAATCGGAGCGTGTCGACGAAGTGCGAACCGACCGCTCCCCATATGCCGCCGCCGCGTTCCGCATCGCTCCACCAGTTCCACGCTTTGCTTCGATCGCCTCGGCCCGGACTGGCGTACCGCACCTCGGCGTATCGAATCCTGCCAAGCTCGCCCATGTGCTCCCGCGCCGCCTGAAACGAAGGGAGGAATCGCAGCTCGTGATCGATGAGAGCGATCCGGTCCGGATGTTTACGTGCGGCAGCGACGAGCTGCTCCGCCTCATCAGCGTTCAGGGCGGTCGGTTTCTCGCTGAGCACATGTTTACCGGCATCGAGCGCCGCCGTTGCCATCTCCAAGTGCTCCGAGGGAGGCGTGACGATGGTGACGAGATCGATGTTTGCGCCGAGCAGTCTCCGCCAGTCGTCGAACGCCTCGAGGTTGAGCTGCGCAGCCATGCGCCGCGTGCGCTCGGAATCATGTCCGGCGATGGCGACGACCTCGAGTCCAGCCTCGCGAAACGCAGGGACCTGCACCCGTGCTCCCCAACCGGTTCCGATGATGCCAATGCGGGCCATGCGGAAGTCTAGCTCGAACCTACGTCGCTGCTTCCGCGGCCATGGGTGTACCGAGCCCGCAGAAGAGGCCGACCAGGTCGAGCAGCTCTGCGACGTGGAACGGCTTCTCCAGGACTACCGCCGGCGTGAGATCCTCATCGCTCGCTTCGAATTTGTAAGCGGAGATGATGATGACCGGTGATTCCTTCCGGCATCCGCGGTACCAGCGCAGCCATTCGCGGCCATCCATGCGCGGCATGGAGAGATCGAGGATGACGAGTTGGATGTCAGGGTTCTGCTCGACGATGGGGATGGCATCCTGCCCATCGCTCGCGGTCAGCACATGGAATCCGTACGGCATCAGAAGATCGCGGTACGAAGCGATCAGCTTCGCATCGTCGTCGATGACCAGCAGCTTGCGGAGTTGGAACGGCGTTCGCCGTGCTCGAATGCTCATTGTTGCTCCGTATCGGTAGTGAGAGAGTATCTGCAAGTGGCGTACCGGCGGCGGGCTATTTGGTTGCTGGGTCGCTGGGTTGCCCTTGAACCACTACTCCGAGAATCTCCGGCCGGCGCGGCGATTCTCATGGAACGGGCAGTTGCCTGGTCGCCGCTACCCCAACCCTCCCAAAGCGGTGGCTGGCGCCACCGCACTCCAAAGCGCTTCGCGCGAAATGATGTTGTCAATTCTCGTGACTCTGGACAAGTTTTTGCGCGCCGCAGGCGCGCTTTGGAGTGCGGTGGCGCCAGCCACCGCTTTGGGAGGAGGGCAACCCGGCAACCCCCATACAATCCCGCAATGCTCGATGTTTCCCTCCACAACGTCACCTACGCTCGTCCGCGTTCCGAGCCTGTGTTGCGTGAGGTGACTGTGATGTTTGCCAGGCCGGCGCATACGGCGATCGTTGGGCCGGCTGGGTGTGGGGCGTCGACACTGTTGCGCATCATCGCGGGAGAACTGCGGCCTGAGTCTGGCGAGGTGCGGATCGGCTCGCGCGTCGTCAACGATCTAAAGCGCGCGAGCCGGCCATTGCTTTACACGACCGCGGCGATCGATGCGCCTGGACGCTGGTCGGTGAGGCATCTGCTCGTCGCGGCGGCGCGGCAGCGAAGCATCGACCGTGAGGACCGGCAGCAGGAGGTCGAGATGGCGGTGACCAAGTGGAAGCTCGACGCGCTGCTCGACCGTCGCCTCGATACGCTCGGTTCGACCGAGGGAACGCGGGCGAATCTGGCGCGGATCGAGATCCTCAAGCCGGCCATCCTCCTCGCGGATCGAATCCTCGAGCGGGTCAACCTTTCGGAGCGTGTCGATCTCGCGGACGAGCTTTACCGGACGCTTCGCGTGCTCGGAACGACCGTTATCACCGCGCCGAGCTCTCTCGTCGAGCTCGGGGCAACCGATCGTGTCGTGGTGCTGGATGCCGGCCGCGTCGTTCAGGAGGGGGTTCCGTCAGAAGTCTACGGCGATCCGCGGAGCGATGTTGCCGCGGCCGCGACCGGCGACGTCAGCATCGTTCCAGTCACGATTCGGGAGAACACCGTCGAGTCGGTCATCGGTTCGTGGCAGGTCGATCCGCCTCCGTTTCAGGGGAGCGGCATCGCCCTCATCCGCCCGGACGACTTTTCGGTCGCCGCGCCCGGTGAGGAATCAGATCTCATCTTCAGCGTCGAAGAGGCGAGCTTTTATGGAGGAGTGTGGCACGTTCGGGGCGTATTGAGCGGCGCCTTCATGCTCCGGGTCACGCTTCCGGGTAACGTCGGAATCCACAAAGGAAAGTTGATGGCGCTGTGTTATGACGCGGCGCGGTTTCGGTTGGTGCCGGGGTAGGGGAGTGGGGGGTGGGGGGTCGGAGCGAAACCCTACTCCCACACCCCACACCCGAACTACTGATTCCTTCTCCCACCCATCTTCGGCCGCTGTGCAGATGCCGCACCCAGCCGGTCGAGGAGACCGTTGCGCATGCGGTTCCACTGTGAGTCGTTGAGGGTGGCGCGCATGTCGACCAGCATCATCAGCTCGCGGTCGAAGAGGCGGCCGCGTGCTTCGGACAGTTTCTGAGCGTCGTGGCGGATGGCGGCTCGATCGAGCTGAGCCTGATCGAGGTTGCCGTGAAGGGCGATGTTCTGTTTCTCCACTTCACCGCGCAGGTCGATCAGGTCGTTGGAGGCGTTCCGGAAGATTGTTTCGAGCTTGGTCTGCTGCTCCTCGGAGAGATTCAGTATCTGAACGATCTCCGGCTTTCGCCACCATTTACCGGGCGGAAGATTCGCCTGTGCGAACGCCGAAGCGGCGAGCGCGAACGTGAGGACTGCTAACGCGATCCGTTTCACAGCGAGCTTGCCTCGTTTGCGATGGGCTTGTTGTCAGGCACCCAGGCTTCCCACTCCACCACGTTGTGGAAGTCTTTCAGCTCATCAGACTGCCATGCGTCATGGAGATCGTTCACGGCAGGCGTGGCAGCTGTCGCCGGCGCGGCCTTGGCGGCGACGGGTACCGGCTGCGGTGCGGGCTGGATGGTCTCGTAGACCACCGCACCGCCCAGGAAGAAGGCCAGGATCGCCGCGGCGGCCACGCGCAGGAAGCGGGAGGCGGAAACCGCGTGCGCGTGCTGCGCATCGGCGCGGCGCATGATCTGCAGCCGCTGCCTTGTCCAGAACGTGGCCGGCTTCTCCGTGTTGCAGACGGCAGCGTCGCGGAGCTTCCGCTCCAGCCGCTCGTAGCGCGCCGCGCAGTCGTGGCAACTCGCCAGATGCATCATCACCGGCATCGACTCGCCCGGTTGTGTGTAGTACGTATCCAGTAGATCTGCTTCGCTATAGTGTTTCATCGGGGACTTCCTCTCTCTCCGTCACCCACTCAGCGAGCTCTTTGCGCACTTTGTGGATGGCACGGAACAGATGCGCCCGGACCGTTCCGGAGCGTAGCCCGAGGAGCTCTGCAATCTCCTCGAGTGAATGATTCTCATAGTGTCGCAGACGGAAGATGATTTTCTGCTGCGAAGATAGCAGACGCTCGGCGCGGAGTATGGCCGCGCGGAGCTGATGGGACATGAGCAGCCGTTCGGCATCCGGACGATCGTCGACCGGCTCGATGACGTACTCGGCCCGGTCTTCGTTCTCGCTGTCATTCGAGAAAAGGCTGACGAACTTGCGGCGCCGAAGCCAGTCGCGCGACCGGTTGATGGCGATGCGCGTGAGCCAGGTCTCCAACTCCGACCGCCCCTGGAAGCGGGCCAGATGCGTATACGCCTGGATGAACGTATCCTGCGTGATCGTGTCTGCCTCGATGTCGTCCCGGACGATGGCATAGGCCACACGATAGATTTTCCGCTGGAAGCGGTCGACCAGAATCCCGAACGCGCCGCCATCGCCGCCCAGCGTTCGGGCGATGAGCTCCTGGTCTGACGGCGCCGATTCGGTTGGATTCACTCGGAATGTCGCTAAGGTACCCACGCTACTTGGACGGCCACCTGTTCGTTGCGTTTACGCGATTATGATGCCGCCTGTTTGCAAAAGCATCCCAGGCGGGCACAGCCCGCAGCGCATGCTGCCCAAGGCTCCGCCACCGATGGCGCGAGCAACAGCCCTTCCGCGCCCAGCCGGGCACGGCCCGCGGCGCATGTTGACCAGGACCCCCAATCCGCGCCCAACCGCTTACTCGTCCACGGAGCGATGGTCTCCGTGGCCGTGCTTTTCTCCCTCAACTACGTCATTTCCAAGTTCAGTTTCCGCTCCTTCAACCCGCTGACGTTCGCCTGGCTGAGGATCATCGGTGCGGCCATCATCCTCAACCTCGTCCTGCGCGAGCGCGATGCAGCTCCGCTGGCCCCGGGCGACGGCTGGCGGCTGGCTGGTTTCGCCATGCTTGGGGTGGTCATCAATCAGTCGCTGTTCCTCTCGGGCCTCGCCTTCACCAACGCCCACGTGGCCGCCATCCTGATGACCACGATCCCGGTCTTCGCCCTCGGCGCGGCCATCGCGCTCGGGCGCGAGCGTGGATCGGCCACGAAGATCGGCGGCATCGCTCTCGCCGCTGCCGGCGCGCTGGTCGTCGTCGGCAGCGAAGGCTTCAGCGGGACGACGATGTCGCTGGTTGGCGACCTGCTCATCGTCGGGAACTCGCTCTCCTATGCCATGTATCTGGTGGCGTCGAAGCCGGCAATGGCACGCCTTTCGGCGCGGCGTGTGATCGCCCGGATGTTCGCCGTCTCCTCGGTGTTGATGCTGCCGGTCGCCGTCTGGCCGATGATGCACGAGCATTGGACAGCCATCCCGCCGCGAGCGTGGCTGGCGCTGGGCCTCGTCATCGCCGGCCCGACCGTGGTGGCGTATCTATTGAACGCCTGGGCCCTGAAACACGCCGACAGCTCGGTCGTCGCCGCCTACACCTACCTTCAGCCAATCTTCACAGTCTTCCTGGCCGGGATCTTCCTGCACGAGCAGATCCATCCGATCGCCATCCTGGCCGCCGCGATGATCTTCGCGGGCGTCTTCATCTCGGGCAAACGGATGACCTTGGCGGCGAGAGAAGCCGCAGTGCCAGGGACTCCGGATTGAGGTGTTGCGAAACACGCCATAGACGAGTCTTTGAAACGAGCGATGTCTTTCCATCGAGAGCTGAAGACGGATACCTCTCTTGGCAGCGCACGTGGGTTACACCCCTCCCCCGCACTACCCTTCGCTGCGCTCAGGGTCCGTGTCACCCTCTCCCCAGGTCTTCGCGTGGAGAGAGGGTGATCGATTGCGAAGGTTTGGGCGATCTGGGCCACTCACTGACAACTGTGCGCTGAATCCCTAATCCTCGATCCACGCCTCGTGAAACCGTACCGGAGGTGCCTGGAGCGAGGTGCGCAGGCCCCGAACCCTCGGCTTCTGCAGGACGAAGTAGCGTTCGTGAAACAGCGTCGCCAACGGTGCTTCGCGAACGATCATCTGGTTGAGTTTCCGGTAGATGTCCGCGCGGTGGTCGCGGTCATTGGCATAGCGTGCTTCCAGGATCAGAGTGTCGATCTCGGGGCTGTAGAAGTGGAAACCCTGCGCAAAGGAATGCGCCTTGCTGTAGAAAAAGACGTAGAAGAAGTTGTCGGGGTCGGGAAAGTCAGCGTACCAGTTGCCGCAGAAGACCAGGCCGTGCCCTGGCCGCGCCAGTGGCTTGCGCGCCTCCTGTAATGAGTGCATGGTCACGTTGACTTCAATGCCGATGGCTGCCAGATCTTCCACCATGAGCGCGACCATGCCCGAGTTGTTGAACAGGTCCGCGTCCCACGTCCGGTACTCGACGCGAAAGCCGCTGGCGTAGCCTGCCTGTTGCATCAGCGAACGAGCCCGCTCCCGGTCGTAGTCAAGGCCCTGGGTGTTCGTGTCGTAGCCCATCAGGCCTGGTGGCAGCAGTGACTGAGCCACGACGCCGATGCCGGCGAAAACGCGCTCGTTGATCCTAACGCGGTTGATGGCGTGATTCACTGCCTGGCGCACTTCGACGCGATTGAACGGAGGCGCCGAGCAGTCATATCCGAAGTAGGAGGTATGGAGCTGGATCGTCGTCAGCATGTACAGCGCCACTCGCGGATCGTGGCGCAATTCGTCGGCGAGGTTCAGCGGAATGCCGTGTGCGACGTCGAGCTCGCCGCGCAGAAAGGCCTCGGCGGCTTCGCTGGGAGTTCGCAGGTCGAGCCGGAAGTCGATCTCGTCGAGGTGGGGGATGGTGGGGATGTAATAGTCGCGGTTGCGTTTCATCCTTACTCGATCGCCTTCCCTGGCTTCGACGACACGGAATGGTCCCGCGCCTACCGGGTGGAGGCGGAACTGTTCCGGGTCGCGCGCCTCCTCGACAGGAATGATGGCCGCCTCGTGCATCGTCAGAAGGGAGAGGAAAAACGCCAGCGGCTCGTCGAGCAGGATGTCGGCTGTGAACTGGTCGCGTACCTGAATGCCTGCCAGCGTGCGCGTGCGCCCCTCCATCACGTCGATGGCGCCGTGGACTTCGCGGATGATCCAGCCCGAAGTCGATGCCAGCTCCGGCAGCAGCAGCCGCACCAGTGAATCATGAACATCCTTCGCTTCGATGACCCTGCCGTTGTGAAAGCGCACTCCACGCCGCAGGTGAAAACGGTAGAGGTGCCCTTGCTCCAGCACCTCCCAGCGCTCCGCCAGAGACGGTACCAGCTCGGCCCCTTCGCCGTACATCACGAGATTGGCATGGACGGCATTCGACATGAAGCTGAGGGCCGCAGCGGTGATGTGGACGGGGTCGAAGGTCAGTTGTTGCCAGAGCACCATGGCCGTAGTCAGCTTGCCGCCTTCGACCGGCGTTGGCAGCTTGAAGCGGTCGAGCTCCGAATTCAGGAGCGTCGACTGGTGCGAGAGGGTGTTCGCCATCTGATTCAGATCGCCGATGGAGACGTTCGACTCGCGCGTAGACTGCTGGATGACCACCATCGACTTCACGATGGCCGAGCTCTCGGCCGCCAGCACCGATGTCGACTCCAGCACGTTCTGCACGAGGCCCATGATGTTTTCCATGGCTCTGCTGATGGCGCGGCTGCCTGTCTCCTGCTCCGACATGGCGCGCTTGAGGTGCTTGGTGTAGTCGCGCACCATCATGGTCTGCTCGCCGACCTTGCGCGCGGTCTGCGCTTGCTGCTGCGTCGTGCCGGCGGTCTGCTGCACCATCTTGGTCACTTCTTCGATGGCGGCCGTGACCGCGCCGCTGCCGCGCGACTGCTCTTCGGTGGCGCGGGCGATCTCGGCGATCGAGTTCGTCGACCGTGCGGTGATGGCCAGGATCTTGTCGAGGGTCTGCTCGGCGCGGGCGGCGAGCCCGACGCCGTCGAAGACCCGGTCGCTGCTGATGGTCATCTGCTCGCCCGCCCGCTCCACGGCGCGCTGCACGTTCTGAATGAGCGTGCGGATCTCGTCTGTCGACACAGAGGTGCGCTCGGACAGGTCGCGGATCTCGTCGGCCACGACGGCAAAGCCTTTGCCACGCTCCCCAGCCTGTGCGGCGATGATGGCGGCGTTCAGCGCCAGCAGGTTGGTCTGGCCGGCGATCTCGTCGATGACGCGGATGATCTCGCCGATCTCCTGCGACCGGTTGGCCAGTTCGCCGAGCACGACTTTCGCTTCGTCGACGGCGATCTGGATCTTGCGCATCCCTTCGGCCGTGCCGCTGACCGCCACCCGCCCTTCGTTCGCCGCCTCCTTCACGCTCTGCGCGAGCTCCGCCGATTGCCTGGCCGACTTGCCGATCTCCTCGGTGCTGGCATTCATCTCCACCATCGAGCTGGCGGTTTGTAACGCGAAGGAGGAGAAGGTCTCCGTGTTCGATGCCACCTCGTTGATCGATGCGGTCATCTCCTCGAACGCCGCCGACGTCTGCTCCACGAATTCAGCCAGGGTGTCGGCGATCCGGCTGACCTCTTCGATCGACGCCGACATCTCCAGGACCGACGTCGAAGTCTCTTCCGCGTTGGCCGAGAGATCCTCCATTGACGTGCGGACGCTGTTGATCGACTGATCGATCTGGCCTACCGACGCCGAGGTGGACTCTGTCGATATCAACTGCTCGCCGACGCCGCGCGCGAGCACGCGAGAACGGCCGCTGATCTTCCCGCTGGCCGTTGCGACGTCCGTGGCCAATTGTGCGAAGCGGCGGATCGTCCGCTCCAGGTTCGACACTAGCGCGCGCATGGCCGCCGACATCCGCGTTGATTGTGTCGCCAGCTCGATCTCCCGCGCTGCCAGTGAAAGGTCACCAGCAGTGATGCGATTGAGGAGTTGGATGGAGGAATCGCGGCGGCCCAGGACCGCGCCCAGCCACCACTGGAACACCGCGATGGTGATGGCGCTGGCCAGGAATGCCGCAACCAACGACCGCCACCACATGGCGAACGTCAGGCCAGGCACCAGTAGCAGGAAGAGCGCGAAGAGAACAAAGCAGGCAGCCACCAGGACCCACATTTGCTGGGTGCGCCCGAAGCGTCTTAGGTTCATAGAGTTCCCGAGCCGAGGGAGGCCAATGTTACCATGCAGTCCGAGTGAACGACTACTTCGCCGCGCGGCGAGCGCTGATCGATGAAACTCTCAGAAACATCTCCCTCCGCGCCGGCGCCCCCAAGCCGCTGGCAGAGCCTCTGAAGCGGGCGCTCACCTCAGCCGGCAAGCGGGTTCGCGGCGTTCTGCTCATGGCGGTGGGGGAGTCGGCAGGCTGTAAAGCCGAGAAACTCGCCGATGCCGCCGCGGCGGTGGAGATGATCCACGCCTCGTCGCTGATCCTCGACGACCTGCCGTCGATGGACGACGCTCTCCTGCGCCGCGGTCAGCCAACGCTGCACCGCGAGTTCGGCGAAGACCTGGCCATCCTCTCCTCCGTCGCCCTGCTGAACCACGCCTACGGACTGGTCGCGAAAAACTACGCCGCCCTGACCCCCCGCCAGTGGCCGATGCTGCAGGTGATCAAACGCGTCGTCGATGCCGTCGGTTGGGACGGCACCATCGCCGGCGAAGCCGTCGACCTGCACAGCGAAGACTCCCATCTCGACTTCGACACCCTCGAGTTCATCCACTCCCGCAAGACCGGCGCCCTCTTCGTCGCCGCCGCCGCCGCCGGCGGCATGCTCGCCAACATCTCCCCCGCCGCCCTCGGCCGTATCGAAGTCTTCGCCAAGAACCTCGGCCTGGCCTTCCAGATCACCGACGACATCCTCGACGTGGTCAGCAACCCCGAACAACTCGGCAAGGACGTCGGCAAAGACACCGGCCGCCTGACCTTCGTCAAACTGGCGGGGGTGGAAGGGTCTACGAAACTGGCCGGCGAGCTGGTCGAGACGTCGCTGTCCTCCATCTCCAACCTCGGCCCGGCTGCAGCTCCGCTGCGCGAGCTGGCAGTGACGGTGCGCGACCGTACGCGGTAGCCGTACGAGGCTGAAAAACGTGAGCCAGTTGGATGGTGAGATAGGCTGAGAGCCTGCGCCGAAATCAAGTTCACTGTCATCCTGAGACTGCCGTAGCCGCGGTCGGCGGTGGGGTGGAGGGAGCGCCCTTCGACTCGCTGCGCTCGCTCAGGGCAGGCTTCGGACGGCGAAGGAACTCAAGTTTCGCGGCTCCGGCTGGAACCGCGCGTTTGATCTACTACTTCCGAAAACCTTCGCATGGCGCGACGGCTTCTTACAAAAGTGGTGCATCGTTCCATTTGGGTTGCGGGCGATAGCTCGCGCTGGGATCCTTCACCGTCCGAAGGCTGCCCTGAGCGAGCGCAGCGAGTCGAAGGGCCGCTCCACCACCCACGCGGCTGCGGCGGGCCTTCCAAGAAACTCTCAGCGTTTTATGTGGCCTTCTCGCCTCTCTCAACCTGGGGCAGCGACATGACCGGGTAATCGCTGCTGCCGGTTCGTGGCCGTTGCGCGCGAAGGCGCGCGAAAGAATATAGCCCCGCGCTCGGCGCGGGGTAAGAAGTGAAGCTGGATTTGCGGCCGCGAAGGCGATCGCCGCAAGATCCTGGCGCGCGGGTCGAGGTTGTAGCGGCCGCCTTCGCGGCCGCAAACATCACACGCGACGAATACCCCTGGCCGAGCCAGGGGCTACATTGTCCGACGCGCCTGCGCGCGTCGACACCGGCAATCGTGCGGCTTTCGCCAGCACCATGTTTCTTTTTCCGTGCAGCGCGCGCGCTGTCCTTCGCTTGAGACTGCCGTAGCCGCGGTGGGCGGCCGCTCCACCACACACCACCCACGCGGCTCCGGCAGGTTCATGATGACAGGTTGGATGACAGGTAGTCTTGAACGCGCGATACCTGCACACCCTCTGAGCTATCCGGCCGAAACAACCGAGCGTTTTCTTGGGTGAGTGCCGCCAACCGAAACCGTGGTGCGGCCCTTTCCGGGAACGAATCGTCGCTGTGGCGACAAGCCGAATCGCAGTGTGTTTCGTCGGCGTCCACTTGCGCCCGAGCCTCGGCACGCTTGCGCCGAACCGCGGGGTGCCTGCGCCGGGCCTCGGCACGCTTGCGCCGAACCTCGGCGCACTTGCGCCGAACCTCGGCACGCTTCCGCCGAACCTCGGCACGCTTGCGCCGAACCTCGGCACGCTTCCGCCGAACCTCGGCACGCCTACGCCGGACCCCGGCACACCTGTGTCCGAGCCTCGGCATGCTTGCGCCGAACCCCTGATGTGTACGGTGCGGGTGAGTGGCCACTCTTCCGCCGTGCGGAATGAAACCTTCTGCACCAGCGATTTACAGCCCTGTTCGCGGCATGGTACCTTCCGCGTTCTTTCCCCGCCCTCCTCGGGCCCAGGTAGCTCAGTTGGTAGAGCAGAGGACTGAAAATCCTCGTGTCGGCGGTTCAATTCCGTCCCTGGGCACCACTTTTAAGCCCTTTAAAATCAACGAATTAGGTTCTAGAGTATTGGCGGTGTGTCCAATACGCGTGGTTCGCCCGACAATCCGGGAGAACGACGATGCTCACCCTGTTTCGAAGACACCTGAAGTCCTGTCCCCATCTCTCCAAAGGCCGGAAGTACCGGCGTTGCTCATGTCCTATCCAAGTTGAAGGCTCTCTCGCTGGGGAAACAATCCGCCGGGCGATGGACCAAACCTCGTGGGAAGCGGCTGAGAATGAGATTCGCGAGTGGATCAAGGCCGGAAAGGTTGGCGGGAGCGCTGTAAGGCTCGTGACAATTGAAGAGGCCGTGAAGCTGTTCCTGGCTGAAGCTGAATCTAGGAACCTCGCTGAAGGCTCTCTGAGGCTCTATCGTCGCTTCATAGGGCGCCAGCTCGTAGCATGGGCCGAGGACAGGGGATTTCGCTACGTGAGACAGCTCACCTTCTCGGAACTCGCCGGGTTCAAGTCATCGTTCTCTGAGTTAGACACGTATGGTCGTAACGGGTGCGCACCTATGGTGTAGCGCGGTGCGCGCCTACCGTGTCGTGCGGCTCCGGCGCGCGCTCGATGTGTCGCGAAGGTTCCAGACGAAGTGCGGCCATCCCTTCGCA
>JBBRNB010000065.1:0-40141 GCA_038230535.1 Thermoanaerobaculia bacterium
AGGGTAGCCGGTGGCCACGCCGGAGGCGTTGCCACCGGTTTGCTTGTGTTAGGAGATGCACCCCGGCAGGGGTGCGTGAAGTCAGGCAGGCTCGATCCTGTAGAACGACGTCGAAATTCGACGGTTCACGCACCCCTGCCGGGGTGCCTTTGCATGCCCCTGCAAACCGGTGGCAACGCCTCCGGCGTGGCCACCGGCTACCTTCACGCACGCCTCTGGCGTGCTTTCGTTACGCCACGAAACGTCCAAACTCCAGAGCACGCCTCCGGCGTGCTTTCGTTGCGCTTCGGAACGTCCAATCTCCAGACGCCGGCTCCGCAGGCGAGTGCCTCGGCGCGCTTCGCTTGCCTGGAGTGTCGAAATCCGGTGGGGTGCGGTTCACCCACGGTACGCCTCATGGACAGCTCTCAGCCGGCATCGTGGAATTGGCTCACGACGGGCACAGACAAGAGTCGAATGCTTGGCCCACCGGACGGACACTCTTCTTCCGGGGAGCTGTACTAAGGTTCCTGATCGACTAGTGTACGGACGCTCCTGATCGACTGATCGACCAATCCACTGCTCCACGGATACTTCGGATCCACTGATCTACTGCTCCACCAATCCACTACAATCGCTGCGCGTTGATTGCCCGCGCGGAGGTTCCAAATGCTTGGTCTGCCCGCCATCGTCATCATCATCATCTTCGGTATCTATCTTTTCAGCTCGATCAAGATCCTTCCGGAGTACGAACGAGGCGTGATCTTCCGCCTGGGGCGTTTGCTGCCGGAGGCGAAGGGGCCGGGGCTCTTCCTGGTATTCGCGCCGATCGACCGCATCGTGCGTGTTTCGCTCCGGCAGGAGGCGTTCGAAGTGCCGCCGCAGGACATCATCACGCGCGACAACGTCACGCTGAAGGTGAATGCGGTCATCTTCCTCCGCGTGATCGAACCGCGGCTCGCCGTTGTCGAGGTGTTCGACTACCGCTACCAGACATCGCAGTTCGCGCAGACGACGCTCCGGTCGGTGCTCGGTGAAGTGGAGCTCGACGAGCTGCTCGCCCATCGCGACGCGCTCAACGCCCGCATCCAATCGATTCTCGACCAGCACACCGAGCCTTGGGGTGTGAAGGTGACGAACGTCGAAGTGAAGCAGGTCGACCTGCCGGAGTCGATGCTTCGGGCCATGGCCAAACAGGCTGAGGCTGAGCGCGAGAAGCGGGCCAAACTCATCCACGCCGAGGGCGAGTTCGCGGCATCGCAAAGGCTCGCGGATGCGGCTCACGTGCTGGCAACACAGCCGACAGCGCTGCAGCTCCGCTACCTCCAGACCCTGACCGAGATCGGCGTCGAGAAGAACACGACCATCGTCTTTCCGCTGCCGATCGACATCATTTCGGGACTGGCCAAGGTGCTCAACAAGGAATGACCGATGTGGTGATGCTCGAAGCCGCGCTCAATCGATTGCGCGCGGCCACGAGCGAGATCGACCCGGAATCAGCACCCCAGCTCGGTCTCTGTGTCAACATCCTGGCGAACGCCGTCGCGGCGGGGCGCGGCGGCGTGAACGCGGCCATCGTCAACGATATCGTGTTCGCGTTGAACGACGTCGGCGCGGCGATTGACGAGTTGCCTCAGTCTGACGCTGACCGCCTTGCGCATCTGTTGGCGGCGCTGCACGACGATGCCGCCATATTGAAAGCCGCGACAGCGCTCGATCCGGTGCTGGTCGCACAGATGAGCGCCTTTCAGTCGAAACTGCGCGAACGGATGAAGGCCATCGAGCGGCAAACATTTGTCGAAGGTGGCTCGGACCAGCTCCCCCATCCCCCAGAGGCGTTGCGCGAAGAGGCCATTCCCCTGGCGCGCCAGCTTCTGGCCTCAGGTTTCGGCACTCCGGCACTCGACGCGCTGATCGTCGATCCGGAGTCGCTGCGGTTCCACTCGATTCGTGAGCTGCTCGACGAACTGGACGTAATCGTCGGGTAGAAGAGAGTGGTCGGAGTCGAGCGTCGAAGATGAGTCGGTACGACCGCCGCCTTCCGGCTCCCGACGTTTCGATGTTATTGCTCTAAGCACGAGTCCGGTGTACCGTTCATCAAACTGTAACAACCGGCAAAGGGAAGAAGGAGAAGAGATGAACACTCTGTTCGCGATGGTACTGCTGCAAGACAACACATCCACCGGAGTACCGCCTGCTGCGGCCGCTGGTCTCGGCGTCATCGGGGTCGTTTATTTCGCCGTCTTACTCTTGGCGATCATTTCCATGTGGAAGATCTTCACCAAGGCCGGCAAGCCTGGATGGGCAGCGATCGTCCCAATCTACAACCTGATCGTGCTGATCGAAATCTGCTGCAAGCCGATCTGGTGGTTCATCCTGATGCTCATCCCCATCGTCAACATCGTGATCATCATCATTTTGTGTATCGAGCTGGCGAAGCGCTTCGGCAAGGGCATTGGCTATGCCATCGGCATTCTATTGCTCGGGTTCATCTTCCTGCCGATGCTCGCCTTCGGCGACGCCAAATATCAGCCCTGCTAGCGTAACTACCCCTGGGGCCGCCGAGGGCGGCGGCCCCACATTCCCTCAGTCGCGGAACAGCGCCACGATTCTCTCCAGCCCGCGTTGATCCTCGTCATCGAAGGCGTCGAGTACATCCGCATCGACGTCGAGCACTGCGATCAGCTCGCCTTCCGGACCGAAGACCGGAACCACGATCTCGGACTTGGATTTCGGGTCGCAGGCGATATGGCCCGGGAACTCGTTCACATCCGGCACGATGACGGTCTCCCGTTTCTCCGCGGCCGTACCGCAGACACCGCGGCCGAAGTCGATCTGCAGACAACCTACCGTGCCCATGTAGGGGCCGACGACGAGCCGCTTGCCGCAGACGCGATAGAAGCCGGTCCAGTAGAAGTGCTCGAAGCGGTTCGCCAGGATCGAGCTGATCGTCGCCATCAGGGCGATGTCGTCGAGCGTCCTGCCGCCTTCCTCGCTCCAGATAGCGGCAATGGACTGGAAACAATCTTCGTACGCTGCGCTCTTGGTTGGCTCGATCATGAGGACAATGCCCGATGGTAGACCGATTCGTACTGGCGCGCCGAACGCTCCCACGAGAAGTTGGCCGCCATGCCGTTCGCCTTCAGTTGCCTCCAGCTCTTCGCCTCCCGAAAGTTGAGCATGGCCAGCCACGTGGCGATGTAGAAATCGGCGGGGTCGGTGGAGAAGAACCCGAAACCGTTCGCGGCCTCGAGATTCGCACCGTGGAACGGAATGACGGTATCTGCGAGGCCACCCGTCAGCCGAACCACAGGGACGGTACCGTAGCGGAGGGCGTACATCTGGTTGAGCCCGCACGGCTCATAGATCGAGGGCATGAGCAGGATGTCGGCCCCAGCGTAAATGCGGTGCGAGAGAGCGCTGTCGAAGCCGATGATCACGCGGCACGAGTCGGGGTGCTGCGCCGCTATCTGCCTCAGAGCGCTTTCGTAGTGGGGCTCGCCGGATCCGAGAATGACCGCCTGCGCGCCGGCGGCAAGCATCTGCGGCAGAGCGCCGATGAGCAGGTCGATCCCCTTCTGATCGACGAGACGGGAGATGAATGACAGCAAAGGCGTCGTCGCCTTGTGCCTGAACCCCATCTCGTTCTGCAACGCGCGCTTCGAGAGACTCTTTCCCGCGAGGTGTCCCTCATGAAAATGCGAGCGGATCTGCGGGTCGGTGGCCGGATCCCACTCATCGACGTCGATGCCGTTGAGGATCCCTTGCAACTTGAAGGAAAGGCTACGGAGTATCCCGTCGAGACCGGCACCGTGTTCTCCGGTCTGGATCTCCCTCGCATAGGCCGGTGAGACGGTCGTCACCTGATCGGCGAGGATGATCCCCCCCTTCATCAGGTTGACGTCGCCGTAATGCTCGACCGCGTCCCCCGCCCAGTACCGGCTGTGGAGGCCGATCGCGCCGAAGTGATCGCTGCCCCCAATCCCCTGATAGTTGAGGTTGTGGATCGTGTAGACCGACCGCGCTCCTCGGAACTGATCGCTCCCTCGCAGACCAGAGTGAAGGTAGACCGGCAGGAGCGCGGTGTGCCAGTCGTGAGCGTGGACGATGTCGGGAGCGATGCCGAGCCGCTCGCAGCCGCGGATGACTGCCCGGCAGAAGAATGTGTACCGCTGGATGGAGTCATCGTAGCCATCAAAGCACGGCGAGTAGATCTGCGGACGGTGAAAGTAATAGTCGTTGGCGACAAGGATGAGTGGGATGTCTGTTCCCGGAAGCGTCGTCCGCAGATAGTTCGCCTCCGCAGACCAATCCGCCCACGTGACATGCGTAGCCTGCAATGCTTCCTCGGGCACAACACCGTTGGTCGCGAACCACTCCCGCGCCTGCCGGTAGTACGGCATGAAGATCGTCACGTCATGCCCAAGTTTCGCCAGCGCTTTCGGCAAAGAACCGCAAACGTCACCCAGCCCACCGGTCTTTGCGATCGGCGAGACCTCGGCTGTGGCAAAGAGGATCTTCATTGGTTGAGCTCTAGCTTCCCACTGTCATTCCGAGCGAGGGACAGCGCGCGCGCTGCACCTCGCTGCTACGAAACTCCCAGGGTTCATGCGGCTTTCACGGTATCTCTCAACCTGGGGCAGCTACATGAACGAGGTTGATCGGGGCTGCAGGTCGTGGCACGTTGCGCGCGAAGGCGCGCGAAACAATCCAGCCCCGCGCTCGGCGCGGGGTAACAGAAAGACATTGAATTTGCGGCCGCGAAGGCGGCCGCCACCAAGTCATGGCGCGATGGTCGCGATTGTTGCGGCCCCCTTCGCGGCCGCAACATCCACCACCGACGAATACCCCTGGCTGAGCCAGGGGCTACAATGTCCGACGCGCCTGCGCGCGCCGACACCGGCAATCGCGCGGCTTTTGTCAGCACCATGTTTCTTTTCCCAGGTGCAGCGCGCGCGCTGTCCCTCGCTCGGAATGAAAGTTCATCACTCGATCACCATCGCCGCGTAGCCGACGACGTGCGAGTAATCACCATTGATATCGCCGCTTGTGGCATGTTTGATCAGCCTTGCGTCTTTCGCGCCCAACAGCTTCGCCGCGATCAGCATCGTCGTCGTCGGGATGAACCCGCACATCGAGATGTCGAGCTCTTCGACCACCCGCCACAGCGCGCGCGGATCGAGCCTGAGCACTTCGTCAATCGCCACCTGATCCTTCCGGAGCGTCGTCTTCTGGTCTTCGTAGTGATTGAGGTCGGAGCTGGCCAGGATGCCTACCGGCTTGCCGGCGGCGGATACGGCCGAGGCGATGGCAGCGCCGATCTCCTCGCAATAATCGTAGCGGTTCGCACCGACACAGATCGGCACGAACGTGAAGTCACCGAGCAACTGCTGCAGAAACGGGAGTTGCACTTCGAGCGAGTGCTCGCGCGCATGGGCCCGAGAGTCTTCCGCGAGGAGACGCGAATGCTGCATCAGTGCCTCCGCGAGCGGTGTGTCGATCGCAACACTCCCGAGAGGCGTGCTCCAGTGGCCCTCGGTGTTGATGGCGGCGAAGTGGCCCACGCCGGTGTGGTTGGGGCAGAGGATGATGAAACGCCGAGGCAGTTCCGCCATCGCATAGAACGCGGCAGCGACGTGGCCGCTGTACATCAGCCCGGCGTGTGGTACGACGGCGCCAATGAACCGCTCCTTCGCCTCCGGCTCCGGATTGTCGGCGAAACACGCCGCCACCTGCGCGGCCAGCAGGTCAGCCGTTCCCTCGTAGAACGTGCCAGCGACAGCGGGAGGGCGGTTCACCATCTCATAACGTTATCGCATTGACTCGGGGGCCGGGAGCCGGGGATGGGGAGTCGGAGCCCGTCGTTCCTGGATTCGGCTCCCGACTCCGACCTCCGCGCGCTGTCGAACCCTCTATCCCACGCACTCTCCTCCCCTTACCCTTATAGTTCACCCATGCCGGAAGTCCCTCGCGAGGGGAAACGACCCACGAAACTCAGGATGGCGTTTGCCAACAGCCGGAAGTTCGTCTGGTCGTGGTTGACTGATCCGGCCGTTCTTCTCTTCAGACGCGAAGCGCATGGCCGGAAACGGGCGCGCGTCCTCACCGTCGAATTCCTCCTCTTCATACGCGAAGTGGCAACGGAGTTTTACAACATCGAGGGAACGTCGCGCGCGGCAGCGCTGGCGTATACGACGCTGCTATCGCTGATCCCGCTCCTGGTCGCGTTCACTCAGGCGCTGCAGCATGCCTTCCGCAACGTCTTCCCGAACGCCCAGGACCAGATCGACACCATTCTCAACAACATCATCCCCTACCAGTCGCCGGTGATCTCGTACCACATCGCCAGATTCGCGGAGAACGCGCAGGCGGCATCGGCGTTCGGCGTAATCATCTTCATCGTCATCGCCTTCCGGCTCTTCCTGGCCGTCGAGGCCACCGTGAATCAGATCTGGAAAGTGAAGAGTGCGCGCGGCTACCGGCAGCAGATCATCGCCTTCACGATGCTCTTTTTCTGGGGCCCCGTGCTCATGGGCATCTCCTTCACCACCACGAACACACTGGAGAAGAACCAATACCTGCGCGTGCTGTTCCAGCAGGAGATCATCTTTCGCATAGCGCCGATCGTGGTGCTGTTCATCGCCTTTACGATGCTGTTCTGGCTCGTGCCGTCGACCCGGGTCCGCTTCAGCTCCGCCGCCGCCGGCGCGATCGTGACGACGTCGCTCTTCTCGCTCGTACGCTTCGGGTTCGGCATCTACGCCGACTCCCTGTTTCACGGACGTTTCAATCTGATCTACGGCGCGCTCGGGTTGGCAATCATCTTTCTGATCGCGATCCAGACCTTGTGGACCGTCATTCTCCTGGGTGTCGAGATCAGCTACGTGTACCAGAACCTCAATGGGATCCTGCGCGCCACCGCGCAGCACGTGCAGGACGAACCCCGCTTCGACGTCTATTTTGCCCTGCGCGCGCTGATCGAGATTGCCCGCCGCTTCGATAGCCGCGAGGAAGCGCCTTCTTCAGCCATGCTGGCCGAAATGTTCGGGACGACCGATTTACAGATGCTACGGGTGCTCCGAAAGCTCGAAGGTGAGCAGCTCGTGAAGGAAACCGGCGGTGACTGTCCGGCCTTCGTGCTCGGATGCGACCCCGACCGCATCACCATCGAAGAGGTCGTGGCCCACGTCGAGGGATTGCACCGCGATGTACCGGACCTCCCCGCCGGCGATGACAAACGCTCCGTGATCAGCGATCTCTTCACCCGTCTCGACACGTCCATGAACAATGCCCTCGACCACCGGACGATCGGACAACTCGTCCGCCAGCTACACGGTGAAGCGACGATTGAAGCGACGTAATCGGGAGTCGAACTTTACTCAGACCGATTCCCGGCTCCCAGCCTCCGACCCCCCGCCGCGAACCCTCCGCGCCACCTCGTACGCAACGGTTGTCGTCGTCACCCAGACCGTTCCGGCTGCGACGCCGGCGAGCACGTCGGAGATCCAGTGGACGCCGAGGTAGACACGGGAGAGCGACACGGCGGCGACGAGCGTGTAGAGGAACGCGATCACCGCCGCCCGCGCCGGCCAGCTCTTGATGGCGCGGAATGCGAGATAGGCCAGCGCGCCGAAGGCGACGGCGGAGCCCATGGCATGGCCACTCGGGAATGAGTACCCATTGGCGCGCCGGAGCATCTCGGCGACCGCTGGCCGGGCGCGGGCGAAATAGCGCTTCAGCTCGAGATCGAGCAATCCGCCGCCGGCGGCCGTGATGATCAGATATATGACCCAGCGCCAGCGGCGGAGCAAGGCCAGGACAATACAGACGACGGCGAGTACCGAGGCGACGCCTGCCGGTCCGCCGATGTTCGACATCGTCGTGAAGAAAAGCGTCGCTCCTGGCGTTCGTTCGCGGATGGCCCAATCATGTACGGATGTATCGGTCTGTTCGAGCGAGCTGCTCTTCGCATGCACACTCTCGGCAAGATCCATGAACCCGTCGCCCGCCCAAGCGGTTAGAAGCGCACCGGCGATGAGAATGCCCACCACCGGCAGGTAACTCTCGTAGCGAGTTACCCGCGTGCTGCGGGCCATGAACCGCGCGAGTATCTGTCCGCCGTGCTGAACCAGCGGGAGGATGGCGTAGACGGTGGCCCAGAGGATGAGAAAGGTGGCGGCGAAGGCTGCGAGGATCAGCATGCTCAGTGGGGAGTAGGGGGTGGGGAGTGGGGGGTGGGAGAATGAAGCACCGCGTCGCCGGCTCAGACTTCGCTTCTCCCACCCCCCACACCCTACTCCCCACCCCCCAACCCTAGAATCCTCCACTCATGTACTTCCACTGCACGATCTTCTCGTTGATCTCGCGCAGACGGCGGCTGATCATGCGGCAGAGAAGGTTGAGGAACTGCAGTGAGGCGTGAGGGTCCATCGACAGGATCTCGTTCAGCGTGGCCCGGTCGATCGACAGCACCGTGGCGCCGCCATCGTGTGCTTTGGCATCTGCGGAACGTGCCTTGTCGTCGATCAGCGCCATCTCACCGAAGAAGTCGCCGCGGTCGAGGACGGCCAGCGCTTCCTCGCCGACGCCCGGAATGAACTTCGAGATGCGAACCCGGCCATCGAGGACGATGTAGAGCTTGTCGCCCTTCTCTCCTTCGCGGAACACCATGGAGCCTTCGCTCAACCGCTCCTCGCTCGAGAAGGTCGCCAGCAGCTTCATTTCACCGGCGGAGAGGCCGCGCTCCTTGAAGAGGTCGACCTTGTCTTCCGACTTGACGGTGACCTGCTGCACCTCGCGAGTCCCCTCCACGCGCTTGCGGCCCTGGCCCCTCTTCGCATCCTCCTGGAAGAAGAGCTTGAGCTGGTCGTTGGCGTCGCGCACTTTCTCGGTGAGAGAGCGCCAGAAGGCCCAGTGAAGGCCGACGGCGAGTTGCTTGTCCTCGTCCATGAGCTGGTCGAGAGCGCTGAATGAAAATGTGTAGCAACTCGACGGGATGACGGCCATGGCATCGCTGGAGCGGTGCGTCCGGTCGATGAAATTCATCTCGCCGAAGATCGTCCCCGAGGTCAGCGAACCGAGGATCTGCGGACCGAAGGGAGTCTCTTTCCGGATCTCGATGCGCCCGTCTTTGACCACGTAGAAGTCCATCGACCGGTCTTCTTCGCGAAACACATGGCCACCTTCGGCGAGTGTTTCGACGCGGGCGAATTTCGAAAGACGGATGATCTGTTCGTCTTTGATGTGCTGAAAGACGGAGAGGCTGCGCAGGTCGGCAGCCATCGTGATCAGGTTGTCGCGCGTCTCGGCGTCCCGGGTGATCTTCTCGATGATCTCGCGAAGGCCCTTCTTTGACTCGAGCCGGAAGAGGTTGTCCTTCCGCAGCTCGAGCCGTTCCGTAGAGAGTTGCAGTTGTTCGACGCGCTGTTTGATCCGGGCGTTGAGGTCCTTCGCGTCGATGTTCTCGATCCGTTTGATGGTATTGATCATCCGTCGCACCGGCTCGGTGCTGTCGCCCTTCTGGTCGGTCGAAAGGAGAAAGGCGTCGACGAAGTCCTCGAGGGCACGGTCGAAATTACGCAGCTCGAACTCGACACGTCCCGAGATCTCGGCCAGGCCACGGTCGAATGGATTGAGCTTGCGCGCCTTCACGATCTCCTCGTGCGCGGCATCCCACTCCCCCTGTGAGTAGTGAAGGCGGCCCAGGATCTCGTAGGGGCGGTAGTTGTTCGGCGTCTTCAGCTTGGCGATCTCGAGCAGCTCGATGGCTTTCGAGGTCTGGTCCTTGGCCATGTAGTACTGGGCCAGACCGACGTACTGCGACGCATCGATCTCGTCGCGCGCGCGTTTGGCCTCGACATCCTGCCGCAGCGTTTCGTACCTCGATGCCTCGGCCTGCGCCTGCATGTCACGGGCGCGCGCGAGGTTGATCCGGACTGCCACGGAGCCTGGTTTCAGCTTCTCCGCCATCTCGTACAGATGGATGGCCTCGTCGTACATCCCCTGATCGGCGTAGCGCCGCGCCAGCGTCACGAGATCGCCGGCGTCGATGGGAATGCTCGCCTCCGCGGCTACCGTGCGGAAGCGCGCGCGAGCGGGATTGGCGACCGGAGGCTCGGCCATGGCGAGCGCATATTATGGCTTTCGAATGTTGAATGTTGAATGTTCAGTACTGAATGATGAATGCACGGAGGGCCGGGCCGCCAGGAATCGCCGCGGTGGCGTTCCATTCGACATCCAACATTCGCCACGCAAACGGCGCTGGAAACGCCCCGTGGCCATCGCTCTGCTGCTCCTCCATTCGACCTTCAACATCCAGATTGAAGCCTTCGCCGCGCAGACGGCGTTCGTTCCCGCGCTTCCCGGCTACGAGTTCTCCTTTCCGCGCGACCATGGCGCTCACGACGAATACAGATCCGAGTGGTGGTACTACACCGGCCATCTGGATGCCGAAGGCGGGAAGCGATACGGATTCGAGCTGACCTTCTTCCGCGTTGGCATCGTCCCGCCGGGTGATGGGGCGAAGACGCGATGGGATCTGCGCAACCTCTCGCTCGCGCACTTCGCGGTCACTGACGTCGCGGCGAATGAATTCCGATACTACGAAAAGCTCAATCGATCCTCGCCCTTCACTGCCGGCGCGGCCGCGGGAACGCTCGACGTGTTCAATGAGGGATGGCGCGCCGTGACACTCGCTGACGGCTCATGGCGCATTGCGGCATATGCCGGCAAAGACGCTATCGATCTGGTCATGACCTCGCGCAAAGCGCCTGCCATTCATGGCGAGAACGGTGTCAGCGTAAAGGCCGAGGGGGTCGGTTACGCGTCGCACTACTACTCGATGTCGCGCCTCGAAGTGCGTGGACGCGTGAACGGCGCGATGTGCCAGGGCCACGCCTGGATGGATCACGAATTCGGCAGCGCGGCCCTGCGCGAGAGCCAGCAGGGTTGGGACTGGTTCTCCGTCCAGCTCGACAACGACGCCGAGCTGATGCTCTACCAGATCCGCCGCAAAGACGGCACGCCCGACACACCGTCGTCCGGCTCCCTCATCACCAGCGACGGCAACGTCATCCACCTCCGCCGCGGCCAGATGACCATCACTCCACTCGGCACATGGCGCTCGAAGAAATCGGGGGCGACCTATCCAATGGCCTGGCGTGTCGCCATCCCGTCCTTCGCCATCGCTCTGGTCCTGCAGCCGGTGATGAAGGATCAGGAGCTGCTGACCCGCAAATCCACTCAGGTCACCTATTGGGAAGGTGCTGTCGACGTCACCGGCTCATTCAGCAACGTGGCCGTCAACGGCCGTGGGTACGTCGAGATGACCGGCTACGACAAAGCCGTCCGCGCACCTTGAGCGTCGCAAAAACCGAGCGGGCGTTATACCGGTCATCAAATCCCGATGAAGTTCGGCTCGGGCTGGATCTCCACGCCGAACGTCTCCATGACGCGCGTCTGGATCATCCGCACCAGTTCGAGTACTTCGCCCGCGGTACCGCCGCCGCGGTTGATGATGGCGAGGGTGTGCTTCGACGACAGCCCGACATTGCCGAACATGAAGCCTTTGTGAAAACCGGCCTGCTCGATGAGCCAGGCGGCCGAAAGCTTGATCTGATCGCCGGAGGGATAGCGGGGAATATCGTTCGACGCGGCGCGACGGCGGAGCTCATCGAACTGCGCCGGCGTGACGACCGGGTTCATGAAGAACGAGCCGTCGCTGCGGGTGTCGGGATCAGAAGGATCGAGCACCATCCCCTTGCGCTTGCGGATCGCGACAACCGCTTCGCGCACCTGCCACAGGTCGCCCGCCTCGATCCCGCGCTCGTCGAGATATTTCTGCAGCTCTGGATAGCGGATCGTCGCGGCACCGCGAGGCTCGAGTCGAAACGATACGCCGGCGACGATGTAATGATTCCTCGCCGCGTTCTTGAACACACTGTCGCGGTACCCGAAGCCGCATTCCTGATTCGTCAGCGTGACCACACGGCTGGTCTCTCGCTCGATCACTTCCACGCTGATGATCGTCTCGCTGACGTCCTGTCCATACGCGCCGACATTCTGGATCGGCGTGGCGCCTGTCAACCCAGGAATGCCGGAGAGGCACTCGATGCCTGCCCAGCCGTTCGTCACAGCGAAGGCAACGAAGTCGTCCCAGCGCTCACCGGCGGCGACGTAAACGGTTACGGCCTCCGGGTCTTCGTCGCGAACGGTCATCCCGCGCAGATCGATCTGCAGCACGACGCCGTCGAAGCCTTCGTCGGCGATCAGAACGTTGCTGCCCCCTCCGAGGATGAAGAGCGGCTCGCGCCGAGCGCTGGCCCAGGCCATGACTTCACGGATCTCGTCGACGGTTTCCGCGCGGACGAAAAACTTCGCCGGACCGCCGATGCGGAGGGTCGTCAGGGGTGCTAGAGAGACGCTTCGTTGCAGCCGGCGGGGGACAACACTTTGCAACGACTCCGTCATCGCCGTTGCATTGTGCATCACCGCTGGCTGAGAATGCCGACCATGTCAAACATCGCTGTCGCGGAAAAGCAGTGGTTCGGCCACCCTCGGGGACTGGCAACGCTCTTCTTCACCGAGATGTGGGAGCGCTTCAGCTACTACGGCATGCGCGCTCTGCTGTTTCTCTACATGGTCGGCTCGGTCTCGCAGCCAGGCCTTGGTTTCGACAAGAAGCTTGCCGGCTTGATCTACGGCACGTACACGATGCTCGTCTATTTCATGGGCGTCCCAGGCGGATGGATCGCCGATCGTTACCTCGGCCATTACCGCGCCGTATTCGTTGGCGGCGTGACCATCGCCTGCGGCCACTTCTGCATGGCTTTCCCAAGCATCGTGACCTTCTTCCTCGGCCTTTTCTTGATCACCTTGGGCACGGGGCTGCTCAAACCGAACGTGAGCACGATGGTCGGCTCACTATATGCGCGCGACGACACACGTAGGGATTCAGGTTTCTCCCTTTTCTACATGGGCATCAACCTCGGCGCGTTCATTGCGCCTTTGATCTGCACCCCGCTTGGTCAGAACATCAACTGGCACCTGGGATTCGCCGCTGCCGGAGTCGGCATGGTCTGCGGCCTCATTCAATACGTCTACGGCCGCAAGTACCTCGTTCCGGTTTCGTCCGTCAAGGAATCGATGATTGCGCCTGCTCCGGTGGTCACTTCCGTCGCTGCGCCGAAATTCACCCGCGAGGAATGGGGACGCATCATTGCCGCGCTGATCCTCACGCTTTTTGCCTTCATTTTCTGGGCGGGATTCGAGCAAGCCGGGTCGAGCCTCAGCCTTTTTGCGGATCAGGCGACCCGTTTGACGATCTTCGGCCGATCCTACGCGTCCGGTCTGTTTCAGTCCGTCGAGCCAGGTTTCGTCCTCATCTTCTCGCCCGTGTTCGCGTGGCTGTGGCTGAAACTCGGAACTCGGAATCCATCCAGCCCGGCAAAGTTCACACTTGGGCTTTTTTTCCTTTCCCTCTCGTTCCTCCTGATCATGCCTGCGGCGAAGTTTTACCAGTCGAGCGGACTGCGCGTCAGTCCCTGGTGGCTGATAGGGCTTTACTTTCTTCAGATGCTCGGCGAGCTCTGTTTGAGCCCCGTCGGCTTGAGCATGGTGACCAAGCTTTCTCCGCCACGCGTGGTCGGATTCATGATGGGGATGTGGTTCCTCGCGACAGGGTTGGGAAACTTTGTCGCCGGCTGGTTGGCGGGACTCCTCCAAAACAAGACCTTCAGCGAAGTTTTCATGATCGCATTCGTCACGGCCGCCTTGGTGACCTTGATCCTCGCGGTCCTCATGCCGCCGATCAAACGTCTGATGCACGGAGTGAATTGACGATCAGCACGCGCGGCGCCGCGTGGCGAACGCGGCAAGGTAGGACATCAGCGCGATTACGGCCAGCAGGCGTAGTCCGGTCAGCATCGAGAAGAGCTCCATCAGTCCGCCGGCCACGGCGCCGAGGATGTTCCAGCCGAAGGCGACGTCGGCTGCCTCTTCGTCACGGAACTGCAGGGCGAAGCAGGTCGACGCGAAGAAGATTGGCAACCCGACGAAGAACGCCGACAGGATGAGACGCAGTCCGACGCCGGCGGCTAGCAGCATGTGTACCGGCGTGAGGTAGTTCACGACGAGAGCGATGACCAGTCCCGCCGCGCTGACCTTCCACGACATAGGCCGGAATTGAGTCAGCAGCGTGGCGACGAGAATCATCGTCAGGATTGATCCGAATACGATCGCGCTGGTGAGCCAGGTCGCGCCCCACACGAGGTTCATCTCGGTCACCGCTTTCGTCTCGAGCAACAGGAAGGCGAGACCGAAGAAGAAAAGCGGGGCGTTGAAGGAGCGGAACGTGCCACGAGACGCCGCGAACAGGGCGAGGATCGCGACGCCAGCGATCGAGAGCGCGATTCCGGCGTAGAACGGCGTGATGGCGCGCGAGCGCAGATAGAGATACGGCCAATCGTCGCCCGGCTGCAGAACGGGGTTCGCGGGCGCCGGCGGGAGATGCGCGAAGGCAGGGCCGGCGAGATACAGGCGGTTGAAACTGCCGAAGTTTCCTGCAATGACCGCCGGTGGCCTGCCGGTGGCCTGCGCGAGCAGCGCACGGAGACGGGCATCGATGTAGTCGACCGCGGTACCGAAGTAGAGAGCGATTCCGCCGCCGGGCGCAAGATGCCGGCGCGCCGCCTCGAAGCACTCGCGCGTGTACATGAAGTTGTCCAGGCGGACGTTGGAGAGCGCGGACAGGCGCGTCATCGAATCGAGGGTCCCGAAGACGATCAGATCGTAAACACCGTTCGTGTTGTTGAGAAACGAGCGCGCGTCGGTGTTGATGACCCGGACGCGCGTGCTGCCGTAGGGACGATCGGGATGATGTTCGCGCCCCATCTCGATGATGAGCGGATCGATCTCGACGGCATCGACATGCTCAGCCCCTTCGTCGATCGCAACGGCGACATCGTTTCCGCTCCCGGCACCGAGCACCAGCACGCGGCGCGGTGGCGTACGAAGGGCGCGATACGGGAGGTGGTAGCCGTTCCGAAGTGTGATGCTGCCGGCCCTCGTGAGCACGTCGTCGCGCCGGAGGGGCGCGGCGTATTGATGCTGCGAGCCATTCGCGAGGATCAGAAATCCCAGGTTGCCGCTCAGATCGACGCGATTGAGCGCGTAGTACGGACTGTAGACGTCCGCGCGATCGCACCAGTCTGCGATACCGATGACGCCACACAACGCTATCCCGCCGGCCACCCACGCCCGGCGCGAGCGCGCGACGGCGAATGACAATGCGAGCGGAACGGCGAACCAGATAACAGGCCTTGCCCCGATGAACGACGTGATGGCAAATGCGATCGTTCCGAGAAGCGAGCCGGCGAGGTCGAGTGCGTATCCGGTAAGCGCCCGTCCCGCATCGCGATACATCCGCAGCCGCTCGGCGACGAGCTGCCCGAGTGGAACAAAAGAGGCGGCGGTGACGAGAAACGTAATCAGAATTGGCGCTGCCACGCCGTGTACGACGGGGGCGTCCGCGGGCAGGTCGTAGTAGAGAAGCCAGAGGTGCTCGGTCGGCGATTCGGAGGTGAAGGCGATCCGGCTCAGCATCGCTGCGGCCGCGGTCGCACCCAGAAGCAGGGGCGCCCACCATGCGGCGAGACGCACATTGCGGCGCGCGAGCAGACTTCCGATGCCGAGACCGAGAAACGCGGCCACCAGAACGACGTTTGGAAAGTATGCGAGGACGCGAACCTGTGCACCAAGCCATCGGATGAGCGCAAGCTCGGTAAAGAGAACGATGAACGAGAGCGCGACCAGCTCGAGAGCTGTCCGGCGTCTCGCCGGCACTTCGGTCACCTACCGCTCCATACCGGCTTCCGTTTCTCGATGAAAGCCTGCAGCCCTTCATTGGCGTCGCTGGTCTTCATCAGCTGGTCGAGGTAGAGCCGCTCGACAGCCGCCAGACGCTCATCGAAATCGGCACTTTGGGCGAGACGAAACGCGCGCCTGGCAAAACGGAGCGACGACGCGCTTTGCCTGAAGAGCCTATGCAGCCACTCCTCGACACGCGCATCAAACCCGGCGAGCGGGAAGACAGCGTTGACGAGACCCAATCGCTCGGCGGAAGCAGCGTCGATGGTGTCTCCGGTCAGCAGAAGCTCGAGGCCCTTGCGTGGAGTGAGTTGGCGTGAGAGCTGATAGGCGGCCACCGGTGGGAAGACGCCGAGGTTGATCTCCGGCTGGCTGAACTTCGCGCGATCCGAGGCCAGAACGAAATCGCAGGCAAGTGCCAGCTCGCAACCGCCACCGAGTGCCGGTCCGCGCACGATGGCCACGGTGACGATGTCGAGCTTCGCCAGCATGCGAAAACAGTCGTGGAAGTGCCCCAGCATCGTGGCCACGCGGTCGCCAAGGTGATCCTGCACGCTCGCGCCGGCGGAGAAGGCTTTCTCACCCTGCGCATCGATGATCAGGGCATGCCTGTCGGGAGCAACCTGAGCGATGGCGTTGCGCAACTCATCGAGCATGGCCACATCGAGGATGTTCAGCGGCGGATCGGAAAGGGTTATGCGATAGGCGTTCGCGTCGGAAGTGATCGTGATCTTCGGCATGAGGGCGAATGCTATCGCGCCGCGTGGTGCCGCGCCGCAGGCGGCAGCGGCTTCGTTGACCAGATCTCGACTGAGTAGTCCGTCAGGAAGTAGAACGTCCCTGGCTGTGAGCCAACAAACCGGCCGGCGGCCGGTGCAGCGATCGCCGGAGTACCCGGAAGGAACTGCGGTGAGAACTGGCGGCCGGTGAGGGCCACGCAGGCTCCATCTGTGCGAAGGTGCTGATCGACGTAGGTCACGCCGCTCGCCGGATCGGTGACGTAGGAGGCAAGCTGTTCACCGGTCTTCGAGAGATCGGTCGATGAGTAGCTGTAGAGCTTCTCACCCAGGACGTAGACGGTACCGCTGGCAAACGCGATCGCGCGCGCTGGCTGCAGGCCTTCACTGGCACGACTGAGAAGGATGGATGGATGCGCGGGATCGCTGATGTCGATCGCGCGCACCTCGTTCGGCACTTCGGTGAGGACGAAGGCGCGTGTTCCGCTCGTGACGACATCCCGAACCGCACCCGTCATCGTCGATGTCTGCGCGAAAGCGCTCTTCGGATCGAAGACGATTGTCTTCCCCGCACAACCGCTGCTCTGGCAGTTGATGAAGACCGATGCCCATGCGGCCCCTCCGGCGGAGGTAATCGACTGGACCTCCGCGTCGGAACCCTCACTGATGGTCGCGGTAGCGAGGGTGTTCCCCTCCCGTCCGTAGGACATCACCGTCATGTTGTCGTGGATGGTGAACGCGCCGCTGTCGCTGGCCGCGAGGTCGATGATGAGAGGTTTCCGGATCGCGCCGGTGGATTGCATGGTGTTTGTGAAGACGTCGACATTACGGCCGTCGAACAGGTAGAGGCGCTGGCTGCCGGCCACGAGCTTCTTGTAGTAGGCATTGCCATTCGCCGCATATAGCAACGACGGCATTCGCGTGGCAGCACCTAGCTGGGCGCTTGTAATGCCTTCTCCGGTAGCCACATCGGCCACCGCGCCGTCGGTACCAACGTGCACGGCTACCGGGGCTGCCGGGAGCGTGAACTGTTTTGTGAGCGTCCGCGTCTGCGTGTTCCAGACGAGAAGAGCGGTATCGGTCGCCTCGACGAGCGTGGTCCCGGCTAAGGCAAGGCTTCGCGCGATAGCACTGCTCGACTGCGGCAGGAGGCTCGTCGTACCACTTGTGAAATCGACCACGCTCACGCCGATGAAGGTCGATGCGGCCGCCGTCGTGCCGGAAAGCGCCACGCCGCCGGTTGCCAGTCCATTCACGCTCGCGGTCACCGGCGTCTTCGTGAAGTCAGGCGATGCATAGTAGGAGAACGCCGTCGTCCCGTCGCCGCGCAGCTCCGCAAGCACGAGCGCCGAGCCCGAGCGCGCGATGAAGGATGGCGACGATCCGCTCAATACGATCTGCTGCGCGGCCGGAGCGGCCGGAGCGAGATTGGCTGACCATAACGTGTTGCCGTTGGTCTCGTTCAGAACGAAGTAGCCGGTCGTTCCAACGAGAGCGGCAGAGATGATCGGTGCGCGTAGCGTGAGCGAGGAGACGAGCGCCGGCGTACTCGGACTGAGTGCCCACAACGAGGCAATCGTGCCGGATGAGGTAAGGAGGAAGCCGTTGCCACCATCACGAACGATGTCGAAGTTGCTGTCCCACGAGCGTGCCTGAGTCAGTGCACCATCCGATGACTGGGCGAATTCCGTGATGCCGCTGGCCGCTCGCGAGACATAGACCTTTGTACCGAGAGAGACGACCGATGTGGCCGGACCTGTGGAATAGCTACGCACGGGAAAAGGCGCCGTGAAGGAGGTCGTGTCGTAGGTCAGCAGGCCGAGGTCGCCACCAGCGACATAGAGCCGATTCGAAATGGTGGCCATACGGCCGATACGGTTGACGTTCCCGCCGCTCGGCTGCAGTTGGACCCGTGAAAGCTCGATTGGCGAGCCGGCAGCAGCAAGGTCGAAGGCGCGTACCTGCCGATCGGCGCCCGCCGCGAAGATGGCGCTGGCCGTTGACGCGATCTGCGCGACTGCCAAGGCTCCGAAGGAATCGCTGGCCGCCTTTGCGGCAGTACCGCCGCCACCGTCGATGTTCGTAAAGATATCGGTCTTCTGACCGTCGGAGACGTAGAGCCGGCCGGCGGCGGCGTTGACGGCGATCGAGAGCGGCAGGGATGCGATTGTGCCAATCCCGTTCGGAATTGAAGGGATACTGATGTTGAAGGTCTCGATCGATGCGTCCCCGTCGGCAACAAAGAGTGTGGAGCCGCTCAGAGCGAGCGATCTGACGTTGGGGTTACTGGTCACGAAGGCGGACGGCGTCTTCGAGGGGGACGTCGGATCGAGCAGGTCCCACTGCGTGAGGCCATTTGATGTGGCAACGTAGAGATCGAGCGCCGTCAGGAGCAGATCATTGATCGTCGCGCCCGCGTCGATACCTCGTACGAGCTGTAGCGAGTGCCCGTTTTTCCTGACGATGTACAGCGTTTTCCCGCTCCCGGTGTAGGCGAGCCCGTTCGCTGCCCGCACGGCACGTGTGATGCCCGGCAGCGGCAGCTCGGCCACAAGGACCGGTGGATCGACGCTGCGGTCGTAGAGCGAGATGCCGTACGAGGTAGCCGCCCAGAGGTCGTTACCGTCGAGAGCGATGTCGAGATACGACGTGCGGAACGGGATGCTGGCGGTCTGGGTGAGATTGCACTGAGGCAAAGCAGTGACAGGAAGGAGCAGGAAGGAGATCGCGACCGCCACACGCCCGAGCATTGGGAGATTTTAGTAGTGAAAGCGCGCTTGGAGAAAAATGATGCGGCCGGCGCTCACTTCATAGACGATGCGATGTTCTTGCGTGATCCGCCGTGACCACATTTGCCCTTCAAAATTCTTAAGTCGCTCGGGTTTCCCGATTCCGTCGAACGGATCGCGAAGGGTAGCTTCAACCAGATCGAGGATTCGCAGCGCGATCTTGCGGTCCGTGCGAACCCACCATCGAAGATCTTCAAGAAAATCCGATTCGATAACGGCATCGCGGTGCTTCCGGCCGTTACTCTTTGTCGTCAAGCCCAGATTCCGCCCGTAGCTTCTCGATCGACATTAGCTTCCCTTTGCCACTGTGTGCGCGCTTCAACGCGCCGAGGAGCCGCCGCGCATTGTTCGGTGAACGGAGCAGATGCACCGTCTCGATGAGCCCGCTCAACTCCTTCGCGGCGACAATCGCGACATCCTCACCCTTGCGGCGGTGGATGATGACGGTCTCGCGGCTGTCGACCACGTGGTCGAGAATCTCTTTGAGGTTTGCGCGTGCTTGTGAGTAGGTCTTTTGAAGCGCCATGATGTCTCCTGCGAGTTGTACAACACTACTGTACTCCTACTTCCCCACCGCCCAGACATCCAACCGCACCGGAACCTCATCGTTCACCGTCACCAGGATGTTGTGCGGGACGCTGATGCCGAAGTCGGGCATGTGGATCTTGAAGCTGCTCGTCGCGTGGATTCGGCCGTCCGGAATCAGGACCACCCGGACGGTGATGGTCATCCGCTTCGTCACCCCGTGAAGGGTCAGGTTGCCGGTGACGTTGATGTCGGCGGGCTGATTGGCCGAGACTGAGGGCGGGCCTGTGACATTCACCGACTTGAAGGTGGCCGTACCGAACTTGTTCGTTTCGAGGTAGCGTCCGCGCATCTCTTTGTTGCGCATTCCGTTGCCGGTGTCGAGCGTGTCCAGGTTGATGTCTATCTGGACACTTCCAGCCGATGGGTTGGCCGGATCGGCCACGATCGTACCGGTGACGTCGCTGGTCTTTCCGTCAAACGAGTCGTACGTATCCTCGGCGTGAAACTGGGCAGAATTGTTGCCCCCCTTCGCGATGGTGTAGCTGCGCGAATCGGCGTGCAGGGTCGCGGCGGCAACGAGAACGAGAGCAGCGAAGGCAAGTCTCATGCTTTCCGCGAACAGCAAGTCACCACTTGCCGATTCCGGCGAGCCGTAACGCTTTGCGAACATAAGAAGGATGAGGGATGGCAGCAAGCGCGGCTGGATCGATCCAGGCGTATTCGCGGCCTCGCGCACGAGGCCGCCGGACCACGGTGAAGACCTCGAATGTGATGCGGCGGTTAGTGACCGTATGCCGAAACGTTCCCACCGCCTCGGCGGCGCCAATCAGCAGCGGCGTACCGGTCAGAAGGGTCGTGTCGCCGTGAGGAAGGTGAAACATGTCGCGCATGAGCTTTCCGGACTCGCGGCGCATGAGCACGCGGCCGGCGCGGTCCATGACCAGATAGAGCGGGATGCGCAGCTCTCGCGTAGCCGTCTTCGCCTTAGGTCTCGGCAGTTCATCGACTCGCCCGGTCGAGAACGCTGCGCACTGGCGACGGAGCGGGCATCGCTGGCACGCCGGTTTGCGTGGCGTGCAAATGAGCGCTCCCAGCTCCATCAGGCCCTGATTGAGATCGCGCGGTGACGCTGACAACGTCACCATGTCCTCCGCGCGCAGCCAGGCTTCGTGCATCAGCCCAGCCGACCCCAGCGGCGCCTCGATGAGGAAGAGGCGGGCCACGATGCGGGCGACATTGCCGTCGACGATTGGCGCGCGCCGTCCGTATGCGATCGATGCGATGGCGCCTGCCGTGTAACGGCCGATGCCCGCAATTGTCATCAACTGGTCGACCGGCTTCGGGATCGCGCCGGCAAAACGCGCCATGACATCGATTGCTCCTTCGCGCAGCATGCGCGCACGGCGGTAATACCCCAGGCCTGACCACGCGGCGGTTACGTCATCGAGGCTCGCCCGGGCCAGGCAAGCGACCGTCGGAAAGAGCTCGATGAATCGCTGGTAGTACCCGAGGACAACTTCCATCCTGGTTTGCTGGAGCATCACCTCAGAGACCCAGACACGGTAGGGGTCGTAGCCCTCGCGCCAGGGGAGGGGGCGCTGGTTCTTACGGAACCACGACTCGATCAGTGGGACGTGTCGCCGGGCCGGCAATTTGCTTGTATTGTATGCTTCGATTCATCCGCACGAGGCCTATCCAGATGGAAGATCAAGCACAGGTGAAGCAGCTCGAAACCGAACAGGGCAAACCGGAAGGCGAACAGGGCAAATACGTTTATTGCATCATCAAGACGGACATCCCGCGAGACTTCGGAACGGTCGGCATCGGCGGACGTGGTGACAAGGTCTACACCGTTCCGTACAAAGAATTTGCGGCTGTTGTCTCCAACTGTCCGTTGATCGTTTTCGACCCGACGCGCGAAAACGCCTTGACTCACGAGCACGTCAACGAGTTGGTGATGAAGGATTTCACGGTGCTGCCGATGAGCTTCGGCACGGTCTTCCGCACCGAAAACGACATCAAGGAGTTCCTCAAGGGGACCTACGATGCGCTCTCCGACGTGCTCCAGAAGATGGATGGGAAGATCGAGTTCGGTCTGAAAGTGAACTGGGACAAAGACCAGATCGTCCGCGAGATCGAGAACGAGAACGAAGAGATCCGCCGCCTGAAAGAGGAGATCCAGTCGAACACGTCGACCTCTACCTATTTCTCGCGGATGCAACTCGGGCGCGTTGTCGAGTCGGCGCTGCAGGCGAAAGCGGACGCCTACGTGAGCGAGATCTACGAGGCACTGCGAGACGCCGCGATCGCTTCGCGGTCAAACAAGCCCATCGGCGACAAGATGATCCTGAACGCTGCGTTCCTCGTCGATCGCGAGAAGACGAAGTCCTTCGACGATCAAATCACCGACATCGCGAAGAAGTACGAGAACAAACTTTCGTTCCTCTACACCGGACCCTGGCCACCGTATAACTTCGTGAACATCCGGTTGAAGCTGGAAAGAGCAGAACGGTAGCGAGGTTGCTGGGTCGCGTAGTCTCGCGGCCCCACCACCCCGAGACCGTGTAACCTCGAGACCCCGAGACCGCTCACATGTTCCTCCTCGACGACATCCTGATGCTCCCCATGAAGCTCCCGATCGCGGGCTTCAACTGGATCATGAAGCAGATCCAGACGATGGCGAACGAGGAACTGCTGAATGATCAGCCCTGGAAGGAACGCCTCATCGAGCTGCAGATGATGTTAGAGGTCGGCGACATCAGCGAAGAGGACTACACGGTGCAGGAGGCGCAGGTCTTCACCGCGTTTCGCGAAATCAGAGCACGCAGGGAAGAGCTGGCGCGGCAGCAGCGCGGTGACGATGAGGGGGACAGCGGTATAGGGATCTATACCGGATACGGCCAGTGACGCTCGCGGCGGCGTTCGACCAACTCGCTGGCCGCCGCGTGATCCTGATCGGCGGTAAAGGCGGTGTCGGCAAAACGACCATCTCGATCGCGGCAGCGCTGCATCTCTCGAAGTCTCGTTCCGTCATCCTGTTCACGACTGACCCTGCCTCCAACCTCGCCGATATTCTCGAGGGCGAACTGCACGCAGAGGCGCTCGACGCCACGGCGCTCTACAGCCGCTTTCTCGCGCGCAACCTCGAGAGCTTCCTCGAGCTCGGCGACCGAGGGACGTACCTCGACAAAGACGAGCTCAGACGCTTCTTCGAGCTCTCCCTTCCCGGCATCGATGAGCTGATGGCCTGGATGCGCATCGGCGAGCTCGCGGAGGAGAACGCCGCTTCCACCATCGTTGTCGATACGGCGCCTACCGGACACACGCTGCGGATGCTCTCCTCAGCCGATCACTTTCGCCAGTTTGCCGAGGCGCTCGACTCGATGCAGGCCAAACACCGCGGCATGGTGCGTCAGTTCACGCGACGCAACGTTCGCGACGCAATGGACGCATTCATCGAACAGTTCGAAGCCGAAGCCACGCGCCGCCGCGAGCTCCTGACTGATCCGGCGCGAGCGGCGTTCGTACCAGTCACTCTGTCGGAGCCATGGGTCGTCGAACAGACGGAGAGGCTTGTACGTGAGGTGCGTGCAGACGGGATCGATGTCCCGTTTGTGGTGCTGAATCGTGCCGTCGTCGATGGAGATTGCGACCGTAGCCGCGATGTGGTGGCACGCGAAAGGCTGGCGCCGGCCGTAGACGCTCCGAGGGCCTGCGTTCCGCTGGACAACGCGGGTGCGATCGCCAGCTGGTTTAGTGTAGGGCCGCCCTCGGCGGCCCGCGCAATATCAGTATCGGCCAAGGCCGCCGAGGGCGGCGGCCCTACACTCCATATCGCGCGGCTCACATTTCTCGCGGGGAAGGGAGGGGTCGGGAAAACCACATCGGCGGCTTCGATCGCGTTGCAGCTTGCGGCGCGTTTCCCTGACAAGAGGTACACGGTCATCTCCGTCGACCCCGCTCACACGCTTCGCGACGTCTTTGCCCACGAAGCGCCGCCGGCGAACCTGACCGTGGAGACGATCGATACACGCGCGAAGTGGCAGCGGTTCCGCGACGGCCTGGGCGAGGAAATCGACCGCGCCATCGCGGCCATCACCCCAGGAGGGATGACGGTCGCCTATGACGCCGATGCGATGAAGAAGCTCGTCGAGATTGCACCGCCAGGAGCGGACGAGCTGTTCGCCATCACTCGCCTGGCTGATCTCATCGCCGCCGACGAGCAGGCAGGGATCATCGTCGACACGGCGCCGACAGGCCACTTCCTTCGACTCATCGACCTGCCTGGCACCGCGGGCGAATGGGTGCGGGAGTTCATGCGCATCCTCCTTCGCTATCGGGAACTGTTCCCGGCCGGTTCGCTTGGAGAAGAGCTGATCCGCGCGTCGCGTGCGTTGCACTCACTGGAAGTGGCAATGCACTCGGATGCGACGTGCGTCATCATCGTCACGCGGCCCGAGCGGGTGGTCATCGCTGAGAGCAAACGTCTCATCGCGGAGGTCGAGCAGCGGGGCATTCGAATCGGAGGCGTGATCGCGAACTACATGACGCCGGAGAACGATTGCTCCTGCGATCAGTCGCTGCGCAGCTTTGAGGCGGGGGCGCTCGAGGAGCTGGGACGGGACGACATCGTCAGGATCGCGCGCCGTGATGCGCCGGTCACGAAGCCTGGGGAGTTGGCGACGCTGGTGCGGATCTGATGAGGCACAGACAGGAGTGTCTGTGCCACATAGACCCGGGTCTGAGTCCATTGCCATGCCTTTGTGGCACAGACCACTCTTGTCCAAATTAGAATTGGTTTGAACTAGCTAGGAGAGGGTTGCTGTCCCCCCCCCAATCGAGCCACCCTCGCCCCACGGTGTGGGGAGAGGGAGACACGGAGCAACGCGGAGTGCGGGTGAGGGGAGAAGTCGAAGCCCGCATACGCATCCGCACGGAAAGGACCCCCTCATCCGCCTTCGGCACCTTCTCCCCCGTGCGCGGGGGCGAAGGGCTCTCGATGGTTGGTCCATTGTGCCGTTTCAAAAGCTAAGCTCACCAACCTAATTTGGACAAATGCGGGCACAGACACTCTTGTCTGTGCGGGACCTACAGCGCTCTGAAGATAGCCGTCCCGGCAAACACAGCGGCGTCGCCGAGATCCTCCTCGATACGGAGGAGTTGGTTGTACTTGGCGATGCGTTCGCTCCGCGAGAGCGAGCCGGTCTTGATCTGGCCCGCATTCGTGGCCACGGCCAGGTCGGCGATGGTCGAATCTTCGGTCTCGCCGGAGCGGTGCGAGATCACGGAGCGATAACCGGCGCGCTTGGCCATCTCGATGGCGTCGAGCGTCTCGGTGAGCGTACCGATCTGGTTGACTTTGATCAGAATGGCGTTCGCAACTCCCTGCTCGATCCCTTTGGCAAGGATGGCAGGGTTGGTGACGAATACGTCGTCGCCAACAATCTGCGTGCGCGCTCCCATCGCTTTCGTCAGCGACACCCATCCGTCCCAGTCGCCCTCCGACATCCCGTCTTCGATGGAGATGATCGGATACCTGGCGCGAAGCTTTTCGTAGTAATCGACCATATCTGCGCTGCTCCGCGTCTGGCCTTCGAATTCGTATTTTCCTTTCGCGAAGAACTCGGATGCCGCTGCATCGAGACCGAGGAAGATCTCCTCGCCGGCTCGGTAGCCTGCCTTGTCGATGGCTGCGAGGATGAGGTCGAGAGCCTCAGCGTTCGACTCGAGATCGGGAGCAAATCCGCCTTCGTCGCCGACGGCAGTAGTCAGTTTTCGGTCGTGGAGAATCGCCTTGAGGTGGTGAAACGTTTCGGTGCCTGCGCGAAGCGCGTCGCTGAAACTGTCGAACCCGGCTGGGATGATCATGAACTCCTGAACGTCGAGGTTGTTATCTGCGTGCTCGCCCCCGTTGATGACGTTCATCATCGGTACCGGGAGAGTGCGCGCCCCCGGGCCGCCCAGGTATTGGAAAAGCGGCAATCCGGAGGCCTCGGCCGCGGCCCGTGAGACGGCGAGCGACACTCCCAGGATCGCATTCGCGCCGAGGTTGCCTTTGTTCTCGGTGCCGTCGATCTGTTTCATGAGGAGGTCGATCATGGCTTGCTCGCGCGCGTCCATCCCCTCGACTTCCTTGGCGATGATGTCGACGTTGTCGACGGCGTTACGCACACCTTTGCCGAGGTAGCGCTTCTTGTCGCCGTCGCGGAGCTCGAGCGCCTCCCGCGATCCGGTCGAGGCACCTGACGGCACGGCCGCGCGTCCCAGCGCGCCGGAGTCGAGCAGGCAATCGACTTCAATCGTCGGATTGCCGCGCGAGTCGAGGATCTCACGTGCGAAAAGCTCTTCGATCTTGAACATGAAGGGGATTATATGGATGGGGGTGGGGAATGGGGGGTGGGGAGTGGGAGCCGATGACGCGCGGTTCGTCGGTCTCACACCCACCCCCTACACCCCACTCCCCACGCCCCAATCATGATCGATCACTACCGCACACCCTCCGCCCCGGCCGAGTTTCGGCAGAAGATCGATCGATCGGAGTTTCTCGGCATCGCGTTTCATGTCGAGTCCGACGACGGGTTCTTCGGGGAGTTGGCTGCGTTGACGAAGCGCCACTACGACGCCACGCATCTCTGCTGGGCGTTCAGAACCTTCTCGAATGGTGAGGTCCGCGCGCGCAGCGCCGGCGCCGGCGAGCCATCCGGTACAGCCGGAAAGCCGATCCTCAGCGCAATCGAAGGAGCGGATCTCTTCGATGTTGCGGTGGTCGTCGTCCGCTGGTACGGAGGCGTAAAGCTCGGCACGGGTGGTCTCTCGCGAGCCTACCGGGAAACGGCTGCGGCGGCGTTACGCGGCGCATCAATCGACGATCGCTACGTTTATGAGCGTTTCACGATCGGAGTGCCGTTCGACCAGCTTGGCGTCGTGTACCGGCTCGTCGACGCGCCGCACGTGGTGCTCGCGGGGGAGCATTTTGGCGAGACCAACGAATTCGACTTCGACGTCCGGATGAGCCGTGCGGAGGCGTTCGTGAAGACGCTGACCGAAAAGCGCCTCACTCTTCGGTGACTGTGGTCTTCGCGATCTTGTCGCCGATGCGCCGCTTGCCGGCGACGACGAGGACGACTTCGATGAGATTCCAGCCCGGCAGCAGCAACCCGATGTTGCGCACGAAACTGCGGAGATAGCCGCACGGCCGGTTGTCGCGAGTGACGAGACGCAGGCCCAGTATCTGCTTACCGAGGGAACGGCCACGCCAGCCGTCACGGAAGAGCATGGCGAGCATCACGATGCAGAGCGCCATATACCAGACAATCTGGATCGCTTTGATCTCGCCGCCGATCCAGGCCAGGGTGTAGCTCAGGAGCGCGGCTGGAAGGACCAGGACCAGTGAGATGGAAAGGGCATCGACAAGGAATGCCGCGATGCGCAGAAGGGTCGTCTGAGAGCCGTCCGTGGTCATTCGAAACTCTTTTCTCCGGTTTTCGTACCTTCCTGCTGCAAGGCCCTCTATGAACAGCCGGAATCGCACAATCTATTCACCTTCCGCGATGCTTCTCGCCGCCCTCCCGGGGATACTTCTGATCTCTGGCTGCGGCATGGTGATGGAGCGGCGAACGGCTCACATCGAGCGCCATTGGCCGGCCGCCGCGATCCATCACATCGAGGTGATGGAGATCGATGGCGCCATCAACATCGAGGCTGGATCCGACAGCGAGATCACGATGAGCGCTAACGTCCGAAGCCGTCTGGCTCCTCGGAATGAGCAGGAGAACCAGGGGTACTTCCGCACCGAGGTCAGTGGCGATACGCTCATCATCGGGCGGCGCAACCAGCGGCGCGGATTCCGTTTCTTCAGCTTCGGCAACGACACGCGCGTCGATTACGACCTTCGTGTGCCGGCCTCGGTCGCACTCGACCTGAAGACTGTCAACGGCCGCATCGCCACCCGCGGCGTGGATGGTGAGACTCGAGCGGTGACCGTGAACGGCAGAGTCAACATTGAGACGCCGGGGTCGAGCGAAGTCGATGCGCGCACCATCAACGGCCGCATCGAGGCTCGCTTCATCAAGTCGTTCCAGGGAGCGACCCTGAAGACCGTCAACGGCGGAGTGACCGCTGCATTGCCTTTGAGCGCCTCATTCAGTGGCGATTTCTCGCAGGTCAACGGCGACATCGAAGCAGCCTTCCCGCTCAACATCCACTCGCATCCCGGCAGCCGCCGCGTTTCGGGCGAGGTGAACGGTGGCCGTTACGAACTGCGCATCACGACGGTGAACGGCGACATCAAGATCGACACCGCCACGCCACCGGTACCGCCAGCGCCTGCAGCAGTGCCGGCACCACCGGTGCCGCCTGGTTCGAGCTCATTCTGAGGATATCGCCGCCGGGCCGGCGGCGGTCCAGCCGGCGAGCCGCCAGCGCTACTTCTCGCTTCGTTATACTCGCGGGCGAATGACGAAGCGCATTGCGGCGGCTGGGTTGTTCGTATTGGCCGCCATCGCCGCCGTGGTGCCTATACGCAGCTACGACTACTTCTGGCACCTGACCACCGGCCGCTGGATCGTCGAACACCGCTCAATCCCTTTGTTCGATCCGTTGGCTGTGGCGAGTGCGCATGTGCCGTGGATCAACGGCGAGTGGTTGTACGAAATCGTCCTCTACGGGCTCCACGGAGTTGGCGGCGACAACGGTATCTCCGTGGTTACTGCGCTACTCACCGCAGCGATCTTCACAGCCGGATTCGTTTTCGCCTCGCGCGAACAGGAGATCGGAGTAGCTCTTCTCGTCGCGGCAATCGCCTTTGCCGGTGCGTCCGATCGTCTGGGCGTTAGGCCGGCGGCGGCCGCAGCACTTCTCATCGTCGTAGCGCTCGGCCTGCTGGGTTCGCGCTTGCGCCTTGGACCTCTGACGATTGCCTACGCCTGCCTGACGATCGTCTGGATCAACGTCCATCCGTCGGCGCTCCTGGCACCGTTGCTGGCGATGATCACCATGCTCATCGACGTCCGCCGCTGGGCCGTGGCCGCCGCCAGCACGGCCGCGTTGCTCGTGAATCCGTACGGATGGAACGCGATCATCGCACCACTGAAGCTAGCCTCGGAGATTCGCAGTGGCGCATTTGTCAACGCGGAGTGGCTTCCGTCGCCGTTCAGTTTCTTCCCGCTGCTCTACGTGACGATGGCAGCCGTCCTGCTGCTCTTTCTCGGCGCGCGCGACAAACGCGCCAATGCCTGGCGCTTCGTGACGTTTGCCATCCTCGCGGCCCTGGCCTACCGCTACGTACGAAACCAGGGACTCTACTTCGCAGCATTGCCGCTCCTCATTCCGCCGATGGGCAAGTTCTCGCGGCGTGTATCGATCGCGCTTGCTGCCTTCGCTGTAATCCCTCTGGCCTGGGCGTTCCAACACGACGTGCATCGCCTCGGCGTGGACGACGTGCGCTTCCCGATGCGCGCGGCAGCAGTACTCCGCTCGTACAATCTCGACGGCAACATCTACAACGTCGATCAGTTCGGCGGCCTGCTGGAGTGGACGTTTTATCCCGCCCGGCGAACCCTGACCGATGGCCGCAACGAGCTCTTTCACGACTTCATCGCCGCCGACGCGGACGCTCATCGAGACAGCCGGGCCTGGCACGCGCTCATCGCGAAGTACGGCGCAGTTCTGGCCGTCGACGAATACCAGACTGAGAAGATCGAGGTGGTCGATGTCGCCAGTGGGGAACGGCGCGCGCTGCCGGCATCGCTCGTCCGTTACCGGCGCCGGGATTGGGCTCTGATCGCTTTTGATGACGCGGCCATGGTCTTCGCGCGGCGCGATGCCTTCCCGTCGGAGCGCCTCGATCCGATCGAATATCGCTATCTGGTGCCGGATGATCCGTCGATCCGGTTCATCAATGCGCAGATTCGCGACACGGCGAGGAAAGAGGCCGCGCGCGCAAGGGCGCAGTTCGGCGACATCAAAGTTGTACGGGATTTGGAGAGCGGTGCCGCGGCTGAAGATTCTTTGCCGCCGCGCGGCTCAGGATGACGCTTCGCGTCAGTTGACCACGTCGCAGCAGTCGTCGTCGAGCGCCTGTTCATTCGGCCAGCGGCAGGCCAGAACGCGCTCGAAGTAGGGCCGGACGATTCGCTCGTAACGTTGCTCAAAACCTGGATGAAGCTCGATGACCGCCTTACGGGCACAACGAACCAGGCATCTCGCTTCACGATGCGACACGGTCATGTCGCTACCGATGAGGTTGAGTGTGAGCTCGACGATCATCCGGATGCGGCGCAGACGACGGCGCTCGAAAAACTGCGAGCGAACTTCGATCGTCGAATCCATCGCGTACTTGCTCATGTTCAGTTACCGCCCTCAAACGGCGATGCCTCGCGGCGCATTCCTTCAATCAGGGCGCGCACGCTCAGGCGTCCGCGAGGGAAATCGTTCCTCGCTATCCTGCCGGCGGAGCCTTGGGCAACCAACGCCGCCCGGGCCGTGCCGGGTGGAAGAATCGTTCCTTGCGATCCTGTCGATGGAGCCTTGGGCAACCCAACGCCGCCGGCCGTGCCGGCTTGCGATCCTGTCGATGGAGCCTTGGGCAACCAACGCTGCCGGCCGTGCCGGCTCAGGCGTGCTCGCGGTCGCCTTCGGCCCAGATCTCATCGGCGATCACGTCGTCGATGCGCGACTCGTAAAACCTGATCGCGGCGCGGCCGACGGCGCGGACCGAGAGATAGTTGAGCGCGCCGCCGGAGACGATGCCTACGAACGGGATGGCCTTCGCCAGCCGTTCGCGAAAAAAGTTCGTGCCCAGCCTTCCGGCGATGACACCGCCCTCCATGGTGGCCGCCTCGAGAACGGTGGCGATGCCCTGCTTACCGATGCCGACGCCGACGCCGGACGCGTAGGCGAGACACGACATCGCTTCCGCGAATCGCTCCCGTTGCGACGGCTCGTGACCATAGACAGTGGCAATGCCGAGGATCAGGCGGAATTGCTGGAAGACGAGGAAGGCCAGTTCCGCGCCGAGCGATCCGAGCGCAATCAATCCGCTGGGCAGACCGGAGACTGCGCCGGCGGCGGCGCAACGGAGCGCGGTACGGCGCACGAGCATCCGTGCATGATCATCGGAGTGGAAGTCCGGCTCGCTCTTCCTGAGAGCAGCCACGTCGCACCGGATCTTCTCCGTATCGATCTCTTCGAATAGAGACCGGAAGACCTCCTCGAGCATCGAGTCGGCGCGCTGCTTCAGCCTCCGAACTTTTCCCATGTCGTTCAATCGGAGCTCTTACTCTCCGTCTTTGTTTCTGCCTTCGTCTTTGTTTCTGGCTTCGTCTCAGTTTTTGTTTCGCTCTTCGCTTCCGGCGCCGACTCTGATTTCGTCTCGCTCTTCGTTTCCGAGGGCTTGCTGTCGCTCGACGACTCGCCTTTATCGCTCTTTCCTTCCGACTTCGTATCGGCTTTCGACGCAGCGCTGGCGTAGTCGTTCTTGTAGAACCCCGACCCTTTGAACTGGATGGCAGGCGCGGACGCCAACTTTCTCATCTCACCGCCACACTTCTCGCAAGTCGCATACGGAGGATCTGTAAATTTCTGGATGACCTCCATCCGGTCGTTGCACTTCGTGCACTGGTATTCGTAGATGGGCATTCCGTCGAACTCTCCCCCGCCGGTGTTAAACAGTTTAGCTCGCTTGCAGCGATTCCGAGAGGCTTTGGGTCGGTGGATCAGTGGATCAGTGGGTCAGTGGGTCAGTGGGTCAGTGGGTCAGTGGATCCGTCGGTCAGCGGGTCAGTGGGTCAGTGGATCAGTGGATCAGTTGGGTCAGTGGATCAGTCGGTCAGCGGGTCAGTGGGTCAGTGGGTCAGTCGATCAGCGGGTCAGCGGGTCAGCGGGTCAGCGGGTCAGCGGGTCCCAAGACCCAGTCTGGCGTCAAACGTCTTGTGCTGATCCACTGATCCACTGATCCACGAATCCACTGATCGACTGACCCACTGATCCACTGATCCACGAATCCACTGATCGACTGACCCACTGATCCACTGATCCACTGATCCACTGTTCCACGAATCGACTGATCTACTGCTTCATCAACGGTACCAGTTTTGCCTGGGAGTTTTCTTCAGCCGCAAAGAGGACTCCGTCGCGGAAGTAGACGCCGGCAACGCCGCCATCGATGCGGCGGTAGTACCACGACTCGACGGTCGAATCACGGCGGCCGTTGCGCAGTTGCCAGCCTGGGATCGGCTTGCCGAGGATGTGGGCCACGTCGCGCTGAGACATCCCCTTTTCCAGCGCCAGGAGCTTCTCGTGTGAGACGGCCAGGTGATCGACAGCGTTGCTGAGACCGCGGAGTGCCTCAGCATTCCTGGGATCGTGCGCGAGGACGGCGCGATCGATACGAATCGCATCCTGATATCGGCCGAGCGAAGCCAGCTCGCGGGCGAAGTCGAGCTGGATGTGCTGATAGACCTCGCGCGCGCGGCTGTGTGTGGGGTGGGTCTGAACAAAGGCCCCGAGAGTATCGGCATAAACCTGTTTCGCCTGCACCGGAGCATTCGGCGCCGATGCAGCCCGTTTGTGGCGGAGGACGTGAAGCCATTCCGATGTGCCGGCCCGATCACGGCTATCTCCGCTGCACGACACAGCGGCGAGTAGGATCAGGACCAATGAGCGGCGCATCAGCGATCAAGGTAGCACACGTTCTCTGCGCTATAATCCGCCGCGAACTGCGGGTGTTATTCAACTCACAGGATTCGGAGGACTTATGGCTGTGAGGGGCGACGAGGTCGCGGGCTCGATCGAAGCACACGTCCGCGATGCGATGGAGAAGTTGGTGGGCGAGATTCGCTCCTCCATCGAAGACGTCCGCGAAGTGGTCGACTCGCAGCTCAAGGCGGCGCTCCAGAGCGTCCAGGCCGACGTCAACGCCGTCTCCTTCATGCCCCATATTCAGAAGTCGATCGGAGAGCTCGAGGAGAGCATCGCCGCCGCACAGCCGCCCCCGGTTGTCAGCGCACCTGCCGGCTCCGACGCCTCGCGGGTGAAAAAGGCGGTACAGGCCGTGGAGCACGGCAAGTCGCAGGTCGACATCCTCAATGCGTTGCTCGAGCAGTGCCTTGCTTTCGGCTCTCGCGCCGCGATGCTGATCCTGCGCGGAGAGACGTTCAGCGGCTGGAAAGGCGCCGGCTTTAGCGCGGCCGGAGGAAACGACGAGTTGGTCAAGCGTTTCAACGCCGCTCCCGGCTTGATCCCGGAGCTCGACCGCGTACTGCGCAATGAACAGGTCGTGACCTGGGACGGCGCGAATCTTTCCACGCGGCTCGGCGTCGCAGCGTCCTCGCGCGCCATCCTCGTGCCGATGGTGATCAAGGACAAAGTTGCCGCGGCGGTCTACGTCGATGCCACCGAAGAGGATGCCGCGAAGCTCGACTCCGCCTCGATCGAGCTGCTCGTCTTCACGACCGGCCTGCTCATCGACACGCTGGCGATCCGAAAGAAGACGCCGTCACCGAGCCTCAATGACCCGGAACCGGCCGCGGCACCACTGCCCGCCGCCCCCGTGGCGCCCCCTAAGCCGGCAGCACCTCCCGCACCAGCAACTGCGCCGCCACCACCACCGCCTCGCACTCCAGCCCCACCACCACCCGCACGTCCCTCCCCTCCGATCATCGAAAGCTCGCCCGACGCCACGATCGCTGTTTCCGCCGGCCAGTTGCGGGAGTTGATGGCGCCGCCCGCCGCCGCGCCAGCCTTCACGATGCCGGAGACCGACTTTGGTGCGCCGGCACCAGCGTCTTCGACGGCATCGTTCATGACCACGGCGATTCCTGCCATCGAGCCGCCGCGGCCCGCTCCACCAGCACCAGCCTCACCACCCGTCCATGAGCGCGAGGAGCGTCCGAGCACGCAGTACATCCCTCCGCCGAACGTCACGCGAAGTGGCATGTCTGCCACCGGCACAGCTCCAAACGATTCGAAGAAGCACGACGAAGCACGCCGCTTTGCCCGCCTGCTCGTATCTGAGATCAAGCTTTACAACGAGCCGAAAGTCGACGCCGGCAGGAAGAACAAGGATCTCTACGAGCGTCTGAAGGAAGACATCGACCGCAGCCGGCAGATGTACGACGAGCGAATCCCCGAGGAAGTCAGGAAGACCTCCAACTACTTCTACGACGAGTTAGTGCGGATCCTGGCCGACAACGACTCCGGAGCGCTGGGACTGTAGTTAATTTTCGCTCGTGACCAACATCCTGTGCTCGCGTTCAGCCGCATAGCTGAGACACGCCAGGATGTCGTCGCGCGTCAGGTACGGAAAGTCGTTCAGCAGCTCTTCTTCCGTCATGCCTGCTGCGAGATAGGACAACACGTCATAGACGGTCATCCGCATGCCTCGGATACACGGCTGGCCGCCGCGCTTTCCTGGCTCGATCGTGATGAGGCTTTCGTACAACATCCCGCTCTATTCCAGTAGCGAATCAAGCGATGCGCCGCTCACGGCCCACTTTTCGCACCGGACACCGCAGGATGCGGTCTCGACGTCGTTGGGTCACTGTGGTTGTCGTGGTTCTGGTCCCGGTGATGGTCATCGTCGGGGTGCTTCTCACACGGCCACACTTTGGGCGAAATCGCGAGTACGTCGTCCCGGCTACACCGGAGGCGCCGCCCGATCTGGAGAAGTTGCGGCCAACCTTCAACGCCGGTATCGAGGCATTACCTCGGGGCGATGGCACGGAGGCGGTCAAGCGGCTCTCATCCTTCACCTTCGGCAGGCGCGCAGTCGAGGAATATCGCCTGTATTACCTCGCCAACGCCTACCAACTCACCGGTGAGCGGGCGCGTGCGCGCACGACGCTCGCGGAGGTCTGGGCGCGACATCCCGCCTTCGTGCTCCAGACCGACACCGGTCTCAACCTCGGCGGGCTGTACGCGGCGGTGGCCGACTGGCGGAATGCCGCGCAGGTTTTCAGTGACGTTGCCACGCATGCCGGCAACTCCGCGGTTGCGGCAAGCGCGCGTTGGAGCGCCATCAACGCTTCGTTCGCCAACGGCGATATCGCATCGGTTCTCGACAACGCCCGCAACATCGCCATCCGAAACCCTCGCTCGACGCAGGCGATCGACGCCATCGAGCTGGTTCGCTCCGTCACCGGCTTGCCAAAAGACGCCCCGATTGAGTTGTTGGATGCGGAACGGCTCGAGCGTTCCGTCTCCCTTCTTCGGGACGGCGATCCGCAGAACGCGCTCAATGAGTTGGAGTCTCTCGATGCGAGCGGCGTCGAGGCAGATCTTCGTACCCCGGTGCAGCTCAATCGCGGGCTGGCGCTGAATCAACTCCGGCGCTTTGAAGACTCGACGAAGATCCTCGATCCGCTCGCCTCCCGTCCTCCCCGCTTCGCCATCCCGGCAATCTTCACAACGTCGCAGAACTACCGCGCCCTTTCGGCGTCGATCAATCCAATCACCACGAAGACGATCGTGACCCGAGAGCGGGTCAGGAAGGCAGGCAGGAAGGCGAGATTCGTCAGAGTCAGAAAGAACATCCAGGTCGTCGATCTGGAGAAGAAAGCGAAGAAGGACGAATACGAGCGTCTGGCCGCTGAACGGCTGAAGGATCTCCTGTCACTACCCCTGGACGATGAAGTGCGGATCGAGGTGCTGAACACGCTCATCGGACAGGCTGAATCGAAGAATCAGGATGACTCCGAGCAGGAGCTCATCGTCCAACTCGCGAAGCTCGATCCGGCGTATGACGCAGGTCTCCAGCACTTCTGGGACAAGGCATGGGCCGCATACACGCGAGGAGAGCTGAACGGCGCGCGTGATCTTTTCGCCTTCGTCCGCGACTCCTACCGCGGCCCGAACACCCGGCGGCAGGCGATGTACTGGTACGCCCGCTGCGTGGAGCGGCTCGGCAGGAAGGCCGAGGCATCGGCGGTCTATCGCGAGCTGGCCTCCGCGCCGTACGACGACATCTACGCCATCGAGTCGGAGAAACGGGGAGCGAAACGGCCGGCTTCAAACGTCAGTCCTCTGACGGCCAATCGTCCCGACTGGCGCGATATCGCCGAGCAGAACATGCCGAAGGAGCTGCGCCTCGGATACGAGCTCACGGCGCTCTCTGATTTCCGCGACGCGCAGCAGGAGATCGACAAGAACCGGAACCGGAAGAACCAGCAGTTCGCTGACGCGCTGCTCGCCGACCTCCATCATGCTTCCGGCAACACCATCGCCATGTTGAAGGCCCTCCACAGCGCCTTCCCGGCGCTGGCAACCGTGGAGCAGGATTCCGTGCCGCCGTACTTTCTGAGGATGTATTACCCGCTGAAGTACGACGATTGGATCCGTGAGTACTCGAGAAAGAACGGCGTCGATGCATACACGATCATGGGGTTGATCCACCAGGAGAGCTACTTCAGAGCCGATGCGAAGTCCGGCGTGAGAGCGACGGGGCTGATGCAGCTCATGCCTGCCACCGGACGCGAGCTGGCCGGCCGCTTCCACATCGCGCCGCATCTCGACGATCCCCAGACCAACATCCGCCTCGGCACCGCCCACTTCAAGATGCTCACGAATCTCTTCAATGGCAGCGACGAGTTGGCCATTACGGCTTACAACGCCGGCCAGGGCCGAGTAGCGCAATGGCGCCGTGCCGCCCCCGCCAAACCGATGGATGAGTTCCTCGAATCGATCCCGTACCACGAGACGCGCACCTACACGAAGCACGTGGTGATGCTGGCATCGACGTATCGGAGGCTGTACCCGTAACTACCGAATCACCCGCCGCGCGACCGAGGGATCGCTCCAATCGACTGAACCATCGAAACGGTCGATCACCTGTCCCTGCGCGTCATAAGCGATCGTCGTCGGGATCACCCGTACATGGTTCCTGGCGCCGAAGCGGCCGTGGTCGTCGACCAGCGTGTCCAGGGTGATGCGGTGCTCGCGAAGGAAGCGCTCCGCCGATTCGTAGTCGGGATCCTGCGAGACCGCGATCACGCGCATTTTGTGTTCCGCGGCAAAGGCCACAAATTGTGGCAACTCGTTGCGGCACGGCCCGCACCAGGCCGCCCAGAAGTGCAGCAACGTTACCGGCGCACCGCGAACATCGACATCGACAGCGCGGCCGTTGCGGTCACGCGGCCGCGACGCTGGGATGCAGGCAACCGCGAGCACGAGCACGGCGGCTGCCGCACGGCGAATCACGGGATGAATCCCCGGATCGTCCGTGCCGTCGCCTCCGGTCGGTTCACCTTCACGTCGACTTTGCGGTAGGCCCGGTCTTTCGTCGTCGACTGGGTGTTGTAGGCGATGAGGTATTGCGAGCGGAGGTCCTTCTCGAGCTGCTGGTACGTTTCGTCGAGCTTCTTGATGTCGTGGATGAAATAGGCGATGCCGCCCGTCTCGGCGGCGAGCGCCTTCATCTTCGAAGTACCGCTGACGTCCAGAATCCCGAGGCCTACGCCGATGAAGTAAAGAGGCACGCGCGCCGAACGGGCGTACGTCAGCATTTCCTCGTAGGTCGTACGTGAGGTCGTGTCTTCGCCATCGGTGAGGATGATCAGAGCCTTCCGGCCCTGGAGCGTCCGGAAGCGATAGAGGCCGGTGACGATGGCGTCGTAGAGCGCCGTCCCGCCGCTGGCATCGGGAATGGCGCGCACCTGCGATTCGAGCGACGTCACGTCGCTGACGAACGGCGAGGCTGATTTGGCGTCGAATGCAAAACCGGTCACGAAAGCCCGGTCTCCCGGCTTCATGATCCGCTTGAAGAACTCCACCGCGGCCGACTTCGCCTGCTCCATCCGCGGCTTCATGCTTCCGGAGTGGTCGATTAGCACGCCCGCTGAGATCGGAAGGTTCGACGCGTAGTTGAACGTCGTGATCTTCTGCGGCTTGTCGTTCTCGAACACGCTGAAATCGGCCTCTTTGAGGTCGGTCACCGGGACGCCCGCTTTATCCGTCACCATAACCGGCAGCTCGACCAGGTTCACTTCGATCTCTTCGGAGAATCGCTGACCGTTGAGGAAAAGCAGGTCGCTGGCTTCGTAGTTGGTGTCGTCGACCACCGAGGCGCGGACGAATTCGACGCCCCTCAACTTCGAATTCGGAATGTCGAGCGCATACGGTGGCCCGCTCCACTCGAACAGCTTCTTCTGTCCGGCGAAGAACGTCGCGGATTTGATCTGCGTCGATTTGGGATTCTGCACGCTCAGCTTGAAGTGCGACACGTCATCCGGAGTCACTGTACGAACGATCTTCACTTCCAGCGGGGTCTCGTGCTCGTTGACCACGAAGGCGTCGGCGTCCATGTAGCGACCCTGAGCGTCGTAACCGACGGCGCGCACCTCCACCCGCTTCGGCAGCGCGCCGAGGTCGAGCTCCGCGCGATAAGGGGGAGCGTTCCGCGCCAGAATCTTCTTCCCCTCCACCCAGAACTCGACGCGCTTTACCGGCGGCTGGACCTCGACTTCGACGACGAAAAGATTTGGCGCGACGTCGCGGCGCGGTGGGATGATCCTCACCGTTCCGCCGCTCTCCGGCACGATTCCTTCGGCCAGGATGGATTCCGCGTCGTCTCCCTCGCGGGCGGCGTAGAGCTTGTTCGTCTTCGCGATCGTAAACGTCTGCGTGGCCTTCGCCAGAATCACCGGCGTCTGCTCTTCGAGTGGCACCATGATCCGGGCCTCGATCTCCACGGCGCCGGGCTGCAGCGTTTGAACGGATGTCAGCGGGCTGATCGTGGCCGGCAACAACGGATAGCGGAAGCGCTTCACCACATCCCCGTTCTGCGAGATCGACCCGGTGATGATCAGCGGTACACCGGAAGGCGCATCGGTCGGAATGGTGAAGCGGTAACTGACGCGCGTGACGACCGCACCCGCCGGCGTATCACCGAGCGGCTCGATGGCGATGGCGATCTTGCCTTCGGCGGCGAAAAGAGGAAGCGGGAGGAGGAGCAGCGCGGCCAGCGCACGTTTCATTCAGCCATTCTCCACGTCCGGCGTAATCGCGGCGATAGAATCTGTCATCCCACATGCCCTTGCTACAACTTCGTTACCGTGCAGTCCTGTTCGACCTTGACGGAACACTCGTCGATTCGTACGCGGCGCTGACGGAGGCGGTCAACTACGCGCGCCGTGAACACGGCCTGCACGATCTGACTGCCTTGCACATCCGAGACTTCGTCGGCGACGGCCTCGACACGCTTCTTCAACGCGCCTTCAACGCCGATGAAGTGCCGCGCAGCGTGAAGGACGCGTTCGAATCACGCTACGACGAGATCTGCTGCCAGGAATCGACGATCCTGACCGGCGTCGAGACGACGCTCGCGACGCTGCACAGCCTCGGCGTAGCCATGGCGGTCTGCACGAACAAGCCGACATCGTTCTCGAAAAAGATCCTGACGTTCCTGAAGCTGGCGCCGTACTTCCACGCCATCGTCGGCCCCGATCTGGCAGGCGCGCGCAAGCCGGAGGCGCGACACGTTCTGCATACGCTGGAGTCAACGTCGTGTATGGCGTCGGAGGCACTCTTCGTCGGCGACATGCCGATCGACGTCCACGCCGCCCGAAACAGCGGGATCGACGTCGCTGTGGTGGCCACCGGCTCGTCGTCCGCCGAGGCGTTGCATGCCGCACAGCCGGATCACTATCTGGAGAGGTTCAGAGATCTGGTGCAGGTCGTTACGGATCCCTCGTGAGGGGCTGGGAACGAATGCCGCGTTCGTGTTACCTGATCATGAGAGGGAAGGGAGAAAGTCGCGTCGGTGTTTCCTGTCATCCAAATGGCCTTAACTTTATCCCCTCACACGCACTACGCTTCGCTCCGTGTCTCCCTCTCCCCACTTCCGTGGGAGTCGCACTTCGATGCACGACGCGGCGTGACCATTGCACGGAGCGGCAGCGCTTCGGGACGACGGACGCGCCGATTGCCTGGATGCGGCGCCCGGACTGCTCGGGCGGGTGTGGGAAATGATGCCGGCTCGAGTCAAAAAGCATCATGCGGCCTGCTAAAAGCAGCGCGCGAGGTTCAAAGAGCACAGCGCGGGGTTCCAAACGCAGCGCGCGAGATTCAAGAGGCAACGCGCGAGGTGTCAAACACAGCGCGCGAGGTGTGAAACACAGCGCGCGAGATGTCAAACACAGCGCGCGAGGTGTCAAACACAGCGCGCGAGGTGTCAAACACAGCGCGCGAGGTGTCAAACACAGCGCGCGAGATGTCAAACACAGCGCGCGAGGTGTCAAACACAGCGCGCGA
>JBBRNB010000066.1:0-38161 GCA_038230535.1 Thermoanaerobaculia bacterium
AGTCTCCTGCTCGTTGATCTATGCCCGCCGCTCGCGTTCAGCCGTGCCGGCTGCTCAAGCGGGCTTGCTCACTTACCGCAACGCTCACGTGGTTACTTCTGGCGAGCACAAGGCGGTCACTTCTCGCGAGCGCCGAAGAGGGCGTGATTCGCCTCGTCATGCGCAAGACCAAGCGACCCGTCCTTCTCCCCATCGCGCCCAAAGCTCGCGCAGCACTCGACGAGTGCCGCAAGCGCACCGTCATGGGCGAGTACGTCCTCCTCACCCCCGAAGGAAAGCCGTACTGCGAAAGCACGATCAAACGCTACTTCAAAACCGCCAAAGCAATCGCCGGCATCAAGCGACGATTCCGCTTCCACGACCAGCGACACACGTTCGCAAGCACGCTCGCAAGCAAGGGCATCAACAGCTTCACGCTGCGCGACCTCCTCGGACATGCCTCGGTCGTGACCACGTCTCGATATGCCAGGCCGAGCACGGAAATCTTCGACGCGGTGAAACGCGCGCTCGCGTGAACCGCTTTGATACGTTCTGGAAAGCGGTGATTACCGTAGCGCTCCGATCTACTGAAGCGAAATGCTCGTTTCAGGAGTTGAGTCGGACCGGCCATTCGCTGGTTCCTGATAGAGCAGGTAGTACGTCTCCAGTGGAATAAGGGCGCCATCTGGTGTCGCGAAGTGAATGGCTGATCGTTTTACGCCGGAAGTGCAGAAGTTGAAGCGATCGAGGAACGAGACAATCGTCACCCGAAAGAGTGCGTCGTATCTAATGTCGCCGCGATCGAGGCGCGGCAGAAAGTACATCATCGTTCGCAATTCATCTGCAGCAGCCGTCGGCCAGCGATCCTCGTTCGATGATGTTTGGGCGAAAAGCTCACTCGTGACGTCAGTCAGCGTTCCCTCGCGGCGGAGAAGGTAGCCAATGCTGATGCTCTCAGGGTTGCAGGGATGCGGAACCAGATCGCTAAAGAGCCCACCGCGCATGATTTCGGCTCGCACTTCGGAAAGCGTAATGGAATTCTCGGCATGGTCAAACGCCTCCGTGCGTCCGGTGGCGCGTATCGGCTGGAATGTAACGCCACGGACGCAGGGGTTCCGAAGTGCATAGCTAATGATCTCGTTGACTTCGTCGTCATTAACACGCTTCTTGACGACACACACGAGTGTCGTCGGGATCTCCAGTGCGTTCAGGCGTTCCAGCGCGGTCGCTCGGATGTGGCGAACATCTTCACCCCGGATATCCTGCAACGCTTCAGCTCTTAGCGAATCGAATTGTAGATAGACTTCAAGACGAGGGATCGTGCGCAATGCTTCAGCGAATGCTTGATCACGAGCCACGCGGACGCCGTTCGTGATCAACATAATGTGATCAATGCTTTTAGAACTGGCAAGTTGGAGGATATCGATGATCTTTGGATGGATGGTTGGTTCGCCGCCGCTGATCATGACGATATCTGCCAGGCCCTCGGCGGTGACGATCGCGTCAAGCATATGGCCAATGGCATCAAGCGTCTTGATCTGACCGGCACCCGGAAACGATCCGGCGATGCAGGTAGGGCATCGCATGTTGCAGTCATCGACAACCTCGACGATCGCCATGCAGGAATGCTGTTCATGCACGTTGCAAAGACCACAGTCAAACGGGCAACCTTTCTTAACCTCGGCGCGGTACGCCAGAGGCCGCGCGGCTGGCACCAGTGCGGCGCGACACCGTAGGTAGTAAGAAACATCTGTCGAGATGAGTGCTCGCTGAACACCATGGACGGCGCACTGCTTGACGTAGAAGACGTCCTCGCTCTCGATGACGATCTTCGCTGGGACGAGCGCCAGACACTCGGCGCAAAGTGACGTGGTATCACCCACGTACGCGTATGGCTGGAGGTCGCGCATCAGAGATTGGTGAAGATGATGTTGACCTCGTCGTCATGGAGCTTGAGGACTCTATCGAGTTCGGTTAGCGAGTAGTTACGATCCTTGGAGATGACGAGAAAACCGTTGGCGAGATCGCCGTCATATGCTGATCCCACCCATTTGCCGTAGAAGGTTTTCTTGGTGGAAAGGTAGCAGAGGAACATGATGCCTTTGGAGGTGATGTTTTCCGTCTTGAGTGGGAAGTACCAACCCATGAGTGTCTTGCCGTGAAAGAACTGCAGTTGCGATTCCCATCGGTACCCGCCCTTGGGGTTTTCAGGTGACTTCTCCAGGTTCCATACCTTGACCACACCGCCCTTTTGCTTCATGCAGATTCGCTCGGTATTGATCAGTGTTTCTTTCTCGACAGCGGTTTGCCACGCGGCATGCCAGTCGTTACCGGTGACGTCGATGGAGTTGTTGTCTTTCAGTTCGCGCCTAAAGCGGTAGCGCTCGCGCACGGCGTCGAACCCGTATCGGAGGATGACGCCAAAAATCGTCGAGGCGACCGCGAGCAAAATCGATGCTGTGCTCATTTCGTGACGTCGCGCATCCATTGCAGGTATGCCGGCAGGCCGGCCGTAATTGGCACCTGAACGATTTCGGGTGTCTCGTACTTGTGGACGCGCCGCAGTGTGGCTTCGATCGCAGGGTAGTGCTCGCACAGCGTCTTGATGAGCAGGAGTTGCTCAGCGTCCTCGTTGACGCTTCCCTTCCAAACGTAGTAGCTCGTGATGGAGGTGATTTGAATGCACGCTGCCAGTTGATCCTGCAGCAGCGCATCGACGAGCGCTTTCGCATCTTCCTTCGTTGCACACGTAGTGATCACGACACAGTACTCAGGTGACGACATGACTCCTCCGAAGCCGACTCGCTAATTTATTAGTGTTTCGATGCGAGGCGGACCCATCCCCTACACATAGGAGTGACGCGATCGCCGTTTTCCCTACCTGCGGCCTTCAAGTATTTCTGGCATCGACTTCCCAGCGGCGGGTGCTTCGGTCCAGGTAGGTAGTCTGTGGGACCGCCGAGACGGGGAGTGGGATCTGGATCGTCGCATCGGAAGAGACGGAAGACTGGCGCCGAATAACTGGGCGCGCAACGAGCCTCGTGGGCCCAACCCGGACCCTTCGAACACTTCTTCGAACACTTCAAGGTCGGAGGCGCCAAAACGAAACGCCGCCCGGTCTTGCTAACCTGAGCGGCGTGAGTGGTTTAGAGTGGTAGGCGCTAGCGGACTCGAACCGCTGACCCCCACCGTGTGAAGGTGATGCTCTACCGACTGAGCTAAGCGCCTGCTTGGGATCGTCTCAACGAACGGGGCTGCCCTCGCTATTTCCGAGGGACGGCTCAGCATAGTTCGAGACGACGGCAGCGTCAACGGCGACTCTCCGGATCGTAGAGTCGGCCGCCGTCCACCGCTGGAAAGTGCTCGTTCGCCGACCGTAACTCACTTCCCTCCACTTCCCGAATCTATAATTCGCGACGATGACGAAGCGAATGATTCTCATGCTGGTGGTGGTGATCGCGTTCATCGGGATCATCGGCGCGTTCAAGTTCTTCCAGATCAAGGCTGCCATGGCTATGTCGTACACGCCGCCGCCGGAGGCCGTGACGACGGTCATCGCGAAGGAGGAGCCGTGGAACGCGACTTCCAAGGAGATCGGGTCGGTGGCAGCGGTTCAAGGCGTCACGATCACGGCCGATCTTCCCGGCGTTGTCTCTCAGATCAACTTCGAATCGGGGCGGTCCGTGAGCAAGGGTACCGTGCTGGTGGAGTTGGATGCGAAGCAGGAGCGAGCGCAGCTCGCTTCGGCCGAGGCGGCGCGCGATCTGGCGAAGGCCGACGTGGCACGGCAGAAGGGGATGCTGGCGGCGGGGATCATCCCTCAGGCCACATACGACACCTCGGCGGCGCAGATCAAGCAGGCGGATGCGGGCGTTGCGGAGCTCCGTGCCACGATCGAGCGCAAGATCATTCGCGCCCCTTTCGATGGGGTGCTCGGCATCCGGCAGATCAACCTTGGGCAGTATCTCGCCAGTGGCGCGCCGATCGTGTTGCTGCAGTCGTTTCGTCCAGCGTATGTGAACTTCAGCGTGCCCCAACAGCAGATGAGCCGGCTGGCGGTCGGTTCCAGCGTCGAGGTTACGCCCGATGCTGGCGGGGCCGCCGAGGTGGGGAAGATCACCGCGTTCGATGCCGTCATTGATGAGGCAACACGCAACGGACGCGTGCAGGCTTCCTTTCCCAACATCGACGGGAAGCTGCGTCCCGGCATGTTCGTCGAGGCCCGGTTCGCGCGCGGCGCGCAGACGATGTCCATCACCGTTCCCATCTCCGCGGTCAGTTATGCCCCCTTCGGCGACTCGATCTTCATCGTCGATGACGAGAAGGGTCCGGATGGGAAGACGTATCGAGGTGTGCGCCAGCAATTCGTGAAGCTCGGGGATACGCGCGGCGATCAGGTGGCCGTTCTCACCGGTCCCAAACCCGGTGAAGAGATCGTTACCTCGGGTGTTTTCAAGCTGCGGCCGGGCGCGGCCGTGATCGTGAACAACGCCGTTCAACCCAACAACAGTGCCAACCCACGTCCGGAAGACCACTGATGAAATTCACAGATCTCTTCGTCCGCCGGCCTGTGTTGGCGATGGTGGTCAACCTGGTGATCCTCATCGCCGGCCTGCAAGCCATCCGATCCCTCAGCGTTCGGCAGTTCCCCCGCAGCGACATGGCCAACGTGGTGGTGACCACCGCGTACGTCGGCGCGAATGCCGATCTCGTGCGCGGGTTCATCACCGCACCGCTGGAGCGGGTGATCGCCGGCGCGGACGGCATCGACTTCCTCGAGTCTTCGAGCGGGCAGGGCGTCAGCACGATCACCGTCCATCTGAAGCTCAACTACGACACCAACGCCGCGCTCACGCAGATCCAATCGAAGGTTGCTCAGGTCCGCAATCAGCTTCCTCCTGAGGCCGAAGCGCCGATCATCGATCTGCAGACCTCGGATAGCCAATTCGCGGCGGCATATCTCGGGTTTTCGTCGAAGGATCTCGACCAGAACCAGATCACCGACTACCTCACCCGCGTGGTCCAGCCGAAGTTGAGTGCCATCAGCGGCGTGCAGCGGGCCGACATCTTCGGCGACCGGACCTTCGCCATGCGGGTCTGGCTCAAGCCGGACAAGATGGCGGCGCTCGGCATCTCTCCGACCATGGCGCATGACGCGCTGGCGGCGAACAACTATCTTTCCGCGCTCGGCGCCACGAAGGGCTCGATGACATCGGTCAATCTGGTGGCCAATACGAACCTCCAGACGGTCGATGAGTTCAAGCAACTCGTGGTCAAGCAACAGAACGGCACGGTGGTGCGGCTCGGCGATATCGCCGACGTCATCCTCGGGGCGGAGACATACGACCAGGAGGTTGCCTTCAACGGCCAGACCGCTGTGTTCATCGGTATCTTCGTGCTGCCGACCGCCAACACGCTCGAGGTGATGAAGAAGGTCCGCGAGGCGATGCCGGAGATTCAGGCGCAGTTGCCGGCAGGTATGAAGGCGGGTGTTCCCTACGACTCGTCGGCGTACATTCAAAACGCCATCGATGAGGTTCTGAAGACGCTCACCGAGACGTTGATCATCGTCATTCTGGTCATCTTCCTCTTCCTCGGGTCGGTGCGTGGTGTGATCATCCCTGTCGTCGCGGTCCCCATCTCGCTCATCGGCGCGGTCATGCTGATGCTGATCTTCGGTTTCACCATCAACCTGCTCACGTTGCTGGCCATCGTGCTCTCCGTGGGACTGGTGGTCGACGATGCCATCGTCATGGTGGAGAACATCGAGCGGCATCTGCACATGGGGAAGACGCCGATCCAGGCGGCCACCGATGCGGCACGCGAGCTGGTGGCGCCGATCATCGCCATGACCATCACCCTGGCCTCGGTCTACACGCCGGTGGCGCTGCAAGGCGGGCTCACCGGATCGCTGTTCCGCGAGTTTGCCTTCACGCTGGCCGGCGCCGTGATCATCTCCGGCTTCGTTGCGCTCACTCTCTCGCCGATGATGGGATCGAAACTGCTGCGCGCTGGTGACACCGAGCGTGGCTTTGCGGGATGGATCAACCGGCGTTTCGATGCACTGCGCGGCCGCTACTCGAGGATGCTCACCGGAACGCTCAACTACCGGCCGGTCGTACTAACACTGTGGGTCATCGTCGTGGCCTTGATCTTTCCCTTCTACATGTTCTCGCAGAAGGAGCTGGCGCCGCCGGAGGATCAGAGCTTCCTCTTCGGCGTCATTCAGGCCGCCGCGAATTCGACGATCGAACAGACCAAGCTCTTTGCCACGCAGTTGGACAGGATCTACCGGTCGTTCCCGGAGACCGACTCCACGTTCCAGGTCATCTTTCCAACGGGCGGTTTCGGCGGCATGGTCGCCAAACCGTACAACCAGCGAAGCAAGAGCGTCTCCCAGCTTGTAATGCAGGCATCCGCGGAGGCATCGAAGATCCCCGGCATTCGGGCCATCGTGCTCGTACCTCCGTCGTTGCCTGGGAACCAGGGACTTCCGGTGGACTTCGCCATCGTCTCGACCGCGGAGCCGGCGCGGCTGGCGGAGCTCGCGAATCAGTTGGTGATGAAAGCGTTCACCAGCGGTAAATTCATGTTCGCGGACACCGACTTGAAGTTCGATCAACCGCAGACAAGAGTGGTCTTCGACCGCGACAAGCTGCGTTCGGAGGGGGTGGACCTGACGCAGGCAGGCCGCGACCTTTCCGTTCTCCTCGGGGGCAACTACGTCAACCGGTTCAGCATCCAGGGCCGCAGCTACAAGGTGATTCCGCAGGTGAAACGCAGCGAGCGGCTCACCCCCGATCAGCTCACTCAGATGTACGTCACGGGCGCGAACAACAAACTGGTTCCGTTGTCGACGTTCGCGACCTTGCAGAACACAGTCGAACCGCGCGACCTGAAGAGATTCCAGCAACTCAACGCCGTTCGCATCCAGGGAGCGATCCCGCCCGGCGTCTCGCTGGACGACGCGCTGCGCTATCTGGAGAACGAATCGGCGAAGATCCTGCCGCGCGGATTCACGATCGACTACGCGGGCGAGTCGCGCCAGTTGCGCACCGAGGGGACGAAGTTCCTAGGCGTCTTCCTGCTGTCGGCCATCCTGATCTACCTGGTGCTGGCAGCGCAGTTCGAGAGCTTCCGCGATCCGTTCATCATCCTGGCCGGGTCTGTCCCTCTGGCGCTCTCCGGATCGTTGCTCTTCTCATTCCTCGGGCTCACTTCGATCAACATCTATAGCCAGGTGGGACTGATCACGCTGGTAGGCCTGGTGTCGAGGAACGGCATCCTCATCGTTCAGTTCGCGAATCACCTTCAGGAGACGGGTAAGAACAAGCTCGACGCGGTGATCGAAGCGGCCGGCACCCGACTGCGTCCTATCCTGATGACTACGGCGGCGACGGTCATGGGCCACCTTCCTCTGGTGTTTGCCCGTGGTCCCGGCGCCGGCGCACGGAACAGCATCGGCATCATGCTGGTAACGGGGATGATCATCGGCACGTGCTTCACGCTGTTCGTAGTGCCGTCGATCTACGTACTGGTGGCCCGGGCGCACAAGCGTGTGGATTTACCGGAAGAGGATGCTGCAGCCGGCAGCCTGGAACCGGTGACGGCGGGGTAGGGTACAGCCCGATCGTAGCGTCGGCGGCTCGCCGGCTGGACCGCCGCCGGCCGGAGGCGACTCCTTCAACAATCGCCAGCGAGCCGCTGGCGGTCCAGCCGGCGAGGCCGCCGGCGCTACGAGACCCAAACCTTTACAGGGTCGTTGGATTCGACGGGGCACCAGTCTGGTTATAGTCACCCGTCGTAACTTGCTGACTTGCCGATGAACATCCGCTTTTACCGATTCGCTCTCCTGCTGCTGCTCGCCAACGCCGGTCTCGGTGCAACGCCACCGCCGGCGAAGACGACGAACGTGCAGGTCGACAACCCGGAAGCGCCTGAGGAGAACGAGGACCTCGAAGGGAGGACGCTCGACTATCTGACGCGGCATGGGGACAACGGCAAGATCGATCCCGAGTTGTTGTTGCGCCGTACGCGCGAGGTCCATGAGCAGTTAGAGCGCGACGTCCACACGCTCGGGAAAGTTAGTCCGAACGCCATTCCCGGAAGCATCTGGGTCAGCCTCGGGCCCACCAACGGCGCGGGACGTATCCTCTCGGTTGCTCCCCATCCGACCGTTCCGGGAACTGCGATCATCGGCGCGGCGGGCGGTGGCGCCTGGAAGACCGCCGATAGCGGACAGACTTGGACATCGCTGACGGATACGCTTCCGAACCTCGCCATTGGGGCGGTGGCCATCGCTCCTTCCTCGCCGTCCGTCATCTACCTCGGAACCGGAGAAGCGGGGCCGAACAGCGACCGCATCCCCGGCATCGGCATCCTGTCGTCGAATGACGGCGGTATTACGTGGACCCTTCCGACGTCGGTTCTCGCTAGCGGCTTTCATCGCATCTCCGTTCATCCGACGAATCCGGAGGAGCTGGTCGCCGGTACAAATGCCGGCGCCTACCGCTCGACCGGAGGCATCGACGGTCCCTGGACACAAGTGATTCAGGCTGCCCTCTACGGGCAGGTCGCCGACGTCGTTCGCGATCCTTCGAATCCGCTGGTGATTTATGCGGCGACCTGGGACGGCGCCAATTGCACGAAGAGCGGCTGTACGAGCACGACTCCTCTCCCGTTTGCATCGCCGGCCGTACTGAAGTCGGCAGACGGCGGGAAGAATTTCTCGCCGGCCGTCAACGGATTCCCGGTCTCGACGACGAAGAGCCGTTTGAGCCGGATCTCCCTGGCCATCGCTCCTTCGAGCACGCAGACCGTGTACGCTTCCGTCGCGGTTCTCGACACCACGACGGGCGTCGAGGTCTGTCACATCTACAAGACGACGAACGGCGCGGCGTCGTGGAGTGACACCACGCTGGCGCAGACCTCGGTGGTCAATACCTACCTCACGGCTCAGGCCGGATACGACAACACGCTCGTCGTCAGTCCCTCCGATCCGAACGTCGTCCTGGCTGGCGGAGTCCGCTACGTGCGAACGACGGACGGAGGTCAATCGTGGGTCACGCCGAGCTTCAGCGGCGTCGGGGTTCACAGCGACGCGCACGACATGCGCTACGACTCGAGCGGCTTTCTCTTCATCGCCAATGACGGCGGCATCTGGACCTCCGCCGACAACGCGGTGCACGTGACACCGCGAAACGATGGCCTGGTGACGCGGCAGTTCTATTTCGTGGCGAACGATCCGACCAATCCGAACCGGATCTTCGGGGGGCTGCAGGACAATGGGACGATCCGCCGCCCTGACACAGGTGGCACGTCATGGGACGCCGTGGTCGGGAGCGACGGCATCGCTTGCCAGGTCAATCCGGTCGTCCCGTCGATCGTCTACGTATCCACGCAGAACGAGAACCTCCTGAGAACGATCGAAGGAGGCGCGGCCGCTCCGGTCTTTCGTGCTTCCAGACCGCTCTTCCCGGCCAATGAGCTCGTTCCATTCCGAACACTCATCGCCATCGACCCGTCGAACCCCGCGGTCGTCTACACCCCGTCCTACCGGCTCTGGAAATCGGCCGACAGCGAGGAGTCGTGGGTTCCGCTCCCGACGAAGACCGTCGATGGATCGATCTGGCGGACCGATCGCGTCATCGGTGCAATCGCCATCGCCAGGAGCAATTCGAACATCATCATGGTGTCGCTGAATGGGGCTGGCGGCGTCTTTCGGACGACGGACGGCGGAGCGACATGGAAGTTGGTCACCACCGGCCTCCCGAACAAATCCGTTACGAGCATCGCCATTGATCCCGCCGATTCGAATCGCGCCTGGCTGACGACCGCGGGCCTCTCGTTGCCGTCGGTATTCACGACCACCGATGGAGGGAGCTCCTGGACGGCTGCCAGCAGCGGTCTTCCCCCGTTTTCCGCGCAAACGATTCTCGTCGACCCGACGGACTCGAGCACGATCTATTGCGGTACCGACGTCGGTGTCTATCGCTCGACGGATGCCGGCGGGTCATGGTCGCGTTTCGGCACCGGTCTTCCGGCTGTTGGCGTTGACGATCTGAAGGCGCTCGACGACGGCTCTGCGTTGCGTGCGGCAACGCACGGCCGCGGCATGTGGGAGCTGACGATCACCGGCGTGACGAATCACCGGCCGGTGACGACGATCAACACACCGGCGTCGGTGCTGAGCGTTCAGCGCGGGACAACGCTTACGTTCAACGGAACGGCGAGCGATCCGGATACCGATCCGATCGGGGTCGCGTGGGTCTTCCCTGATACATGGGATGTCGTTCCCGCCGCCAGCGGAACGTCAACGTCGCATACATTCGATCTCGCCGGCCGGTTCCCGGTAACGCTGCGTGCGATCGACGCCAGGGGAGCCGTCGGAGCCTCATCCATTGAGGTCGATGTAAAGGATGCGGGAGATTCCTGCGGAACGCCGATCGTGATTCCCTCCGCCGGACCGTTTCCGTGGAGCGTGACGGTGAACACCGATGCGGCATCGAGGCAGGCCTCGGATCCGTCGAACGGTGTGCCGTGCTTCGCCTTTGGACTTCAGAGAACCATCTGGCTGAGCTTCACTCCGGCCGTCAGCGGCACCTATGACTTTTCTTTCTGCGGCTCAAAAGCCAGCGCTGCGATGATCGGGTACACGGGCGCGGCTTGCGGGACGTATACGGCGAGCGATTTCTGCTACCAGAATCCGTCTACATCGGGGCTGCCGATCGATGCAATCGCGGCCGACTGTGCGACCGGGCGAAGGACTTCCGCGGCGCTGACGGCAGGAACGACCGTCCGATTCCTCGTCTCGAACTTCTATACCGGCGACTTCGGCCCGATCACACTCACCGTTTCTCAGGGAGGAGTGCTGAGCCCGACGGTGAGCGACGTTTCGCCGGGAGCAGGCAGCGCTGCGGGCGGCACTCCCGTCGTCATCACCGGCTCTGGATTCGTGGACGGGGCCACAGTCACTTTTGGCGATTCCCCCGCCACGAACGTGACCGTCCTGACGTCGAACGTTCTCAGTGCGGTAGCTCCCCCTGGTGCGCTGGGTATATCGACCGTGAGCGTGCAACTTGCCGGAGGGGCGACTGCGACGCTGGGCGGCGCATTCCTGTACCAGAAACCGCCGCCATTGCCGTCACGTCACCGTGCCGCGAGACCGTAGCTGGACAATATCATTTCGCGCGAAGCGCTTTGGGAGTGCGGTGGCCTCGCCACTGCCCCTCGTAGATGAACATCAAAAGCGGTAGCTGGCGCTACCGCACTCCAAAGCGCTTCGCGCGAAAATTGGTCTCACGAATTGGCGAATGGGGCGGCATGCCATGTTGACCTGCCCGTGAAGAGTGAAAAGCGCAAGGGCGCCCGGGAGAGATTGACAACATCATTTCGCGCGGAGCGCTTTGGAAGTGCGGTGGCCGTAGCCACCGCTTTGGGAGGGTGGTGGCCTCGCCTCTGCCCCTCGTAAATGAACAATCAGAAAGCGGTAGCTGGCGCTACCGCACTCCAAAGCGCTTCGCGCGAAATTGGTCTCACGAATTGCGCGAGGGCCCAATAAAAAGGGCCGCCGAGGCGGCGGCCCTGCACACATGGCTTTGTTTGGTCGTCAATACTGAACGCGTATCGCGGCGAACGTATCGCGGTTACCCCATGAGCCGTTCACGCTGATATGGTCGCCGGTGCGGGTGCGCCAGACATTCACGGAGTGTCTGGTGTCCATGCCACGCACGTCGATCTTCACCGGCAGGCCGGACTGGTCGTCGCGGATCGTTACGTAGTTGAGGCGGCGGTTGACGCTCAGAACCGTCCCGCTCATCCATCCACTCTGGCCGTACGGCACCCCTCGGTACGCGGGATCATTCCTGTATTCCGGTTCCCCGACGAACGCGATGTAGTCGGCGTTCACGGAATCACCAGCCACGACGCCGCCGATGCGAACGTTATCGCCGATGCGAATGTCGCGGTTGCGGACCGACGCCACCGGGACGTAGTAGGTATAGCTGCCATGGTTGAGAACGAGGCGGAACTGGTCGCGCTCACGGTTGATGCTGGTGATCTGGCCTTGCGTCGAGATGCGGTCGGAACGATGGTGTTCTCGATCGTGATCGCGGTCATCGCGATCGTACTGAGGCGCCGCGATCGCCGCCGAACTGAGCACTACCGCAAGGCCACTCGCTACCAGGAGCGGCCCCAAAAAGCTTTTTTTCTGATTCATCAAATCCTCCTTAGATGATTTCACTTCACCAAATAACCAAGGCAAGAACTCTGCCAGCCGAGAGGAGGGCGCTGATCGGGTTGCCAGGCGAATCACGGCGCTCATCGATCGTCGAGTGCTCTGACGAAACTTTCCGATTTCACGAACGCATCGCGGCACGCTCGGTGCTTATGATCAACGCCACTTCCTGAGCCGGTCCCGGCGATGAATTGAAAAGAGGACTACTTGAACCCTACAAAATCGCTGCGCATCGGAGTCCTGAGTGCCATCGGCACGTTGGATCCACGTGACATTGGAGACACCATCAGTGGTCTGATCCTCGGTCAGATTTTCGAGATGCCCTACACCATGACGGCGGCCGGCACGCTCGAGCCTTGCCTGTTCACTGAGTTTTTGAGACAGGATCGAGCAGGCGCCCAGCCTGTCTATTCGGCTCCCATTCGTCGGGGTGTTTTGTTCTCGGACGGTACCGAGCTCACCGCGGAGATCGCGGCGCGCTCGTTGGCGAACGCTGGAACGATGCGTGGCCGCGCCACGGTGACGGCTCACGATGACAGGGTAGTGTTCACGATGAACCGTGCCAGCCCGCGTTTCGAGAACGCAATCTGCCAGTGGAGCACCGGCGTCGTTCTCGAAGGCCAGGGAGTCTTGCTTGGTACCGGTCCCTATCGCCTGCCTCCCGGTACGACGATGGAGACGATCAAGGAGGCGGGGGTGGTCCGCCTCGAGCGCAATACCAAATACCGCGGGAAAGCCACGAGTGACGAGTTGCTCTTCAAAATCTATCCAGCGGATCTGGATGGGACGCCGAAGAGGCTGATCGAAGCGGCGAAGCGAGGCGATATCGACCTGACGCTCAATCTTTCGGTGAACGATATCGTCCGTGATGGCATCGCGGGCTTTCAGCCGATGATGCAGCCGGGAAATTCAACCGGCATCCTTTACTTCAATCACGAGAGACCGGTTTTTCACGATGTGAGTCTGCGGCGGGCGATCCAGCACGCCATCAATCCGGTTGCCATCGCGCAGATCTCCTACGAGAAGAATCACTTCGCCTTCCTTGCCGGTGACATCATTCCCGCGCTCATGGCGAAGGCCAGCGGCTCGACGGAGATGCGAGATCGTGAGCTGCTCCGCAGACATCCTTCCAAGCCCTCCAGCCTCACGTTGATCATTCCCTGGGTCCCGCGGCCGTACTTGCCGAAGCCGATCCCGGCGGCGATGGAGATCGCGCGGCAACTCGGGGAGTACGGCATCCAGGTGAATCTGATCGAGACCCGTAGCAGCGAGCACTATTTCCGGTCACTGGCCGTTGGCGATTACGATCTCAGCCTCGGCGGATGGGTTGCCGACAACCCTGATCCCTCCGAGTTTTACGAGTCACTCCTTTCCTCCGCCCAGGTATCGACCCCCGGTCAATACCTGACGAATGTGGCCCGTCTGAAGAGTCCGGCGATGGACGCGGCTCTGGCCGCCTATCGCGCTGATCCGACTCCTGAGAACCGCAAAGTCATCAGCTCGATGATCGAGAACGAAGCGATTCTCATCCCTCTCATCTACGGAGCATCGACCGCAATCCGAAGCCGCAAGGTGAAGAACTTCCACATCGCTCCCTCGGGGCATGTGGCGTTTGCGGACGTGGAGATGTCATAGACGTCGCGAAAGCGAGTACGATTCTGCGATGATTCATCGCAGCATCGGAGCGGTATCGCACGGCATCATCGATTACGCCATGGCCATCCTGCTCGCGATCCTTCCATCGATCGAGGGGTTCGAAGGCCCACACCCAATGTGGTCGTATCTCTTCGCCGGCGTAGTTTTCACCATGGCGGTGGTGACGCGATATCCGCTGGGTATCGTAAAGGTCGTCGGTCTGGCCATTCACGGCTTCGTCGAGTTGCTGCTCGCGCTGTGCCTCATCGCGGCGCCGTGGTATGGGAACTTCCTCTCCGCAGTCAAGACGCGCAACTTCTACTGGACGATGGGCGTGATGATGCTGTTGTTCTGGTTCCTCACCGATTTTCGCGGCGTTCGAGACCGGCCTCCAGCCGTGCCAGTTGCCGATCGTGCAGACGCCCCAACACCAGCGGCGCCAATCGTGCCCCCAGCAGCGCCGTAGCCATATCCTCCTGCGTCTTCAGTCGGCATAGAACCGGCGGGCCAGTATGGTTACACGCGGCTGCGCCGGCACTTCGACGGTGAGGTCGTGGAACGCAAGCTTGTCCATGGGCGGCTTGCGGACCTCGATCTCGTAGTGTCCGCCGAGGGTGTGGTGGAGGCGACGGATGGCGATGGCGGGGAAGCGTGCGGATGTGGCGTAGAAGCCGCCGGTGTCGCTCGCGATGCCCAGCAGGCCGTAGGCGAGCGGATGGCTGGCCATCATATCGATCGAGAAGACGGTGACGCGGGCGTGCTGTAGCGCGAGGACGGCAAGCTCGTAGCCGTAGTCGTTCGAGGCGACGTTGTTCGTCACGTGTCCGAGGCCCCAGCACATGAAGATCATCGACTTCGGTCCCGGCACGCGCTTCAGTGCGTCACCGATGAGTTGTAGCGCAACCTCCGGCCGCGCGGCGTCATGCATGGCCTTTTGGTCGAGCACGATCGAAGGCCCGGGTGGCTTCGCCGGCGTTGGAAGTGGCACCTCGCCGATGAGCAGTGACTCCTTTACCGCCCGTTCGATGGCCTGGAGATCGCCGGAGAAATCGAGGCGGAACTTCAGTTTCGAATCGAACGACAAGACGGCCACCTGATCGCCCGGCTCGAGAAAGGCGAGCCACTTCTCCAGCGCCGCATTGATGGCCATCTGACCGTTTACGCGCTGCTTCGCACGGCCGAAGTCTGTCTGCACAAAGATGACGAAGAGACGCCCGTGCAGGCTCGTCTCCGGCACGACGCCGTTGACCGTGTGCGCCGCATCCTCGAACTGCGTCACATCACGACTCTCAGTAATCCAGTCGACCGACTCGATGCCGGCAGGTTTGTTGTCGATGCTTACGCGGAAGTCGCCGCGTTGGAGACCCAGGATCGGCTCACCGGCATCGTTCGTGACCCGCGCATCGATGATGACGCGCTCGACCTCGATCGTCTCGATCACCGGTGCCTGCGCCCATGCGCTGGCCGCTACCGCCGCAGCGAGTAACGCGCTAATCGCGATCCGCATAGGTGCTCCTTGCCATGACCAATGCCCGGCGCTGCGATGGGACATCGACTTCGATCGTGTGAGTGCCGCGTACCGTGGTGTCTGGCTTGCGCACTTCCAGCTCGTAGTGTCCTGCCAGCGTTTTCTGCAGGCGGTCGACTGCGATCTTGGGGAAGTGGTAGGTCTTGGCGTAGAAGCCGCCGGTGTCGCCGGCGACCTGGCCGAGGCCGGCTTCGAGGGAGTGGTAGTCGGCCTGAGTGAAGTCGATCGAGAAGACGCTCACGCGCGCGGCCTCGAGCGCCTGGCGCGCAGGCACGTATTTCGACTCCATCATCACACCGCTCGGAGTCAGCCTGCCGAGGCCCCAGCCGAAGAGGATGATCGACTTCGGACCTGGGATGGCGCGCAACGCGTTGGCGACGATGATCAGCGCCGCCTCCGGCGAGCCGGCCTTGCGCATCTCGTCACGATTGAGACGCTTTGACATCGCTGGCATCGGCACGATCCGAGGCTCCAGTGGGTCGTCGGTCAAGAGAGCCTGTTCCATTGCATCCTTGATGTGGTCTTTGTTGTTCGTGAAATCGAGGCGGAACTTGAGATGGGAGTCGAAGGAGAAGACCGCCACGCGATCCTCGGGGTCGAGCCAGTCGAGCCAATCGTTCGCGTTGACGACCGTTTGCATCTGTCCGATCACCCGCTGGCTGTTGCGGGCGAAATCGGTCTGGTAGAAAAAGATGAGCAACCGCCCGCGCGGCGCCGGCTGTTCCAGCGACGTGTTGACGTCAGCGATGGCGGCGTCGATGTTGGCCAACTCGCGTGCGGTGATCGTCTCCGGGATCCACTCGCTCGACTCGACGCTGGCCGGTTTGCCGTCGATGAGCACGTGAAAGTCCGCGGCTTTGAGGCCGGTAACCGGATTGCCGCGATCGTCGGTCACGCGCGCGTCGACGATGATTCGTTCGACGGTGATCTTCTCCTGAACCTGGGCGTGGGCGGATGTGACGAGGATGAACAGGGGGAAGAGGACAACGACGGCGGCGCGGCGCATGTGCGGAGTTTACAATCCATGCATGCGCAAGTTCGTTTTCGTCACAACATTGTTGCTCGTCGCCGCTTCTGCCTTCGCCGCGTCCTTCGATGGGATGTTTCTCGATCGCACGATGCGCGTGAACTATTTCCACACCGGGAATCACGGCGAGGAGCTCATCGCTCTCGACTCGGTCGTTTCCGACGGCCCCTGGCCGGGCAGCCGGACGCGTCTCATCGATACGCTGAACCTCGGCAACTACTACTTCGAGGTCATCGATCGAGACACGAATCAACCCATCTACACGCGCGGCTTCGCCTCGGTTTTTGGCGAGTGGCAGACCACGGATGAAGCGAAGGAGCGCGCCGGGACGTTCGCCGAGTCTGTCCGGTTTCCATGGCCGAGGAAGCCGGTGCAGCTCATCATCAAGAAGCGCGATTCAAACGGCGCTTTCCAGCAGCTCTGGTCGACGCTGATCGATCCTTCGTCGCGCTTCGTCAATCCCGCGGAGCGTACGCCTGCCGGGCATGTCTGGAGCGTCATCGAGAACGGAGCGCCTTCGGAAAAGGCCGACATCCTCGTCATCGGTGAGGGCTATACCGAGAGCGAGCTGCCGAAGTTTCACAAGGATGTGGCGCGGATGGTGGGCAGACTCTTCGAGACCGAGCCGTTCAAGAGCCGGCGCAAGGACTTCAACGTCCGCGCTCTCGATCTCGCTGAGCCGGCCAGCGGCGTTCACCGGCCGCGCACAAGCGACAACCGCCGCACCATGACCGGCGTCCAGTACAACATCTTCGACTCCGAGCGCTACATGCTCACGCTCGACGATCATCGCATGCGGGACGTGGCCGCCGCGGCTCCCTATGACTTCATCGAGATTCTGGTCAACGAAAAGCAATACGGCGGCGGCGGGATCTTCAATGATCAGGCCACGGCCTGCGTCGACAGCGCGTTCGCGGAGTACGTCTTCGTCCACGAGTTCGGGCACCACTTCGCGGCGCTGGCGGACGAGTACTACACCTCACCGGTTTCCTACACCACCAGCGGCAGCAGCGAGCATCCGGAGCCGTGGGAGCCGAACGTGACCGCGCTGCACGATCCGGCAAAGCTGAAGTGGCGCGATCTCGCAGACCCCTCGACTCCGCTGCCGGCGACGTGGGAGAAGGAGACGTTCGAAAAGCACAGCCTGGAGATCCAGAAGGAGCGTGCACATCTCCGCGCAACGAATGCACCGGAGTCGGAGATGGACAAGCTCTTCACCGCCGAACGCACCTGGGAGACGCAGTTCCTCGGCGGCCAGAAGTTCGCGGGGAAGGTGGGCGCTTTCGAAGGGGCCTCCTACGAGCCGCGCGGGCTGTACCGGCCCGAGATTGACTGCATCATGTTCACGCGGGACGACGTTGGTTTCTGCCGGGTTTGCCGGAAGGCGATCGAGCGGATCATCGACGCGTACTCGCGGTAGGTTTTGAAGACAAGCCTTTCCGACGATGCCGCGATAAAGGTAGGCGATGCCGAAGGTGAGAGTCTTCACATCGATTGACGTGAAGGTCGCCGCGCTGCGCATCATCGCCACGAACTCCTGGCCGCAGGGAAACCTCGCTGCTGACGATTCGAGGTACTCGTACGCGCCGCGCTCGCCGGTGACGGCGCCGCCCAGGCGGGGGAGGAAGTGGCGGCGGTAGGCGTCGTAGAGTGTGGCGGCGATGCGGTTTGACGGCTGACCGAACTCGAGCACGATGACGCGTCCGCCGGGGCGGACGATGCGCGCCATCTCGGAAATGGCTTTGACCGGATCGCCGACATTGCGGATGCCGAAGGAGATGCTGGCGATGTCGAAGGTGTCGTCGTCGAACGGAAGCGCCGTCACGTCGGCCACTTCGAACGTGATGTCGCGCGACTTCACCCGCGCAAGCTCGATCATCTCCGGTGTGAAGTCGGTGCCGATGACACGTCCGCTGCCAACCGCCTTCTTGAACGCGATGGCCAGGTCGCCGGTGCCGGTGGCGCAGTCGAGGACGGCATCACCCTCTCTAACCCAAGACCACCGCACAGCCTTGCGACGCCAGAGGTGATGGACGCCCGCGGAGATGACGGTGTTCGCACGGTCGTAGCGGCCGGCAATCGATCCGAACATGCCGCGGATACGGGTGGGGTCAGGGCCTTGGTATTGCGCCTTCGGCGCGTTGCCGGTTGTCGGCTGGTTGCGCTCTTCGAGCGCGTTGTCGGTTTGCGGCATGAGGGTGACCAGTAGAACCTTACCACTTGGGTCTTCCTGCGGCCGCGCCCGCAACGGACGACGCGCCGGAAGGCGAAATCGGCCGGCAACCGGCAACGCGCCGAAGACGCAACGATACAATCCCCCCATGTCCCACCACGACTTCGCCTTCATCCAGACAGCGCCGGGGCGGGTCTTCATTGGGTGGGGGCCGTTCGAGCAGTCGCCGTTCAGGCGTCCTGACCGGCCGGCGTTCTTCATCGCCGACTTTTTTCTCGATGATCCGCATCCGTGGCGACATCCGGCGACGTGGGAGGAGACGTCGTTCGACGAGCTGGCGTCGCGCTTTGAAGATCGCGGCGTTCCGCGCGTGATGTGGGATCCGGCGCCCTCGGATGAGTTCACGACACTCTTTGACTCGGCGCATGCGGCCATCGGGCGTGGCGACTTCAAGAAGATCGTCCCTGTGGTTTTCGAGTCGGGGCGCTTCACAGAGCGGGGCGAATGGTGGCGATGGTTCTTCGAGCGGCTGGCGCAGTTGCCCGCCGGCATGCGCGGATATGGCTACGCCTACCAGAACCACGGCCTTGTGGGCGCGACGCCGGAGCTCCTGTTCGAGTCGGAGGCGCGCGGCTATCGGTCGATGGCGCTGGCGGGTACCCGCCCCGTGGCGCGCGCGGAGGAGCTGCTGCACGATCCGAAGGAGTTGCGCGAGCACCGTTTCGTCGTCGACGACATCGTGCGCCGGCTGGCGCCGTTCGGAAACATCGAGATCGGCCCGCTCGGGACGCTGCGTCTACCCAAGATCGCGCATCTCAGCACGCCGATCTTCTTCAGCGAAAGCGGCGGTTCGGAGCGGATGTCGTTTTCGGAGATGGTCCGGCGTCTGCACCCAACCGCTGCCCTGGGTGTTTCGCCGCGCAGCGAGGCTGGAGAGCGCTGGTTGCGCGAGGCGGACCGCGGCGTAAAACGGCGGACGTTCGGCGCGCCGTTCGGGCTGGAGCGTGAAGACCACTCCGCGCTTGCGCTGGTGGCCATTCGTAATCTGCAATGGAACGGCGACCGCGTACGCGTCGGTTCGGGTGCGGGGATGCTGATCGAGAGCCGCGTGGAGCGGGAGCTCGAGGAGCTTCGCGAGAAGCGTGAGCAGGTAAAGGCGCTTTTCGGCCTGGCCATCCACGTCGAAGCATTCGCATGACGAATATCGCCGAAGCGCGGCGCGTGATCGAGCGGGCCTGCGCCCTGGGTGCCACCGATTTCTGCGTCTGCGCCGGCTCCCGCAACGCGCCACTGCTGGCTGTATTAGGTGCATCTGACCTTCGAGTCTACTCATTCGTAGACGAGCGCGCCGCCGCCTTCTTCGCCCTCGGCCGCGCCAGGCTGACCGGCCATCCTGTCGCTGTCGTAACGACCTCCGGCACCGCCGTCGCTGAATTGCTTCCCGCTGCCGTCGAAGCGCATTACTCGGCCACGCCGCTGATCTTCATCACTGCCGATCGCCCGGCGCGGTATCGCGGAACCGGAGCGCCGCAGGCGATCGAGCAGGAGGGGATCTTCGGCGTTTACGCCGGCGGTGCGGGTGTAGTGCATATCAACGTTGAGTTTGACGAGCCGTTGATCGATGAGCCGACACAGATGGAACGCTGGCGTCCCGCCGGCTGGCCCGGCGGCGTCCCGCCGCCGATTGCTACAGGGCGCCGAGACGGCGCCCGTCCAGCCGGCTGGGACGCCAGCGTTCCGGCTGCGCTCAAACCACTTGTCATCCTTGGTGGTCTTCTCGAGCGAGACCGCGACGCCGTCCGCACGTTTGCCCTGCGACTCAACGCTCCCGTTTACGCTGAGCCTCTCTCCGGCCTTCGCGAGGATCCAGCCCTGAAACATCTCCTCATCACCGCGGGCGAACGGATGATCGGGCGCGGCGACTTCGACAGCGTGATCCGGATTGGCAACGTTCCGGCGCTGCGTTTCTGGCGCGATCTCGACGAATCGAGGCGCGATCTGCCGCTGGTCAGCTTCAGCGCGTTGCCGTTCACAGGATGCAGCCGCGGTGAGGTCTACCCGCTCGACGCGTTGCCGGATGACGTGACACCGCGTGAGCGCGATGAGCGATTCTTCGATGATGACCGCCATCGCGCTGCCTCCATCGACCTGATACTCGATGACGAGCCTCGCTCCGAACTGGCTATGGTGCGCGAGTTGTCACATACGATCGCCGAAAATGCGCGCGTCTACCTCGGCAATTCGCTTCCGATACGGGAGTGGGACCTTGCGGCGGCGCGCGAGCCGCGTGGTTTTGCCATCGAAGCAAACCGAGGGGCGAACGGGATCGACGGGCAGCTCTCGACCTTTTTCGGCCAATGTGATCCGGCGCGCTCGAACGTCTGTGTCATCGGCGATCTAACCGCCATCTACGACGCCAATGCACCATGGATCGTGCCACAGCTCGATTCGAGCATCGATTTCAATATCGTCATCATCAACAACGGCGGCGGACGGATTTTCAGCCGCGTACCTTCGTTGCGTATGCTCGACCCTGGGACGCGCGAGCGGATGATCGAGAACAGTCACGCTCTGCGGTTCGATCACTGGGCTGCCATGTGGAGCATCGAAGAGCGCGTCACGGAGCTGCGTCCTGACGCTGAGGCCAGCGGCCGCGCCTGGAAACGGTACGACACACTGTGGTGATCACCTGCCTGCATGGCTCTCTTGGCGCCCCGCGCGACTGGGATTTCCTCCGCCAGGCGGGTTTCACCATCGATACGCCTCCGCTCGATGCGATCCCACCACGCGGCGAGACACTGCTCGGCTACTCCCTTGGCGGACGACTGGCGCTGCACACGCTCCTTGCCGGTGCGCATTACGAGCGTGCAATCCTCATCTCGACAGGCCTCGGCGTAGAAGGTTCCGAGGCACGCGCCGCACGCCAAGCGAATGATGAAGCGTGGACACAGCGGTTCGAGACTGAGGATTTTGATTCGGTCATTGCCGCGTGGAATGCCCAGCCGGTGCTCGCCGGCCCTGCGCTCACACGCACGCTCGACGACTACGATTCGCGTGCGCTGCGAGAGTGGTCATCCGGTGTTCTGCCGCCAGTCACCACGCGCCTTCACGAGCTGACGATTCCAACGCTCTGGATCGCCGGTGCGCGCGATACGAAGTATGTCGCCGAGGCGAGGCGGGCGGTGACGCTCGTACGGGATGGGCAGGTGGCGATTGTCGAAGAGGCAGGCCATCGAGTGCCGTGGGAACGGCCCGAAGAGCTCATCGAGTTGCTGCGTAGGTTTTGTTCATAAAGGCGCACAGACACGCTTGTCTGTGCTGTAGAAACTACCACCCCAACACGTACGCGAACATCAGCGGCGCGACGATCGACGCGTCTGACTCGATCACGTGACTCGGGGTGTCGACGCCCAACTTGCCCCAGGTGATCTTCTCGTTCGGCACGGCGCCGGAGTAGGAGCCGAAGCTCGTAGTCGAGTCGCTGATCTGGCAGAAGTAGCCCCAGAGCGGCACGTTTGTCCGCTGAAGGTCCTGGTGCAGCATCGGCACGACGCAGATGGGGAAGTCGCCGGCGATGCCGCCGCCGATCTGGAAGAAGCCGATCGAGCCGCCTTCTGATGTCTTCGTGTAGTAGTCAGCCAGCTCGATCATGTACTCGATGCCGGTGCGGACTGTATGCACGTTCTTGACGTCGCCGGAGATGCAATGTCCGGAGTACATGTTGCCGAGGGTCGAGTCCTCCCAGCCGGGGACGAACATGGGGAGGTTCTTCTCGGCCGCAGCGACCATCCACGAATCCTTCGGATCGATCTGGTAGAACTCAGCGATCGAGCCGTCGCGGAGGATCTCGTACATGAACTGGTGAGGGAAGAGGCGGCGTCCTTCCTTGTCCTTTTGAACCCAATGCCGCAGCACCGCCGTTTCGATGCGGCGCATCGCTTCCCCCTCGGGGATGCAGGTGTCGGTGACGCGGTTCATGTGACGGTCCAGCAGTACTTTCTCGTCTTGCGCGGAGAGGTAGCGGTAGTGCGGAACGCGCTCGTAGTGGTCGTGTGCCACGAGGTTGAAGATGTCTTCCTCGAGATTGGCGCCGGTGCAGCAGATGGCGTGCACTTTCCCCTGCCGGATCATCTCGGCGAGCGAGATCCCCAGCTCCGCCGTCGACATCGCGCCGGCCAGCGTGACCAGCATCTTGTTCCCGGCGTCGAGGTGCTTGATGTAGTCGTCCGCCGCCGCGCGAAGGGCCGCCGCATTGAAGTGACGATAGTGGTGCTGGATGAAGTCTCTGATCGGGCTGGGCATGGGGGCGGATGATATCGCGCGGTTTGCCGCGCGTTGTCGGTTGTCGGTTGATTGCGCTTCGGCGCGCTAGTTGAGTTAGAGCGTGAATTTCAACCACGTGCTTCAGTCGTCCCGGCTCGAGCAACGATCGGTGCGCCCCAACGCGCAAGCGCAGTCAACCGAAAACCGACAACGCGGCGTGCAGCGACGCAGATCCGATACCATTGCCATATGAAACGAACAATGCCTCTGCTGCTCCTGCTGTGTGCAACCGCGTTTGCGGATGATGCGAAACTGACGAAGTCGATCGAGACCGACATCCGGACGCTGGCCGCTCCGAATATGGAGGGCCGGGGACTCGGCACGAAGGGCATCGGCCTGGCCGCGAACTACATCGAACAGCGGATGCGGGCGCTCGGACTGCAACCAGCCTTCGGCAAGTCGTATCGTCAGCCGTTTCCTGTCAAGACGGGCGTATCTCTCGGCAGCGGGAACAAGCTCGAAGGTGTCGGGGATGGCGACTGGACGCCGCTCGGCTTCTCCAGCGCCGGCGCGTTCGCGGGGCCATTGGTGTTTGCCGGATATGGCATCGACGCAACGCCGATCGGTTACAACGATTTCGAAGGCCTCGATGTGAAGGGCAAAGTCGTACTGATGCTGCGCTACGAGCCGCAGGAGAAGGACGACTCCTCGAAGTTCGATGGCCGTAAGCCGAGCCGCTGGTCGGCGATGCGCTACAAGGTGCTGCAGGCGCGCGAGCGCGGCGCGGTTGCTGTGATCTTCACCACCGGACCGTTGCAGGACGAAGGGAAGGACAAGGTTCCGCCGCTCATCAACGATGGGCCGGAGAGCCCGGCCGGGATCCCTGTGCTGCAGGTGAAGATGTCAGTCGCGCAACGCTGGCTGAAGGATGCGGGCATCGATCTGGCTCAATTTCAGAAGGATGTCGACGCCGATCTCAAACCGCGTTCGCGTGTGCTCGCGGCGCGCGTGAGCGGCGTCGCCGATGTGAAGCCGCAATTCGACAATGGCGAGAACATTGCGGGCGTTCTGCCCGGCCATGGCTCCCTGGCAAACGAAGTCGTCGTTCTCGGGGCGCACTACGATCACCTCGGCTACGGCGGCGAAGGCTCGATGAAGCCGAATGCTCGCGCAATTCATCCCGGCGCGGATGACAACGCTTCAGGCGACGCGGGGGTGTTGAATGCCGCGGAGCTGCTTCGCGACTCGCTGGCCAATGCCGCAGACCGCCGCACGATTCTCTTTGTGCTGTTCTCCGGCGAAGAGCGCGGACTGGCAGGGTCCGGATTCTTTGTTGCTCACCCGCCGGTGCCGGTCCCAACCATCGTGGCGATGGTGAACCTGGACATGGTCGGTGCGCTGCGCGAAGACAAGATCACCGCGTTCGGCACCGACTCAGCCGCGGAGTGGAAGGGGCTCGTCGATGCAGCCGGCGCGGGCTCGAACCTCAAGATCACGGAGACCGGCGACGGCTACGGTCCGTCCGACCAGACCAGCTTCTACGCTGCGAAGGTGCCGGTGTTGCACTTTTTTACAGGAGCGCACGAGCGCTATCACACACCCGAGGATGTCGCCGATGCAGTCAATTTCGCCGGCGAGGCGCGGGTGGTGAAACTGATCGTGAACGTGATGGCACCGCTGGCCCGCGGCGCCGTAACGCCGAAGTACGCTCGCGCGACGAGCGCTCCTGCGATGCAGGGGGACAGCCGCGGGTACGGCGCCTACCTGGGCACGGTCCCGGACTATTCGGCGATGGATGCGACGACCGGCGGCGTGCTGCTGTCGGACGTTCGCGGTGGCTCGCCGGCGGATAAGGCTGGTATCAAAGGCGGCGACCGTATCGTCGAGATCGGAGGCACGCGCATCGAGAACCTTTACGACATGACGTATGCGCTTCAGGATCACAAACCGGGTGACACCGTCGATGTGATCGTCATTCGTGGCGGGGTGAGGACCACGTTACGCGCGACGCTGAGTACCCGAGGTGTAGTGCCGCCGCCCCCGGCGGCTTCGTCAACGCCATCGTCGAATCAGGCCGCCGGGGCGGCGGCCCCACACGGCTTCGTGATCGGGGCAGGGAAGCCCTTTGAGAAGGCGTTCGAGGGGGAGAAACATCTAAAGGATATTCGCCAGTTGACGTTTGGCGGTGAGAACGCCGAGGCGTATTTCAGCCCGGACGGGGCCAAAATCATCTATCAAGCCACGGTGCCGGGCGCGTCGTGCGATCAGGAGTACACGATGGATCTGGCCACGGGGGAGACGAAGCTGGTCTCGAGTGGCAAGGGACGGACGACGTGCGGGTACTTCCGCTATCCGCAGGCTGACCGCATCGTCTACGCCACCACGGAGGGTGGTGCGCCGGAGTGTCCGCCGAAGCCGGATATGTCGAAAGGATACGTGTGGCCTGTCTATTCGTCCTTCGACATCGTCGAAGCGAACGTCGACGGCTCGAATCCGAAGAAGATCACCACGACGAACGGATACGACGCCGAGATGACGTGGTGCCATCGCGGCGGGAAGATGATCTTCACGTCGATGCGCGACGGTGATCTCGATCTGTACGAGATGGACGAGTCGGGCAAGGTCAAGCGGCTTACGAATGCCGCTGGCTACGACGGAGGCGCCTTCTACAACGCCGATTGCACTGAGATCGTCTGGCGCGCCAACCATCCCGTGGGGGCGGCGCTCGATGATTACCGCTCGCTGCTGGCGAAGGACCTCGTCAAGCCGCTGCTGATGGAGCTGTTCCTGATGAATGCCGACGGCACGAACCAGCGCCAGATCACTCACAACGGCGCGGCGAACTTCTGCCCCTATTTCATGAACGATGGGAAGCGGATCATCTTCGCGTCGAATGTGAACGCCAAAGGCTTCGACTTCGACCTCTGGACGATCGGGAAGGATGGCCAGGGATTGGAGCGCATCACGACGGCTCCCGGCTTCGACGGCTTCTGCGTCTTCAGCCCCGACGGCCAGTATTTGATATGGGCCTCAAGCCGCGCGAAGCCGGACGGCTACGATATGAATCTGTTCATCGCGAAGTGGGTAGAGTGAGGGGAGTCTCAGTGGATTAGTGGATCAGTAGACCAGGATCAGTGAAGCTGATCCTGGGCCAAGTCCTGGCTACCAAATCTCAGTGCGTGGTCTTGACCTCTTCGAGGCGCTCAATGCGCGCCTGTAGACTTGCAAACTTCTCCTCGAGCGTACCTGCGGTCTGTTCGAGTTGGCGAAGGCGGCGCTCGAGCTCCGCGTGTGAGAACTTGATCATCGCCTGCGTATCGGCGAAGCTGAGGGCCATACGCACATCGGTATCAGCCTTCACGCGGTCCATTTTCTCGTTGAGGTTAGCGAACCCTTCCGCGTGGAGATCGAGCCGCCCACGTAAGTCTTCGGCGGTTGCGTCGAAGTGAAGGCGCATCTCTGCCTTCGTATCGTCGATTTTCTTGTCGAGAGCCTCGAGACGCTTATCTACGCCATCAAGGCGCTTATCCACGCCGTCGAGGCGCAGATCAATGCCGTCGAGGCGCAGATCAATGCCGTCGAGGCGTAGATCAATGCCGTCGAAGCGCAGATCAATGCCGTCGAAGCGCTTGTCCATGCCGTCCAGGCGCTTATCCACGCGGTCGAAGCGCTTCTCGATCCGCTCGGTATTCGCTTCCAGCAGACGTCTCAGTTCGTCGTCCGTCATCGCCTCAGTCTACCTCGGTGTTGCGGCAATCAAATCTACTTCTTCGTCAACGTGATCGTCACCATCGAGCTCGTTCGCGTGCCGTTGTCATCCAACCCTTCCACGCGAATGTCACCATAGACGGAACTGAAGAGCTTGTCGTCGGCGACGGTCTTGCGCGGGTCGAAGTGGTAGTGAAGCTCGCCTTTGGAGGGGATGGCGATGGCGAAGCCGAGGGACTGGATCCTGGCGGCGTCGTACGACTCCGTGGTAACCGGGATGCCGCCGGCCGTGAAGACGTTCGCGGTCACCTTGTCGATCGTCACCGGATGACCGCCGGTCTCTTTCACCACGACGTCGAACGGGAAATCGTAGACACCGCCGCCGAGGGACGTGGCAACGACGGGGTTCGGCGTCACGGTCAGCGTGATCGCGCCGCGGCCGGGAGTTAGTTTGTTTGTGATTGCCCCTGGCTGAGGTGTAGCACAGGCGAGTGGAAGCAAGACGAGCGCGATGATGGCAAGGCGTTTCATGACGTCGTTTTCCTGCTACTTCCCGTCGCCCATGAGCGTGGTCACGCCGCAGGCGATCCGAGGTCCGGCGTTGCCGGCGGGCTGCGAGACGAGGTCGTCGGGATTGCCGTGGAGGACGATGGCGTGACCGACGACGGCGTTGGCGCCTGTGTTGATCGCGATCGAGTGCGTGGTGAAGCGCGCGTGAACCTCGCCCTTGTCGTCCGCGGTTACGTTGCCGAAGTCGCCGGCGTGATGTGACACCGCATCCGGTGCACCGTGGACCATACTGTTCGGATTGAAGTGGCCACCTGCGTTCGTGGCGTTGTTCCCGCAATCACCCTTTTCGTGGATGTGGAAACCGTGTACGCCGGGGGGGACGCCGGTGAGATCGGCGACGACTTCGACGCCATCATCGCCGGCATTCTGAAAGTGAACTGTGCCTTTCGCGGTCGAGCCGCTGGTCGAGGCGAGCGTAGCCGTCGCCATCGGTCCTTTGCTATGACCGCAGGCGGCAGCGAGGAAGAGTGCGAATGGGACCACCAGAAGTTTTTTCATGTTTCCTCCATCTTGCAAAATCCGGACGATTCTATGCCGGACGCGTCATTGGGACCACGAGGCGATCTTTTTGCCAACCGATCCGAGCCATCCCCTGGCCACATCCTGGTAGTACAGGGACGCTGCTTTCTGCAGAGCGTCTGCCAGTGAGGGGTAGGGTGAGACGAGCTGGGCGAGCTGAGCGACGGTCATCTTCTTCTGCCGCGCCAGGACGAGCGTTTCGATGAGAGTGGAAGCGTTGGCGCAGAGCGCGTGTGCGCCGAGGATGCGGCCGCGCTTGTCGCAGACGAGCTTCACGAATCCGCGCGTGGTTCGGTCGACGACGGCGCGGTCGACCTCGGCCATCTCGACGCTGTACGTCCGGATACTGCCGGCGCCATGCGCCGCTATCGCTTCGCCTTCCGTCATGCCGATGTGCCCGACCTCGGGATCGGTATAGAGCCCCCACGGGATGTTGTCGTAGCTGACGGCCGAGCGGCCTGGGAAGAGCATGTTGCGAACGAGCTTCACGGCCTCATACGCGGCTACGTGCGTGAACTGCATGCCTCCGTGTACGTCGCCACAGGCCCAGATGCGGGGGACAGATGTCTGCAGGTATTTGTCGACGACGATGAAGCCGCGGTTCGTCTTCACGCCGGCAACTTCGAGGCCGAGGTTCTCTGTGTTCGCGCGGCGTCCGCTGGCGATGAAGATCTCGTCGACAGGCAGCTCCATCGTCTCGCCGAGCTTGTTCTCGATGCGTACGACCTTCTTCCCTGCGTCGGTTCGGACGGACTTTGCCGCCCAGCCGGTGCGTATCCCGAGGCCTTCTTCGATGAGAATCTTTCGGAGGCTTGCGATGACGGCGGCATCTTCTTTGTTGACGATCTCGTCGAGCATTTCGACGACCACGACGTCGCTGCCGAAGCGGCGGAAGATCTGCGCAAACTCGATGCCGATGTAGCCGCCGCCGAGGATGAGCAGCGAGCCCGGGAAGGCATCCTGCTCGAGGAATGACGCGTGATCGAGGAAGCCATGTTCGGTGAGGCCTTCGACGGGTGGGACGGCGGTGCGCGTACCGGTGGCGAGGACGATGTCTTTGGCGATGAGTCTCCGGCCGCTGACGCTGACTTCGTTGCGCGAGGCCAGCGTTGCGTCTCCAAAGATCACCTCGATGCCGAGGGCGCGGAACTTTTCGGGATCGTCGTGATGCTCGATGGCGTGTCGCTGCGCGCGCATCGATTCCATCACCGACTTCGGCGTGACCTGCGCCGTCTGCGGCTGGAGACCGTAGACATCGGCGTGCTGCATCTGATGAACGAGGCGTGCCGTGGCCACCAGGGCTTTGGTGGGAACGCAGCCGGTCCAGAGACAATCGCCGCCGAGCTTTTCGCGCTCGATCAGCGCGACCTTGCGTCCGAGGCGTGCGCACCCCGAGGCAGTCACCAGTCCGGCGGTCCCGCCGCCGATGACGACGACGTCGAATGGTTCGGACATGTTGGGAGATCTTATGACAGCTACGCCACCTGGTACCCCGCAGCGACCAACGCGTCCTTGATCGGCCTGGGCCGGTCGGTTGTGATGGTGTTGATCCCCAGCCGCACCATGTCGAGGGCGATCGACGGTTCGTCGACAGTCCAGACCACCGGGCGGAGGTTCTCCTCCAGAAGACGCGTGATCAGCGATGGAGGGACGGCGAAGCTGGTATCGATGCCGTCCAGTCCGTACTGTTTCACCATCGCGATCATGTCGTCGATGACGAACGGCTTCGTGACGGTGCGGAAGCCCGGCCCTTCGTCGTACAGCACGTTCCAGCGGCCGTTTTCGTAGCCGGCTTCGAAGACGACGATGAGCAGGCAGTCGTTCTCGGGCATTTCCTGCTTCGCCAGCGAGATCGTGTCGATGTTGAAGCTGATGAAGACCACTTGCGAAGCCTTGCCGGACTGCCGCACGAGCTCTGCCGCTGGTGGTACGACCTGTGGTCCATCCTTCAGTTCAATGAAGAGCTGGCAATTGTCCGGGGTGGCATCGAGCACGTCGTCGAGCAGCGGGAGCCGCGTCCCCGCCCATTTCTGCGCTTTCCAGCGGCCGGCGTCGAGGGAACGGAGCTCGGCGGCGAAACGGCCACTGACCGTCCAGCTCGCGTTCGTGGTGCGGTCGGTGGTGTCGTCGTGGATGACGATGACCTGACCATCCTTCGTGAGATGCACATCGAGCTCACACGCGCTGGCAATCTTCCACCCTTCGGCGAACGCGGGAAGCGTGTTCTCCGGGGGTGCGTCCGGCTGCACGAAGCCCTGTCCCATGCCACGATGGGCGACGACCTGAACCACGTTGCTACTCGTTGGCTGCTTACTCATTGGAGGGGATGGTAACGGATGTTCGTCGGGGGCCGGTCGGGAGTCGAGCGAGGGATACTGGGGCGCTCCGACCCCGACTCCCGACGAGCGACTGACGACCCCGCTATAATCGACTTACACTCATCTAACCGCATGCCATTCTTCTGCATCCACTGCAGGTCGGAAATCGATTCGAAGTTCAAGGCGTGCCCGTATTGCGGGGAGCCGATCACGGATTTCCTGCGCCGGCACCTCGAGCACCCCATCGATGGCAAGTATCAGATCCTGTCGCGCCTCGGTGTGGGGGGGATGGGGGAGGTCTACAAAGTCCTCCATCTCCATCTGAACTCGATCCGGGTGATCAAGCTGATGCGTACCAGCATCGCCGGGGAGCCTGGTGCGGATGACCGTTTCATTCGAGAGGCGCGCCTTGCTACGCGCATCAACCACCCGAATGTGGCGGCGCTGTATGACTTCTCCACGCTCGAAGACGGTTCCCGGTACATGGTGTGGGAGTACATCGAAGGAACCAACCTTCACGAGTTGATCGAGACCCACGGACCTCTATCCCCGCGCTACGCCGCGCAACTGGCCATTGAGGCGCTGCACGGGCTCGACGCCATCCATCGGGCCGGGATCGTCCATCGCGACATCAGCCCTGAGAACATCATGATCGACCGGGATGAGGACGGTGAGCAGCACGTGAAGCTCATCGACCTCGGGATCGCCAAGCAGGGCGATGGGACCGAAGCAAACAAAACGAAGACGGGGATGTTCGTCGGCAAGTGGAAGTACTGCTCGCCCGAGCACCTCGGTATGCTCGACGCCGGCGAGCGGATCGATGGCCGTGCCGACCTCTATTCGTTCGGCATCGTTCTCTACGAGATGCTGACCGGTGTGCCGCCGTTCCAGGCCGACACGCCGCACGCCTATCTGATGTTGCACGCATCAGAGAAGCCGCGCGCATTACGCGAGCTGAATCCGTCGATGCCTGTCTCGCCGGAGTTGGAGGCGCTGATCTTCCGGGCGCTGGAGAAAGACAGGAAGAAGCGATTCGCTTCGGCCCGCGAGATGGCCCGCGCGCTCGAAGAGATCGAGCCGTCGCTCAACGATCAGGTCGGTGCTCCTCCGCCCCTGCCGAAAGCATTCGAGGTGACGGAAGAGCCGACGAAATTGAGCACGCCGACGGTGCCGGCCGGGGGGATCCCGCTGAGGACGGTCGCCATCGATCCCAACGCAGCCACCGTCCTGACGTCAAACGGCGAGCCGATGGCCCGCGAGCTGCGCAAGGTGTCGGTGACGAGCGTCGTGCCGGCGGTTCAAGAGACGAAGCGCTCGCTTCTGATGTGGATTGCTGCCGCCCTGGTGGTCATCGCCATCGGCGTGATCGCGGTACGGATGATGCTGCGAACGCAGGAACCGACCGTGGGGAAAGCGACGCCGGCCGTCGCATCGGTCGTGCCCGCAGCGCCTGGCCGCGTTGCGCTCAATGCCTTTCCATGGGCTGAAGTGACAAGTATCCGCAACGTTTCCAACGGCGCGATGATCGATCTGAAGGCGCCGTTCGTGACGCCGGCACCGATCGATCTTGCGCCTGGAACCTACGAGATCACGCTGTCGAACCCCTCGTTCCGCTCGCCGATCACCCGCAGGGTGGAGGTGAAGGCCGGACAGGAAGTTCTCCTCAATGTGCAGTTCGCCGATCCATCGACGGCAACGCTTCCGCCGTTCTCGGGAGGAACGCCTTGAAGCAGGTGAGTCTCGCGCTGCTTCTCGCCGTCGCGCTTCCGGTGTTTGCCGCGGAGAAATGGGTCGAGGCTTACAACCGAGGCGTGAACCAGGTACGGTCGTCCAACTTCCAGGCCGGAGCGCAGGCTCTGCAGCGCGCCATCGAAGAGATGCCGGATGAGAATGCCGCACAACGTGTGCGCGATCAGATCTTCACGTACACCCCTCATTTCTGGCTCGGCATCGCCAGGCTGAACCTGGGCGATCCTGACGGCGCGCTGCGCGAGTGGAAGATCTCCGAGGAGCAGGGAGCGATCCAGAACACGCCGTACTACGCGCAGCTTCGGGATCTGATCGGCCGCGCCAACTCCGAGAAACAGCGCCGCGCGGAGGGGGCAGCCGCTCCGAGCAAGCAGGAAGCGAATGGTGCTATCGGCAAAGCTTTGTCGGCACAGATGGACGCCGTGACCGCGGGCGGCGACCGGAGCGACACCTATCACGCCGCGCAGCGAAAGCTGACTGAGGCAAAGGATACGAATGCGAAAGGTGGCGTCGACATCCGCGTCTACAAGCGGGCGGTGGATCTGGCGGAGGAGGCCCGAGGCATGTTCGCGGCCGCCGCGGATGACGCCAGAAAACAACGAGCGTCGCGGCCGGTGAGACCGAATCCGCTGCCGCAGCGAAAGCCGGCGCCGGGGGAGGTGATAATCCCGTTCGACGATCTCCCGCAGCCGAAACAGACATTGCAACCGCAGCCTCAGCCTCCCGCGCCGGTTCCAGCGCCTGTCCAGATCACGCAGACCGTTCCGGCACCGCAACCCCAACCACAACCGAAGGCGGATGTGAAGAAGCCGCAGAGTGCTGACCCGCAGCCCGAGGCTGAGAGTGAAGCGCTCGTGGCCGCGCGCATCGCTGTGCAGCAGTACCGGCGCCGTCTCGTCTCCCTGAACCTATCCACTGCCGAAGCGCAAGGACTCGATCGTGCGCTGACGCCGCATAGCGACGCGAAAACGATCCAGGGCGTGCTCGATCAGGTCGCCGCAAGAGAGCGCGAGCTTGATGCGCCGAAGCCGGCCGAGGCGGTTGTGCCGCCTGATCCAACGCGCGAGCAGCTCGAAACGGCGTACCGCGCCTTCGCCGGCGGCGACCTCACGTCATCCGATCGCGTCCTCACGCAACTCATCGCTACGAAGGAGAGCGCGGAGGCGTATCTGCTGCGCGGATGTACGCGCTACACCCAGGCGATGCTGTCGCGCAATGGCGATCCACTCCTCGCCAGCGCCACGTCGGACATCCAGACAGCGCTACGTCTGAATCATTCCCTGCAACTCGATCGCACGGCCTGGTCGCCGAAGCTGGTGGCGTTTTTCGAGCAGGTGAAGGGGAAGTAGAGGGGTGCCGGCACCATCACCGCAACAACTCCTCCAACGCCGCGATGAGGACATCGGATGTATACGGCTTTTGCAGGTAACCGACGAGTTTTCCGCCGGGGGTGTTGGTCAGCAGTTTCTCGTCACCGTGGCCTGTCGAAAAGAGTATGGGGAGGCCGGGCCATCGTCCGGCGATCTCTTCGTACAACCTAATTCCGTTGACGTCGGGCAGGCCCAGGTCGAGGATCACGACGTCGGGTAGTCGGGCGGCGATCCGCTCGACGGCTTCTGCGCCGAGGCGGACCCAGTCGGTGGAGATGCCCTCGTACTCGAGGATGGCGGTCACGTCCTGAGCGACGCCGTCGATGCGCTCGACATCGCCGCTCTGGTCGAGAACGCGCTGCGCGCGCAGATGGAGGACACGCTCGGCCCCGATGGGAGCTCGAAAGCGGCATTCGACGTCGAGCGGAAGGTCTTCGACGCTGGCCCGCTGGCACGCAGCGCCGAGCCTGTCGCGATCCTCCGGATGGACGCAACTGTTCAGTAGTTCGGTGAGCGTAAGGTTGCTGGTGGGGTCGAGACCGAGGATCTCCAGCAATTCGGCCGATTCCTCGAGGGCATCGCTGGCGACGTGCCAGCTCCAACTGGCAATGCGCGCGATCTGCTGGGCTTGATGGAGTTGTGCTTCCCGTTGGCGCAGGCGCTCGCTCTCGACGGGCGGTGGCAAAGCCAAACCGTCGAGAGGGATGGAGACAAAGACGAATCCAGATACGTTTTCGCCGTCGTCGCGGACAGGGGAGCCTGTGAGCAGGACAAGGGATTGGTGATTGACCTGCCGCGTCGCCGACCACGACCCTCCTGCGCGCAGCACTTCGAATATTACCGGCAGCTCTGCCAGGGCGCGATCGGCGGGCAAGGCCTCACGCAGCGGACTCCCGATCACACTCTCGCCAGTCCGGCCGTACAACTCCTCGGCGGCACGATTCCAGGAAAGGATCGTGCCCTTGATATCGGTGGAGATGACCGATTGGGTCATCGAGTCCAGAACTGTGTCCGCGCCTAATGACGGATGTCCGCGGTTGCCAACCAAGCGAATTCGTGAACCTTGTATGCTTTGCGGCAAGCATCCAGCATATACTTCCTGATGTAGTGAAACAAGAGCAAGCTCAATTGCGAGTTCTCATCGTCGAGGATGATCGTGCCGCGGAGTTGATCCTCCGGATCCCGCTGGAACGCGAGGGATTCGTTGTCGACTTCGTCGAAGAGGGCTATGCGGCCATCGAGAAGCTGCGGGCGCACGAGTACTCCGCGGCCATTCTCGATCTCATCATTCACCACGGCCTGAACGGCTTCGGCGTTCTGAATTTCATCGAGATGGAACAGCCCGAATTGCTGGACCGTGTCTTCCTCATGACAGGAATGCCTGAGCAGACGGTGATGAACACGGCCCCACAGCTCGTTTCGCGCCTCTTCCGGAAGCCGTTCAGCTATCGCAAACTGGTTGCCGCGGTTGTCGCCGCGGTGCGGCCGGACACGGGGTATCAGGCGACGGAGCAAAGGCGAATGCTGGTGGTGGACGACGACCGGATATCGGCCGAGCTGGCGGCAGTGGCCGGCCGCCGCGCGGGCATGGATGTCGTCCTGGCGGAGAACGGCCGCGAAGCAATCGAGAAGATCGCCAACACGCGCTTCGACGCCATCGTGCTCGATCTGCTCATGCCAGGCATCGACGGCTTCGGTGTGCTCGAGTACCTCGACCGCTGCCAGCCGGACGTACTGCCTCGCACGATCATCGCCACCGGACTGCCGGCGAAGTACCGGGAGCGCGTTGCGCAGTACGGCGTTTGCGGTGTGCTCACCAAGCCGGTCGATCAACGTACGCTTCAGGGGATGGTCGAACGATGTATCTCCTCATTGAGCGCCGATGCTGGTCCCAAACGAGCGAATGGCGCGTAGTCAGCGGATCGCGCTGTGCGCTGGTGAGCAGTGGATCCGTAGATCAGTGGATCAGTGGATCAGTGATCAGGAACATTTCTGCTGATCCACTGGCCCTCTGATCTACCGATCCACTCACATCTCAGCCGACGTCGGCCAGTGGACCAGAAACATCTTCCTCCTGACCCACTGATCACCGACCCACTGATCACCGATCCACTCACATCTCGGTCGATCAGTGGATCAGGAACATCGTCGTCCTGATCCACTGATCACTGACCTACTGATCTACCGAATCACCTCAATGCGCGGCCGTCTGCGAATGAATGCGCATGCCGTAGAACGACCGGTAGACGAAGATCATCGAGATGATGAAGAAGACGACGGAGAGGATGCGAGTCAGTCCCTGCTGTCCGCTATTTGTCATCTGCACGGCCAGCTCGACGGCAAGGAGACCGAAGAGCGTGGTGAATTTGATGACCGGGTTCATGGCGACCGAGGAGGTGTCCTTGAACGGATCGCCGACCGTATCGCCGATGACACACGCCGCGTGCAGCGGTGTTCCCCGCTCCTTCAGCTCCACCTCTACGATCTTCTTGGCGTTGTCCCAGGCACCGCCGGCGTTGGCCATGAAGATGGCCTGGTAGAGACCGAAGAGCGCGATCGAGATCAGATAGCCGATGAAGAAGAACGGCTCGAAGCAGGCGAAGGCGAGCGTCGAGAAAAAGATCGTCAGGAAGATGTTGAACATCCCCTTCTGTGCGTACTGGGTACAGATCTCGACGACCTTCTTCGAATCTTCGACCGAGGCGCGTGTGGCCCCGGCATCGAGGTGCATGTTGGCTTTGATGAACTCGACGGCGCGGTAGGCACCGGTGGAAACGGCCTGGGTCGAGGCGCCGGTGAACCAGTAGATCACCGCGCCGCCGACGACGAGCCCAAGGAGGAATTGCGGATAGAGGAGCGAGAGCTTGCTCACAGCCACCTTGTCCGTCAAGCCAGCGGTGAGCATCATGATGATGGAGAAGATCATGGTCGTGGCGCCAACGACCGCGGTGCCGATGAGGACGGGCTTTGCCGTCGCTTTGAAGGTGTTGCCGGCGCCGTCGTTGGCCTCGAGGAAGTCTTTCCCCTTCTCGAATGACGGCGTGAAGCCGAAGTCGCGTTTGATCTCCCCTTCGATGCCGGGGATTGATTCGATCGTCGAGAGTTCGAAAACCGACTGGGCGTTGTCGGTGACGGGGCCATACGAATCGACTGCGATCGTTACCGGACCCATGCCGAGGAAGCCGAAGGCGATGAGGCCGAAGGCAAAGATGGCGGGGGCGATCATCAGCGCAGCGTGCTCGGAACCGGCAGGGCCGATAGGGAACATGCTGCTGATCCATGCGCCGATGCCCATCAGCGCAGCGATGGTGATCCCCATCCAGTAAGCGCTGAAGTTGCCGGCGATAAGGCCGGCCAGGATGTTGAGCGATGCGCCGCCTTCGCGGGATGCCGTGACCACTTCCTGCACGTGCCGCGACTCGGTGGAGGTGAAGACCTTCACGATCTCGGGGATGATCGCGCCGGCCAGCGTGCCGCAGGTGATGATCGAGGAGAGTTTCCACCACATCGAGGCGTCGCCGCCGAGCGTGGGGATGAGCAGGTAGGAGACGGCGTAGGTCACGCCAACCGAAAGGATCGACGTGATCCAGACCAGCGAAGTCAGCGGCGCTTCGAAGTTCATGGTGTCGGCATTGCCGTACCTGGCCGCCGCGATGGCGTCGTTGATCCAGTACGAGACGGCCGAGGTGATGATCATCAGCACGCGCATGACGAAGATCCAGACCAGAAGCTGGGTCTGCACCTCCGGGCTTTTGACGGCGAGAAGGATGAAGGTGATCAGAGCGACACCGGTGACGCCGTAGGTCTCGAATCCGTCAGCAGTGGGGCCGACCGAGTCGCCGGCGTTGTCGCCCGTGCAATCGGCGATGACGCCGGGATTGCGGGCATCGTCTTCCTTGATGTTGAAGACGATCTTCATCAGGTCGGAGCCGATGTCGGCGATCTTGGTGAAGATGCCGCCGGCGATGCGGAGGGCCGCGGCCCCCAGCGACTCACCGATGGCGAATCCGATGAAACAAGGTCCGGCGTAGTCTCGCGGTATGAAGAGCAGGATGAACAGCATCAGCACCAGCTCGGTGGAGATGAGCAGCATCCCGATCGACATGCCGGCCTTGAGCGGGATGTCATAGGTCGGGAACGGCTTCCCACGCAGAGAGGCGAAGGCGGACCGCGAGTTGGCGAACGTGTTGACGCGGATGCCGAACCAGGCCACTCCGTAGCTGCCGGCGATGCCGACGAGGCTGAAGATGATGATGATCGCCGTGCGCGTGAGGCCGTAGTTCCGCAGCACGCCGAAGTAGAAGATCATGATGATGCCGATGAAGACTTCCAGCAGCAGGATGAACTTCCCCTGTGTCTGCAGGTAGGTCTTGCAGGTCTCGTAGATCAGCTCCGAGATCTCGCGCATCGAGCTGTGTACCGGCAGGTTCTTCAGGCGTACGTACATGACGAAGCCGAAGAGGAGGCCAAGCACACAGACGATGAGACCGAAGAGGAGCAGTTTCTGCCCCGTGATCCCTCCAAGAAACGTGACGGAGCTGAGATCCGGCAGTATGAGATTGGCCTCGGTCTGCGTTTCAGCTGGCTGGCTGGTGGTAACCGATTGCTGTGCCACGACCGGAGCAGTTCCGGCCGGTTGTGACGTATTCGCGCCTTGCGCCTGCGCGACGCCTGCGATGCAGACCATCAGCATCGCCAGGACCAGCGTGCGCTTGATCCATGACTTCATTAGGTCCTCCGAAAGTTCGTTTTGCGGTGAGCCACGCTAACAAGGGGGTGGCGTTAGGGGCGCGGATTGTAACAGAGGGAGTAGGCGTGGGGAGTGGGGTTGTGGGGGTTGCCTATGGCTGGTAGTATCGTCGAACGATGAGCCGTGACCCTAAGTACAGCTCCCCGGAAGAAAGTGTCCAGTTGTTTCAGTCGGACCGCTTGCCGGTGTCCCCGACACTTGTCCAAATTAGCGCTAACGCTAACTTAAGGTCTGCGCGACCGGAACGCTGGCGTCTCGCCGGCTGGCTTGGCGGCGTCCCCGCCGCCATTTTCGCCAGATTTCGGGCGCCGAGACGGCGCCCAGCCAGCCGGCGAGG
>JBBRNB010000067.1:0-36725 GCA_038230535.1 Thermoanaerobaculia bacterium
CGCCGCCCGGCCGGCAGTGTGCGCCACCCGGCCTGCAGTGTGCGCCACCCGGCCGGCAGTGTGCGCCGCCCGGCCGGCAGTGTGCGCCACCCGGCCGGCAGTGTGCGCCGCCCGGCCGGCAGTGTGCGCCACCCGGCCGGCAGTGTGCGCCACCCGGCCGGCAGTGTGCGCCGCCCGGCCGGCAGTGTGCGCCGCCCAGCCGGCAGTGTGCGCCAGCCGGCTGACAGTGTGTGCCACCTGGCTCGAAGTGGGGCAGCCCGGATCACAGTTTTGTGGAGTAAATCGGCGACGTGCCGGCCGAGGGCGACGTGAACGTTGGCCATGAGGCGACGCGCATGAGCCGGTAGCGCCGGTGGCGCCACCGGCTGGATCGCCAGCGGACCGCTGGCGACTTTGAAACACCGCCGCCCAGCCCCGGCGGCGGGCCAGACTAAACGGGGCCCTGACTTTAGGTTTCGGCGGCCCTGGGATGGAATGAAGGCGTCACTGTTTCATCATTCATCCTCATCCCGAACCATGTACGCTTCGCCTGCATGACTGATCTTCTCGACCTCGCTTACAAACGTTCGACCGACTTCCTCCGCGGCCTTCCCGAACGTCATGTCGGAGCGGTGGCGACGCGCGATGAGCTCGTCGCGGCGCTCAAGGTGCCTCTCACGGATCATGGCGAAGATCCGGCTGCCGTCATCGACGCGCTCGTGAAAGGCGCTGACGGTGGACTCATCGCATGCGCTGGTCCACGCTACTTCGGCTTCGTCATCGGGGGAAGTCTGCCGGTGGCGCTGGCTGCGGACTGGCTGACGAGTGTGTGGGACCAGAACGCAGGCATCTATGTCACCTCGCCCGCCTCGTCGGTAGTCGAGGACGTCGCTCGCGAGTGGCTGCTCGATCTCTTCGACCTGCCGCGCACGGCCAGCGTCGGATTTGTCACCGGCGGGCAGATGGCGAACTTCACGGCGCTTGCTGCGGCACGTCACGGCGTCCTCCGCCGCGTTGGATGGAACGTGGAGGAGAACGGCCTGGCCGGAGCGCCGCGTGTTCACCTCGTCGTCAGCGCGGCGTCCCACATCACCATCCATGCGGCGATGCGAACGCTCGGATTCGGTACACGCGCGCTGCTCGAGGTCGACGCCGATGAACAGGGGAGGATGCGCGCCGGCGGGTTGAGGGAGATGCTGAGGGGCCTCGATGGGCCTGTCATCGTCTGTGCGCAGGCCGGGAATGTGAACAGCGGCGCGGTCGATCCGCTGCGCGAGCTGGCGGAGATCGCACACGAGCGAGGCGCCTGGCTGCACATCGACGGCGCCTTCGGACTCTGGGGACGTGCCACCGAGTCGAAGCGCGCGCTGCTCGACGGCTGCGAGCTGGCTGATTCGTGGGCCAATGACGCGCACAAATGGCTGAACGTCCCCTACGACAGCGGTATCGTCATCGTCCGCGACTCGGCTTCCCACCGCGCGTCGATGACCGTATCGGCCGAGTATCTGGAACAGACCACCGGTGCCGAACGCGACAACTTCGACTGGGTTCCGGAGTTCTCCCGCCGTGCCCGCGGATTTCCCATCTATGCCGCCCTCCGTAGTCTCGGAAGGCGCGGGATTGCCGCGATCATCGATCGCTGCTGCGGTCAAGCCCGCCAGTTCGCCGAGATCCTGCGCCGCGACGCGCGGGTGGCCATCCTCAACGACGTCGTCCTCAATCAGGTACTGGTCCGGTTCGGCGATAGTGATGAGCTCACGCGGGGTGTCATCACCCGCGTGCAGCGTGAAGGCACCTGCTGGCTGGCTGGTACGACCTGGCAGGGCAAGGCGGCCATGCGCATCTCGGTCTCCAACTGGTCGACGACGAGCGACGATGTGGAGAAGTCGTCGGCGGCAATCCTGCGATCGATCGAGGCATGATGCGATACGCAGCGGTCGTTCTGGCGCTCCTGGTTCTCGCTCCCTCGTCCGTCAATCAGTCGATTGGACACACGATTGCGGTTGCGGCTTCGTCACAGGTTGGCGTGACCACGATCTACGACCCGTCATATGTCGTGCTTCGCTATCCGGCTGGCGACCTCCCGCGCGAGCGTGGCGTCTGTGCCGACGTCGTTGTCCGCGCCTTCCGAAGCGCCGGCATCGATCTGCAGCGCGAAGTGCATGAAGACATGCGCAGGAACTTCAGCCTCTATCCGCGGAATTGGGGTCTGCGCGCTCCCGACGCGAATATCGACCATCGCCGCGTAAAGAACCTGATGACCTTCTTCACGCGCCGCGGAAAGAAAGCGGCAGGCGGGTACGAACCCGGCGACGTCGTCGCCTGGCGGCTGACGGGCGGGCTCGATCACATCGGAATCGTCGCGCCGGACGTCGTACCGGGAACGGCACGGCACTACATGGTTCACAACATCGGTGAGGGCGCCCAGAAGGAGGATGTTCTGAACGCCTTCACCATCATCGGGCACTACCGGTGGTAGTCGATGAATCGTAGATCGGTGGATTAGTAGATCAGTGGATTAGTAGATCAGTGGACCAGTAGATCAGTGGACCAGGAGCAGTTGCGTTCTATTTTCTGATGCACTGGATCGGTAGAATCGTCGATCAGTGGATCAAGGTCAGGCGCCGTCTTGTTCCTGATCCACTGATCCACTGATCCACTGATCCACTGATCCACTGATCCACTGATCCACTGTTCGACTGTTCCACTGCTCACCGATCGACTGGCCTCAGCCAGCATCTTTCATCACCTTCGCCACCCTTGCCAGCAGCACGCTGTTCTTCACCGGCTTGCGGATGAAATCGGCGGCGCCGACTTCGAAGGCGCGTACCTCCACATCGTCGCCGGGCAGACCGGAGATGAAGATTGCCGGGACGGCGACGCCGTTCTCGTGCATTGCTTCCAGCAGCGAGTGCCCGTCGATGTAGGGCAGGTCGACGTCGATCAGAAGCAAGTCGACTTCTTCTCTTCCCACCATCATCAGTGCTTCGGCGCCGTCTTTGGCCAGAACGACGGCGTAGCCGGCTGACTTGAGCAGTGCGTTGGTCAGTTCGCGGCTGAGGACGTTGTCTTCGACGAGCAGTACGGTCTTCTTGCGGCCGCCGCGCTCCGCTTCCTTATCTCCGCGGCGCGCGCGGACCTGCAGGAGCTCATGATGCACTGCTTTCGTCTCCGCATCCGGCTCGATGCGTAACTCCCGCTTGAGCACCCTGGCGCACGTCTCGTATTGCTGCAGTGCTTCGACGATGTCGCCGCTCTGGATGTAGAGCCGCATCAGCGTTCGGTGCATCGACTCCTGCAGGATATCGAGGCGTAGCGATCTCTGAGCGGTACCGATGGCCTCATCCAGCGCGCCGCGCCTCGACTGAAGCTCGACGAGCTGTGCATGCGCCCGAAGGGCCATGCGATGCAAGCGGTCCCGCTCACCGATGACGAATTGATCGAAGCGCTCTTCGTTGATGACGAAGCCTTCCAGGAAATCGCCGCGATAGAGATCGATGGCCTGTTTCAGCGCCTCCTCCGTCCCGGCGCCGATCAGCGACTCGAGCTCGGGTACGTCGCACGTCACCGAGCGGTCGAGAGAGAGAAGATCGTTCTCCTCGATCAGCGTCTTCTGCTTCGGAGCGATTTGCGACAACTCCTTGCGGACGGACGACAGCGTCTGGCGAAGACTCTGCCGTGCCTGATCGGGGCCGGTGCTCGACCAGAGCAAGCCGGCCAGCTTTTCACGCGACACGTGCTGCGACGGCTTCATCGCCAGATACGCAAGCAAAGCCTGGGATTTCTTTGCGGCGATGGTCACGAGCGAGCCATTGCCGGAGCGGATCAACAAATCACCCAGCAGTTCCAAGCGCATCGTAGTCATGTTGTGGCTGGTTATTATCTCAGGATGGGCGACGAACGTGCGTCGACTTTCGGCAACGCTTCCCGTACCCTCCGAAAATGGAGATCTGGCGATGAACGATACCGTGTCCATTGGCGACGAGATGCGCGAGTTGATCCGGCTGCAGAACTGGAACCAGCTGCGCGACCGTCTCACGGATCTGCACCCATCGGATGTGGCGGATCTGATCATCGCGCTGCCGCGCGATGAGGAGGGATTCGTCTTCCGTGTGCTGCCGCGCAACGAAGCCGGCGAGGTTTTCTCATACCTCCCTCCCGACCATCAGGAAGGTCTCATCGAATCGCTCAGCAACGAGCAGGTGCGCAACGTGCTTGCGGAGATGAACCCCGACGATCGGACGCGCCTGCTCGAAGAGATGCCGGCGGAAGTGACACGGCGGCTGCTGACATCGCTCTCTCCCGAGGACTTGAAAAACGCGCGCTGGCTCCTCGGCTATCCGGAAGACACGGCCGGACGGTACATGACGCCGCGCTACGTCACCATCCAACCGGAGATGACCGCCTCCGAGGCGCTCGACTACATTCGCAAGATCGGCCCGGGCAAGGAGACCGTCAACGTCGTTTACATCGTCGACCAGCGCGGAATGCTCGTCGAAGACATCCGACTCAGCTCTCTGGTTCTGGCCGAGCCGTCGTTGAAGGTGACGGACATCGACGATCCGCCGCTGGTGAAGTTGAATGCGACGGACGACCGCGAGGAGGTGCTCAAAGCCTTCGAGAAATACGACCGCCTGGCGCTCCCAGTCACCGATGCGGATGGCCACATGCTCGGTATCATCACCGTCGATGACGTGTTCGATGTCGCTGAGCAGGAGGCGACGGAAGACATCCAGAAACTCGGCGGCATGGAAGCGCTCGATGCGCCCTATCTGCAGGTGAACGTGCTTTCGATGATCAAGAAGCGCGCCGGCTGGCTGTCGGCGTTGTTTATCGGTGAAATGCTCACGGCGACGGCGATGAGTTTCTTCGAGAAGGAGATCGCACGGGCTGTCGTTCTCGCTCTTTTCGTACCGCTGATCATCTCCAGCGGCGGTAATTCCGGTTCCCAGGCGACCTCGCTGATCATCCGTTCCCTGGCGCTGCGCGAGTTGCGGCTGCGTGACTGGTTCCGCGTTTTCCGGCGCGAGATCCTCTCCGGTCTGGCCCTCGGCTCGCTCCTCGGTTTCATCGGCTTCATCCGCATCGTGCTTTGGGAGAAGCTCGGATGGCACGAATACGGCGGCCACTACATGCTCGTGGCGCTGACCGTCTGGTTCTCGCTGATCGGCGTCGTTCTGTTCGGCACGCTCGCCGGCTCCATGCTCCCGTTCATCCTCCGCAAGCTCGGTTTCGATCCCGCCACCGCCTCCGCGCCGTTCGTTGCCACACTGGTCGACGTGACGGGGTTGTGTATCTACTTCACCGTAGCGCTGATGATTCTGAAGGGGACGTTGTTGTAAGGGGGGAGTGGTTTGTGGGGGGTGGGGAGTGGGAGAGTACGCCGCGACGGTCTTCTGCGGTTTCACCTAACTCCCACACCCCACACCCCACTTATTTCTTCGGCTCCCACAACTCGAACCGGTTGCCATCGGGATCGGTGGCCCAGCCGAAGCGGCCGTAGTCGGAGTCGTCGACCTTTTCGTCGACAACCGCTCCGGCATTACGCAACTGTTCGAGCATGGCATCGAGGTTGGCGACGCGGTAGTTGATCATGAAGGGCGCCTTCGTCGGATCCAGGTACGTCGTTGTCGATGGAAAGGGCGACCAGATGGTCGTTCCGATCGTGTCCGGCTCGTCGCGCTCACGCCATTCGAACGATGCTCCTCCGTACGTCTCATCGACGGGGATGCCGAGGTGATCGCGGTACCAGTCGCGTAACGACTTTGCATCTGCCGACTTGAAGAAAATCCCGCCGATTCCTGTGACTTTTTCCATGAGATCTCCTATTTCAATGTGAAGACGGTTGCGCCGGCGCCCGACGCGACGTTGGAAGCATAGTGATCGAGCGTCTGCGCGAGCATGCGCTGGGCGTCCCGGGTGAGGGCAGTTTCACGCTCCGCTAGCTTTTGCGGAACAGCAGTGTTCGCCGGTGGAGGAGCGACGACGGCGACATGGGTGATGCCGTCTCTTTTCAGCCGCGCATAGAGTGCCTCGGGCGTCGGCGTCTCGAGGTAGCTGGAGATGCGCGGACCGTCGAAGTTGCCGCCGGCCCGCACGCGTCGCGCGAACCAGAATGTCTCGTTGAGGCCGATGACGAGGGTGCGGCCATCCGCGGGGAGGAGCGCGTCGATCGTCTGCGTGGTCGCGTACGACGGGCGCATCTTCGTCAGAAACTCGTGATCCGAGGCGGCTCCGGAAAGGAGCGAGAACGCGCCGCTTCGGTCAACGAAGTAACCGATGAGGAAGAGCTGCACCACGATTGCAATCGAGAGCAGCACACGCAGGAACGGAGTTGGGCGCAGCGATCGCGCGGCGGGAATCGCGAGAAACGGCAGGAGGATTCGCGACGACGGCGCCAGCAGGAACAGTAACAACGCCACGATGACGAGTATCCACGCCAGCGCCCCCGCCGGCAGCGTACACATCGCCAGGATCGATGCCCCGAGGCCTTCGTCGAGGAAGCGCCCATCGAAGACGTAGTCGGAGAGGAACGGCGCCCGATAGCCCGCCACATGCGGCGCTCCCGCCGAGAGAAACGGCGCGATCGGATTCCGGGTGAGAATGAGATTGCGGATCAGGAAGATGGAACCGAGGGCCAAGCCAATGAGTAAGGTTCGTAGGGGATGGGGGATGGGGAGTGGGGAGTAGGAGTCGGGCTCCGATGCTGCTGTCCTTCTCGTGCGGCGCACGCCCCACGCCCAACATCCCACGGCAATGATCGCGAACGGGACGAACGTGTACTTGGTCAGCAGTCCCGCCGCTAGTGCCATCGAGATCGCTGCTGCGTCACCGTCGTCGAGCGAGAGAACGAGCGCGGCGCAGATTCCGATCAACGGCCAGTCGACGAGTGACCAGCCTGCGATCACGGCCAGCGCCGGGGTGGTCACGATCGCAGCAACGGCGAGTCTGTTGCCTCGAGCAAGCCGAAAGAGCATCGCCGTCGCCGCCAGGGCAGCGCCGACGTGGAGGAAGTGCGAGGCGATACCTCCGCCGATCTGACCCAGGATTGCCAGGAGTGGCAGATCGGCCGATTCGAAACCGAGAGGGAAGTACGAATGCGAAATCAGTGGCAGATCGATGGCTTGGTGTTCCTTCACCCAGGTCCACGGCACGGCCAGGTGATAGGCCACTTCATCGAGGGATGAGGGCGGAGCTTGCGCGGCAATGAGAGCACAGAGGAAGACGACGGCGATAGCGATGAGCGCGAACGGCTCGGCTACCTGCGGCATCACAGGCAGGCGCGATTCGAATCGCCGCACAACGACGTAAATCCCGCCGACTCCGCAGACGACGAGCACGGCGCCCATCGACCACGACGAGACATTCAGAGTCCCGGCCAGAAAGCAAAGCGCGCCGAAAAGGGGATAGCCGAGGAGGAAGTCACGCGGAAGATCGGCATCCTCGGCGTGCCAGGCGCGCGCGAGCGCGCCACGTACCGCGAAGCCGGTTCCGATGATGGCGAAGGCCGCCAGCAGGGCCAGAAGGACCGAGACGCCGATACGGCGCACGAGCAACTCGACGAGGATGAAACGGTCGAGCAGGACCAGCAGCAGATAGAGCGCGGCAACGATTGCAACGATGCGCCGGAGCTTCGACATGCGCACTCCTCAGAGCGGAGGTAAAACCGCCCGCATCGCCAGAATGTCCCCGATGATCTCACGCGCCACTTCGGGGCGGATCTGTGTCGACCTGTCGCTCAGAGCGGCGGGCGGGTTGTCGTGAACCTCCATGAAGAACCCGTCCGCGCCGGCAGCGGCTGCCGCGCGTGCGAGCGGCCGCGCGAACTGCGGCGTACCACCGGTCTGTTTCCCTTCGCCACCCGGTTTCTGCATCGAATGCGTGATGTCGTAAACCACCGGCGCCCCGAAGGCGCGAAGGATCGGGAAAGCGCGCATGTCGACGACGAGGTTCTGATAACCGAAGGACGAGCCGCGTTCCGTGATGAAGACGCGCTCGTTCCCAACCTCGCGGCCTTTGTCGAGGATGTTTCTGGCCTCTTCCGGCGAGAGAAACTGTCCCTTCTTCACGCCGACCGCTTTTCCGGTCCGCGCCGCCGCTGCCACGAGGTCTGTCTGCCGGCAGAGGAATGCCGGTATCTGCAGGATGTCGAGCACCTCGGCTGCGCGCTCGGCCTGCTGCCATTCGTGGATGTCCGAGAGAAGAGGCAGGCCTGTCTCCTCTTTCACGGCGCGCAGGATGTCGAGCCCCTCCTCGATCCCCGGCCCGCGAAACGACTCGATCGAGGTCCGGTTGGCCTTGTCGAACGACGACTTGAAGACGAGGTTGATCTTCAGCTCATCGCGCAGCGCCAGAAGCGTCCGCGCCATGCGTAGCGCATGCTCGCGCGACTCGATCACGCAAGGGCCAGCGATGAAGAGGGGAGGGTGGTCGCCACCGAAAGAGATGTCGCCGGTGATCGCGATTGGACGCGTGTTCATGAGCGGGGCATTGTACTCATGGGTAGATCCGAGTTGGGCGCCGAGACGGCGCCCGGCCAGCCGGCGGGACGCCAGCGTTCCGTCGCTTCGCCGTCTTGGTTGGAACGCTGGCGTCTCGGCGGCTGGCTCGGCGGCGTCCCGCCGCAGGGTGTACATCCGCCCTCGCTGATTCCCCTCACGACACGCGCGCCCCCATCCTCGCCCCTACCCACGTCGCGCTGAAATAGATCACGAACGAGGCGATCGAATACCAGACCGGCTGCGGAAGCATGATCGCGTTCGCGATCCCCCCGCACAGCAGAAGCGCACCGACGACGAAGCCGGTGATCGCACTATGGCTGATCTTCGCGGCGATCCACGTCCCGGCGAATGCCGCGATCAGATGGCCGGCCAGCACGATCAGGAGAACGGACAACGGCAGCGTGGCTACGAAGGCCTTTACCTGCGCCATGTCCTGCATGCTCATTCCGGGCGGCGGCGGAAAGATCCGGTGAGAGATCGATTCGGATACGAAGATCACGAGGAATGCGGCGATCAAGCCGGCGATGGCTGCACCAATGTGGCGAAGTACCTTCATACGAGCTCCTTCTCGTGCGCTGCAACCACCGCCGCCGTTTTGGCCGCGGTCTTATTTGCGCGTGACGCGGCGATGAACGAGCGGAAGAGTGGGTGTGGCGCGGTCGGACGCGATTTGTACTCGGGATGGAACTGACAGCCGAGGAACCAGGGATGGCCGGCCAGCTCGATGATCTCCACGAACTTCCCGTCGGGTGAGAGGCCGGTCACGTGGAAACCGCGCTCCTCGAGCTGTGGGACATACTCGGGATTGACCTCGTAGCGATGGCGGTGTCGTTCGTCGGTCAGCTCGACGCCGTAGGCCTGCCGGGCGATCGATCCTTCTTTGAGTCCGCACGGATACTTGCCGAGACGCATCGTGCCGCCGAGCGCGTCGACGCCGATCAGATCGCGCAGCTTGTAGATCACCTTGTACGGCGACTCATCGTCGAACTCGGTCGAGTTCGCGCCCACCATACCGGCCACGTTGCGCGCAAACTCGATGGTGGCGCACTGCATCCCCAGGCATATTCCGAGGAACGGGATTCGCTTCTCGCGCGCATAACGGATGGCGCGCAGTTTCCCTTCGACGCCGCGAGAGCCGAAGCCCGGTCCGACCAGAATCCCATCCACGCGTCCCAGGTCCCCGTGATACCCCTCGGTCTCGAGCTCTTCGGAATCGATATAGATGATGCGCACCTTCACGTTGTTGGCGATGCCGCCGTGCATGAGCGCCTCGTTCAGCGATTTGTACGAGTCGCCGAACTCGATGTACTTGCCGACGAAGCCGATCTTCACTTCGTCTTCGGGATGCCGCAGCTTGCGGATAATCTCTTCCCACTTCGTCAGGGCGCCGATCTCGTCGTGCGGAAGGTGCAGCTTGTCGAGGAGGATCTCGTCGAGCCGCTCGCGCGAAAAGGCCAGCGGCACCTGATAGATGAACTCGACGTCGAGTGCCGGGATGACCGCTTCCTGTTCGACGTTGCAGAAGAGCGCGATCTTGTCGCGCATGTCGTCTGGGATGGCATGCTCGGAGCGGCAGAGGAGCACGTCCGGCTGGATGCCGATCTCGCGCAGCTTCTGTACGGAATGCTGGGTCGGCTTCGTCTTCAGTTCGTCCGACGCTTTGATGTACGGCACGAGCGTCAGGTGGACATTGATGGCGTTGCCGCGGCCGACTTCGAGCCGGAACTGCCGGATCGCCTCCAGGAACGGAAGTGACTCGATGTCGCCGACCGTGCCGCCGATCTCGACGATGACGACGTCAACCCCGTCGCTGACCTCGCGGATGCATTTCTTGATCTCGTCGGTGATGTGAGGGATGACCTGCACGGTCTTGCCGAGGTAATCACCGCGGCGCTCCTTCTCGATGACCTTGAGGTAGATGCGGCCGGTGGTGAAGTTGTTCTTCCGCGTCGCGCGCATCGACGTGAAGCGCTCGTAGTGTCCGAGGTCGAGGTCGGTCTCAGCGCCGTCATCGGTGACGAAGACTTCGCCGTGCTGGAACGGCGACATCGTGCCTGGATCGACGTTGATGTAGGGATCGAATTTCAGCAGCGTGACGCAGAATCCCCGCGCTTCGAGGAGCGCGCCGATCGAGGCTGCCGCGATTCCTTTGCCAAGTCCGGAAACAACACCGCCCGTCACGAAAATGTACTTGGTGCTCATCGGTCATGCCTCCGTGTGTTGAGAGAGAGTGCAGAGCCTGCGCCCGCCTGAATGGCGGCGCGGCCCGGGCTGCTTGCTGGAGGGGAGAGTGGTGCTGGCTGTGGCGAAGAATCGTATGTGCGCGAGCACGCAGCTCACGAACGCTCCACGACGTTACATTTGTTTAGCCAGTTCATATTCGACGCGCGCCACGTCCTCGGGACGATCGACTCCGAGGTGGGGCCTTGTTGTTTGAACAACGCGGATTTTAAAGCCGTTCTGCAATGCCCGCAACTGTTCGAGTGATTCTGCCAGTTCCAGGGGCGATGGCGCGAGCGCGGCGAGGGCGCGAAGTACGCCGGTCTGGTAGCCGTACAGGCCCACGTGCCGCTGTGCCCCGGCGAGCGGCGCACGAGAGAAGTAGAGGGCATCGCCTTCGAGCGACGTGACCACTTTGACTACGTCGCGCGACTGCCGCTCGTCGTCGCGTTCAATCGGCGTGGCGAGAGTGGCCATGTCGACGCCGGTCGTCTGCAGTACGTCGATGACGGCATCGACCGCGCCGATGTCGATCATCGGCTCGTCGCCCTGAACGTTGACGACCTGGTCGTACACCTCGCCCAGTAGATCGAGCGACGCGGCGATGCGGTCCGTGCCGCTCTGAAATTCACTCCCGTTCCCCGGCATCGGCCGCACAAACCGGCCGCCGAAGGAGGTGATGTGCCCGGCGATGCGGTCGTCATCTGTCGCCACGAAGACCGCACTGGCGCGAAGCGACCGCACCGCGCGCTCGTAGACACGCTGGATGAGCGACACCCCCGCGATGACCGCCAGCGGCTTGCCAGGGAAGCGCGAGGAAGCCCATCGCGCGGGAATTACAATGACTGACTTCATGAATGGCGAGAATTCTAATGGGGGAGTGGGGATTGGGGGGTGGGGAGTGGGAGATCTGCAAACATCGTCGCTTCCATCCCCCACCCTCCACCCCCCACTCCCCAACCCGGATTCAATCCTCATCCGCCGTCTGATCCTCATCGCCTTGTCGATCTTCGTAGCCGTCGCGGCCTTCAGCCGGCTGGAGTTGCTTTACTCGCACAAGTTCTTCGACAACACCGGACGGGCGCAGTGGATCTGGCAGGAGAGCCGCCTGGCGCAAGGCGATCCGGTGGCCTTCTTTGCCACGCGCGAGTTCGACCTGCCGCCGAACCGGGCTTTCACGCGGATCAAGATGCTGGGCGATCCGGAGTACACGCTCTACTTCAATGGTGTCGCGGTCGGAGGGCGTCATGTCAGCGACGACAATGAGGCGCTGGATACCTATGACGTCAGCAAGCTGGCTCGGGACAAACAGAACCGCATGGTCGTGGCCGTGCGCAGTGCGAATGGTGTGGGCGGTCTCATCGTCGCGATCGATCTGACTCAGGAGTTCGGCAACTTCATCGTCACCGGCGGAGACTGGCACATCGTCCGAAAATGGCGCGATGACCTGCTGCTGCGCGATCCTCCGTCCGATCAGTTCACCCGTCCGCAGCTTCTCGGACGACCTCCGGCGCGCCGCTGGAACTATCTCGCACAACGGGATGCCGCGCAGTTCGCGCCCACGCAACGCATCGGCGCGCCGGTTGCATCGTTCGACTTCGAAACCGCCCTTCCGGAGATCGCCGTGATTGGCGGTACCGCTGTCACCATATCGCGCAAGACTCCCGCCACCGCGTACGACTTCGGACCGACGTCAGGCCGTGCCAGATTCACAGTCCGGGTAGTCGGTGATACAGCACGGAACGTGACCGTACGCTTCGCCAACAGCCGTTCCGAGCTCAATGTCGTCGAGGGGGGCGTCGAGCAATTCGTCCTCGCCGCCGGAGAGCGGACGATCATCGACGAAGAGCGGCGAAACTTCCGCTACGTCACTGTCTATGGCGGCGCGGCCAGCGTCGACGTCATGCGGTGATCTGCCTGGCGCCGTCGGTTCTGTGTAGGGCCGCCGCCTCGGCGGCCATCTCTTCGGGCGGCGCAAGAACCAGGCCGCCGAGGGCGGCGGCCCTACACCAGCGACACCAGCGCGCGCACCGTCAAATCAGCACTTTCAGCACGAAATACGCTTCGGGTGTGATCGTCTTCGAATCAAGCGCCTGGGCGTCGTCGCGGGTGACGTGAAAGCGTCCGGCGGCGCCGCCGGTGGTGGTCTTGATGAACAGGTCGACCGAATCGATCTGCAGGCCGGGGATGCCGGCGTTGTGTACGATCAGAAACGCTGTCGCTGTCAGCGAGTTGAATACCTTGTCTTCGTTGTCGGCTGTGAGGTCGGCACGAAGTGAATGGGCGCCTGTGGCGACGAGCTTGTGCTCGAAGATGCCGGCGTTCTCGAAGCCCCTTTCGAACCTGCTGATGACGTCAGGTCCGAGGCTTCCTGCTGGGGACGACGACGGCGGGGGGGTATCGGCCGGAGCGGCAGGAGCAGTAGTTGGAGCTTGTGCCGGCGCCAGTTGGTGAAGGCGGATCGCGCTGCCTAGTGTGGAAGCCTTTGCGGTTCCTGTGACCGGCGCCTGTTCGACGCCGATGAGTGATCCGCCGCCGAGCCGGGTGACCTCGTCTGACTTCGACACGTCGATCGCGCTGGGATCGAAACTGAGAACGTTGCCGTTCACCAGGTTGACCATAGCCTTGCCGTTGACGACAGTCCACTTCGCTTTTGCTTCGTAGCGAGTCCCATCCTTCAAAACAACCCAGTAGCTCGCGGCGAACGCTTGCGTTGCGGCAAGGACGAGGGCGGCGGCGATCAATGTCTTCTTCATGATTCGGATCTCCCGGAATGGTGCTTCAGAACAGTCGATTATACTGGCCACAATGCTCGTCGTCATGGAGGCCGGCGCCCGGCCCGATCAAATCGAAGCGGTTGTCCGCCACATTGAGCGGATGGGGCTGAAGGCGCACGCGATCCCGGGAGCGAACCGTACCGCTATCGGTATCACCGGAAAACAGGGCAAGGCCGACCCCGAAGTCCTGGAAAACTATCCCGGCGTCAAGGAAGTCATCCGCGTCTCGCACGCGTACAAGCTCGTCAGCCGGGAGGCGCGTCCCGAAGACAGCATCATCAAGGTTGGCGGGGTCGACGTCGGAGGCAATGGCGTCATTGTCGTCGGGGGTCCGTGCGCGGTGGAGTCGCTCGATCAGGCCCGCGCTATCGCCGAAGGAATCAGGAACGCCGGCGGCCAGATCTTTCGCGGCGGCGCCTACAAGCCACGCACGTCGCCCTACTCGTTCCAGGGATTGGGCGAGGAGGGTCTCGAGATTCTGGCACGCATTCGCGAGGAGTTCGATCTTCCCATCGTCACGGAAGCCATCGACAACGAGTCGCTGGCGCTCGTCGAGAAGTACGCCGACTGCATTCAGATCGGCGCGCGCAACATGCAGAACTTCTCGTTGCTGAAGACGGCTGGCCGTTCCCGCAAGCCGGTACTCCTGAAGCGGGGTATGTCGGCCACGTTGGAAGAACTGCTGCTCTCGGCCGAATACATCATGTCCGAGGGGAACTACAACGTGATCCTCTGCGAGCGCGGTGTGCGGACTTTCGCGGACCACACGCGCAACACGCTCGACCTTTCGATCGTTCCGGCCGTCAAGCGGATCAGCCACCTGCCCATCCTCGTCGACCCCAGCCACGGCACCGGCAAGCGCAACAAGGTCGCTCCGATGTCGCGCGCCTCGATCGCCTGCGGCGCTGATGGTGTGCTGATCGAAGTTCACCACAAGCCTGAAGAAGCGCTCTCCGACGGCCCGCAGGCGATTCTGCCGGAAGCATTCGCGAACATCGTTCGGGAGTGCGACGCGATTGCGCGAGTGCTCGGAAGGTCGTTGCAACCAGCGCTGGCGGCGACGATTTGATGTGGGTGGTTGGGTTGAGACGAGTGGATTAGTCGATCGGTGGATCAGTCGATCAGTCGATCAGATCATCAGGTTCTGATCCACTGATCCACCGACCCACTGATCCACCGACCCACTGATCCACCGACCCACTGATCCACCGATCGACCGATCCACCGATCGACCGATCCACTGATCCACCGATCGACCGATCCACCGATCGACCGATCGACCGATCCACTGATCCACTGATCGACCGATCCACTACCCCTACCAGATCAACACTACTGCTTCACCCGATGCACCCTCAACAGATTCGTCTTCGCTCGCTGGTAGATCGGTGATCCCATCAGAATGACCAGCCGGTCGCCGGAGGCGACGATGTCGTGGCTCAGCAGGAAGTCGTCCACGCGCTCGACGATCTGTTCGTGGTATTCGCCGACCTCGCGCAGCACGAAGGGCTGCACACCCCACAGCATGTTCATTCGCCGGGCTACCCATGGTGACGGGGTGAGGGCGATGATCGGCTGGGACGGGCGGAACTTCGACATCAGCCGCGCGGCGAATCCTGTCTGCGTGAAAACGATGATGAACTTGGCGTCGAGTTGCTGTGCGGCGTAGTTGGCGGCGCCTGCCAGTGCGTCGGTGAACTCGTCGGTTTCGGAGGAGACGCGAAACGGCTCTCTGCCGCCGGCAACCTGAAACTGCCGGTTCTGTTCGGCGGACATGATGATCCGCGCCATCATCTGCACCGCCTCGACCGGGTAGTTGCCCGACGCGGTCTCCGCCGAAAGCATCACGGCGTCGGAGCCGTCGAAGATCGCGTTGGCTACATCGGAAGCCTCCGCGCGCGTCGGGCGCGAGTTGGTGGTCATCGACTCGAGCATCTGTGTGGCTGTGATCGCGAAACGGCCCCACACGCTTGCCTTGTTCAGCACGCGTTTCTGCACGATGGGCACGGCCTCGGGGGGCAACTCCACGCCGAGGTCGCCACGGGCAACCATCACTCCATCGCTCACTTCGAGGATGTCTTCGAGCGAATCGATCGCCTGCGACTTCTCGAGCTTGGCCACGATGTTGATCTCATCGCCGCCGAGCGCGTGGAGGAGCGTTCGAAGCTCGACGATGTCAGCCCGCCGCCGGATGAACGACGCGGCGATGTAGTCGAGCTGATTGCCGACGGCGAAGGCGACGTCCTCGCGGTCCTTCTCTGTGATCGCCGGAATGGTCAGCTCCGTGTCCGGAAAGTTCATCCCTTTGTTCGACGAGATCGGCCCGCCGTGAATGACGCGCGTCAGGACCCTGGTGCCCTCTACCGCCGCCACGACCAGCTCGACCAGTCCGTCGTTGATGAGGATGCGCTGGCCGAGCTGCACTTCACGCGGCAGGGGAGTGAAGGGGGTGGAGACGATCGAGGCATTGCCCACCAGGGGCTCGGTGGTGATCGTCAGCATCTGTCCGGCCTGAAGTTGAATGACGCCGTCGACATCTCCGATTCGGAGCTTGGGCCCCTGGATATCGCCCATGATGGGGATGTACTTGCCGTGGTCGGTGGCGACGCGGCGGATGATCTCGATGAGCCGTATCCGGCCTGCCGGCGTCCCGTGTGAGAAGTTCATCCGGAAGACATCCACCCCCGAGGTCAGCAGACGCAGGACGATCTCTTCGGAAGCGCACGCCGGGCCGAGCGTGGCGATGATCTTGGTTCGACGCATTGGGTTTGGGTATATCACGGTGGGGGAGTGGGGGTTGGGAGCACGCGCGGCTTCACATCTGCCGGCCGGTACTCACTTCAAGCTTGGCGTCGTAAGGTGTCGAGCTCGAGTCGTATGGTCTCGAGCTTACGCGGCAAGGTCTCGAGCTTGCGCGGCAGGGTTTCAAGCTTGGGCGGCAAGGTTTCAAGCTTGCGCGGTAAGGTTTCAAGCTTACGCGGCAAGGTTTCAAGCTTGCGCGGCAGGTCTTCAATCCTGCAGTGTAGGGTCTGAACTACGCCGTAAGGTTTCAAGCTTACGGCGTAAGGCTTCACGCTTGCAGCGTGAGGGGTCTGCTCCCACCCCCCACCCCCCACCTCCCACCCCCCACTCCCCACCTCCCACCCCCCACTCCTAACAAACCTGTCACGTTCCTCGATTTGACTCTCGGCACCCGACTCCTTAGACTCGGTGAGGGAACGGAGGGGAGATCTGATGCGCCAACTGCGTGCGATAGCGATTGCGTCCGCTGCCATCGTCATCCTCGCTGTCCCTGCGCAATCCGAAGTTCCGCTTCCTGCCTTCCTTCAGGTGCTGGGCAACGTGACCAGCCCCTCCACGCGGCCCGTGGGCAATGCCCTCGTCATCGCCCTCAATCTGAACAGCCTCGACGCCATCCAGACCTTCAGCGGGAGCGACGGCTCGTTCAGCCTGCCGCAACTCCCGTCCGGCGTCTACAGGATCATTGCCATGAAGTACGGCTTTGCTCCAGCCATCGAGACGATTGTACCTACCAGGAAAGAGCATCGGTTGAAGCTCAGACTGGAAGCAGAGAAAGAGACAAGGGGAAACAGTCAGCGGATTTGGGAGATTCGAGCCTCTCTGCCGCCCGACATCCTCCGCGAGATCGACATGGTCATGACGCCGCCTCCCGATCCCATCGGGCCGTCGGCGACCACCGCGTATTCGATGCCGCGCTTCAAAGGGGAGATGACGTCGATGACTGGCATGACCGCCGGTGCGACATCCGCGTCCGGCCCCGCCTTCGCGCAGACCGCGCTTGGGTTGCAGAGCCGTCTCGGCGACAACTGGCAGATCGGCTTCCGCGGCAACCTCCATCGCGTTCAGGACCCGAGCGACAATGAGTCGTTCGGAACACCCGTGGCGGAAGCCAGCGCCGCGCAGATCGAGCTTCGCTCGTCGCCGACCGATTCGTACCGGCTCGCTTCCACCCGGTCGTGGTGGCGCTATCGCGATGAACTGCCTGATGATTCGCATCAGGCTGACGTCCGCTCCCACAACTTCGAGTGGAACCACGGCGACTCGCGAGTGCAGGTCCGCTATTTCGCGCAGCAGAACCTCTTCCAGGCCACGCCGGGGTCCGACCTCATCGAGATCACGGCTGGCACGACCGTCCTCCAGAGTGGGCGTAACGACGTCGGCGTTTTGCTGCGCGTGACGCAGGAGAGCACCCGCAGTGCCCCCGGCACCATAGCCGCTCCAACGCTGCGGACCGCCGATCTGACGACGAACGCGAAGTTCGAGATCGTGCCGGCGTTCTCGGTCGGCTACGGCATGTCCAGCCGCGTCGGTCTCTACGGCACGGAATGGGCACCGCGCGGTGGCGCAGAGCTGAAAATCGGCAGGGACACAGCGGTGGTCGTCTCGGGCTTGTACAGGGTGGTCGACGCCACGCAGCAGAACACTCTGCCGAGCGTCATCGTCTGGTCCGACGACTCGCGTCTCCTGCCGCACTATGCGTACTCGGCCGGCATCGTCTCCGGTGACACGGCTCGCGAGCACTTCAGCGTCGTCGGCAGCGTAAGCGCCGCGGACACGCCGCTCCGCATCGTCTTCACCGACGGTCTGGAGCACTTCTGGGATGGCTTGTACATCGATGCCGGCGACGTTCGCCGCGATCTTCGTGTCGCCTTCCGCAAAGAGCTCGGCAGCCACTTTCTCATCGACGTCTCGTCAATGGCCGGTACAGCGTCACCGGGACGTCCTTCCGTCACATCCCGCGGGGCCGGGAAGCTTTACGTCGCTGGCGACGTGGAGTCGACCTTCTCTCCGACGCGCACCACCCTGGCGGTCTCCTACCGTCAGCTCCAGCAGCCACAACCGAATGGCGGCGACCCCTATCGCACTCAGCGCTTCGATGTTCGCGTCGCACAGTCACTGCACCTCCCGCTCGATCTGAAAGTACTCCTCGGGATCGAGCTGGCCCGTTCGGAGAACTCCCGGATCCTCCTCGATTCGCTGGACGCCGATGGCAACACGCGCCGGTACATCGGCGGGCTGACCGTGAATTTCTGAGTTACTGGGTTGTTGGGTTGCCTGGTCTCGGTTTTACTCAGTTTCGCCGGTGACCTACTTCAATCGTTCGAACTCCGATCGAGCCATCGCGGCATACTTCTGACCGTTGGGAATGTCTCCGCGTGACCTGTAGAGGGTGCCCATGAGGCCGTGGAGGGAGGCGATGTCCCGGCGCTCTTCGCGGTTGTTGGGGTCGCGCGCCACGAGTCGCTGGTGGATGACCATCGCGGCGGCGAGGGCTTCTGAGGCGTCGTCGAAGCGTTTCAGGTTCATGTTGGCCTGGGCAAGCTGTGTGTAGGCGAAGGCGAGATCGTGTTCCGCTTCGACGTTGTTGATGTCAGCGGCAGCGAGATCGCGGAGGATGGGGAGTGCGCGGCTGGTCCTGTCGAGAGCACCGGCACCGTCGCCGACGCCGTTCTGTAAGGTTGCGGTCATCACGAGCTGGTCGGCCACGTTGCGTCTGGCGACGGCATCCTGCGGATCCAGGGCAGCGCGTTCCTGAAGCGCACGCTCCGCCGCTTCGTGATGCTGCAGGGCACGGACGGGATCGTGCTCGAGAACGCCCGTGAAGTAACCGCCGAGGCGCTGATGAACGCGGCCGGTCTCGGTCAGGAGGTCCCTGCGATTTGCTGCGTTGGGCGGAATGCGATCGAGGATGTGGACGGCGTTCTCGTAAGCGGGGCGAACGGATGACGATTCAATCCTGCCCTGATAGCGCGAGTCGGCGATCGCCACCCAGGTGCGCGCGAGCGCCACCTGATCGTGAAGCGACGCGCGGATCGCGCGCGCGGCCTCGTGATGCATCAGCGCTTCGCGGAAGTGGAGGGAGCGCTGCTCGACCCAGCCGGTGCGGTCGTGGAGATCGGCGATCAGCAGCAGCGTCGTGGCGTCGTCCGGCTGCCGCGAGCGCACGTCTTCGGCGATGGAAAGGGCCTTCCGGTAGCTCACGAGAGCCCCGGCGGTGTCGCCGAGGTTTGCGCGATAGGGCATTCCCTGCACGTCGCCGACGCGTTCATAGGCGGCTGCGAGCTCCATCTGCAGAGGGGTGTTGCGGGCGGATTCATTTGCGAGCGCATCGAGGTATCCGAGGGCGTGGCGGACGAGCAGTTCCCGTGCCGAGGTGGAGCCGGGCAACCGGGCGATGGCGTCGTGCAGATCGAAGACCACCGCGTGAGCGAGCGAACGCACCTGCTCGAAGCGACGCTCGGCGATCCGTTTCTGTTGCAGGACAGCCATGAACGCCACGATGGCGACAACGACAGCGACCGCGGCCGCGGCGACGAAGAGCTTGTTGCGCCGGACGAACTTCGTTGTCCGATAGCCAGGCGAAGCACCGCGCGCGGCGACCGGATGGCCGTCGAGATGACGGCGAACGTCGTCGGCGAGTTTCTCGACCGAGGCATAGCGGCGATCGGGATCGGGATCGAGAGCGACGAGAAGGATCCGATCGAGATCGCCGCGAAGCGCATGGAGGCCGGAGACGCTGCTGGCGCGCGGCGGCTCGGTATCCGCGGTGCGTTGTATCCCTGCAAACGCGCGCGTGCCGGTGAGGATCTCGAACAGCAGCAGTCCGAGCGAATAGACGTCGGTCGCGGTCGTCACCAGCTTGCCGGCCAGTTGTTCAGGACTGGCGTAGTCCGGTGTCATCAGCCGGGTCACGGTCGCGTCGGTCTGTGCCGACGTCAGTTTGGCGATGCCGAAGTCGAGGAGTTTGGGGATGCTTTCGCTGGTAACCAGCACGTTGGCCGGTTTGATGTCGCGATGAATGATCAGGCTGCGGTGCGCGTACTGCACGGCGTCGCAGAGCTGGAGAAAGAGGCGCAGGCGGGACTCGATCGATAGCGCGCGCTCACGGCAGTAGTCGTCGATGGGCGTCCCTTCGACGTACTCCATGACCAGATACGGCACGCCGCCGGAAGTCGTTCCGCCGTCGAGGAGTCTGGCGATGTTTGGATGCTCGAGCGCGGCAAGGATCTGCCGCTCCTGCCGGAAACGGTGCAGTATCGCGTCTCCTGCCGCGCCGCGCCGGACGAGTTTGATGGCCACGCGCTGCTCGAATTCAGCATCCTCGCGTGAGGCCAGGAAGACTGTGCCCATGCCGCCGTGCCCGAGATGGCGGACGACGCGGTAGGGACCGATGAGCATCTGTTCCCATTTCGCGTCGGCGGTGTCGACGAGGTCCCAGACTGATTGTTCGAGAAAGCCGGCCGCCGCGTCGTGCTGTTCGAGAAGTCGTTCGACCTCGGCGCGGAGTTTGGCGTCATCACAAGCGTCGAGCAAGGGACCGCGGTCGTGAGGCGATCGCTCGACGGCAGCGTGAAAGAGCGTGCGGACGCGCTCCCAGAATGTCGCGTCGATCTGTTCCGCGGTCATGACCCGCTCATGGCTCCACGCAGCCAGGCCCGGGCCATCGTCCATTCGCGGCTGACGGTTGCAGCCGAGATGTCCAGCGCCTCGGCGGTCTCCTCGAGAGTCAGCCCGCCGTAAAACTTGAGCTCGACGATCCTGGCCTGCTGCGGAAAGATCGCCTCCAGCCGTTCCAGGGCCAGATCGAGCGCGACGATGTCGAAGTTCTGCTCTTCGCAAACATCAACAGCGAATTCGATGGCCAGCGGTGCCGCTCCGCCGCCCCGCTTGTCGCTCCCTTTGCGGCGGGCATGGTCGACCAGGATGCGCCGCATCACGGTCGCAGCGACGGCGAAGAAGTGAACACGGTCGCGAAAAGCCACGTGGCGCTGGCCGGCAAAGCGGACGTACAGCTCGTGAACCAGCGCCGTCGGTTGCAGCGTGTGTCCTTCGCGCTCCCGTCCGAAGTGCCGCTCAGCGATGGCACGCAGCGGGTCATAGACCAGCCGCATGAGCCGATCGCGCGCCTCCGGCTCGCCGGCGTTCCATTCGCGAAGGAGCTGGGTGACCTCGGACATGGTGTTCTTGATTGTAGCGATATGCGTCTACGCGCGTGGTCTGCACTTGCGTGCGTGGTCTGCGCTTACGCGCGTGGTCTGCACTTGCGTGCGTTGTCTGCGTCTACGCGCGTTGGCTGCACTTGCGTGCGTGGTCTGCACTTGCGTGCGTTGTCTGAGTCTATGCGCGTTGTCTGCGCTTGCGCGCGTGGTCTGCACTTACGCGCGTTGTCTGCCCCTGCGGGTGCGTTGTCTGAGTCAGCGTTGGCGAGCTGGCTAGGAATACCAGCCCACGCGCCGAAGGCGCAGACAACGCGCTGGTCGCAGAGAACGCGCCGAAGGCGCAGACAACGCGCTGGTCGCAGCCCACGCGCCGAAGGCGCAAACAACGCGCTGGTCGCAGAGAACGCGCCGAAGACGCAGAGAACGCGCCGAAGGCGCAGACAACGCGCTGGGCGCAGACAACGCGCGCCGAAGGACGCGAAGATCTTTGAGGGACTTTCAGATCCTTTTGCGCGACCTATCTACAGAGGAGTCTTCACCCAATGATCGTCCGTCGCGCGTTGCTCGTTTTCTGTCTCGCTCTCTTTCCGGTTGCCGCCTTCGCCGTCGTCGGTGCAGATATGGGGATCACCGCGGCCGATTCGCCTGATCCGGTGGCGCCGGACGGCAACATCACCTACACCGTCCATGTGACCAACGCTGGGCCGGGCTCAGCGACGACGGCGCACCTGAACGTCGTCAACAACGGCACGCTGCTGTTTCAGTCGATGGTCATGCCGGCGGGATGGAGCTGTACGGCGACCCCGGTGGGTTTCGGCGGCTCGTTCACCTGCACGGCAGCAACGCTGTCTTCCAGCTCCAACGACACCTTCACCATCGTGATGAATGCGGGGAAGGCGCAGTTCGGAATCAACAACACGACCATCAATCAGTTGTTTGGCGTCAACGCCAGCGAGTCCGATCCGAACAGTGGCAACAACAACGTGACCGTGTCGACATCGTACGTCGCGCCTCACGTCGACATGCAGACGACGGCCACGGATTCGCCCGATCCGGTGTTCCCCGACGGCAACATCACCTACACGGTTACCGTCACGAATGCCGGTCCTGACACCGCGACAAACGCACACATGAGCGCCGTTCTCAACGGTACGTTGCTGTTTCAGTCGATCACCGTGCCGTCAGGATGGACGTGTCCGGCGCTCTCGGCCGGGTTTGGCGGCTCGTTTACCTGCACGGCGACAACCTTTGCCGCATCAGCGACGTCGACGTTCACGGTCGTGCTCAACGCCGGACAGGCCCAGTTCGGGGTCACCAATCAGACGATCAACCAGTTGTTCGGAGCCACGAACGACTGGGTCGACACCAACAACGCCAACAACAACGTGACGGTCTCGACGTCGTACGTGGCTCCGCACGTCGATATGCAGACGACGGCGACCGATTCGCCTGATCCGGTGTTTCCGGACGGCAACATCACGTATACAGTCACCGTCACGAACGCCGGGCCGGATGCCGCCAGGAATGCGCACCTGAGCGCCACTCTGAACAACACGCTGCGTTTCCAGTCGATCAGCATCCCCTCGGGATGGACGTGTCCGGCCCTGGTCGTGGGGCAGGGGACGTCGTTCACCTGTACGGCGGCCACCTTCGCCGCATCGGCGACATCGGTCTTCACGGTCGTGCTCAACGCCGCACAGGCGCAATTCGGGGTCATCAGTCAAACGATCAACCAGCTATTCGGAGCCAGTAACGACTGGGTGGACAACAACAACGCGAACAACAATGTGACCGTCTCGACCTCGTATGTCGTACCGGCAGCGAATCTTGCTGTCACGAACAGTGACGCCCCTGATCCTGTGGCTACCGGCGCCACGATCACCTACACGCAGACTCTGACGAACAACGGCCCGGATGCCGCGGCGAACGCGCACATCACCGAATCGATCGGCTCTGGGGTTACGTTCCAGTCGATCAGCGCGCCGGCCGGCTTCAGTTGCACGACGCCGGCGGTTGGTGGAACAGGCACGATCAACTGCACCATCGCGTCGATGGCGAACGGAGCGACGGCGTCGTTCACTGTGGTGGTGAACGTCACCGCGGCCTCCGGTTCGATCACGAATACGGTGTCGGGGAGCAGCGACGCAGTCGACAGCGTGTCGTCCAACAACAGCGCCACCGCGATCACGGCGATTCTGGCGCCGCAGAGCGCGGACCTCGGCGTTACCAAGACGACGCCGTCGACGAGCGCGTTGCCAGGGGCTGCTGTGACCTACACGATCGTCGTGACGAACCACGGTCCCGACACGGCAACATCGGTGTCGATGACGGATCCGCTGCCGGCTAAATTGCTGTTCCAGTCGATCACTTCGCCCGCCGGCTTCAGTTGTACGACACCGTCAGCCGGCGCGACCGGCACCATCACCTGCACGGCGGCGTCTCTTGCCAACGGTGCAACGGCAACATTCACGGTCGTGACGATCGTGGCGCCGGGGGCAACCGGCAGCATCGTCAATGGAGCAGGTGTGTCGAGCGCGACATCCGATCCAATCTCCGGAAATGGCTCCGTGAACGCCGGTTCCGTTGCCGCGCCGGCAGCATCGGACGTCCCAGCGCTGTCGTCATGGACGTTGATGCTGCTGGCTGCGATGCTCGCCTTGGGAGCCTTGATGCGAACGAGGTAGGTGGTGAAGAGGCTTATCCGCAGATGAACGCAGATGGAAACAGATAGAAACCGGACGCGCCGATCCACCTATCTGTCTCATCTGCGCCATCTGCGGACAAAGCCTCTAACTACAACCCGGCACGTTCGCCGTCTTTGGCGACGACTATTCCGGGTCTGCGCTCTCGCACCAACGGGTTCGACTGGTTAAGATGGATGAACCGCACCTTTGCCAGCATCGGCGACCCGTTGAGACGTGAAAGAGTCTCGGTCATCAAGGGATGGGGAATCTCGCGCAGATCGCGGCCGGGAAGCTCGCTGGCGTCGTAAAACGTGCCGTCGAGGTAGGCGACGCCGACGCGCGCGAGGATCGTTTCCAGCGCTGCCGGCCACTTCTCCCACTTGTCGATATCCGGAAGCCAGAGGATGGAGCGAGAGGGACCTCGTATGACAAAGGCCACGGTCTCGGAGTATTCGTCGCGATGCGGGACGCGGATTGGCGTGATGTGGATACGCTCGTTCAGCGTGACTTCCGCGTCCTCTTCGATCGGAAGGATCGCGATGTTGTTCAGCTTGACGAGTTGATCCCACGGGCCGTTGTGCTCGAGGAAGCCGCGCATCCGCGGCATGGCATAGACGCGCACGGAATGCGTGCCGAGCACTTCCCGTCCGAGCTGTGCCAGTCCGAGGTAGTGACCGATGTGCGCGTGGGTAAGGAAGATGCCGTCGAGCAGAGGCGCATTGGCGGCTCGCGGCGCCACCTCTTCGAGCGTCCGTAGCTGTGACGGAAAGTCGGGAGTGGCGTCGATGATCCAGCGCTGCCGCGATTGCGGATCGACGATCGCCAGCGACGCCACCCGTTGACGCAACCTCAGGTCGTGCCACGCCGCGATGCAGTCGGGCCGATTGCATCCAGCCTGGGGATATCCCCCGTCCTGCGCGATGCCGAGGACGAGTGTGTAGGGCCCTGTGCCGGGAGGTGGGGCGGAAGCGCACGCGGCAGCGAGGAGGACGAGGATCAGGGTCAGACGGCGCATGGAGCAATTATCATCTCGTCCATGCGCCTGACTCTCATCGCAATCCTCCTGTTCGCCGCCAATGCCTTCGCACAGAACGACGCCGGCGAGGTGTCGTTCGCCAACTCGGGTGCGGCGGAGGCGCAGAAGGCGTTTCTGCACGGACTGGCACTGTTGCACGACTTCGAATACGAGGACGCGGCGTCGTCGTTTCGCAGCGCGCAGAAGATCGATCCGTCGTTTGCCATGGCGTACTGGGGCGAGGCGATGACGTACACGCATCCTGTCTGGTTCCAGCAGGATGCCGCGGCCGCGCGCGCCGCGCTGCAACGGTTCGGCGCCACATCCGCGGAGCGGCTGACGAAGGCGAAGACGGAGCGCGAGCGCGACTACTTGCGTGCAGTCGATGTGCTTTACGGCGACGGAACCAAGGACGATCGCGACTTCAAGTACGCCGGCGCCATGCGAGGCGTTCACGAGCGCTATCCCGATGACGTGGATGCCACCGCCTTCTACGCTGTGGCGCTGCTCGGCACATCACATCATGGGCGTGACTTCGCCACCTACATGCGCGCGGCGGCGTTGCTCGAAGAGGTGTTTCCGGCGCATCCAACGCATCCCGGCGTGCTGCACTACCTCATCCACTGCTACGACGATCCGATCCATGCGCCTCTCGGCATGCGTGCCGCGCGGCGATATGGCGCGGTTGCGCCGAACGCCGGTCACGCGCTGCACATGACGTCGCACATCTTCATCGCCATGGGGATGTGGGATGACGTCATCGACGCCAACCGCCGCGCCATCGACGTCGTCAACCGGCAGCGCGCCGCGTCAGGGAAGCCGCTGGCTGCGTGCGGCCACTACCCACTCTGGCTTCACTATGCCTACCTGCAGGAGCATCGCTTCGACGAGGCGCGCAAATCACTCGATGCCTGCCGGGCCTCGGCATTCGCATCGACCTTCGTCTCAGGCGGCGAGATGGACACCTATTCGGGACGAATGGATTCCTTTGCCGACATGCGCGCGCATCAGATCGCCAGCGGCGGCACGCTGACCGCGGCCGATAACGTCAGCATTCCAGATGGACCTGAGCACGCCAACGCGCGCTTCACGATGGCGTACGGCGATGTGCTCATCGGGCGTCACGACCCAGCCGCGCTGAAGGCCGCCGTAGCCCGTCTGCACACACTGCAGAAGGATGCACTGGCGAGCGCCGAGCATCATCACTCGATGAACCCGAGCCAGCGCATTCGCGCTGAGGTAATGGCGCAGCAGGCGGATGCGCTCGTTCTGATCGCCGATGGCAAGCGTGCAGAAGCGATCGAGATGCTCGAGAAGACCGCGAAGTCCGAGACGTCGATGCCGTTCGAGTTCGGTCCACCGGTAGTGGAAAAGCCAACCTACGAGATCCTCGCCGGCGAGCTGCTCGCCGCTGGCCGGACAGCAGACGCGGAGGCAGCCTATCGCGCGGCCCTTGAACGAACGCCGGGACGGGCGAGTGTGGTGGAGGGCTTGGTAAGGGCGAACGAGGCGGGGAAGCGATGACGATCTTCTGGACTTCCACCACCCTCCCAAAGCGGTGGCTGGCGCCGCCGCACTCCAAAGCGCTTCGCGCGAAATCGGACCAACATTTCGCGCGCCGAAGGCGCGCTTTGGAGTGCGGCGGCGCCAGCCACCGCTTTCTGAGCTCGAGTCGCGGTCAGGACATCGTTCCCAGTAGCCCCATGAAAATCGCGCTGATCGCCGTACTCTTCGCGTTCACTGCAAACGCCGAGGTCACGATCACCATCGATCGCAGTACGGCTACGCCGGCCTTCCACTTTGTGCACGTCCCTCCGCCGGCGAAGGACGATGCTGCCACGAACGCGAAAGTGGAGGTCATAGCGGGCGCTGTCGATCGCAACAGCGCCGGACTTGCGGCGTTGACGGACGGCCGCGTGCCGGGCACCGAGGATGAGCCGGAGGCGAATCTCTTCTTCCATGGTGACTCGTGGGGCGGCCGGTTCCGTATCGACCTCGGCGCCGTGATCGACATTGCTGCGGTGAACAGCTACTCGTGGCATCCTGACACGCGCGCGCCGAACATCTGCTCCGCTGTCGACGAAATCACGTGCAGCGGGCCGTCATTCTTCGAAACGATCGACTCGACGAGTTGCACCGACGGCTCACGCGGCGCGCCGCCGACGTCGCCGGTACCGTAGTAGTGATAGTCGGTGAAAAGCCCGCTCACTTCGCCGTCGAGCTGCACGCGCTTCGGCCAGTCGGTGCCGTTCGGCGGCGTGGTGTCGCTGCGCGAAAGGTCGTAGCGGACGCCGGCGCTGTAGCTGCCGGGATTGAATGCCGCCAGCACGCTGCTCCCGTCCGGACCTTCCCACACACCGACGTTGAACGGCGTTCCGGCAGGCGTCTTCTCCGACGCGCGAGACCGAAGGATCGCGTTTCGTGCAGACCATCCGCCTTGCCGCAGGCGATGGAGGCAACCGCGTCGAGATCGACAATGCCATCGACTGGAAGACTCCGGCGGCGCGTGTTGGCAGTGACGATGTCGAATGAAGCTGCTCCGGTGAAAGAGGGGCAGCCTCTGTATGACACACTGGAAAAATGATTTCGCGCGAAGCGCTTTGGAGTGCGGTGGCCGCAGCCACCGCTTTCTGTGAATGAAAACAGTGTCGTGAAATTGGCCGCAAACGAGCGCGAGCAATCAACGAAAGCGGTGGCTGCGGCCACCGCACTCCAAAGCGCTTCGCGCGAAACAGGAGCAACAGAGATGAGACGATTCCTGACCATTGCAGTCATCGCAATCCTTCTCATCGCCTGCGGAAAGCCGGAGCAAGAGACGGCCAGGTCCTTCACCATCGCCGTCATCCCCCAAGGCTCCACGCACGAGTTCTGGAAGAGCATCCATGCCGGGGCGGTGATGGCGGCGCAGGACGAGATGACGAGCGGCGTCAACGTGAAAATCATCTGGAAAGGGCCGATGCGCGAGGATGACCGCGAGCAGCAGGTGCAGGTCGTCGAAGGCTTCGTCACACAGCACGTCGACGGCATCGTCCTGGCTCCGTTCGACAAGAACGCGCTCGTCCGTCCCGTCGAGGAGGCCAAGCGCGCCGGCATTCCGACAGTCGTGATCGATTCCGGGCTGGAGTCGAACGATCCGATCAGCTTCGTGGGCAGCAACAACTATCACGGCGGCGAGCTTGCGGCCGATGAGATGGGCCGTCTGCTCGGCGGCAAAGGGAAGGTCCTGGCGCTCCGTTATCAGGAAGGTGTCTTCAGCACTGAGCAGCGCGAGAAGGGGTTCATCGAGCGGATGAAGGCCGCCTTTCCCGGCATCGTCCTGGTCTCGTCGAATCAGTTCGCCGGCGCCACGCGCGACACTGCCAAGACTGCCGCGGAGAATCTTCTCAACCGTTTCGGCAACGACATCGACGGAATGTTTACGCCGAACGAGTCATCGACCGCCGGTGCGCTTCTGGCACTCGAAGATGCCGGCAAAGCGGGAAAGATCCGCTTCATCGGCTTCGACACGAGCGACGTCTTCGTCAAGGCCATGCACGACGGCAAACTGCACGGCATCGTGGTGCAGAACCCGTTTCGCATGGGAGAGCTGGGTGTGAAGACGCTGATCGGCCACATCCTCGGCAAGAAGATCGAGAAACGAATCGACACCGGCGTCACGCTCATCACGCCTGCGAATCTCGATGCGCCGGAGTCGCAGAAGTTGTTGCATCCCCCGGTTGAGACGTATTTGAAGTGAGCCTCATCCTCACAAACATCACCAAACACTTCGGTGCCACCATCGCCCTCGATGGGATCGATCTCGATGTGGCTCCGGGCGAAGTTCACGCACTCATCGGCGAGAACGGCGCGGGAAAAAGCACGTTGATGAACATCCTCTCCGGTGCATTTTCGCCGGATAGCGGCACGATGATGGTCGAGGGTCTGCCGTTTGCGCCGCGTGGTCCAGCCGATGCACGCGAGCGCGGAGTCGCTCACATCCATCAGGAGCTTGCGCTCTGTTCGCATTTGCCTGCCGGCGAGAACATCATGATGGGGATCGAGCCATCGCGCGGCGGTTGGCTACTGCGCGATGAGTTGTACGATCGCGCCGCGGCTCTGCTGGCCGATTTCGGACGCGCTGAGATCGATCCGCGCGCCCGCACCGGCGATCTTCCGCTGGCCGATCAGCAGGTCGTCGAGATATGCCGCGCGCTGGCCCGCGATGCCCGCGTCCTGTTGATGGACGAGCCGGCCAGCAGCCTGCAGCGCGCCAACGTCGAGCGGCTCTTCGACGCCATCCGCCGTTTGCGCCGCCGAGGGGTGGCTGTCATCTATATCAGCCACTTCCTCGAAGAGGTGCGCGAGATTGCGATGCGGTTCACGGTGTTGCGCGATGGGCGACGTGTCGGGGGAGGGGAGCTGGCGTCGGTGAGTGATGGTGAGTTGATAACGATGATGGTGGGGTCAAGACAAACGGGGGTTCGGCCCAGCGCAGCTGGGCCCTACGAACGAAATGTGCGTGTAGGGCCCAGCTGCGCTGGGCCGAGCCCCCGTCGTGACCACAACGAGATCCTTCTCGAAGTCGAGAACCTCGCCACCCCTCCTCGCCTCCGCTCCGCGACCTTCACCCTCCATCGCGGCGAAGTCCTCGGCATCGCCGGCTTGATCGGCTCCGGGCGGACAGATCTCGTCCGCACTCTCTTCGGCCTGCAGCGCTCGACTAAAGGGACGATTCGCATGTACGGCAAAGGCCTCGGCTACCTCAGCGAAGACCGCAAAGGCGAAGGCCTGGCCCTGCAACTACCGATCGCGGACAACGTGACCATGAGCCGTTTCGACACCTGCGCGCGCGGCGGATGGATCGATCGGCCGCGTCAGAACGCACAGTCCGAGGACGTCATGAAACGTCTGCGGATCAAGGCTCCGGGACCGCGTGGCATCGTCGGACGCCTCTCCGGCGGCAACCAGCAGAAAGTCGCCCTCGGAAGGCTGCTGCACCAGGATCCCGACATCCTCCTCCTCGACGAGCCGGCGCGCGGCATCGACGCCGGGAGCAAGAGCGACATCTACCGCGAGATCGCCAGACTGGCATCCGAGGGAAAGGGGATCCTGATGATCAGCTCGTACTTGCCGGAGCTGTTCGAAGTGTGTGATTCGATCGCGGTCATGACGCGCGGCGTTCTCTCAACGGCAAGGCCAACGCGCGAATGGACAGCGGATAGCATTCTTCAGACGGCGATAGGCTGAGACAAGCGTAGCGCCGGCGGCTCGCTGGCGATTTGTTTGAAACAAGAACCGCCGCCGGGCCAGCCGGCGGGGCCGCCGGCGCTACTGGCGTGTCCGCATACAATCCGCGCCGCAATGAAACGATGGATTCGCGTCGTCGCGCCGCTGGCGGGCCTGCTCGGCGTCATCGTTCTCTTCGCGATCATGACCGGATCGCCGGAGCGTTACCTTTCCGGTGCGAACCTGCGCGTCGTGCTGGCGCAGACGGTCATCGTCGCCATCGGTGCGATCGGGATGACGATGATCATCGTCAGCGGCGGGATCGACCTCTCCGTCGGCGCCGTCATCGCGCTGAGTAGCGTCGTCACCGCGCTGGCACTGCGCGACGGTTGGGCGCCGGGTGCGGCGCTACTCGCCGGAATGATCGTTGGCGGCATCGTCGGTGTCGTCAACGGTCTGGCAATCACCAGGCTCCGCGTCGTCCCATTCATCGCCACGCTCGGGATGCTCGGTGTGGCTCGGGGAATGGCCAAGTACGTCGCCAATCAGCAGACGGTGAATCCGCCGTCGACGTGGCTCAATGAGCTTGCGGTGACCTTCCCATCGCACGACTGGATGCTCTTCGCGCCCGGCGTGTGGATCTCCATCGTTCTCGCTGCGATGATGGCGCTCGTTCTCCGCAACACCGTCTTCGGCCGCCGGGTCTTTGCTCTCGGATCGAACGAAGCGGCGGCGCGTGCCTGTGGCATCAATACCGTCATAATCAAGGTTCAGATCTACGCGCTGGCCGGACTCTTCTTCGGTCTCGCCGGCGTGATGCAGATGTCACGCTTGCGGCAGGGCGATCCGACCGTGGCCGTAGGTGTGGAGCTCGACGTCATCGCCGCGGTCGTCATCGGGGGAGCGAGTCTCAGCGGCGGCGAGGGAAGCATCGCCGGAGCCATGATCGGCGCGCTGGTCATGGCCTTTCTTCGCAACGGCAGCCAACAAATGGGCTGGCCGAACTACGTTCAGGAGATCATCATCGGCGTCGTTATCGTTCTTGCAGTCGCCGCAGACCGTTGGCGCGCTTCACGCGCTGCGGATAGGAGCTGAATCATGGCCGCGCCGCTTTCCGCATCACTCCGCCGCGACCTCGGCACGATCGAGTCGTACGCCACTCTGTTGGGCATGCTCATCGGCGCCGGGATTTTCAAAGTCACCAGCGATGCCTGGGCTCTGACCGGCCCCAGCGTGATCCTCGGCTACCTCGTCCTGGCTCCGGCGATCCTTGCGACATCCGTCGCCTACTCGGTCTTCCTCTCCACGCCGCTCGGACGTGAGCCGGGCGGCGAGTACACGCACCTCTCGCGAACGTTCGGCGGCTACGGCGCGGCATTCGTCGGCGTCTGGCTCAAGGTCATCTCCTACATCGGCGCGCTGGCGTATCTGGCGCGGGCGCTCGGCGACTACGTCATCGAGCTCTTCGGAGGTGCGCTGCCGAAGAGCGCGGCCATGCCGATCGCGGTGGGGAGTCTGCTGTTCTTTTATGCCATCCACGTCGCGGGCGTCCGCTGGTTCGGCCGGATTCAGGTCTGGATGTGCATGCTCCTCGGCCTGTCGATCGTCGTGCTCGTCGTGCCGGGCGTTTTCGCAGTCCACTTGCACAACTACAAACCGTTCTTCACGCACGGCCCGGGCGGATTCGCGGCGTCGCTTCCTTTGGTCTTCTTCGGCTACGCCGGGTTCGAGTCGCTGGCGCAGACAGCCGGTGAAGTGCGCGACTCGACGCGACGCCTGCCGCGGATCTTTCTGCGCGGGATCCTGGCCACCACGGTCATCTACTTCCTGATGTCGGCGGTCGCTTTCGGTGTTCTTCCGGGCGTGGACTTGCTGCGCTCGGCGGCTCCGATGGCCGAGGTGGCGTCGCGCTATCTGCCGATGGGTGCGGCGTGGTTCGTCACGCTCGGCGCCGTGATGGCGTTGACGACGTCGGTCAACGCCACGATGCTCGTCCCGTCGCGCGTCGGCATCATGCTCGCCGAGGATGGTTTGGCGCCCGGTTTCATCGGAGCGGTCTCGAAGCGCACAGGAACGCCCGTCATCGGTCTAACCCTCACGCTGATCGTGACGCTGTTGCTTCTCGTCAGCGGTCAGGTATCGCTGGCCTTGAACATCGCCGTCTTCGCCCTCGTCGTCCTCTACTTTCTGCACAGCGTGGCGCTACTGGCGCTTCCGCGCGCCAACCCGTCGCTCTACGCCAGCGTCACGCTCGGGATGCCCCTGGTCGTGCAGCGCATTTGCGCGGTGATCTCGCTGCTGTCGATGGGGACGCTGATCGCCGTGCAGCTCATCGGCGACGTCTCCGTTCTTCGCCGTCTGTCGTTCGCCGAGCGCATCTCCAAGGCCTCGCTGACGACGATCGAGCTGGTGGTTTTCTGGGGCGCGATCGGGGCTGTGCTGTATTGGATCGCGGCGCGGAGAAGACGGGCCGCGGCATAGCGTAGCCACACGATGATCGCTGGCGGGACTTCTTGATCTCAACGACGATCAACCTCAGCGCAAGAACAGTTGACCTCAGCGTGAGGATGACTGATCTCAGCGTGAGGACGGGTGTCCTCAGCACGGCGGCGGGGACGCCGCCAAGCCAGCCGGCGAGACGCCAGCGTTCCGTCGGGCAGACCTTAAGTTGGTTAGCGATGCCCTTCAGGAGCGCGTGGACCTCGCCGGCAACGGCCTCCCAGCGGATCGCGGCGTCCTGTAACTGACGGACGTATGTACACACCTCGGGCCCGCGGCAGGAGGAGATAACTCGACGCCCGCGCCGGTACAGGACTATGTGCTATCCAGCACGCCCATACCGCCGACGGCCGCCAACAACGAAAATCTCGCGATCTTCGACGTTGCGCCGAGCGCCACAGGCCTGTTGCGGGAAGATGTCAAGAGGCAAATGCAGGGTGTAGTCCGAGTTGCGGCGTTGCGTCGCACGGGCGATGCAGGTGAGTCACCAGGTTGTGGCGTTTCGTCGAAGTCGTGATGCACGTCCGTCACCAGGTTGTGGCGTTACGTCGCGGTCGCGCTGTACGACGGTCACCAGGTTGTGGCGTTCCGTCGAAGTCGCGCTGCAGGTCCGTCACCAGGTTGTGGCGTTTCGTCGCGGTCGCGCTGCACGTCGGTCACCAGGTTGTGGCGTTCCGTCGGAGTCGCGCTGCAAGTCCGTCACCAGGTTGTGGCGTTTCGTCGAGCCGTGACCCAAGCGCCTCGCCAGCGCGCCGCGTTGCATCGAGGTCACGAACGACTTGCCTCGGCAGCGCGCCGCGTTGCATCGAGGCCGCGAACGATTTGCCTCGGCAGCGCGCCGGGTTGCAACGAGGTCACGAACGATTTGCCTCGCCAGCGCGCCGGGTTGCAACGAGGCCGCGACCGATGTGCCTCACCAGCGGGCAGGGTTGCGTCGAGGTCGTGACCATGTGCTTCACCAGCGGGCAGCGTTGCGATACGACACCTTGGAGCGCTGGCGAGACGCCCGCGCTTTCTCCCCACTTCGTGAGGATTCGCCGGCCTAGCCGGCGTGGGCACCCCAACGGGGTGCGTGAGGGTAGCCGGTGGCCACGCCGGAGGCGTTGCCACCGGTTCCGTATGCAAAAGAAGGGCACCCCGGCAGGGGTGCGTGAAGTCGGGCAGGCTCGATCGTATGGAACGACATCGAGCTCGACGTTTCACGCACCCCTGCCGGGCCCCCTGCCGGGGTGCCTTTTCATGCCCCTGCAAACCGGTGGCAACGCCTCCGGCGTGGCCACCGGCTACCTTCACGCACGCCTCCGGCGTGCTTTCGTTACGCCACGAAACGTCCAAACTCCAGTCCCCCACCGAGTGGGGAGATTCGCCGACGAAGGCGGCGTGAGATCCGTAGCCCCCGTCCAGCTCCGGCGCGCTGACGGTGGTGTGATACTGCCCGGCGCGACACTCGAGCATGTCGATGTGATGACGCGGAAACCGCACCCGCAGCTCCGCTGTAGGGATGGCCTGAGAAGAACGCCCTCCGCATCGGCACCGAGCGACTCCTCGATGACGTCGAGCGGCCACGTCTCCAGCGCCTTCGACATCAGCTCGTGACTTGGGAACCACTTCCCGAGCGACGTCACCATCAGATCCACCTCTCCCGCCGCGATGGCTTCGTTCATCTGCCGCGCCGTCCATCCGAGGAGTAATGTCGCCTGTGAAATGCTGACGTGCGGACGGTCGCGCAGAAAGATGGACCGGAAACGGTCGATGACGTCGGGATCAGGCATAGTCGAGCACCTCGCCAATACGTACTGCCGGTAGCGAGGTCCCTGCCCCTCATCACCCGAAGTCAGAACTTGGCCTACGCGATTTCGTCTTTGAGGAGGGCTTCAAAAGCTATGACGTCCTGCTCCATCATCTTAGTGGCTTCCATGATCGCACTCCAACTATCCTGAGATAGCTTTGCTGCCGCAGTCGAGGCCACGATGTTCCGCATGCGATTGGTGATATTACGAGTTGCTGAGATAACTTGCTTCGAAATATACAATCTAGCTCTGGCAACACTCTGGTCCAGATCATCTATTGACGCCGTCGCTGAATTTCCAAAATGCAGGAGAGCCATGATACGGGCATACTCGCTCTGCACGGACTCCCATGCGGAGAGCTCCAGCCCCTCGGCCAACTTCGGAAACGGAGTTGCTTCAAGCAAATCATACGATTGGCGCTTGCATTTTCCGTGAAGAGGTGCGAGATTAATACTTGCATCGAGAGTTGTGTCGACTGCTGCTAGCATATGATGCCAGATGTCAGCGATCGCGTCGGCGCGTCGTGACGCATCTATGTTGGGCACACGAAAAACTTGATAGTGGCTTGATAATATTATGTTCTCAGAGCCTTGGATCTCGCCGCTAACCCGGATTGCCGAATCCGTCGAGATGGGGCATGTCTTTGGCGTTCTAAGCCCGTGTTGACTTGCTACGTTACCGATCCTTTCGATGCCTTCCTTCCAATCTGTAGCTAGTGACACCCACTGTAGGTCTCTTAGTGTCTCCCCTGGAGCAATCGATCGTTCGGGAATCTCGCCATCATCGATGATGACCGGAATGAACCAAGTACGGTCCGAAGGACGAAGTCGAAGCTCTTCGATCGCCAGCGCAAGTTCCTCATTCATGTGTGTTCGATCGCGGAGAGCGAACGCGCGCGAGAAGCACGCTACGAAGAAATCACCCTCACGGATGGCCTTTTGGATAGCGTCACGCCAGCGTGCGCCGGGTTCGATTCCTGTCCGGTCTAACCAAATGGTGAGTCCAAACGCCTCCAGATCGGACGCCAATCGCTGAACAAGCGTGGCATCCTCGTGCACGTAGGATATGAAGATGTGACTGGACACAACGTGGTTATTGTATCCGAGTCCAGTTTAGTAACACTTGGGTAGTTCGTTCGATCTGGCCCTTCGGTCCCGCTCTCAGCACCCCGACGGGGTGCATGATGGTAGCCGGTGGCCACGCCGGAGGCGTTGCCACCGGAACACGGTCCAATAGTAGTTGCACCCCGGCGGGGGTGCGTGAAGGTCTACGTTGAGGAGAGTTGCGTGTTCCCTCTACTGTCAAGCCTCTACTATGTGTAGAACTTCGACCCGATTCTTCGTGACCGAGGGACGATCGTGTCGGGGGATTAACATGCCATCGACCCATCTGAGCCTCAGTTACCACATTGTCTTCTCGACGAAAGATCGCTCACCGATGATCGACGCCGAATGGCGACCACGGCTTCACGCGGTTATGGGTGGTGCCATGCGCCAATTCGGTGGCGTCGCGCTGGAAGTGGGAGGGGTGGAAGATCATGTTCACCTGCTGGCTGGATTGAAGGCAACCCATTGCGTCTCTGATGTGCTTCGCGATCTCAAGAAGGCGTCATCCGCGTGGATTCACGACATCGTTGGCGAACGTCGCTTCCATTGGCAGGAAGGGTATGGAGCGTTCACCGTCAGTCGAGCGGATCGTACGATGGTCGGGGCTTACATCCGTTCGCAGGAAGAGCATCATCGAATGCGGTCGTTTCAGGATGAGTACCTTGCGATGCTCGTGGAGAACAACATCGAATTCGATGAACGGTATCTCTGGTAGTTCACGCACCCCTGCCGGGGTGCAGACTATGTGCGCTCGATACCGGTGGCAACGCCTCCGGCGTGGCCACCGGCTACCATCATGCACCCCGTTGGGGTGCCCTGGAGTTTGGACGTTTCAGACGGCAGCAAGTGCACGCTGAAGGCGTGCGTGAAGGTAGCCGGTGGCCACGCCGGAGGCGTTGCCACCGGTTTGCAGGGGCATGAAAAAGGCACCCCGGCAGGGGTGCGTGAAACGTCGAGCTCGATGTCGTTCCATACAATCGAAGCCTGC
>JBBRNB010000068.1:0-36702 GCA_038230535.1 Thermoanaerobaculia bacterium
CGGCAGCCTGCCCGCACGTGTCGGCAGTCTGCCCGCACGTGGCGGCAGTCTGCCCGCAAGGTCCGGCAGTCTGCCCGCACGTGGCGGCAGTCTGCCCGCAAGGTCCGGCAGTCTGCCCGCACGTGGCGGCAGTCTGCCCGCACGTGGCGGCAGTCTGCCCGCACCGTCCGGCAGTCTGCCCGCACGTGGCGGCAGCCTGCCCGCACCGTCCGGCAGTCTGCCCGCACGTGTCGGCAGCCTGCCCGCAACGTCCGGCAGTCTGCCCGCACGTGTCGGCAGTCTGCCCGCAAGGTCCGGCAGTCTGCCCGCACATGGCGGCAGCCTGCCCGCACCGTCCGGCACTCTGCCGTTCGGTGCGGCATCCGTGCAAACAGCATATGACACAAGATTGTTACAAAGAACATGTCGACTTCACATTCCTGGCGACGTATTATGCATCCTACCCACAGGGTAGCTCCCTGCGGGAACGGAAACGGTGCTCGGGAGGGTAACTCAGGGGGCCAGACCTTCGTTTTTCGAATGCCCAGGCGGTAACTCAGGGGGCCAGACCTTCGTTTTTCGAATGCCCATAACTAATTGACAATTCGGCACTTGCGAGCATCAAATTCAAGGAGTGTAACAGCCGCGATGTTATTCGTATCCACTTGGTGGTCAGAAACGAAGCATTGACCCCTCATGTCTTCAAGCCACGAGATTGACCCTTTTGGGAGATGATCTCTACCGGCATGGCCAGACGAAGATCCCTTGCGGCGATTCTCATTGTGCTGGCAGCGTGCCGGAATCCGGAGCCGGCGCGCCACGCGGACCCGCCTGCTGACTCTCGAGTCGCGGCAATCGGGCCGCGCGCGAATCTCTCTGGCCCACTGTCCCGCGTGCTCGATCCCGAGCCTTTCACGCCCCTCGGCAAACCGGGTCCGAATGACTGGCTGGCGTCGAACCACGAACCGGGCCAGACATTCCTGCAGTATCTGCAATCCTCACCGAATCGGCTCGACGCCGTTCGTCACACGATCTATCTTCAGCCGCTCGGCAAGTTCGGCGCCGAGGCGCCGTCGATCGAGCTGCTGCGGAAATACGCTGCCGCATTCTTCATGCTCGAGGTGAAGATGCTCGCGCCGATCCCTGTCGATGCGACGGTCACGCGTCGCCTGAATCCTTACTCCGGCCAGCGTCAGCAGGGGAGGTATCCGAAGGGATGATTGTGGATATCGGCTCCGCCGATGGGCTGCTGCCGGCGTTGGCAATACCAGAGTGGCCGGTGCCGAACGGCGCTCGCGCGGGCTGAGCGTAGCGCGGGCGGCTCGCCGGCGACTCTCTGAGTAAAACCGCCAGCGGGCCGCTGGCGGGCCAGCCGGCGAGCCGCCGGCGCTACGGCTGTTGTATCCTCCGCGCACCGATTTGAGCAGGACCGATCCGAGGCCTTTGGCGCAGGGGGGCATGTGAACGAGCAGTTCGAGACGATCATCCTGATCGGCCGTCCGGCGGCTGGCAAAAGCGAAGTCATCGACTTCCTCAAGCACACCGGCGAGGCCGAACGGCGGCGGCGCTTTCACATCGGGCAGTTCACCGAGATCGACGACTTTCCCTTCGTCTGGCAGTCCTTCGAGATCGACGACATCCTCGAGCGCCTCGGTCAGCCTCGGGCCTTCACCGACGCGAAGTACTTCCTCAAGGGCTCCTACATGTGGAACCTGTACATCGAGCGGATCAATCTCGAGTACAGGAAGCGGCTGGCCAGGGATCCGGAGCTCACGAAGCGCGAGACCGCGATCGTCGAATTCTCACGAGGCGGCGAGAACGGGTTCGGCGAGGCATTCTCCTTCCTTGCCGACGAGATCGTGAGCCGCGCCGGCATCGTCTACATCAACGTGTCGTACGAAGAGTCGTTCCGGAAGAACCGGCGGCGCTTCGATCCCGCGCAGGCCGATTCGATCCTTTTCCACGGGTTGCCTGACGCGAAGATGGATCTCTACTACCGGACGAACGACTGGGACGCGTTGTCCTCAGGAAGAAAGTCCGGCAGCATCCGCATCCGCGGTTTCGACGTGCCCTTCGCCGTCTTCGACAACGAGCCGGAGAAGACTGATGATCCGGCCAAACTCGGGCCGGCGCTGGAAGAGGTGTTCACCGCCCTCTGGCAGCAGATGTACTCGCCCGCCTCGCGATAGGAGCGCGCGCCCATGCCGAACCAGACGCAGCATTCCGCACAATACCGCGCTCGCCGTTTCCAGAACTGGTTTCCCCTCGGCATCACCTACGCGACGTTCTACATGGGACGCTACAACCTGAACGTCTCCAGCCAGACGATGATGGATGCGTTCCATCTCTCGAAGGCGCAGTTCGGAACCATCGCCACTGCCGGCTTCTGGACGTACGCCCTGGCGGTGATCATCAACGGCCCGCTCTCGGACCGGATCGGGGGAAAGAAAGCGATCCTGATCGGCTCGTGTGGCGCCGCGGTGATGAATCTGATCATCGGCCTCCTCTTCCTGAACGGCTGGCAAACGAAGGTCGTGGTGGGGATGTCGCTGCTCTACGCGGTGAATCAGTACTTCCAGGCGTTCGGCGCCCTGGCCATCGTCAAGATCAACGCGCCGTGGTTTCACGTGCGCGAGCGAGGCGTCTTCGGCGGGATCTTCGGTGCGATGATCTCGTGCGGATACTTCCTCGCCATCACGGTAGGAGGGTGGATTCTCGCGGGGTTGAGTTGGTACTGGGTCTTTCTGATTCCGGCCATGGCCATCAGCCTGATGGGAATGCTCGACTTCTTTCTTGTGAAAAACACTCCGGCAGAAGCAGGCTTCGCCGGCTTCAACACAGCCGACGCCTCGGCCGATGATCCGAATCGTGACAAGCCGGTGGACTGGCCCCACCTCAAGAAAGTCTTCATGAATCCGACAATCATCACACTGGTGGCTGCCGAGTTCTGCACCGGTTTCGTCCGGCAGGGACTGATGCTCTGGTTCGTCCCGTTCCTGAAAGAGGTCCACGGGATCAAACCGGGGAGCCTGCTGTTTACGGTGGCTTCGGTTGGCGTCACGATCGGTGGGGTCGCCGGCGCGATTCTTTGCGGCTACCTCTCTGATCGCTGGTTCCAGTCGAGGCGTCCCCCCGTGGCATTCATCTTCTACCTGGGGCAGATCGGTTCGCTCATCGTGCTGGGGCAGGCCAAGAGTCCCGGTTTGGCGGCGTTCATGATCGGCTTCACCTGCATGTGGATTTTCGGTGTGCACGGAATGCTCTCCGGCACGGCCTCGATGGACTTCGGCGGAACGAGGGCGGCATCGACTGTTGCCGGCACATTGGATGGGGTTCAGTACCTCGCTTCCGGGCTCACCGGTTTCCTGCTCGGACACTTCCTGGACACGCTCGGCTGGGATGCCTGGACCTTGATGATCGTCCCCTTCTCGCTCATCGGAGCCATCCTGATGATCCGCATCTGGAACGAAACACCGATGAAGGACCGGATGAAGAACATCCCCACGACGGAAGCGGCCTGACCTTCGTATTCGGTGCTGACCCCCGGCACTATGTGAGCCGATGTCAGGTTTCTGCCAGATGTGTTCCGGGCGAGAATCTAACTCTCTGGAAATCCGTATTCACATCCGTGGTGAGAGAAGGCCAGCCGTCGCGCACAATACGATCGATCCGGACCGTGCTGGTCGACGACGAGCCGTTGGCATTGGAGGGTCTTCGCGCACTCCTCGCCGTCGAGAAGGACATTGAGATCGTTGCCGAGTACCAGACCGGCACTGCCTTCCTGCGCGATGCCGAGGCGATCGGCGCCGATCTTGTCTTCCTCGACGTGGAGATGCCGTGTCTCTCCGGGCTCGACGTGCTCGAGCAACTGCATGCAGCCGGTGCGCAGCCGCACGTTGTATTCGTGACGGCGTTCGACCAGTACGCGGTACGAGCCTTCGAGGAAGAGGCTCTCGACTACGTCCTGAAGCCGTACCGCGCCGATAGGATAGTCAGGACGTTAGCCCGCCTGCGGCAACAGCTGGCACGGACGGCAGACTCCGCGGCCGTGCCTGCGGCGCAGTTTCTCACCCGAGTGGCCGTAAAGAAGAACGCGCGGATCCATCTGGTGAAGATCGATGACGTCGACTGGATCGAGACGGCCAACAACTACGTGAGCCTGCACGCCGGCACGGCGGAGTATCTCTACCGTACAACGATGGCCGCCATCGAGCCGCGCCTCGATCCAACGCGCTTCGTCCGCCTCCATCGCTCCACGATCGTCAACGTCGACCGCATCGTGGAGTTGCAGCAGGCGTTTGCGCGTGAGCTGGTCGTGCTTCTGCGCGACGGTACCCGTTTGCGTCTCGGTGCGCCCTACCGCGACCGATTGCGGAAACTGATTGAGGGTTTGTGAGTTCACACGTTTGTCATGGCAACGCTCGCGACTTACCGTCGGGCGTTCCGTAGTAATGTATATGCGCGAAGGCCCGTGGATTCGCCGGCCGGCGACTCGGCATCTCGGCCGAACGCTGACGCAGTTCTGGCTGTTGTATGCGGTCTTCCACGTCTCGTACGCGATCGCTCTCCTTCGCTCTGCCGGGGTGCCGGTGGCCTACGTCCGGCTGGGGCTCACGACGCTCCTCCAATCCGCGATCTGGGCTGGCGTCTCATGGCTTTTGTTCCGCGGGTGCAGCTTCGCGTTGTCGCAGCGGCGCCCTTTGGTCCGCCGGGCGATGTTTCTCGGCGCAATCGCTGCAGCGTGGGTGCTGCGTCTCATCTGTTACGCGATCACTGAGGGGTTGCTCGAGAAGCCGCCGAGAATCCGAGGCGCGGCCTTCGTCCGCTCGCTCCAGACGGGGGCCTTGGGCGTCGGATTGTTCACGGTCGTCCTGGCTGCCACGGTGATCGGAATGAGCTGGTGGCAACGGCAGCTCCAGGCCGCGCGCCGCCGCGCGGAGAGCGAAGGGACGCTGGTTCGGGCCGAGTTGCGCGTGCTGGCGGAACAACTGGAGCCGCATTTTCTGCTGAACACATTGACGAGCATCTCGGCGCTCGCCGGCCGCGATCCCGCCGCGGCCCGTGAGATGTTGGACGGACTGCAGGATCTGCTGGCCTACTCCATCCGTCACGGTGACGCGGGCACGGTCTCTCTCGGGGACGAAGTCCACTTCGTCCGGCAGTACCTCCGCCTGCAATCGCTGCGCTTCGGCGAGCGGCTCCGCAGCCGGATTGCTATTCCGGCCGACCTCATGTCCTACCTCGTGCCGCGGCTCATTCTCCAGCCTCTTGTCGAGAACGCGCTCAAGTACGGCGTTGCACCCTGTGAGGAGGGAGGAGAGATCGCGGTCGATGCCGAGCGGGGGATCGGGGTCCTGACGATCCACATACGCAACAGCAGTGCCGGCGCGTCGGACTCGCCGGGAATCGGCATTGGTATGCCGGCGGTCCGGGCGCGGCTGGCGCTCCTGTTTGGAAGCGAGCACCAGGTGACGTTGACCGAGGACGGCGCCGGTGCGGCCGTCGTGACGGTAACGATGCCTCTGATTCGAAAGAAGGGGGTGGCAGCATGACGAATCTGCACTTGCTGGGTCTGTCCAGAGTGCGCAGGAGCCTGATTCTTCCCATCGTGATCTTTACCTCTTTCAACGCCGCGCGCTACTACCGCGACTTCGGCTCACACTGGCCTTGGATGACTCCGCTGTACGTCCTCTTCGACAGTTTGTTGTGGATTGGTACTGCCTTTCTGGTGTTCGCCGTGATCGAGCGGAGGCAGACCCTGCCGCCGCAGCGGCGCCTGGCGGCCATCACCGTGGCCACGGCCGGCATCTCGGCGCTCTCGACGACTCTCATCACTCTTCGCGCGCTGTTCGAGTCGATCGTGCTTCAGCGGCCGTTCGTTCCGACCCTCTTCGACTATCTGCCAGGAAGCTTTTTCGGAGCAACGTTTTACATCGCCATCGTTACGGGCATCGGCTACGCGGTGTATTCGTGGGCGGTCGAAGACTATCGCCAGGCCGAGGCAGCGGAGCTCGAGGCGGCGATCGCCCGCGCGGAGCTGAAGGCCGCGGCAGGACGCCTTCAGCCGGAATTGCTCAACGTGGCACTGGCCAGGATCTCCACCGTCATGGCCGCGAACGTTCCCGGCGCACAACGCCTGATCTCCGACCTCGGAGAGTTGCTGCACTACTCACTAGTGCATCCGCAATCGCAGTTGGTGCGTCTCGGCGAGGAATTGGACTACATCGAGCGCTCAGCTTCTATCCCTCCGAGACGCGCTTTCGCTCGCGCGGCTCCTGCTTTTTCCCGCTCCTTGCCATCTGCGACCGGTACAGCTGCACGAGATAATCGTAGAGCACCAACTCGTGCTCCGGGCCGGCGGAACGGCTGAGCCGATTCACGAACATGTGGGCGAGACTGGGAAGGATCGCCTGCAGCGGCATGTGGAGACGGCCGCGGCGCTCGCGGGCGAACAGCTCGCCGGCGGCGCCGGCGATCGTCCTGGAGCGGTGCTCCAGAGCCGGCACAGACGCGGGGTCGTCGAGCAGCCGCTGGAACGCGCCGCGCTCGCGGCGGAAGCGGGCAGCGAGCGGTTCGCGCAGAGCGTCATATTGATACAGCTTCGCGAGATGATCCCGCGATGCTTCCGCGAGCCGCAGTCTGCCGGCGGGATCGTGTCCGAAGTCAGCCAGCAGAGCGTTGATGCTGGCGGCCATGAGCGGTGCACGCAGACTGGAACCGGCGTCTCCGCTGCACGACTCGAGCATGGCAACGACCGCCTCACTGTCGCGAAAGAAGATCTCCTCCACCAGCTCCATCGCTTCCGGGCCGCCGTAGCGCTCGATTTCGCGCTCGTAGGTATCGAACTGCACTTTCCAGACGATGCCGGCGCGGACAAGGCGGCCGGCTGCCGCCTGTAACGCGGGCTGGATGGTGGTGCACAACGTCCGCGGATCGCCTTGAAATCGGATGCGCAGGTGCCAGGCCGGATCGGCGTAGCGGATGAAGAACCAGCGGCGGGCGAAGCCGCTGCCGATGGCTTCGGCCGCGAGTGGCGCCAGCTCTTCCAGCAACACGCGATCGGCCGTGGCTGTGCCGGTGTAGAACTTGGCGTACAGCCATTCCGAGCCAGGTGGGAACGTTCGCGGAATCAGCAGCGCGGGCGTCTTGGGTTGTTCGGCGGATGTGGGTGCCGCTGCCACGGCGGGGCGCCTGGTGAAGGGAACGATCAGCTCATGGAAGAAACGCCCCTCCGGTCCTTCGGCACAGAGCTCGTTCGGAGCGGGATAGAGCTCGGTGAAGAGGAGCTCGTGGCGGTTTCGAATCAGCTCGATGACGGCATCGAGGGCGAGCGCGTTGTCGAAGTCGACGAGCAATTCGTGGTCGCCGTCCGCGAGCACGACGTAGCGCGGCAGGCGCCTCTCCTCCTGGAAGCGACGGGCGAGCCGGAATCGCGCCGCTCCTGTGGCTGCCGCGATTGGTTTGATCTCAGTACCGAGGACTCTCCAGCGCGCCCGCTGCAGCACCACCCGGCCGCTGACGATGCGCGGGAGGAAGGGCATCGCCTCGAGCGGCCCCCATTCCCACTGCATGCCGACGCCCTGCTGGAGCGCGGCCAGGAAGCGGTAGACCCCGAGGCTCTCGGCGCTGGTGTTATGGGCCGTTGTCAGGCGGGGGATCACTTCGCGATCGAGGCGCTTCGAACGGAGCCTGATGCGATCGCCGGAGACGGTGACGAGAAGGTCGTCGAGAGGGATCTGATGGTCAGGTGGCGCGCCCGAGCGGCCGAGGAAGGGGATCTCGTACTGGCGTAGAACCGGGCGCGCCAGGATGTTGCCGGTGCGCCCGGCGGGGAGGTGGACAATCTCGGCGAAGAGTGCGCCCGGACGGAGCGCCTCTTCATCAGCGAGGTGTTTTTCGACGCCCCTGCGGATCATCGGATCGGCATGGCAGAAGCGGCCCAGCATACGTGCCCCTGATGGTCCCGAGGCGAAGTGGAGAAGAAGGCGATAGTCGCCACGCTCGATCGCCTCCGCCGAGACTGCCGCGAGCGTCACAGCCGCATGGAAGGCATCAGGAAGAGCCGGACGGTCTGGGCTTGCCAGCCGTTTCACGTCGTCGTCGCTCAGCTCGATCTCTTTCTGCCCCGCGGTGAGTGCGCGCGTGAGGAGTTGCAGCATGGCAGCCTCGGTGCTTCCCCACGTAAGGTGCAACCGGTCGGCCTGGCGACGCAGGGCCAGCCCGGCCAGCATAGGCGACGCCTCAGCCGCCGCGTTGTTGGCGCGCTCGTAGCCGATGCCGCTCTCCTCATCGAGCGCTGCGAGCAGCGGCACTTCGCGGTCGGAGCCGTAGCGTTCCACGAAGGCGCCGCGGAACTCGTCGAGTGCCTGCCCGCCACGCTGCCTCGAAGAGTTGTGGAGGATCTCTACGCCGCGGACGATCTCCGCCACGACGGCCTCGCCGAGGAGGACCTCGCGCGGCGGCTTGATCAGATCGACCTGGAAGAGACGCGAAAGCTCGACCGGAACGCCGAGCGGTTCGAGGTCGCGTGCGATCCCCAGATAGCGGGCAGAGGGGACGGCGCCGGTTGTGGCGTCGATGCCGGCAAGAGTGCGCTCGGCGTTCGTGAGCCTCGTTCGTGCCTCGCCCGCGGCGGCGAAGGCATCGAGCTGCTCCAGCAGGCCGGCCGTGCTCTCCCCGCCGGTAACGGGTAGGGCCAGATCGGCCAGGAGGATCTGGTTGTCGGCCACATCATTCAGAAACGTCTCGGCATCGTCGAGCGTGATCTCTCCTTCGGGGTCGCCCGCGACGAGCGCTTCGGCTAAGTCGCCCAGACGCGCGCCGTCCGCGGCTCGCCGTAACGTTTCACGGAGTGCTTCGAAGGCGTCGAAGGCCACGAGGTGGTACGTGCGCAGGCGCCCGTTGACGCGCGACTCGGTGAAGCGCAGCCGGCCGGCCGCTTCGTAGAGGCTCGAGTTCGGACGGAAGGTGAGTTGCCGGCGGATCTCCGGATCACGCGTCAGATGCTCGCATAGCGCGTGCAGGTAGTCCATATCCAGCCGGCTGTGACGCCGATAGCCGTCCCGTGGCGCCAGGGCCAGACGCGTCTGTGTCCCGACGCTTCCGGCCGTGCATCCGGAAAAGAGCCCGAATGGTGTCGGCCGCGTCGTCATGCGCAGGAAGTAGCGGACCAGTCCCTGTTCGGTTCGCTGTCCTTTCTTCGACTCCGGCTCGCGTTGCCACTGTCCGATGCTCTCGGTGAGGTCGGGCGACGCGAGAAAGATCGCCTCCGCGATCTCGGGACGGCTGGCCAGAGATCGCAATCGTTCGCGAAGGAGCGTCCGGTCGTATGCCAACGCGCCTTCCAGCGCCTCGTCGCCGGCGCTCGGTGCGCGCAACCCGGCGTTCCATGCGTCGAGCTCCTCGAACGGAAGGAACGGCGTGCGCATGACCACGAGATCGGAGGGGAGGTAGTCGTCCGCGAGCGTCATGATGCGCGCTCTCTGTTCTTCGGCGGAGTGCTGATGACCATCACGCGATCCCAGGCCGGTTCGACCTCCGTAACCGCGGCGAGTAGAGCCAGGCCGATGCCGGCGACGCCGGAGAGGAAGCCCGGCTCGCCGCGCCATTCTCCTTCGCCCGGCCGTCTGCCATCGGACCATCCGATGAACCCGGCAATGCCTTCGCCGGGGCGCCGCATGTCCAGGGTGCGTGCATACCATTCCTCGGCGGCGCCGCGCAGTTCGCCGTCACCGGTAGCCTGGTAGATGCGGTTGAAGAGATGGGCCAGACCCGAGGCTCCATGGCAGAGACCGACGTCCGTGATCCTCGTCTCTTCGAAGGAGCGCCGCGCCGCGATGCGGGCGATCGACAACGCTTCATCCTGCCACTCGGCACGGTTGAAGCTGTGTGCGGCCGAAAGCAGCACAGCGGCCACGCCGAGGTCGCCATAACACCAGGCCGTGCGTGTCGGCCGCGGATCAGCGTCGGGCGGAACGTGCGCGGGGAAGACCGAGCTCGGCCACGTTCCCTTTTGCGCGAGCAGCCAGCGTACCGCGTCGTCCGCCAGACGCGGGATGCGCTGATCCGACGCTCCCGCACGGTGCGCCGCGGCCAGGAAACCGATCACGCCTGGGATTCCATGGGCGACCCCGAGATTGTGATAGCCCCGTGGCATCAGCTCGCGCTGCCATTCCGGCAACCAGCCGGGATTGGTGTACCACGTGCAGGTAGCATCGCGTGAAGCATCGAGAAGATCGATCACCCGGCCGAGTAGTTCTGCTGCGGCAGGGCTCGGAAGCCGCTCAACGAGATATGTGCCATACCCGGCCAATCCACTGAGCAGTTCGAACGGCGGGTTCTCCGTTACCTCGGAGAGCAATACCCGTAGCGCTTCATCGACTTCCAGTGCAAGGTCACCGTCGCCCTCGAAAAGCTCGCGTGCGAGGTGAGTGATCACCCAGCCGATGCCGACGAAGCCGGAGTAGAGGGTTGGGAGTAGATGCCGCTGGGCTAGCGCGCCGATGCTGAGGTCGAGCGCTTCGAGTGCGCGGTCGTCCGCCCCGGCATGTCCTCCGGCGGCATGGAGATAGGCAAAGAAGAGCGAAATGCCGGCCGCGCCGCCCGATACGTGAGGAGCTGCCCAGTCGTTTCCGGCCTCCCTGCGCAGATGCTCCGTGAGTGAGACCTCGATGTCGGCGATCGTGCTCCAGCATTCGCGGCTGGCCTCGGCGCTGGTGATCGGTTGCCACATGTGTATTTGTCTCCGCAAAAAGACGGCCGGGCTCGCACCCGGCCGTCTCCTTTGATCAGATGTTCCTCAGCAGCAGAACCGGCCGTGGGTCGCGGTGAGGCAGCTTCCGCCGGTGAGGCAGCTTTCGGAAGGGCACGACAGACAGTCCGACGGACCGGTCGGCGGGCAGAGATCGGTGAGGAAACCACCCACTGCGCCCTGAAGGTCGCGCTCGGAGAGGTGACGCAGAGTTTCCTTGCTGAGGGAGAGTTTGCTGGTGATCTGCTTTTTCATGGGGTTCCTTTCGTTGCTGCGGCGTGCGCGGGCCTCGCCTCAACCCCCGTCGGGGCGTGGCTGATGCGCGGGTGGGTGGGGGTTGAATCCTCCGCGCTCTCGAGTTGCGCGGAAACCAATTGACGATAGAGACCGTTGCGGGCCACGAGCTCGGCGTGCGTGCCGTTCTCGACGGTCCGGCCCTGATCGAGCACCAGGATGCTGCTGGCGTCGCGGATCGTGCTGAGTCGATGCGCGGCGACGATGCGCGTGGCGCGCAGCGACCGGAGGTTCTCCTGGATCTCCTGCTCGGTGACGGCGTCGAGCGCGCTCGTCGCTTCATCGAGGATCAGTACTCTCGGCCGGCCGGCAAGCGCGCGCGCCAGGGCGATCCGCTGCCGCTGCCCTCCGGATAGCGACGTGCCGGCATCCGCCAGTACGGTGTCGTAGCCCATCGGCAGCGCTACGATCTCGTCGTGGATCGCCGCGAGCTTCGCGGCCTCCACGATCCGTTCGAACGAGAGGTTGGGATCGGCCAGGGCGATGTTGGCGCGGATGGTGGTGCCGAAGAGATAGGAGTGCTGCGGCACGTAGGCGAGCCGCGAGCGCAGCCATTCGCGCGGGAACTGTTCCAGCGGACGGCCGTCGTACAGCACGCCCCCCTCCTGCGACGTGAGGAGCCCGGCCACGAGGCCGGTGAGCGTCGACTTTCCGGAGCCGGAAGGACCGACGATTGCGACGAAGGAACCTGGTGCAACGTCGAACGACACGCCGGCGAGTGCGGGAGGGACGAGCGGTCCGTAGCGGAACCCCACGTCCTCCAGTTCGATGCGTCCGGCGAACGACGACGGTCGTGGCAGCTCGCGTCCCAGCGGTTCGGCCGGGGTGGAAAGTACGTCGTCGAGACGTTCGAGGTAGCTGCCGAGTAACTGGAACTGCGAGGCATTGCCGACCAGCGTCGAGAGCGGAGCCAGGAAGCCGGCCGCAAGCGCGGCCAGCCCCAGCATCGTGCCCAGCGTCAGCGCCCCCTCCATCACCCGCGCACCGCCGTAGAGCAGCACCATCACCGGCGAGGCGATGCCCAATCCGTCGAGCAGCGTGGTCACCAGCACGTCGAGGCGTCCGCGCGCGAGCGAGATGTTGAGCTGCCGCACGAACAGATGCGACCAGGTGTCGACGGCACGGCGCTCCGCCCCGCATGCCTTGAGCGCCTCGATGCCGGAGAGTAGCTGCACTTCGTAGCTCTGCGCCGCCGATTGCGCTTGCAACTGCTCCGACGTCAGGCGTTGGCGCCTTCCCATCGCGCAGAGGAGGATGGCCACGCGCAGTACGGCCAGGCCCGCCACGACCAGGCCGAGACGCATGTCGGCGATGAGCAGCAGCACGAGATAGGAGACGACCATCAAGCCGTCGAGTGCGCCGGAAAGAACGGACGAGGTGAGTATCTCGCGGATGGTCGAGTTGCTCGCCACGCGCATCATCAGGTCGCCCGCCGAGCGCTGCTGGAAGAACGAGAACGGCAGGTGTACCAGGTGCTCGAGAAAGTCGGTGGTGAGCTGTGCATCCAGCCGCGTGCGCAGAGCGAGCAGGATGTGCCCGCGGATGAACGTGGCCAGGCCTGAGAAGGCGACCAGCATCGCCGCCCCTGCCGCCAGCATCCAGAAGAGTTTCCGGTCCGGGTGCGGGATGACGCGATCAACCAGGAGTCTGGTGAGGAGCGGCACCGCCAGCGCGAAGAGCTGCACCAGGATCGACGTCAGCACGATGCGTACGAGCGCTGCGTCGTGGCCGAGCACTCGTTTGAGATAGCGGCCCAGGAGCGGTGTGCGCCGGCTGCCACCCGGCTCGAACTCCGGACCCGGCTCGAGCGTCAGTGCCACGCCGGTCAGGGCGTGGTCGAGCTGCGCGCGCGTCACAAAGCTGCGGCCACTGGCCGGGTCTAGAATCCATGCGCCGTTCTTCTCGGTCCGCTCCAGCACGACGAAGTGCCGGAACTCCCAATGCAGAATGCTGCCGGGGTCGAGATAGGCAAGGTCTGCCGGTGTACGCAGATGCACGCCGCGGCCGCGCAAGCCGAAGTGCGCCGCCGCTGTCAGCAGCCGTTGCGCGTCGAGGCCGTGCCGGGAGAGGCCGGTGACGCCGCGCACCTCGTCGAGCGACACGTGTTTGCCGTGCAGGGCCAGGCTCATGGCCAGGCATGCCGACCCGCAGTCGGCCGCCGCCGTCTGCGCCACGAAGGGGATGCGCTTAGCCATGATGCAGTCCCAGGGCGAAGACGAGCGCCAGCAGAAGCGCCGCGAACGTAGCCACTGCCAGCCACGGAGTGCCGCGCGTCCACGCCGGCTTCAGACGCAGCAGCTCGGGGCCGGTCGATAGCGGCTGATCAAGCTCCCGCAGCGCGTTGTGGCGGAATGGGCTTGCCGGTGCCTGGACCAGCCAGGTACTGAGGTAGGGGCTGGCGTGTGCGGCCAGCGCTTCGAGGAGGGCCACCTCCCGCGGCTCGAACGGAGGGTCCTGATGGGGCCGCAACGCCAGCAACACGGCTACGATGGCGCCGCGCGCCGCGCGCACCGGCACACCGAGGAAGCGATCGAATGGGTTGCCGTCCGGATTGTCGAAATCCGGATCGACACGCGGATCGTCTGCCAGCCGCGGCAGACAGACGGACATCCCCGTTCGGAGGATGAAACTGACCAGGCCCGCGGCGGCGCTTGCCTCTTCTCCCGCCTCCCCCGGAGTCCAAAGCACGCCCTGCTCGCGATCGAACAGTACACAACGGCTGCGCCGGGCCTCGACCACGTTGCCGATCGAGCGCTCCACCAAGTCCGCGACGTCCGCCACGCTTTCCGCCAATGCCATGCGGCGAAGGTCGTCGGCAGGCAGGAAGATCTCGGCGGACCCTTCACTTCCGTTTGTGGCGCGGGCACTGTCGATCAGTGCCTCGAGCTGCCGTTCAGGCAGGTTGCCGCCCGAAAGGTAGAACAACCGGTCGCCATCGATGAGCGGCTGAAAATCCGCCAACTGTTCCCGCGCGGAGAGGACGATGCTGCTACATCGCGTGCCGGGCGACTGCTCCGCCAGCATGTCGAGCTCCGTGGTGACGTCGCGCGCGGTGGCGCCGGGGCCGAAGACGAGGACCACCTGTTCATGGCCGCGAATGGAGACGATCTGCCGGGCGTCGAGCTCCGACGCGATGCGATAGACCGGCTGCTGTATGGCGCCGGTCATCAGTCTTGCCTCCCCACACATCTGGACATCGTCGCGAGCCTGAGCGGGAATCCCACGATTCCTCCGTTGGAAACGCTCGCGAGTTTGGGGCTGCTTTCTTTGGAGTGATACGAGAAAGGGATGGATGCGGCGAATTCAGGGATGGATCGAACGGCGCCGGGGACGGAATGGAATTACGGTTCACGCGTAGTGTGCTTCGTTGACGGCGATGAAGTGACGCTTGTCCGCCGGTACTTCGTCGAGCGGGAAGATCGCGTCCGAGGTGCAGGCAGGGATGCAGGCGCCGCAGTCGATGCACTCGGCGGGATCGACATAGACCTGGCTCGGGGTCTCGAACCCTGGCTCGTCGTTCCTGGGGTGGATGCAATCGACGGGACAGGCTTGAATGCACAACTCGTCTTTGATGCAGTTGTCGGTGATTACGTAGGCCACGATGACTCCTGATCGATAGATTTCGGAGCGATAGTAGCGAGTGACCGGAGGCCGGGATGTCGAAGCGATCGCCACCTGTATGACGAAGATCACGTGCTGCTGCGAGACCTCACAGGCGGCGTATTTGCGGCACGACAGCCGCGGAAGTACTGCCGGCGTGGGTAGGGCCATAGCTTCGAGCTCGTGGGGTCACACCTTCGCAATCGCTCATGCTCTGAACCGCGGAACGAAGGTGTGGCCCCCTCCAGCTCCTGCCGAGGAGGGGAAATCCTCCTTTCCGTCTCTCTTACAATAGAATTCTCATCACACGAACCTAAGGAATGGAATCTGCTCAGAGCGAGCTTCGGATTCCTCGCGATCGGGCCTTCTTGAGCCACAACTTCCTATCCGAGGAGCACACCCACTGACGTCGAATTGCTCGAGACGTTCTGATGACTGGAGAGCGGATGGACCTTGAAAGCGATCACTACGACTACATCGTCGTCGGCTCCGGAGCCGGCGGCGGACCGCTAGCCGCCAATCTGGCCACGAGCGGCTACCGCGTCCTTCTCATCGAGGCGGGATGCGATCCGAATCCGCTCACCGCTCAGGTGCCGTGCTTCAACGCCCTCGCCTCGGAAGACAAGAGCATGGCCTGGGAGTACTTCGTCCATCACTACAGCAAGGACGAGCAGCGCGATGAAAAATACTGCCCCGACAAAGGCGGTGTCTTCTACCCCCGCGCCGGCGCGCTCGGCGGCTGCACGGTCCACAACGCCATGATCACGATCGTGCCGCATGACAGCGATTGGAACGGCATTGCCGAGCTGACCGGCGATCAATCGTGGCGCGCAGAGAAGATGCACAAGTACTTCACGAAACTGGAGCGCAACGCCTACCACCCTCCGCCGGAACCGTTCAGTGGTCACGGATGCTCCGGCTGGCTGTCGGTGGAGAAGGCGGATCCGAGGGTGGCCGTCGGTGATGGGGAGATCATCGGCACCTTCATGAATGCGGTTGCGAGCGTTGCCAGGAAAACGCTGCACGGTGGTGCGGCCGGCGTGATCAAGCGAATCGTCCGCCTCGCGTTGACTCATGACGATCCGAACGACGTTCACGTCAATGCGGGCGCCGAGGGGATGACCGTCGTGCCACTGGCAACCGACCACGGGAAACGCAATGGCCCGCGCGAGCACATCCTTCGCGTAAAGGAAAAGCGTGGCGACAAGCTGTCCATCGCCATGAAGACGCTGGCCACGAAGGTGATCTTCGACGGCGACAATCGTGCCGTCGGTGTGGAGTGCCTGGAAGGGGAGCATCTCTACTCCGCTGATCCGAATGCCGATGCGGCCGCGCCAGGGGTGAAAAAGATCTACCGCTGTACCCGCGAAGTCATCCTGGCCGGTGGCGCCTTCAACACGCCGCAGCTCCTGATGCTCTCCGGCATCGGTCCGAGAGCGCACCTCGAGGAGAATGGAATCACCTGCCGCGTCGACCGGCCTGGAGTCGGCCGCAATCTGCAGGACCGCTACGAGGTGGCCGTCGTCTCCGAGATGTGTCAGCCGTTCAAGATCCTCGAAAAGGCAACGTTCAAGCCGCCGGCGGAGGGAGAAGCCGGAGATGACTGCTTCAAGGATTGGCAGAAGGGGAAAGGCGTTTATACGACGAATGGCGCCGTGGCCGCGGCCATCCTCAGCTCGAATTCCGCGCGCCCCGATCCCGACCTTTTCATCTTTGGTCTGCCGGGACTCTTCAAGGGCTACTTTCCCCGCTATTCGGAGCTGACCGAGAGCAAGAAGAACGTCTTCACCTGGGCCATCATCAAGGCCCACACCAACAACACCGCGGGCACGGTGCGGCTCCGCTCCAGCGATCCGCGGGCCATGCCCGACGTCAATTTCCACTACTTCGACGAAGGAAACGATCCGATGGGCGAGGATCTGCAGTCGGCGGTGGAGGGCGTGATCTACGCGCGGCAGATGAACGAAGGGAACGAGCGGATCAAGAGGGAGATGGTGCCGGGAAAAGAGATTCAGTCTCGCGCACAGATCGCGGATTGGGTCAAGAACAACGCCTGGGGCCACCACGCCTCCTGCAGTTGCAAAATGGGCCAGCCCGGCGACCGGATGGCCGTCGTCGACAGCCGCTTCCGCGTGATCGGAACGAAGGGCTTGCGCATCGTCGATGCCTCAGTCTTCCCCAGAATCCCCGGCTTCTTCATCGTCACGCCGATCTACATGATCAGCGAGAAGGCGAGCGAGGTGATCGTGGAGGATGCGGCGAGGAAGTAGGTTTCGCGGTCTCGCGGAGGAGTGCCTGGACTTTGTTGAAGATAGGGAGCTGGGCGCGTTGCCCAACCCCCCGAGACCTTGTAACCAAGCAACTCAGCAATCTACCAACTCACAACACTTCGAAGAACTTTGAGACCGGCAGCTCGCGGACTCGACGTCCGCCTGCCGCGACGATCGCATTTGCCAGGGCTGGGGCCACAGGTGGAACTGGTGGCTCACCGACGCCGGTCGGACGCGTTCTTGGATCGTCCGGCGGCAGCGTTCTCGGCATGATGAACGTGTGAATCTGCTTCGGCGTCTGGTGGATGCGGAGCACGGGGTAGTCGTCGAAGTTGTGTTGCTGGACGGCTCCGCCTTTGACCGAGATCTCGCCGAGCAGGGCGATGCTCAGGCCGTAGTTGATGCCCCCCTCCATCTGCGCGAGGATACGATCGACGTTGACGCCGATGCCGCAGTCGATGGCGGCGAAGATCTCGTTGACCGTCAGCTCGTTGGCTTCGTTGAGGGAGACGTCGATCACCATGGCGACGTAGGTGAGGAAGCTCCGGTGGGCGGCGATGCCGAGGCCGCGTCCCTTGATCCGCTTGTACTGTTTGACTTTCTCATCCCAGCCGGACTTCTTCGCCACCAGCTCGACCACGCCACGCAACCGGCCGGTGTCGTTGGGGTAGTGGACCAGCACTTTGACCGGTTCGCCTTCGTCCTTTGTGGGGAAGCCGTTGTTGTCGAAGTTGACGACCCCCTGGGCCTTCAGATCCTGATTGAGATCGCGCGGCGTACCGATCAACTCGAGGAGGTAGTCCTTGGTGTCGCGGCCCGCGGCGATGGCCATCTCGTCGACGAATGAGCCGATGGAGAAGGCGTGGAAGATGTTGGAGACCGAGCGCATCCAGCCGACGCGGATGTGACTCTCGGCCTTGCAGTTCTCGATGCGCAGATTCTTTATTTCGAACGGCATGTCCTCGAGACCGTGCGCTCGCTCGATGGCGGAGCCGTACCCGTATTCGCCACCGTTATGGTAGGCGGCACGCGCTTTCACCATGAGCTGGGGAGATGACGGGAAAAGGGTGGCAAAGAACGACGGGAAGGCGCTCCGCTGCAGCCAGGCCGTTGCTTTCCCATCTCCATCGAGGGCCGCTTTCAGGTGTTGGTGGCTGACCGCGTGAAAGTAGCTGAACTGGAGGTCGTCTTCACGGGTCCACTGCACCCGGATGGGTACGCCGGGGTTCTGTTTGGCCAGAAAGGCCGCTTCGACTGCGTAATCTGGTTTGGATTTGCGCCCGAAGCCGCCGCCGAGCAATGTCACGTGGACCTTGACCTTGTCCCGGATCTCTTTCTTGAGATCGTCCCTTATCTTGAACAGCCCGGCCTGATCCACCCCGAGCATTTTGGCGATCGTTTCGTTGAAGTCGCGTTGGTACTCTTTTTCGTCATCCTTCATCAACTCGGACAATTCGGTCGCTTGCCAGGCCAGCGCCCGCAGCATGTTGGCCGGAGTCAGGTCCAACATCGCCACACCCACATAATGCTGCGTGAGCTCCGGCCCCTGGGTCGAGGACCAGACATCCATGTGCCCGTTCTCGAAGAGGGCGATGGCGGCGGGAGGCTCCATCGGCGCCTGGGCAAGGTGCGGGACGTAGTAGTCCGCTTCGACGACCTTGGAGGCAACGCCGAAGGCGGCGTCGACGTCGCCCAGCTTCCGCAGCAGTTTTCCCGGCTTGTCCGTCGACTCCTTTAACTCCTGATGGTAAGCCTGCGAGTCGTAGGTGGCATTCGGACCGAAGTCCCATTCGACCTTGAGCGCCCGGCGCCCCTGCAACGCCGCCCAGGTGTTCTCCGCGACGACGGCGACGCCGGCATGAGGAAAAAACCCGCCGCCGACCCCACCGCCAGGAAAGCCTTTGGGAAGGACCTCTGTGACGCTCTTGACGCCCGGCACGGCGAGTGCTTTGGAGGCGTCGAACGACTTCACACTGCCATTCGCGACGGGGCAGCGGACGATCATCGCCGTCAGCATTCCGGGCCGCCCGAGGCGGGAGACGTCGGTGTCGGCGCCATAGACCGCCTTGCCGGTGACCATGTCGTTGGCGTCGACGAACGGCATCGGCGTCGTTTTTTCGATGTAACGCCACTTTTCCGGCTTCTTGAGAACGGCCTCAGCTTCGGCCTGAGTCGGCAAGGGTTTTACTTTCGCGGCGAACAACAGCAGCTCGTGGAAGGGGAAGGAGCGGCCGCTGACCTTGTGGCGTACCGTGTGCTGCACCGCTTCGTAGTCGTCTGCGTTGCCGCCGAACCCAATGGCCGCGGCGCGGAGCAGCGTCAGGCGAATGCCGGCGCCAAAGATCCGCATGGCTGGGAAATAGATGGCCATGCTGCGAGAGCTGTCCGCGAACTGGGCTGCCTCGTCGGTGACGAGGAAACTCGGCTTGCCGCCTGGCACCCCATTCGGTATCGCATACCTGGGGCCGTCGGCCTCGGCTTGCTTGATCTTGACCTTGGACCAGTCAGCCTCGAGCTCGTCGGCCAGCACGGCCGCCAGACTGGAGCGGATACCCTGGCCCATCTCGGAGCGGAAAGACATGATGATGATCGTGCCATCGAGAGGGTTGATACCGACGAAGTTGCCCAGAGGGAAGCCTTCGTGGAAGATCTGGTGGATCTTGTCCAGAGCATTCTCGATCAGAATTCCTGGCGGGACGATGTGACAGCCGAGCACCAGAGCTCCGGCGCCGAGGCCAGCCTGCCGGAGGAAGTCCCTGCGGGTGACTTTGAAGATGCCGCTCATAGTTTCGAGCTCCTTGCGGCCCTGTGGATTGCTTCGCGGATCCGCGGATAAGTGCCACAGCGGCAGATGTTGCCGCGCATCGCAGCGTCGATCTGCTCGTCGGTTGGATCGGCGCCATTCAAGGAGTTTAGGAGCGAGGCGGCCTGCATGATCTGCCCCGGCTGGCAGAAACCGCACTGTGGCACTCCGAGATCGACCCAGGCCTGCTGGCAGGGGTGGCTGCCGTCGTATGACAGGCCCTCGATCGTTGTGATCTGGGAGAGCTCCGCCACGCCGACGTCGACGGAGCAGGAGCGCACAGCGCGGCCGTCGAGGTGGACGGTGCAGGCGCCGCACTGCGCGACACCACAACCGAACTTGGTGCCTTTCAGCCCCAGAATGTCGCGGATGGCCCAGAGCAGGGGCATGTTGCCGTCAATATCGACATGGTGCCGCTGCCCGTTGACGTTGAGCTGAAACTTGGACATCGAAAACCTCCTCTTTTGCTCACGGCAGCATCAGAATTTGCGGCGGAGCTCTACGCGCGCCCCGAAGATGTCCCTTCGCCCTTCCCGCCAGCCCTTCATGGCATCGAAGCGAAGGATCCATGTGGGCGTGAACGGGTGTTGATAGCGGGCACTGATCGAGTGTTCCGATCCGAGCGTACTGGTTCCCCTGTGCTGGACCGTCGCCGTTTCGACGACAATCTGACGGTCGAGACCGAACAGGTACTCCACTCCCACCGCGCCGCCGTAAGCTTCATGTCCGGTGGCATCGAGCGTCGGATAGCCGGTCACTCCGTCGGATTCGAAGGCGATGCCGGTATTTCTCAGCACGCTCCCGGAATCGCCCCCGCGCGCCAGTGATTGCGGGCTCTTGAAGCCGGCAAACAAGTTGAAGTAAGGGACGAAATTCAGTGGATTGATGTGCGCGGCATCGAAGCCGAAGTGCCGCCTCGGAACGAGCGAGTTCTCCACCAGCACCAGCACCCCGTCGGCTGTTTTGACGCCGCCGGCGCCTTTCTGACCGAAGTTGCCGATCAGCCGGACGCTGTTGGCCAGCCGCTCGTGGTAGCGCTTGGAAAACGCGGCGGTGAGGTTGCTATAGCTATGGCCGCTCACGTTGGCGTCGAGGTAACCGTAGCCGTACTCCAGATACCCTCGCAGAAGATCGGCGAATCCCGCCATCCCGAAGACTTTGGCTTTGTCGCCTGGATCCGCTGCGGTAGTCACCTTGTTGAGGCCGGCGAAGAAGGTGAAGTCCATGTTGCTGATATCGAGCGACGGACTGCTCTTGGCCGTGATACTGAACGCCGCGCCGTCCATGGCATCCTCGATCCAGATGCCGTTCTGGGTGACGACGGGAAACCTGCCGATGGCGATCGGAAGGTCGACCCCGTTGGTCTTGCCGGTCCATCCCTGAGCCATCGCCCCGAGGTCCCCTTCGAAGAAGAGAGTGTCGAGATTGAAGTCGAAGTTGTGGGTGAACTTGTCCTTGACCTTACCGCTGATGTCGTCGCGCGTAAATGACCCGTTCTTGTCGAATGGTCGCGTGAAGGCATGGATGCGCTCAGTAGGTGTGAGTTGGAGATCCATGTCCAGGTTGAGACGGGCGGCGATGGTCGACTGCTCGGTTTTGCCGTTGAGGCCAGCAACGCCGTTGTCGTTGTAGGCGCCGGCCAGGCGAAGGTCGCCGAACATCATGAAGGCCGGCATCATCGGGTCTTTGGCGCCGAACGCGGTCGGTCGAGGCGCGTACGCTCCCCGGTCGTAGAGGCGCAGGCCCAACTCGACAGGCGGCCTGGGCCTGTCGATCATGTGCCTGCCGCTGTAGATCTCCAGTTCGGCCGCGGAGTCGTAGGTCTGCGGATACTTCGGGTCATCTCTAAACGACCCGGCCGCGGGTGGATCGGGATGGTTGGGATCGCCGATGATCCTGGCCTCGGGGGACATCTCCGGGCCTTTTTTCTCGACGACAGGCGCGACGTAAGGGTTATCAGCGAAGGCGGTGGGGACACCCACGCCGAGCAGGAGCATTCCGACGAGCAAAGGGTTCGCAGTCCAGGCTTTTCCGTTCATGTTCGCCCTCTCTCAGTGGACGTCGAATGCGACGGCATAGGCATGGGTATCCGTAACCCATTCATTCTCGACACGCTTCATTTCCGTCGTGGCAAAGACGAAGTCCATGAAGTAGATGGGTTCCGTTCTGCCGCGCAGACGGCAGTTGAGCCGGTAGGTGCCCGGTTTCTTCAGCAGGTCTCCCGGCACCTGGTAGTGAGCGATGCGGCTGCCCAGAGGCGGAATGCTTCGCTTTTCCAGCCGGGCGTTGGGGGGATGATTTAGAATCGAATTTGGTGCACCGCCAGGCCGGATCAAGGGGTCCTGGTCGAAGTCCAGATTGATTGGCAGATACATCTCCCGATCCGTTCCCTTCAGATTGGTCGTGAGGAACTTGCTCTGCATACTGAAGAGCTGGTAGTCAGGAGGGAGCTTGCCGTCGCCGACATCACGAGACTGGAGGTCGGCCAGGTCGCCATACTGGTCGACATAACCGGATTCCCAGATGTTTTTTCCGTCCGGGTCGGTGAGAGAGACGTTGAGCCACAATTCAGGCTGTGCTCCCAAGGAGCCCGAGGGAAGGTTGTGCCCCTTGTTCAGACTGGTCAGCTTGTAATGGAATGAGAACGTCTTTCCGGCCTCGGGATGGTTGTCGAAGAAAGGACCGTCGAGGCGGGAGGCGCTCTCCATGAGCTTCAGACGCAATACTTCCCGCTCTTTCCACATGCCGAGGTTTTCCTGAACGATCACCCAGGCCCTCTTGCGGTCGGCAGGGTTCTGCCATTCGGACGGGAAGGTGATGGAGGCGGGAACGTTCGCTTCGAACTCGTTGCTCCCCCATTTGGCCCGGTAGTCGAATTTCAGCCATTGTTGGGGGGGGAACGGGGATCCTTCGAGGCGCAGCGGGAAAAGACCGGGGTGGCTGATGGGATAGCCGGGACCGACGAAGGTGTGATCGGTCAGCGGCCGTGTCTCGTTGAAATGCTTGTTGTTGACCTGCGCGGCCCATCCAGTTGCGTAGCCGGTGTTCTGTCCCGGGTAGGTGCTCATGTGGCAGTCCTGGCAGGTGATTCCTTCCTTGGCTGCCGGAGATGCGCGCCATTCCTCCCATACGGTCTCGAGCTTGATGCCGGCGTGGACGGCAACCTGGTGGCAGGTCTCGCAGAGCTCCGACTTCTTGATGATGGTCGACTGGATGGCAGTCTGGTGCATCCGGATCCACTTCTTCTCGCCCTCGGCCGGCTTGTCCGCCTCGTCGATTGTGACGAGGATCCCATTCAACTGAGCGTTGGTGATCGCTTTGAGGCCTCCCAGGCTGTCAAAGGGGCCGAACACGGGCTCGTGAATCGGTCCCGGCGTGATCCTGCGCGCGCCATTGACCTTTCCGTACGCTTCGCCGACGCGGTGACAGGTCACACAGGTGATCCCTTCCTGGGCTGACCCGGCCCGGTCCCACCAGGCAGCGGCGCGCGGTTCGCCCATCGCTGTGCCGGTGCTGGCGTGACACCGGACGCAGAAATAGTTGACCGTGCCTCGGGAGATGTCGTTGATCCTCTGTTCAAACTTGTTGAACATCGGGGAGACGATGCCGTAGGCGTGGGACGAGATGCTCCACTGCTTGTACTGGTTCGGGTGACACTCGCCGCAAACCCTGGCGGATGGATACTGCGAGTCGGCGCGGGCCAGAGCCTCCGCGTGCGAAATGTTCTCGGGCAGCGGATTCGGAAGCTCCTGTCCGATCGCGAGCCCCAGGTTCGCCAGCAGGAGTACGGTGAATGCAAGTCCGGCTTTACCCATACGGCTCCTCCTCGTCTTGGCGGCGTCCGTAGGGCCGTCGCGCCGGGTTGAATTAAGGATTCTCAGTGATTGCGTCATGAATTTTATCATGATCTGAACTGGTCGCAATACTCCAGGCCGATCTCCTTCCCTGTAGTGACGCTGTTACCTGGAACGTTTCAATCGGTGCCATCAGAACGTCTTCAGGAATGCGATGAGCGCCTTCTTGTCGGCATTCGAGAGCCCTGGTTCTCCTTCGCTGGCAGGGAGATAGCCGGTTCCGAAGTAGTGCCCCTTGTTGACGATGAAGTCAGCGCACTTGGAGACCCCGAGAAGCTCGCTCTTCAGCGGCTTGAAATGCTCGGTGGCCTCGGCGTCGGTTGCTCCCGCGGGCAAGTCGTTCAGGGCATGAATGATATGTGGCACAAGGCCGAGAACCTGGGGCACTTTCTCCAGATCGATGTTCGACAACAGGTTGACCGGTGTCCCTTGCGGGATTGGGCCGATTTTGATCCCATCACCGTCGTTCAGAAACACTTTCAAAAGTGGCGGGAGGTAGCCGGCTGGGACCTTCAACCAGCTGGTCTGCGTCGTCCGGTCGGTCCAGCCGGGCAGCTTCTTGCCTGATAACGTGGCGAACTCGAACTTGTCGTTGCCCGGTATGCCATTGCCCTTCCGGGTCTCCGGCCAGAGCATCTGCGAGATGCCGTCTTCGAAGGAGGCCATCCTGTCCTTCACCGAGCCGCTCTCCTCGAAGTGGCCCACGGTGTTGTTCTGCAAATACGGTGCGGTAGACCAGAGGCTGATCAGCGACGCCGGCCGGGTGTAGCCGCGCCCACCGCTCGGCATGTCGTACCACGACGGCTCGCCAGTGTACGGATCGTGGATCATCACTTTGCCGACCGGCGGCAGGTTCTTGTTCGACTCTGAAGAGAAGTTGTCCCAGATGTTGCCGCGGATGGAATTCGTAGCCAGCGGGCTGCAGGCGTTCGTCTCCAGCAGCGTGCTCGGTACGCGGACCTCGTTGGAGAGGAAGTTGTCATCGAGGAAGTCGGGCTTATTGACGATCGCCTTCATCTCGGTCTTGAACTCGTCCGTCTTCGTCCACGCCCAGTAGGCGTTCCAGGACTCGAGGTAACTCGGGCCGATGGAGCCTGGCTTGAAGAAGTTCGTGAACGCCTTCTCCGGCAGCTTGCTGGAATGACAGCGTGCGCAGTGCTCTCCGAAGACCTCCTTCCCCCGCGGAATGAGGTCGCTGTCGCGCATATACTCCGCTCCACCGGGGGCGTTCTTCAGGTAGTCGGGTTTCGCGGTGGCCAGGAAGAAGAGCCCTACGTCCGGCGTCTGCGCCTCGTTCGCTTTCCAGTAGACGGAGTTCTTCTCCGCATCGGCGATCTTGATCGGGGTGATGACCGGGCCGCCGAGCAACGGGATGAAGTGCGTCAGCCAGTCTTCGCTGAACAAGCCGATGTTGAGGTAGACACGATTGAGGGCGCCGAGCGCGCCGACGGAGTCTGAGGCGTCCTTGAGTACGTGGGTCGTGTACGCGATGTGCGTGGCCGGATCGTAGACCTTCGAGAGCGGAGTGCCGGGCGGGACGTATTCGTTGAATTGCTTGTTGTCGGCACTGCCGCCCGAGAGCTGCTCTGCGCCCAACTTCCGCCCGATCTCCAGCCGCGCGCCGAGGTTGTAGATCGCATTCATCGTGCGCGGGTTGTTGATCTGGTCGGAGGAGACCAGCGAGGTATCGAGCGCGCCGGGGCGCGAGGTGTGGAAGAGCTGCCAGGCAAAGCTCGATTTGTCCACGTCGAACATGAAGATGCGGTCGATCCAGAAGTACTGCGCGCCGGGGTTGCTGTTGAGGTTCGCCCAGGTCGGGTTTTCCGGATCTGCCGGCGGGTTGGACGGGTTAGGACCGACATGGCAGAAGCCGCACGACATACCGACGCGGTACGGCTTTACCAGATTCTTATTGTTATAGTAGGACGGGTCCTCGTAGTACTTCTTCGCGTCCCAACTCTTCTGCGCGGCCTCGTCGAAATAGGGATTGGGGAAGATCCGCAGGCCGACGATGCCGGTGGCGTAGCCGTAGTAGGAACCTACCGGGATGTTCTTCCCGCGCGCGCCCCATTTGACGCCGGGGTATTTCTGCTCGTTCTCGAAGGGATCAGGGCCGCAGCCCGGCCCTTCCACACGCTCGTCGAGCCAGAGGTCGAAGCGGTCTTTGCGCGGGCCGGTGGCCTTGCGGAAGCAGGGCTCGTTGACCAGACCAAGGTACGACCAGCGGTTGGTGCGGCTGTACTTCAGAGCCGGATGTCCCGAGACCGTCTTCAGCAGATCGAGGTTGCCGACGCTCTTGACGGAGAGAACATCCCAAAGGCGGTCGTTGCCTGCCGTCCATGCGATCCAGTTGTTCCGGCCGATGACCGCTGCCTTGACCGCATCGGCGGCCTTGATGCCAGGCAGGTAGGGATCGAGGGATGCTCGAATCGCCTCCGGATTCTTGGTCAGGCCGTAGTCCATGTCGGCGAAGTAGTCTTCGTCGGCGCCGGGCATGCTCTTCGCGTCCCGCCCGGCCTTGAGCGCTTCATCCTTGATGGTTCCACAGCTAAGCAGACTTCCGACAGCGACGATGATGACGAGGATCGAGACGATACCGAGGCGCTTGCGCATGGAAGGGCCCTCCTTACATGGGTAGTGTTACTTTTCGATGAAGTGTTACTGATAGGAGGGCCGTTGGCGAGAAGTTTCCCTACCCTTAATCTTGAAAAGAATTAATCTTGCAACTGTTCTCCCTCTCTACCTATCCCCCGGCTGGACGGCTACTGCCAGGTTCGGGCACTGAAAATAATTGATCTCACCACCTCTTTCCGTCCAACTGGAATCTCTCATCCGCAGATTACGCAGATGGACGCAGATAGAAGAACGACGCATCCCTCTTCTCTGCGCCGACTTGCGAAATCTGCGGATAGTGTCCCCGAAGAGTCACACCTTCGCCATCGCCATGTGCCCCATCCCGCCGATCTTCAGGCGGTCCGTGCGGCCTCTGAAGTAGCGCACATTCAGTGCGTCGCCGTCGAAGTCCTCCGCCGAGGTGAAGCCGGCACGGTGCAAATCAGCCAGCAGAGAGGGAGGATCGAAGAACGTCTTCCAGGGCTCACCGACTGCGGCCACCCGTTTCGCCATCTGCCGGTAGATGAGGCGTCCCATCCAGCTCAGCGTCTCCGGCGGAACTGCATAGTCAAATAGCACAGCCGTTCCGGCGGGAAGCGATGCGATGAAGCGGAAGGTGGCGTCGATCGCCGGCCGTTCCAGATACGGCACCACGCCGAGCCAGGAGAAGAATGCCGGCGCCGAGGAGTCGAAGCCGCAGGCGTGAAGCGCATCGCCGAGGGCCGTGGTGGTGAAGTCGATCGAAACGAACGTCATCGACGAGGGGATGTCGATTCCGCCGCCGGCGAGACGCTGCCTTTTCGTGGCCTGCGTGGCCGGATGGTCGACTTCGAACACACGGAGCTCGGGAAAGGGATTGCGGTATGCGAAGGTGTCGAAGCCCGCGCCGAGGACGACATATTGCTTCACGCCCCAGCCGGCCGCCGCGGCCAACTCATCCTCGGCGAACCGGCTGCGCATGACGAAGAAGGCGCGAAGGTAGGGCCCGGCCAGCGACGCCTCACGCATAGGTGGATTCTCACGAAGCTCACGCGCCACTTCGGGCCGAATCACCCGCAACGCCAACGGATCATCGAAGACCAGCGGCCGGTCGCGCACCTGATGCGCCGCCCGCCGCTCCGCCACGCGGTCCGCGGTCCGGCTGCCTTGTCCTTCCTGCATGGGAGGAGTGTAGCGGAGCTTGCTGGGCTGTCGGCTCTCGGCTGTCGGGAGGGTTACGGTCTATCCCCCGGCAGCCGGCAGCCGGCAGCCGGCAGCGTTGTACTATCTCCCGTCCTTCCGAACTCCGAAAACCGCAGGAGAGCACAATGAAACGGATCCTCGTCGCGTTTTTGTTTGTTGCCACGGCCGCGTATGCGCAGCGCTGGCAACCGGCTGACCGTCTCCGAATCGCTAATATCAACGACCCGCAGATCTCGCCGGATAGCAAGTCGATCGCGGCCGTCATCTCGCGGGCGAATGTGAAAGAGAACCGGTACGACGGCGACCTCGTCGTGATCGACGCGGCCACGGGCGAGCAACATCAGCTCACCTATGACCGCCGCGGCGTCGCCTCGCCCCGTTGGTCGCCGGACGGCTCGCAGCTCGCGTTTCTGGCTAACGCCTCGAGCGACAAAGAGGCCAAACGGCAGATATGGATACTGCCGGCTCGCGGCGGCGAAGGGCACCGCATCACCGATGCTTCGCGCGGCGTGCAGCAATACGCATGGAGTCCCGACGGATCGCAGCTCGCCTTCGTCACGTCCGACGAGCCGGTGCCGAACGAGGAGAAGGGCAATCGCGCCTTCGAAATCGGCGACGACGACTACCTCACCACCACCGCCCCGACGCCGTCGCACATCTGGCTCGTCTCATCATCCGGCGAAAAAGCGCGCCGCCTCACCAGCGGCTCCTGGAGCCTGCCCGTGGCGCATCCGCCCGGCCCGGCACCATCGCCGCTGGCCTGGTCGCCCGACGGAAAGACCATCGCCATCACGCGCCGCGAGACGCCGCATGGTGGTACGCCGAACAGCAACCGCGTCGCGCTGGTCGATGTCTCTTCAGGAACCGTACGTCGCCTGACGACGCGCGAGTCTGACGAGACGCAGCCGGTCTTCACGCCCGACGGCACACAGATCGCCTACTGGCATAGCCGCAACGGCGAGCCAGGGAACGAGAACTCCATCTGGCTGGCGCCGGCGAGCGGCGGGGCGGGAGTCGAGGTGACGAAGGGTCTCGACCGCAACGTCTATCGCACCGTATGGATGCCAGACGGCAAGTCGTTCATCACCGGCGGCCACGACGCCACTTCCACGGCGCTCTGGCTCCAGCCGCTGGACGGTCCCGCCCGCCGCATCAACGCCGGCGACGTCGAGCCCTACTTCAGCTTCTGGATTGACGTTTCCGTTGCGAAAAACGGAACCATCGCCTTCACTGGGTCGACGGCCTCACATCCCCGCGAGCTCTACCTCATGTCGTCGCTCGATGCCGCGCCGCGGCAGCTCACCCATATCAACGATGCCGTGGTTGCCTCCATACAACTCGGCCGCACGGAGCCGGTCACCTGGAAGAACGACAACTTCGACGAAGACGGCGTCGTGACCTATCCACCGGACTTCGACGCCGCGAAAAAGTATCCGCTCGTGCTTTACATCCACGGTGGTCCGCGCTCGGCGTCGACCGTGTCGTTTTCGACGATCCCGCAGTCGCTGGCGGCCCAGGGCTGGATCGTTTTCCAGCCGAACTACCGCGGCAGCGACAACCTCGGCAACGCCTACACCCGCGCCATCCGCGACGATGCCGGCGCCGGTCCGGGCCGCGACGTCATCGCCGGCGTCGAAACGTTGAAGAAGCGAGGCTTCGTCGATGAGAATCGAATCGCCGTCGGTGGCTGGTCCTACGGCGGCTACATGACCTCGTGGATGATCGGCCACTACCCGATCTTCAAAGCTGCCGTCTCCGGCGCCGCGGTGAACAACCTTCTCGACGAGTATGTCCTCTCGGACAGCAGTCTCAACCGCCGCCTGAGCTGGGGCTCCCCCTTCACCGGCGACAACATGAAGAAGTACGTGGAGCAGTCGCCGATCACCTACGCCGCGAAGATCAAAACACCAACGCTGATCATGAGCGACACCGGCGACGTCCGCGTCCCGATCTCGCAGTCGTACCAGATGTACTACGCGCTGAAGGACAACAACGTGCCCGTCAAGTTCATCGCCTTCCCCGTCAGCGGCCACTCACCGGATGACCCGATCCATGCGACCGAGATCGAGCGGCAGTACGTGAACTGGTTCGCGCAGTATTTGAAGTAGGGCAGTAGATCAGTGGACTGGTGGAACAGTCGATCAGGCGCAGATCTCGGCCTGGTTCCAGATCGGCCGATCACTGATCCACTGATCCACTGCCTCATCCTGAAATAATTGCTCCCACCCACCCCTTTCCGTATGATCCCGGCCCGTCCAAAACGCGGCCGGACATTCTTTTGACAATCTGGGCAGCTCCTTGAGCCATCGCTGCAGGCGAGGCTCCGCTAGGCCAGAAGGAGGATTTTATGAGGACTTATGAAGTCCTGTTCATCCTTTCTCCGCAAGTACCGGAGGAAGAGGCGACCACGCTCTCGACAGAGTTCAAGCGTATCGCCGAAGGGACAGGCGCGAAGCTCACGCATGAAGAAGCATGGGGCAGGCGCCGTCTCGCATATCCCATCCAGAAGTTCAACGAAGGCAACTACCAACTCCTTGTGTTCGAGAGCGAGGCTGGGCTCAATGAGCTCGACCGCCGGATGAAAAACTCGGACAGGATCCTGCGGCACATGATCGTGCGTACGGATCTCGACCACAAGCGCGCGGAGAAGCTCGCCAAGCGCAATCCGAAGAAGGAACGCCTGCGGCCGGCCCCATCGTTCGCGGCCAGCCCGGCAGCGCCTGGCGCTGCTCCGGCCGACGTCCCGGAAGAGCCCATGCCCGAAGAAGCGGCACCGGCGGAATAAGGATAGGAGACCAACATGGCAACTGAAATGAGGCGACCTGGTGGTGGTGGCGGCGGTGGCCGCGATTCCGGCCGCGGCGGCTCCAGCGGACCCGGCGGACAGCAAGGCGGCAAGAAGAAGTTCTTCTTCCGCCGCAAACGCGTTTGCAAGTTCTGTGTCGAGAAGCTCGAGTACATCGACTACAAGGACATCAAGACGCTCCAGCAGTTCATCCCTGAGCGCGGGAAGATCCTTCCGCGCCGCATCTCCGGCACCTGCGCGCTGCACCAGCGCAAGCTCCAGAATGCGATCAAGCGTGCACGCATCGCCGCGATGCTGCCGTTTGCGACCGACTGACACGAACACGTCGATGACCGAGACGTCTCTGCAGCAGGAAGAACCGGTGGCGATGCCGGTGCGGCCGTTCGGGAAGCGGGTCCGCAGCATGGCCGGCTACACGATCGTCACCGCGCTGATGTTCGTATCGCCGCTGTTCGTCTTCATTCCGGCGGCGCTGCTGCATTGCGGGATCCGCAACGGTCGGCGCGCGGCATGGCTGCTGCTCGTACTCTCGGCGGCGCTCGCGGCGCTGCTGGTCTACCCGTCCGCGGCCGCCGCGAACGCCAAGGAGGCAGCGACGAGTTACGGCTATCTGCTGGGGCTCTTCCTCGCCATCGCCGTACCGGCTCTTGCCATCCTGCCGATGGTGGAGCGCGGCGAGAAGTTCGGACGGGTAGTGATTTACGCGCTGCTTCTCAGTATCTCGGGACTGGCCCTCACCGAAGTCACGATGCGGATGATGAGCGGTTTCTCGCCATATGCCGCGCAGATGGCGGAGGCGCATGTCACGGTCAACACCTTCGTGACCGGGTACCAGAAGGCAGGCTTTCCTCCCGATGCCGTCAGTTTTCTCCGGAAGTGGCTGGAGATCGGCCCGTACTGTCTCACGTCTTTTCTGCTCATCGACGTCGTCATCGTTTTTGTATTCAGTCTGGTCATGCTCGGGCGGCTCCGGGCGTGGCGCCAGGCTGCTCTGCGGCGCACTGCTCCGGCGGCCGCCTCGGCCCCGTATCTCTTCCGGAATCTCTCGCTCCCCGAATGGCTGCTCTTCGCGTTCGTCATCGGCGGTCTCTCGCCGCTGGCCAGCGGGATGCCGCAGCAGATCGGCGCGAACGTTCTGGCGCTGGTCGCATTTCTCTACTTCCTGCAGGGGCTGGCGATCTTCCGATCGTTCGTCGCGGCAACCGGAGCGGGAATCATGGGATCGCTGTTCGCCTGGACGCTTCTCATCGTTCTGACGCTGACTGGAATCTCGCCGTTGCTGCTCTGCATCGCGGGGCTATTCGACTCGTTTTTCGATTTCCGACATTTCAATCGAAAGGATCACTCTGATGAAAGTCATTCTCATTGACGAGATCCGCGGCCTTGGTAGCCGCGGGGACGTCGTGACAGTCAAGGATGGCTACGCGCGCAATTTCCTGCTTCCGAAGCAGTTGGCGCGCGAAGCAACCTCCGGCAACATGAAGTTGATCGAGCAGGAGCGCAAGAAGTGGGCGCAGCTTGCCGGCAAGGAAAAGGTCATTGCGCAGAAAGCGGCCGACGGCGTGAAGGGGATGAAGATCGTCATCCACAAGCGCGTCGGCGACCATGGCAATCTGTTCGGCTCCGTGACCACGAACGACATCGCCGACGCCTTGACGGCGAAAGGCATCGAGGTCGACAAGCGCCGCGTCGAGCTGTCGCATCCGATCAAGAGCATCGGTACGCACGACGTCGAAGTGCGGCTGCACCGCGAAGTGGTCGCGCACATCCAGGTCGAAGTCGTCCCCGAGGGGAAGGAAGCGATCGAAGCACCGGCGCCACCTGCCGCTGCTCCCGCGGCCGCCGAAGCAGAAGCGTAGCGTGTAGAGCGTAGCGCCGGCGGCGACCCCCGGCGCTACGTTCGCTGCGGTATCCTCCCCATCAATGAGCGATGACCGTTTCGTCGATGCTCCGCCGTCGGGGGCCGATGGGTGGCGCGACGTCTGGGAGCACGACCGGCGGTTTCGTCCGCGCCCGGCGCGCCTGGAGTTTCTCTTTCGATTCTTCCGGCGTCTCGTCAACCGATCCGTCGAATCAGAAGAGGAACGGCAGCGCAATTTCAACGTCGTGTTGCTCGATCTCATCGGCGATCTGCGAGCCGATATCGGGCGTGCCCGCGACGATCTGAAGCGGGACATCGAAAACGTGCAGCGCGATGTTCGTGTCGCAGATGAGGCGCTCGCGGCCGAGCTGAAAAAGATCCACGAGTTGATCCCGGTCGCCGCGAAACGCAACGATTCGCTGATCGCAGCGCTCGACCAGAAGATCGAAACCGTCGCCGTCCGCGTGCGTGATGCGACGAATCCGCTGGTGGCATCATCGTCTGCGGCTGCGCACGATTTCCTCTACCGCCGGCTGGAGGATGGTCTCCGAGGTCCCGTTGACGTTACCGGCTACGTCACACTGGCTCGCGAGCAGCAGCCAGTCATTGATATCGGCTGTGGCCGCGGCGAGTTTCTCATCGCCTGCCGCGATGCCGGTATCGCCGCCCGCGGCTTCGACACGAATGAGCGGTCGGTCGCCGATCTCATCGGCCGCGGGATCGAAGCGTCAGTCGCAGGTGTGCCGGGGTGTTTCGCGGCGATCGCCGATGCATCGATCGGGACCATCGTGGCGATGCACGTCGTTGAGCATTTGCCGGTCGAGGCGCTCTTCGCGCTTTTCGCTGAAGCTGCGCGCGTGCTGCGCCCGGGCGGGCTGCTGATCATCGAGACGCCGAATGCCGAGTCGATCGCTGTCAGTGCGTCCGAGTTCTGGCGTGATCCAACCCACCTGGCTCCGCGCCATCCCGCGGCGCTGACTCTCTTGGGGCGGGAGCACGGATTCGCAATCGATGACATTCGGCCGATCCATCCGTTCCCCGAGTCCAATCGCTTCGTGGCCGAGAGCGAGGAGATGCGCGGATTGGTCGAAGCGCTGAACGAGCGGATATTCGGCGGCCAGGATCTGCGCTTGATTCTGCGGCGCTAGGAGCCTGCGCGGCAGAACCTTCCTTGCGTCACCGCTGGTGGAGCCTTGGGCAGCCAGCGCCGCCGGCCGTGCCGGCCTAGCGCGACGTCTGCTCGAACGTCCCCACCTCGATCACGCTCTCACCAGGCGGAGGTGGTGGGACGCGGTGCGGAATCAGTCCCAGGAGCAATCCAGCGATCAGTCCGCCGATGTGCGCGGTGTTGTCGATGAAGGGGAAAGAGAAGCCGATGATGAGATTCAGGACGATCCAGAAGAGCAATTGCCTGACCAGACCGCGCGTCCAGGGCTGATTGCGGTAGACCGCAGAGCGGCGGATGGAGAAGATGAACGCGCCGAAGATGCCGAAGATCGCGCCGCTGGCGCCGACAGACGCGTCGTTCACCCCGCCGAGGTGCAACGCGCTGGCGATCGAGGCGCAGAGGCCCGTCGCTACATAGATCAACGTGAAGCGTTTCGAGCCGAACAGCGTTTCGTACAAAGTTCCGAGTTGGAAGAGCGCCCAGGAATTGACGGCCCAGTGCAGAGCGCTGGCGTGCAGAAACATCGCCGCGATGAGCCGCCAGTACTCGTGACCGGCCAGTGTTCCGCCCCCGATCGCGCCGAGCGTCCTCAGTACGGCAGGGTTCACTTCCTGGATGAATATGTTGACGTGGGGCTGCGGGCGTGGACCGCCGAGGATCATCTCGATGGCGAAGACGACCGCGATCAGGACCAGCAGCGCCTTCGTGACGGGAGCCGTGCGTTTCATCAACTCTTCTCCACGGCCGACGACACCCGCCGCATCAGAATGTGCGCAAGCCTCGGGAAGACTTCTTTGAGCCTCATGAACAGAGCCGCTCCAACCGGCAGAATGCGGCGGTACTTCCCATCCTCGGCTGCATTGGCGATGGCGCGGGCCACCTGCTCCGGCTTGATGGCCAGGATCAGACGGGATGCACCCGGCATCTTGCCGCGCTCCGCCTTCACGAAGAACTCCGTTTCGACGGTTCCGGGGCAGACCATGGCCACCCGCACGCCGCGCCCGAGGACCTCATCGCGCAGCGCCTCGGAGAAGCCGGTCATCGCGAACTTCGTTGCACAATATCCGCCCATCCGCGCGTACCCCATGATCCCGGCGATCGAGGCGACATTGACGATCGTTCCCTCGCCCCGTGCCAGCATCTGCGGCAGCACCGCTTGCGCGCACCAGACCGCGCCGAAGTAGTTCGTCTGCATCATCGACTCGAGGTCGTCGGGTCGTGCTGACTCGAAGAGGTCAAAGATCGCGAAGCCTGCATTGTTGACCAGGACGTCGACGGTGCCGGCAAGCTCGATGAGCCGCTCGCAGTCGCCGCGCCGCGTGACATCGGTGACGATGGTCCGGCACTCGACACCATGTTCGCGGCATGCGCCCGCAACCTCATCGAGCTGTTCCTGCCGCCGCGCCGCCAGCACGAGATTCGCTCCTCGGCGCGCAAACTCCAGCGCCGCGGCACGGCCGATGCCGCTCGACGCGCCGGTAATGACCACCGTCTTTTTCCCCAACCTCGAGGCCATGCTCCCGCACTCATATCACGTGCTACCCTTCGCGCCGATGCCGAGGCGCCTCTCCCTTCCTGTCGTCCTTCTTGCCGTTCTTCTAGCCGGTGGTTGTCACCACGAATCCGATCTCCCAAAGCTCTTTCCGATCCCCGAAGCCCAGCTTGTCAATGAGACCGGCAAGCCGGTGAAGATGAGCGAGATGAAGGGTCACGTCGTGGTCTACGACTTCATCTTCACCCACTGCTCCGGCACCTGCCCGATGATGACAGCCACCATGCAGCGCCTGACGAAGAAGATCCCGGCAAACGCGCCAGTGCGCTTCGTCTCCATCAGCGTCGACCCCATCCGCGACACCCCTCCGGTGCTGCAACGCTACGCCGCCTACGCCCGCAACGATCCGCGCTGGATGTTCCTCACCGGCGACCGCAAGACCATCGTCGATCTTTCGATGAAGGGTTTCAAGCTGGCTGCGGGAGACGATACGGGCACTCCGGATGAATCGGTGCTGCACAGCGTCAAGTTCGCGGTGGCGGATAGGAATGGCGTGATCCGGGATTACTACAGCGCGACGAATGGGGATGCGGTCGAGCATGTCGCTGGGGTGGTCCAGGCGCTGTTGAGAGAGGATTGAGTACGGGGTGCGCGGTCTCGCGGTGGCCCGACCATGACTATCCTCGAAGGAGATCATTTTAGTGACTCCCATTCTGCTCGATAGGCGAACGGATTAGGCGTGTCGTTCCTTACTGTGCTTGAATAGGCTTCTTGATGGGCTTCTACATTAGAAAGAGCATCTCCGTCGGGCCGCTTCGATTCAACATGTCAGGCGGCGGCGTCGGCGTATCCGTGGGTGTCCGCGGTCTTCGTGTAGGTACTGGCCCGCACGGCAACTACGTCCACATGGGACGCCACGGGTTCTATTACCGCCAAACACTCGCGCCAGCTCGGCACAACGACCCGATGCCGCGGTTCACTCCAAGGTCCCCGGAGTCTCTGGGAATCAATACCACACCTGTTGGGACTCATGCGCCACTTCAAGAGATTCAGTCGGTAGACGCAACACAGATTCACGATTCCTCGTCAGATGCACTCCTCGCTGAGATCCGGGCGAAACGCCGTAGAATCTCGCTCTTCCCGATTGCTGTCATCCTCCTCGCCGCATTCGTTCTTCTCGCGCTAGCGTACGAATTGCCTATCTGGCTGATTTTTGCTATCGGTGTCATCGGGCTCACAGCAATCTTGCTCGCGCACCAGCACGACAAACTGGAGAAAACCGTGGTCGTTTTCTACGACTTTGAGCCCGAGATCGAGCAAGCGTTCAAGACGTTCTGCGAGTGGGCAGGTACGCTCTCATCGGTTCATCGAATCTGGCACATAGACGCTGCCGGCCGTGTTTACAATCGCAAGTATCACGCCGGAGCGAGCCAGCTTGTTCGTCGCTCTCCGACCACTATTAAAGAAGCCTCGCCGCCTTTCGTGAAGTCAAACGTTCCGGTCTACTCGATCACAGTTGGTCCAAATAAGCTGTACTGGTTTCCGGATCGTTTGCTCGTCTATAATGGTCGAGCAATCGGCGCGGTTTCGTATCGCTCACTTGAAATCGAAGCGTCTGCGAAACGCTTCATCGAGGAGCAGGGCCTTCCATCCGACGCAACGGTTGTCGACTATACGTGGCGGTTTGTCAATAAGAATGGCGGCCCCGATCGCCGTTTCAACAACAATACACAGCTTCCAATATGCAAGTACGGAGAGCTGTCGTTGAAAACGCTGTCAGGTCTAAACGAGTTGCTGCAACTTTCACGTAGCGGAGTTGGCGAGGGCTTCGCGGCTGCGGTAAAACATATGGCTAGTATTACTCCCGCATGAATCTGCGGTCAACCAACGCTAAGCCTCAAACAAGCGATGAGCTGGGCCGTTTTGGCGGTTGCGAAAGGTCCACCCCCTCCCTTTTGGTGCATACCAATAACTGTTGTTGCTGTGATACACGTCGGGCTTCGTAAAGCCCCCTGTGGGCGCTCGGTGAA
>JBBRNB010000069.1:0-36522 GCA_038230535.1 Thermoanaerobaculia bacterium
CCTCCCGCGGGCAAACTCTGGACATCGCACCAACCCTGTGTCACGCTGCCGTTCTCTCGTGCCGGCTGCGCACCTTTCTTGGTGCTTGTCCCCACAAACAAAAAGCTCCGGCGTCCACCGGAGCTTTTCCTTTTCCCGCCGGCCCCAGCATACCTGCCACCTGCCGCGCTACCGCGCGGATGATGTCGATCGCCACGAGTCGGTTCAGTTTGCTACGGGTTCAGATGGTCGCCGACAGCCGGCAGCGGATCGCCCTCATCGCCATGCAGGCGTACCAGATCGGCCAGCAGTTGGCCCGCGATCCCGTCCACGCCGAGCTGCTGCCTCACCTGCAGGAGATCAAACGGCTGCGGCGCTCCAGCAATCGTAAGAAGCGTGTGTCGAAGCCTTCCGCGGCGCCGTTGCAGGCAACCGATGTTCCGTTGATACCGAAGACGTAGTGGTGGGTGGAAAGAGGACCGGGCGCGCCGTCGCGCGCCCGGTCGTTTGGAGTCTGGACGTTTTCCGAGCACCCCAACGGGGCATGAGCGCTAACTTAACTTAACGTTAACTAACCCAAGTTTGCTCCGCCGATTATACGAACCGGCAAAGGTTAGACTCGCCACCCGCAGGTTTGGATACCAGGGAGGAAAGCCATGACAGCAATCAACCTCGAAGAGAAGCTCGCATCATTCTCGGAACACTGGCAGCCACGAGTCGTGGGGCAGTTCAATGGTCACGATCTCATGGTCGCCAAACTCAAAGGCGAATTCGTCTGGCACCAGCACGACGATACCGACGACTTCTTCCTCGTCCTTAAGGGCCGCATCACCATTCGCATGCATGAAGGGGACGTCACGCTGGGCCCTGGCGAGGTTTTCGTGGTCCCCAAGGGTGTCCAGCACTGCCCGGTCGCCGAAGAGGAAGCACACATTCTCCTCATCGAGCCAACGGGCACTCCCAACACCGGAGACGCCGCGACCGCCGCGCCACGCCGCGTGATCTGAGTCTGTGGTTCGGCTGACGCTGGTAACGTTACCGCGGCAACAATACGAACGCCGCATCCTCGGTTTTTCCGTGCGCTTTCCGATGGCCGATGACCTTCCCGGTGAAATCGAGCAGCAAGGTGTTGCCGCTGGTGGTGGAGATCGAAATGGCGCGTTTCGCATCGCGATGCGAGTCGACGATTTCGAGGCGCTCAATCGTGTCGTCCGGCGGCAGGATGGTGCCGCACCAGAGCGGCTTGCCTTTCGAGACCTTCTTGGGGTCGAAGACAAACACCCTCGGGGCACCCTTCTCATCGACGCCGGCAATGACGATCTTTGGCGTATGACGGTTGGTCGCACGGCCACTCGTCACGTGCTGAAGATGGCCGCGATGCTCGTACGTGGAGAGAATCTGTCCATCGACACCGTGGATAGAGAGCCGCGATGCCGGCGAATGCGGGTCGATCCACAAGGCAACGACATGGCGTGTGCCTTTACGAAAGAGATCGCCGGTGACGAACACCTGCAGCGTCATGGTGTCGTCTACGCGTCCGCGGAGTTTTCCTTTGCGGTCGAGGATCTCGATGTGGTCGTGCTGACCACTGGCTCCGTGGACTCCGATCACGACTTCCTGGCTGCCATCTCCGTCGAGGTCCGACACGTCCAATTGCACGATCGGCGCACCGAAGTCACGCTGCCAGAGGTGTGTTCCGTCCGCAGCGATGACGGTGACGACTGATCCGTCTCTCGACGCATGGATCGGCCCAACTGAAGGTTGCGACGATGGACATTGTCCTCCGCAACACGCCAGCGGCATGCTCCTTGCGGCACCGTCCATACTGGCCTGAATGGCGCTTCCCACTAGCGGCTTGCGATTGCGGCGGATCCAGGCGCGTAGTTGCCGCTCGACATATGCCTCGAGTGTCGCCGCGGTGACGTAGCCTCGGACGAGCGACGCCTCGCAGTGCAGACCGTCGATCACCGCTTTCGTAAAGACTCCGTTCTGGCTGACGTCATCGTCGTATGCATACTCCCCGGCAGCCGCGGCATAGAAGACCACCTGCCCCTGGGCATACGTCATTTTGCGAACGAGCGCGATCGACGGAGCCGCTGTGTTGGGGTCCGGTACGCCGGCGCGCGTCTTATCGCTGAGCCGTTCCCGGCAGGCGTCGATGAGGATCAACGATCGTTCGGCCTCGGCGCGCGCGGCGATGTCACAGATCTCCGCCGTGGAGAGTGTGGTTCGAGGATCAGCGAGCGAGTCCGAGCCGAGAACGTAAGGAACCCCTTTGCTGATGTAGCCGTGCGTCGCAAGCGAGACGATGAGAATGCCTCCCTTCCCGGCCACAGCGGCCTGCTGTTGCAAGAGCCTCAGGATGTCGCTCTCCGTGGCGTGCGCAACCTCAGCTCCCGCCGTCTCGAGCTCCTGCAGGCGGCGCTTCGACTCTTCCTTTTGAGGGGTACCCGCGAGCGCAAGCACCACACGCTGAGGCATTACGAGGTGGAGGCGCACACCCGGGTCCAGGGCAAACAGATACGCGAGATCGACGGCATCGTCGACCGCGTACGGCACGTCGGCAGTCTGGTCTTGTGTGAACTTGCGCACGCCTGCGAAGAGGGCCGCAGACTCCTCGGGATTGAACGGTGTTCGTACGGCCTTGACCTGTTCAGCCGTCATCCGTCGCACGGAACGGCTCCTGTTCATCGCGATCGGGACGATGATCGTCGTCGTCACCGCAATCGCCACAATGCCGGATGCCAGCGGTTTCCAGTATTTCATTTTATGGATTGGGCATTATGGTCGAGCATCCCTCCCCGCCTAAACCGGCAGGGAGGAACGTCTCTCAAATCGCCCACAAGTCAAGAGACACGATTGCCGTTCATTTGTGTAGGCATGCAGTAGCCGCCGGCGTTCGCATTGACGCGAAGCGAACGAAGTACGCCAACGCGTGCGCTGGCGTTTTGGACGTTTCTCGGCACCCCGTTGGGGTCCCGGCAGGGGTGCGCGAGGATAGCCGGTGACCACGCCAGAGGCGTTGCCACCGGTTCCGTTATGCACGCAAAGGCACCCCGGCAGGGGTGCGAGAAGTCGATTCCGAGCCCGCCATCGTCGCGTGTAGTTCGCGCACCCCTGGCGGGGTGCAAACACGTACACGAACGGTTCCGGTGGCAACGCCTCCGGCGTGGCCACGGCTACCTTCACTCACCCCGCTGGGGTGATGAAGACTACCAACCTTCGCGAATCGAGCACAGATCCCGAATCGAACCCCGTTCGCGAAGCGGACATTGTTCGCGAAGCGAACGGAGGAGTCTCGTCAGCTTCGATACCGGATGTAAAGGACGACTCCCTCGATCCCGTCGTTGCGATGCGCGTTGATATCGGAGGCTGGCAAACCAAGCTCGATCAGCGACTCCCGGAGATCCAGCGACGCGCCGCCGCCACCTTCAATATCGATGGCCCGCTCTTCGCGGCCGGCAAACACGGCGGCGACGTCCGCGAGCATCTTAGGATTCGGGGAGGTCAGGAAACGGACGTTGATCTGATCGGGGAACGGGCGAGTAACCTCCAGGCCGTCGATCTGATGCAGCTCGGCAAACTGCAGGTCGAGCTCATAGCCGCGCTTCGCTCCGGCTGTGGCGCCTTTCGACGCGCCAATGATCGCGCCAACCGCTTCGCCGGCATCTCGCATTAGCCGGTAACGATCGATGGCATCGTCCAGCGACTCTCGCCGAGGTCCGCCAAACACTGCGGCCACCACACCGGCGACGCGGCCGATGCGACGGCCAGTCTGCGCGCCGGCATCAGCCGCGGCGCTGCCTTCGCGTACACCTTCGTCCACCGCGCCAACGATACTTGGATCGGTGACAGGATCGACCGAAACAACAGGCTTCGACGTGGAACAGGCAACCAGAAAAAGGAACGCGAATACCGGGAACCAGCGATTCAACATGCGATCTCCAATCAGCGACGTTGCCGCGCATCCTCGCAACGTCTCTGCCATCGCCGGCCTACGTGAATGCGAACGCTCCGAAGCGTATGACCGGGCACACGCCGTCTCTGACGAATTGCGATAGCCAAGGAAACGCCTGAGATTGGTAACCTCATGCATTGCAGGAAGTTATCGTGTTGGCAGCCGCGCCAGCGCCGAGCATGGGCGACCTGACGAAACACTCTTCGCCGAACGGGATGTTTTCTTCTCCCCGCCAGTTATCAGAAGGTGCCATGTCGAGCGGGAGCGCCTCCGTAAGAGATCACTGTGTGCCTTTTCGCGGACACTCCAAACGCCCTCGACGACTGGCGAACACACGAATCGCAACCAGTCCGTTACCGCAGTGGATGTCCGTCTCCGGCTACGATGATAAGGTGCGAATCGCCGATGAGGTTGTGACGAGATCCTCGACCGGCTCAACGTCGCGCGAGAAACAGCAGGGAGAGAAAGCGCCGATGGCGACAGACAGGGATGAAAAGATACCGACCTCCTCGATCGTGATGCGCGCCATCGACGCGAAGACGTTCACGGAATTGGAGTCGTTCGTCAAAGATCTGGAGAGCCGCCCGACCGAGCGGTTGCTGCGCGATCTGCCCGACCTGGTGGGTCTTTCGGAAGCGAAGGCGCAGATCATCTCGTACGTGGTCGCCACGAAGTTCCGCCACGCGGACGCCGAAGGGCGCAAGACGATTCGCGAGAGCGTCACCGCCACGTCCGAACGGCTTCCGCCCGGCGAGGACCGCGACCGCGTTTTCTACATCCTCAAGCGCCTTCGCGGACTGTCGAATTGACCTTTCCCGAACACGGACCGCCCACGCCTCACAACCTCTGATTCTCCAGCCGCGCCACCTTGCCGGATTGTGCGCGTCTCCCCCGCGGCGCGATATACTTCCCGAACAGCTTCGCAAGCGCTCCATCGTCAGTTCCACTGTTACGTCCCGGATCAGAAACGATGAGGACATGCGTAAGGAGACCATTCATGGCGCCAACCCTCTCGTTCAAACTCAATCTGCTGTTCACGGACGAAGTCAAAGACTCAGCAGGAAACTGGCAATACGCCACCGCCGGCGCCGTCGAGAGTACAAGCGGTGCGGCGGTAAAGCTGATCGCCACGAAACGCGAAAACCATTCCGGCAACGTGCCCATCCCCGCTTCCATGCTCACCGCCACCGTGATGTTCTCCGGCCACCACGACAGCGTTCCTCAAAACCTCACACTGCAGGGTGTACACGACCTGAAGTCCAACAGCGAGACAGGCAGCGTCAGCGCGGCGTCCTCGGATTTCGCGGATTACATCGGAGGCCAATTCACGTTCGCCGCCGGTCTTCTGCAGATCCATCCGCGCAAGTAGTGATTGAGAGAAAAGAACGGAGCCGGCAAGCTCGTCTATGGGGGTGACGCGTTCGCGCGTACTCTTTCCCCACCTTGACCGTTGAGGTACTCTCCCGGTCCCAGTCTTCCCCACCGGCCCCGCAGCCCTTCCTCATGCATACAGCAGTCTTCTCGATCATCTCCCCGAACTACAGGCACTTCGCACGGGTCCTCATGGCCTCGGCGGAGCGGCACCATCCCGAGTGGGATCGGTTCGTTCTGCTCGTCGGCGACCCCTCGAAGTCCCATCTGGACAAAGCATCATTCACGACGCTGCCGCTCGAGGGATTGCCAATCCCGAATCCGCGCCAATTCTGCTTTCGCTATTCGATCCTGGAGCTGAACACGGCGGTGAAGCCGTGGATGTTCGAGCACCTTTTCGCGCGCGGCTACGACCGCGTGATCTACATCGATCCCGACATCGTCATCTACAGTCCGCTCGCAGAGCTCGACCAGGCGACGCCGGAGACGTTCCTGACGCTGACACCGCATCTGACCGGCTTTCTCCAGGGTGATGAACATCCCTGCGAGCGCACGATCCTGCAGGCCGGCACCTACAACCTCGGCTTCCTTGCCGTAGCCCGGCGGCCGCCGCTTACCCGCTTTCTCCAGTGGTGGCAGGAGAAGCTCGAGTTTCAATGCGTCGTCGACACCGCGCGCGGGCTTTTCGTCGATCAGAAATGGATCGATCTGGCGCCAGGCATCTTCCCCGGCGTCACGATCCTTCGCCATGAGGGATACAACGTCGCCTATTGGAACCTCGCGCACCGAGCCGTGGTTGGTGATGGCAGCGGCGCCACAGCCGGCAGCGGCGCCACGGTCAACGGTCAGCCGCTCCGGTTCTTTCACTTCAGCGGATTCGATCCGGCATCTCCGCAAATGGTTTCGTCACACGCCGGTAGGATCAGACTCTCCGATACAGGCGGTGCCCGCAAACTCTTCGAGGACTACGCCGCCGCGCTGCATGCGGCCGGCTATGAGTCGTTCAGGAATGCACCCTATGCATTCAGCGTCTTTGCCGGCGGGACGCCCCTGCCGAACGCCGCACGAATCGCGTATCGCAACTCGGCCGCCCTGCAGGCCGCCTGCGGACCGGATCCTTTTGAACATCCGGAACATTTCCGCGGGCTTCACGACAGATCACGGAGCCAGCGCGCGGCGAGAGTGGCGCTGACGACCTATCGAGTTCTCTCGCGCGCCAGGCCTCTCGTCAATCTGATTCCACGCCCGCTCCGAACCTCGATGCGAGAATTCCTTCTTGGACGCCGGGAGCCGGCCCCCAGAGCGGCGCGCGCCGAAGCAACTCTTCCGCCAGGGCTCAATGTCTTCGGGTACGTTACGCACGACACCGGCGTGGGGGAATCTGCGCGGCTATGCAAGAAGGCCTGTGAAGCAGCAGGGCTCTCGAGCTACCTCATCGACGCCGGCAGCGACGATGGCCTGGCGCGGCTGCCGGTCTACCGCGCAAGCGTGTATCACGTGAACGCGGATCAGCTGCCGGCGGTCTACAGCGGGACCTCGGAGCTGTTCAGCGGGAGCTCGTACAACATCGGCTGCTGGCATTGGGAGCTACCCGAGCTTCCGGATGAGTGGATCTCATCCGCCGATCCGCTGGACGAAATCTGGGCTCCCAGCGCCTTCGTTCAGAGCGCCCTCAGCAGGAAATTGACGATCCCCGTCGTACACATGCCTCACGGAATCGAGGTCACGAATATCGAACCCTGCTCCCCGGAGGAGCTCGGCGTGCCACGGGATCGATTCACCTTCCTCTCGATGTTCGACTTCGCGAGCGTCATGGAGCGGAAGAACCCGCTCGGCGCCGTCGAGGCATTCCGGCGCGCGTTCCCTGTTCCCTCGACGACTGCCCTCCTCATCAAGGCCGCACACGCGGATCAACACGCCGGAGAGTACGCGGAGCTGAAGGAGCGGCTGCGAGGGGTTCCGAATGTCTACCTGACCGATCGGATGCTTTCGCGTGCACGCGTCAATGGGCTTCTGGCCGCATGCGATGCCCTGGTCTCGCTACACCGTTCCGAAGGCTTCGGGCTCATCCTCGCCGAGTCGATGTACCTCGGCAAACCGGTCATCGCCACAGGCTGGTCGGGAAACATGGACTTCATGAACAGCGGGAACTCATGTCCCGCCGGCTATGAGCTGGTGACGCTCGATCGCACCTATCGACCCTATCCGGCAGGCCAGCAATGGGCGGAACCGGATCTCGATCATGCAGCCGCTCTCATGAGACGTGTATTCGAAGACTCCGGCTATCGCACCCAAATCGGCGAACGCGCCCGCGATACGATCCGATCACAGTTCAGCCCTGAAGCCGCCGGTCTCCGGTACAGCAGACGGCTGGCGTTGCTGGGACTGATGAACACCCTCGGCTGAAATGCGTGATCGTCACCCTTGACTCGTGCTGAGTACCCGCCCGCCATGGATCTCGTCAGACGGGTCGCGCAGGTAGACGCGGAGGAGGTAGTCGAGGGCGAGAGCGAGACCCTGGCGTTCGCGGAGCGTGGGCAGGAGCGGGATGGAGAGCGCACCAACAAGTAGAGCGGTTAGAACGCTCCGAGGGCTCCGAAGCAGGAAAGGACGAGCCAGCGTCCCCAACCTTCGCATGCGATGTACGGCGAACGCAAAGCTCCCCTCCTCGGCGGTGATGTATCCGAGGGTCAGGCAGGCAGTCAGCGCCCGGCGGCACGATTGGCGAGGCGCAAAACGTCTCCACACCCCGCCGGCGTACGAGTGTTGCCAGCGCGCTGACGATCTCGTCGTTTGTCATGAACCCTATTGTGGCTTGACCGCGCGATGACGCCTCAACGGCGGGGGCGTGTTCCCTCCGGGAGCAGGAGCCTCGAACGAACCGATATCGGCGGCGACGATTCCATCCCCGTTGCCGTCGTTGCGCGCCACACCGCGCTGGTCGGTCGTCGGAGCGACGCCGGTGTCGCCCGCATCGATGGCGGGGCTGCCGGCGCCGAGCGCCATCGTCTGCGTCAGACCTCCGTTGTCCGCGAGCGATGCAAGGAGCGGATTCGCAACAGTCACGCCGGTGCAGGTCGAGTCACCAAACTGAAGGTTGTGTCCGCCGGTGAAGGTGCCTACCGGGGCGAACGTGCAATTGCCGCCGCTGTTGCTGGCGATGATGGTGTTGTTCATGGCTGTCACCGGTGTGCGGTTGCCGAAGTACACAGCTCCGCCCGATCCCGCGGCCGTGTTTCCAGCGATAGTGCAGTTGGTGATCGTGACCGGCGCCGCGCCGATGTAGACCGCCGAGCCCTGACCGTTGGATCCCGTGGCGGTGTTACCTGTGAAGGTGGCGTTCTTGATCGTGACGCTGCTCCCTGTATTGAGGGATTCGACCACGATTGCGCCGCCGCTGAACGAGCTCGCGGCGTTGCCGTTGAACGTACAGCGGTCGATCGACATGACCACCGTGAAGTTCGAGTTGCTGAAGATGCCGATAGCGCCGCCGCCCGATGCCGAGTTACTGGTGAACGTCGAGCCGGCGATGGCGGCGTTTCCCCCCTCCATACTGATCGCGCCACCGGTACTGCCCGTGGTGTTGTTCTGGAAGAGACAGTGCGTAATGGTCAGCGATGCCTGGAGACAGCCGGTACACAGTTCCTGAAAGATCGCGCCGCCGCCGGCCGATTGGTTCCTGGTGAAGGTGACCGTGTCGAGGGTCAGCTTTCCAAAGTTCTGAATCGCTCCGCCAGCGCCCAGCCCCGTGGTGATGTTGCCGTTTGCGAAGGTGATGTGCTTGAACGTCACGTCCGCCAGTGCGGTGGCGCTGCCAAAGACGGCCGCCATCCCCGAGGTGATGCCAGTCCCGTCGAGCGTGATCGTGTCGCCGCCGTCGATCGTGACCTTCGGGTTTGTCGCACCGATGGCCATGGTGAACGAGAAAGCGATGGTCTGCGGCCCTGCGCCACAGTTGAACGTGATGTTACCGCCCGCCGGTATTTGTGCCGACAGTGCCGCCTCAGTGCAGGAACTCGGCGTTCCGCTCCCCACGACGCCGGCGATTGCGGAGCTCGATAGAAATGCTGCTCCGATGAACACTCTCACCATGGCCAAACGATTCAAAATGTGACTCCTTGAACACAGACTGCGCCCCGTTGATCTTGCCGATCTGACGGTGGTGGCGGCTCTCTCTCCAGCCAACTGTCCGTCAGTCACATGTTAGGTCGGGGCGGAAGAGGATGCGGTGATCTGGCTCACTGGGAGCTCGAGGAGAGCTTCGGAGGCGGGGAGACCACGAGATCCAACCCAATCGATCTCCTTCTCCCCTCCGCAGAGGGAATCGGATATCCAAGCCATTCTATTGCGATAGGACAGGCAACCTGAAGGTACCCAGGTGACTCCTTCACCCGCTCAAAGTTTCAGATCCATTCGCTACAACTGGTAGAAACGAGCACCACTGCGCCAGGTAGCGAAGCTCCTGCGCTGAGGGACCCGCCTGTCACGATGTCCGCTGCGCCGGACCAAACATTCCTCGATCCCAGCGGCGTCTCGGGTCCGAGGTAAGATTCCGGGATGGACGAGAACGACATGAAGCGGCTGTTGGAAGCACACGGAGCAGAGACGCGGCAGCATTTCGACGCCGTTGCCGCTGGGCTGCGAGAGCACGTCGACTCGCTGCGAGAGCACGTCGATTCGGCCACGGAGGGGCTGCGACAGCACTTCGATTCGGCGACGGCGGAGATGCGACAGCACGTCGACGAGACCGCCGCTAAAACCCAACAGCATGTGGACGAAGCCACTGCCGAGACGCGCCTGCACTTCGATATCGTCGCCGAGGGCATGCGCCGCAGCCTCGAGATCGTCGTTGAAGGCGTGATGACAAGTAATGAAAAGATCAACCGCCTGGAATCAAAGTTCGACCAATTCGCATCGGACATCGATGTCCGCGTTACGCGTCTGGAAGCCGTGACCTCTCGTCGATCGAGGGCGAAACATGCCTGACGACGACGTGATTCATGAGGTCAAGGAGACTGCGCTGCCCGACAAGCGCGGACCTGCGTTGTCACACGAGGAAGTCATGCAACGAATAAGGGAGATCGCGGGGCCCGATCGGCCTGGACCTCGTAGGTCACACGAAGAAGTCATGCAACGCCTGAGGGAGTTCGCCGGGCTCGACCAGCCGGGACCTCGGAGATCGCACGAGGAAGTCATGCGCCAGATCAGAGAGATCGCCCGACGCGGCTGATCACCAGGAGAAGCACCCCTCACCTCCCCATCTGCTCCCCCGCCGCCAATATCGCCGCCCCCATCGCGCTGAGCGAATGGATTGACTGGACACCCCCTCGCCCGATCGCCTCGCGCGGCATACCGAAGACCGCGCATGACGCCTCGTCCTGCGCGAAGGTAACGGCGCCGGCGGTGCGCATCTCGTATAGGCCGGTGGCGCCGTCGTTGCCCATGCCGGTGAGGATGACGCCGATGGCGTTGGCACCGGCGGATTGGGCGACGGAGCGGAAGAGGACATCGACGCTGGGGCGGTGGCGGGAGACCAGGGGGCCATCGTTGAGTTGGATGCGGTACTCCGCGCCGTCGCGGCGGACGAGCATGTGACGGTTGCCGGGGGCGATCAGGGCGCGGCCGTCGATGATGCGGTCGCCGTCGGCGGCTTCCTTGACGGCGATCTGGCAGGTCTGGTGAAGACGCTGAGCGAAGGCGGCGGTAAAGACCTCCGGCATATGCTGGACGATCACGATGCCGGGCGCGCCGGCCGGCATCCCTTCCAGGATCTCGCGCAGGGCCTCGGTGCCGCCAGTCGATGCGCCGATGGCGACGAGCTTGCGCGTGGTGCGGCTCAGCGACGGGCGCGCGGCGGGAAGGATCACATCGGGCGAGTGCCGTTTCTCTATCGCGATCGGCACGCGGCGGCGCCGGGTGCGTGCGTGGGCGGCGGCGCGGATCACGTCGATGAACATCTCCGTCGATTCCGAGAGGAAATCGTGCAGGGCGATCCGTGGCTTGGCCACGATCTCTACCGCTCCCTCCTCCAGGGCCCTCAGCGCCGTCTCCGTTCCGCGTCCGGCCAGCGCCGAGCAGATGACCACAGGCAGCGGATCCTCGGCCATGATCTTGCGGAGGAACGTCAGTCCGTCCATGCGCGGCATCTCGATGTCGAGCAGGATCACATCAGGACGGGAGTGGCGCATCTTGGTCTGTGCGATCAACGGATCGGCAGCGACACTCACTTCGATGTCAGGCGCGCTCCGGCAGATGGCGATCATCGCTTGACGCATGACCGCTGAATCGTCGACGACGAGCAGACGCAGGGGACGTTTCATGGGGTTACCTGGCGGCGGCCGGCGTCATGCGCCGATAGACCGTGGGCCCGGCATGCTCCATGCCGTACGCGCTGGCCGGCAGACTCTCAGCGTGTCCGAGAAAGAACAGTCCGGACGGCGACAGATGCCTGAGCAGGCGCTGAATCACTCCTTCCTTTGAATCGCGATTGAAGTAGATGAGAACGTTGCGGCAGAAGATCAGGTCGAATGTGCCGCGGATGCCGTAGCCGGCTTCGTTGAGGTTGATCTGGCGAAACTCGATCATCGATTTCAGCGATCGTTGAGCGCGCATACGGCCTTCCTCGCTGCGCGTGCCGCGGAGCATCCATGCCTTCCTGAATCGTTCTGGGATGTCGTCGCTTCGCTCGATCCGCCACACACCCTCGCGCGCGGCATCGAGCACCCGAGTCGACAGATCTGAGGCCAGGATCTCGACGGACCACCCCTCGGCGGCGGGAAAGTGCGTGGCCAGAACCATGCCCAGAGAGTACGGCTCTTCGCCCGTGGAACAGGCGGCGCTCCAGGCCCGAATCCTTTTGGGAATCCGGCCTGAAGCGCCCAGAGCCCGCCAATGCGGCAACACGGACTCCTCGAGAAACTCGAACTGCCTGGGCTCGCGGAAGAAACGGGTCTCGTTGGTCGAAATGCAATCCAGCATCGACGTCCGCTCGTCGCGGTTCGACTGCACGTGCGCGTAGTAGGCCGTGAAGTTGCGGCATCCGAGGGCACGGACACGGCGCGTGAGACGTCCGCTGACCAGTGCCTTCTTGGCATCGGAGAGATGGATCCCCGCCTCGCGATAGATGAGCTGCTGCAACATCCGGAACTCGCGGTCGGACAACGGGCGGATTGCGTTGGTGTCGAGCATGGCTATTCACTCAGGGCAGATGCGTTTGGAGTTGTTTGACCCATCCCTCGGCCGGCGGATCGATGACCGCGGAGCTGGCGGCGAGGATCTCGTCGGAGGAGAAAATGCGGTCGATGTCCAGCAGCAGGACGAACTTGCCGTTGCTGCTGGCCATGCCGAGGAGATAGGAGGTGTGGACGCGAGGCCCGAATGATGGCGCGGGCTGGATCTGCTCGGAAGTGAAGTCGGCGACCTGGTGAACCGAGCCGGCCATCACGCCCATGATCACGGCCTCGTCGTCGATGCGAAGCTCGACGATCACGATGCATGTGCGGCGCGTGATCTCCGTGGCGGGCAGGCCGAACTTGATGGCCAGATCGATCACCGGCACGACGGTGCCGCGTAAATTGTGAACGCCGCGAATCCACAGAGGCGTACCCGGCACCCGGGTGACGACGCCGCACTCGATGATGTCGGTGACCTGGAGGATGGTGATGGCGTACTCCTCTCCGGCCAGGAAAAAGGTCAGGTATTGATCGTTCGCTTGATGGTCATTCGCGTTCATCAGGACCTCCTAGAAATGCGTGTAGTCGACGAAGGCCGCTGGCGCGGCAGCTCTGGCTGCATCAGCCGGAATGTGCCGCGTGCCGCGGAACGGAGTGACAGGTGCCGGCGTGCGGAGCGGCGAAGCAGAGATCTCGTGCCCGCCGGTGGTCTTGAAGTAGGCAATGGTCTGCTGGAGCGCCTCGGCCTGAGAGGACATCTCCTCCGCGGTCGATGCCAGCTCTTCTGATGCCGAGGCGTTGCGCTGTGTGACCTGATCGACCAGGGTCATGGCGCGGTTGATCTGGGTGACGCCACCCGACTGTTCCATCGAGGCAGCCGCTACTTCGCGCACGAGATCGGCGGTCTTGCGGATGGTCGGAACGAGGTCGGTTAGCAGACGGCCGGAGCGCTGCGCGACGTCGACGCTGGACGAGGCCAGCTCGCCGATATCCTTCGCCGCGGTCTGGCTGCGCTCGGCCAGCTTGCGCACTTCCGTGGCCACGACGGCGAAGCCGCGGCCATGCTCGCCGGCACGGGCCGCTTCGATGGCCGCATTCAAGGCCAGAAGGTTGGTCTGGTAGGCAATCTCCTCGATGATGGAGATCTTCTGCGCGATCTTCGTCATCGCGTCGACCGACTGTTTGACAGCCTGCGCGCTCTCTTCGACGTCGCTGGTTCCCTTGACGGCCATCACTTCCATCTGGCCGCTGTTCTCGGCGTTCTGGGTGATGGACGCGCTCATTTCCTGGAGGCTCGACGTGGTCTCTTCGACCGAGGAGGCCTGCTCGCTGGTGCCCTGGGAGAGCGACTGCGCACTGGCGGCGATCTGGGACGAAGCCACTGTGAGCGAGGAGGCACCGCTACGGACTTCGCCTATGATCTCGGTCAGACGCTCGATCATGTTTGCCAGAGCCGATCCGAGGGCATCGCGTTGCGAGCGCGGAGTCACGCGGACGCGCAGGTCGCCCGAGGCGATGCCGGCGGCGGCGGCGATCATCTCGTTGTTCGAGTCGATCATCTTCTTCATGGCCGTCATCAGCAGACCGGTCTCGTCCTTGCCGCGCGCTTCAATCTCGAAGTCCGACTGACCCTCGGCGAGCTTCTCAGCAATATCGACTACGTTGAGGATCGGTTTCGTGATGCTCCGAGTTACCGCAATGGTCATCGTCGAAACGAGAATGAATCCACCGATGAAGATGATCCACATGATGCCGCGGGTGCGGGTCTCTGAATCGAGCACAACCTTCTCTTTAGAATTCATGCGTACCACGTTTTTCGCGGCGAAATCTTCGAGAGCGGTATCCAGCCGGCGGATGTCGTCCTTGAAAGGGACCATCGCGACGTTCGCAGCCCCGGGAGTCTTGACCGCCTTCTCGGAAATCTGTTGTTTCACAGACTGGAAGCCGATCGTGTACGTGGAGAGATCGGCACGGACCGCACGCAACAGCTCCTTGTCCTCCGGTAGCGTGACGATCTGGTCGAGCTTGTTGAGGTTTTCGACCAGATCACCGTGCTCCTTGTTCCATTTGTCCGAATAGTCGGACTCTTTCTGCTGATTGCCAATGTTGAGGAACGTATCTTTCTCATAGCGCCTCAGCTCCAGACCGTTGGCCTGCGCCTGTGAGGCCTGCTCCATCAGCTTCGCGTCGTGATGGAGGATCCCGTAGGTGGTTTGCACCGTCTGTGAAAGACCCCAGAAGCCGGTCAGTGCGACCACAGCCACCAGGAGGATGCTGACGCCGAACGCCAGAGCCAATCTCGTTCCGATTTTCCAGTTGTTGAACATGACACTCTCCTATTTCGTGCTCGTATGAACCCTGGTTGAGGATTGGAGTTTGTAATGGACCGTGAGGTCGAAAACGATAGGGACAGGCTCGCCGTTGCGCCTGGCAGGCTCGAATTGCCAATGCTTCAGTGCTTCGAGCGCCACAAACGACAGCGTTGGCGCGGGAAGCGCACGAACGATTCTCGGAAGCGTTGCCTGCCCGCTTTTGTCGATCACGATCTGAACCACGAGATCGCCGCCGATTCCAAACCGTGATGCCCCAGGCGGGAATTTGGGCAATACCTGTCTGAGAACCCGCGCAGGAGTCACCCTTCCAGCAGCCGATGTATCGGCATCTGACATCGGATGTCTCTTGAGAAACTCACCCGGCGCTCCGAAGGCCGAGAGATCCTTCTTCGCCACGGCCGGAGAGATTTCCTGCGCGATATACCAGTACCAGAGGGCCTCGTCGACTTTTCCGAGCCCGGCGTTGGCCATTGCTTTATGCGTCAGAGCGGTGGCGAGCATTTCATCGTCCGCGCCGCCTGCACCAAGTTGATCGACCATATGGGAAAGAACACGCTCTGCGGCCTTCAGCGAGTTTGCATAGTCTCCGGCTTGAAGGGTGGCCGCGGTCTGGTTGACTTCACTGCGCCAATGATCGCCCGGCAATGTGGCCGCCGAGGCCGCGCCGATGCATCCTGAGAATAGGAGCGACCCGATCAATGCGCGTATTCTCGAGTTACTGAACATGTCCATCTCCTGAATGGTTTTGCTCCGAGTGAGCGTTTATGGGTTATGGATGACCAGCGATGTCACAGCAGGTACTGCACGGTCCGCCGGCGCTTGCGCGCACGGCGTGGAAAGAACTTCGTGAGAATCCAATCGAGGAACCTCTTCAATGAGAATCTCATCATTGACTCCCTGCGAGCACTGCCGAAGCATCGGCGGCGCGGCGGATGATTTCCTGGATGTCGAGGATCAGCGCTATACGTCCGTTTCCGAGGATTGACGAGCCGGAGATTCCCGGGACCTGCCTCAGAAAGCGGCCCATCGGTTTCATGACTACCTGGCTGCTGCCGAAGAGCTTGTCGACGACGATTCCCGCGCGCCCCTTTTCGTGCTCGACGACTACGACGTTCTCGCGCTCGCCGGCGGCAGCCTCGAGGCCGAAGACGCTTCTGATCCGGAGGAAGGGAACCGGCTCGCCGCGGAGATCGAGGACGCCGGTCTCTCCTTCCGCATCGGCCGGCATCTCGGTGCATTCGATGATCGTGTCGATGGGGATGACATAGGTCTCCTCTCCGGCGCCGACCGCGAAGCCGTCGATGACCGCGACGGTCAAGGGCAGGCGGATGTCGATCGTCGTCCCGTAGCCTGGCTGCGAGTCGATGGTCAGCGTGCCGCGCAACGATTCGACGTTGCGCCGCACGACGTCCATACCGACGCCGCGGCCGGAGAGATCCGTGACCTCGGAAGCCGTAGTAAAGCCGGGCCGCAGGGTCATGTTCAAGAGCTCCTGGCGCGTGAGCCGGTCAGGATCGAGCCCCATCGCCCGCGACCGTTCGGCAATGCGGCTCTCGTTCAGGCCGCTTCCGTCGTCGGAAAGGCGGAAAACGATGCCGCCCGACCGGTGTTCGGCGGTGATGCGGATGGTTCCAACGGCATCCTTGCCGCGCGCGGTACGAACCTGCGCCGGTTCGATGCCGTGGTCGACTGCGTTACGGATCATGTGCGTGATCGGGTCTTTCAACTGTTCGATCACAGTGGTGTCGACCTCGACATCCTCCCCTTCCAGAACGAGCCTGGCCCGCTTGCCGCGCGAGGCGGCGAGGTCGCGGACGACGCGGTGAAAGTGGCGCAGCGAAGGACCGACCGGCACGAGGCGCACGTTCATGATGGCTTCCTGCAGGTCGAAGCTGAGCCGGTCGAGCTCGCGTACGGCGTCGAGAGTCTTTTCGTCGCGGTTGTTCTCTTCGACGAGCTGGCGCACGTTGCCGCGTACGGTTGCGATCTCGCCGGCCAGGTCGAGCATGCGGTCGAGTTTCTCGACGCTTACGCGAAGAGTGCGCACCGCGCGCGCGGCCCGCGCCGGCTGTTGCGAGCTCGGATCGCTATCCGCATCTGGGTGATCGACAAGGACGGCGCTTCCGGCCCAGGCGGCTAGATGGCGCAGCAGGTTCTGCTGTGCTTCGGTCAGGGTACCGTCGCCGTTGACCGAACGGACAGTCAGGTCGCGCAGGGCGTCGACCGCCTCAAGGAGATGGCTGACGCCGGCCACGGTGGCGTCGATACGCCCTTCCCGCATCCCGTCCAACAGCTCTTCCATGACGTGGGTGAACTGCGTGAGGTCGTCGTACTGCAGGCAGCCGGCGTTGCCTTTGAGCGTGTGAACGCCTCGGAAAATCTCATGCAGCAGTTGGTCGTCTTCGGGCGTCTGTTCGAGACGAAGGAGAAGCTGCTCGATCTCATCGAGAACATCTTCGGTTTCGGCCACGAAGGCGTCGATGAGCTGCTGACGGTCGGCGTCGTTCAAGTTGAATGTACTCATCGCTCAGATTTCCTTTGTGTAGGCGCTGCCCGTGCCGGTGTGAAAGACGAGCTTCCGGCCGCGCTGGCCGCCTGTCTGTTCGGCGCCGATTGGAATGGCGTGTTTCTCCAGGAGTTGCCGGGCCACGGCGACGTTCTGGTCGCCGATCGACAGCCGGGAGTCATTCACGCTGCCGAGGATCGATGCGCCGCCGGCGAGTCTGGCCACCAGCCGCTGCTTTACGGCGCCCGCGGAGAGGATCTCGTCAATCAGCCGCTCGATGGCCGTGTTTCCGTAGCGAAGGTCGGTCTGGCCGCGCATCCGCTCGGTGGGGAGGAGGTAGTGATTGATGCCGGCGATCGAGGTGCCCTCATCCCACAGGCAGACAGCGACGCACGATCCGAGGATGGTCGAGACCACGAGCGGCTGGCTGGCGGTGAAGACCTGGCCGGGATAGAGATAGACCGTGCGCAACTTCTCGGAGGGATCCATCGCCGCCGTCCTTTGGATTGGATTGAGCGCCGTCATCAGTTCACCGCCACGAGCGTCGCCTCATGGAGGTTCGCGCAATAGAGCGCGGTGGCGGCGTGGATGGCCAGCAGTTCGAACAGCTCGTGATCGACCGGCTGCAGACCCTGTTTGTGCTCGAGAAGACGGAACACCAGGATGGCGCCCGTGACGCGGCCGCCGATCCTGAGCGGCACGCAGGCAGTGAGCTTGTCCTCACCGCCGGAAACGTGGTCGTTGACGAACACTTCGCCGCTGACAAGGTGGCTGCCGATCGGACCGCTGCCGGCCTTGAAGTTCTTCAGGCGCGAACGCTCGATGCCGAACACCGAGGTCAGGCGGAACTCGCCCTCACCTTCGTGGAGCTCGAAGATGGCCACTTCCTCGGAGCCGATGAGGTTGACCACGATCTCCTGAATGGTGGCCAGCACCGCATCCCGTTCCACGCTGGCGTGAAGCTGGTAGGAGGCGACGTAGAGATTGGAGAGGTTGCTGCTGTGGATCTCGACCTGCTGGTACTGCGCGGCGTACTTCTCGTTCTCCTGTTCGACGTCGTCGTACCGGGCACGAAGCCGCTCCAGCTCCAGGTTGGCCGCGTCGCAGTCGTGGCGCGCCTTCTCCAGTTGCATGAGCGTTTCCAGACGCGCGGCTTCGAAAGACTCCGCGGCCCGGCGAAGCTCTTCCTTCTGCTGCAGGACGACGCGCGCTTCGATGATCTCCAGCTCCAGCCGGCGCTTGTCGCTCTCCAGCGTCGTGGCCATGGCCCGCAACTTTTCGTTCTCGCGAAGGAGACCCTGCGTGTACTGCTGCAGCTCTTCCTGCACGAATGCGATGTAGGAGCGGTTCTTCTCCTCGGCGCTCACTGGCTCACCTCGTCGCCGAGGAAACTGCGTACTTTGGCCAGCAGCTCGATGGCGTTGATCGGCTTGGTGACGTAGTCGGTACAGCCGTTCGCCCAACCTGCTTCCACGTTGGCTGCTTCGCCGCGCGTGGTGACCATGATGATGGGGATCGAACTGGTCTCCGCGCCGCCGCGGATCAGGCGGCAGGCCTCGAAGCCCCCCATCTTCGGCATGATCACGTCGAGAAGGATGAGATCGGGGAGCTGCTCCGATGCCTTCCGCACCCCCTCCTCGCCATTCATCGCAGTGACGAGCTCGTAGGGACCGTTTCTGAGAATGAACTTCTCCATCATGAGGATCGTGGATGAGTCATCGACGAGAAGAATCTTTTTTCGGCTCATGCGCCTTGCTCCTGTCTTTCTGTTGCGAAGGGTTCGCGATGGATGGTCGTGGCACCGAGGTACGGCGGCGCCGAGGGTCGGGCGAAGTAGTAGCCCTGGACGAGGTCGATGCCCAAGGCTGTGACCGTCTCCAGGTCGGCAAGCGTCTCGATGCCTTCTGCGACGACACGGCCGCCGAGGCGTGAAGCCAGCAGCACGATCGATTCGATCGCAGCTCGGGATGACGGCTTGTTTGTGCAGTCAGTGATGAAGTAGCGGTCGATCTTGAAGAGCTCCGGCCGTACCTCGATCAGCATGCGGTGGCTCGAGTAGCCGATGCCGATGTCGTCGAGCGCGATACGGACTCCCATGGAGCGCAGCTCGTGCAGAGCGTCGAAGAAGGACTCCTCGTCCCAGAACTTCTGCTGTTCCACGATCTCCAGGATCAGCCGCGAGACCGGCATGTCATGTGTGTTGCACGTCTCGACGAGAAAGGCGGCGAAGTGCGGATCGCGCTCGAGCGTCGAGGCGTGGATATTCACAGAGATGGACGGCGATCCCGGAACGCTGGAGCCGGCAGCCACGGCGCGGGCGATGCAGGCCCGGTCGACCTCGAGCTCCTTCCCTTTGCGGCGCACGTACTCGAAGAGCACGGTGGCGCTTTCGACATTCGAGTCCTTCGGGCCGCGAGCCAGTGCCTCGAGGGCGAACAGCATCCTCTGGTTCCCGGCGATCTCGAAGATCGGCTGGAAGAGGATGGACAGACCTCCCGGCGCGAGGATGTCGTGGAGCAGCGTACGGCGCTTCATCACGCGTCACCCATCAGGCGGTGTACCGCCGCGGCGATTTCCGGCAGCGGTGTCGGCTTCGGCAGAAAGGCCTCGGCGCCCAGAGCCCGTGCGCTGCGCTGAATCTCCGGCGCGGTGTGCGCGGTCAGGATGATCACGCGCGTGCCGCGGGATTGATGCCGCACGAAGCGGAGGATCTCCAGCCCTTCCACGGCATAGCTCCAGGAGAGGCGGAGATCGGCGATGACGATGGCGTAGTGCGAGGTGGCCAGCAGCGCTTCCGCTTCTTCCAACTCGCGGGCGCAATCGACGTGAAAGCCTTCGCGGGTAAAGAACTTCTTGAGGGCTGAGAGAACGACCCGTTCGTCTTCGACGAGCAGCATCCTCGATGATCTGGGGTTTTGTGTGGCGTGTGTCATGACCACCGTCTATCGCAACGGCGGAGCCACTCGCTGAGCTCACATCACCAGAGGTGCAACCTCTCTAATGTGAATGAGTTGCGTCAAAGGGTGCGGAATTGGAATCCAACCGCATTTCAAGTATTCAAACACGGTTTTCGAATCTTTGGGCAGAGATACCGATCCGCAGATGACGCAGATCGACTTAGACTCACGTATCGCTTTTCCGCGGTGTGATTCGGTGCTTTCGAATCTTGTAGTACAGCGTGTTGCGGGTGATACCGAGACGCTTCGCGGCGCGGTCGACGACGCCCTCTTCCTCTTTCAGGACGCGGGCGATATGGCGCGACTCCAGCTCGGCCAGCGTCAGCCGGGTGTCCTCCGCTGCGCCGTCGCCTGAGGGGTACTCGAAGCGGAGGTCGGAGCGGCGGATCTCGCTGCGCTCGCTCAGCAACAACGAGCGCTCCAGGACGTTCTTCAGCTCGCGGATGTTGCCGGGCCACGGGTACTCCTCCATGGCGCGAACTGCGCTCTCCGCGAGCGTCGTTCCGGAATGCCCGAGCTCGTGCGAGATTCGCGCGAGGATGCTGCCGGCCAACGCGGCGATATCCTCGGGGCGTTCCCGTAACGGCGGGAGGCGGAGGACGATGGTGCTGATCCGGAAGTAGAGATCTTCGCGGAAGCGCCGGCTCCGCACCAGAACATTCATGTCGTGATGCGTAGCCGCGACCAGCCGGACGTCTGCGGTGCGGTCCTTCACGTCTCCAAGCCGGCGGAAACGTTTCTCCTCCAGGACCTTCAGCAGCTTGGGCTGAACCTGTACGTCGACGTCACCGATCTCATCGAGAAACAGCGTCCCGCGGTGAGCGAGATCGAAAAGGCCCTGCTTCGCCTGCACCGCGCCTGTGAAGGCACCGCGTTCATGTCCGAAGAGCTCCGACTCCAGGAAGTCTTTCGACAGGCCGGCGCAGTTCAGATCGACGAATGGCTCCTGCCTCCGGCGGCCGTTGCGGTGCAGCCAGTTCGCCAGGATCCCTTTGCCCGTTCCGGTCTCGCCCTGGATCAGGATCGGACGGTCGGTGGAGATGATCTTGCTCACGTCAGCTTCGAGCTGGCGGATGGCATCGCTGGTGCCGGTGAACGGATCGAGGGCGTCGCGCGATTCTCTCTTCCTGTCAGCCTGATCGGCCTGCCGGCTGCGCTGCGTGTCGAGCGTTCGGTTGAGGATGACCAGCAGAGTCGGCAACTCCACCGGCTTGGTCAGGAACTGCTGGGCACCCTCCTTGATCGCGCTCACCGCAAGCTCGACGCTGGCATGGGCGGTCAGTACGATCACGGCGACAGACGCATCGATCGTCAGGAACTGCGGGAGCAGGTCGAGAGCCGTACAGTCGCGCAGCTTGTAGTCGAGAATGATGGCGTCCGGCCGTTCCTTGCGCGCCTGCGTCAGCGCCGAGGTGCGGCTGTCGGCGTCGGAGACCTCGAATCCGGCAGAAGTGAGGAAACGGCGGATGGCCACCCGGATAGCCGGCTCGTCATCGACGACCAGCACACGGTTTCGGGTCATCTCGTTCATGGTGTGACGTTCTTCATCGAAAGAGCCCCCTCGGCCAGGGGAAAGAGCACACGGATGCGGCCGCCGCCTTCGGGCTGGTTCGCGGCGAATACTTTGCCGGAGTGCTCTTCCACGATTCGCTGCACGATCGAGAGGCCAAGTCCAGTTCCTCCTTCGCGCTGCGTGAAGAACGGCTCGAACACCCGGTCGAAATCGTCAGGAGCGAATCCCGGTCCGTCGTCGTCAACATTGCACTCGACCCAGCGGCGGCCGGCGTGATCTGCCAGTCCTATGCTGACGCGGACGGTTCCTCCCGGATCGGAGTGCTGGATTGCGTTGTCGATCAGGTTCTCGAACACCTGCCGCAGGCGCGACCGGTCCATCAACAGCTCCGGTACTTCAGCACTCATCCCGGCATCCATGCCGCTCCGGATCTCGATCTGCGCCGCATGCGCTGCCGGCCGCCGGCCTTCCACCGCCTGTTGCACGACTTCGTGAATGTTTCCGCGTTCGATGTTGAGCGCCGGCGGCTTCCCGTACTCCAGCAACTCCTGCATCAGGTGGATGAGACGGTTCACTTCCCGACGGAGGGTGGCGCCGCATTCGGCGTAGCCGGGCTGGCTCATCTCCTCGTGAAAGGCATCGAGGGTGGCGGAAATCCCGAAGAGCGGGTTCCGGACTTCATGAGCGACGCCGGCCACGAGCGTCCCCATGGCCGACATCGTCTCACTGCGCCGAAGCGATTCCTGCAGCTCGACAATGCCGGTGATCTCCCACAACACGAGGATGAACCGCTCGGAACCGTCGTTCGGAGCAGAGAAGTGGGAGACGATGATGTCCCACGTCCTGCCGCTCGCATCCTTGGTCTCGGCGGTCGTACCCAGCCGCTCGCCGGCGATGTAGGAGACGAGCTGAGACGCTGTTTGCCACGGCTCGCCATCGCTGATCTCGTCGATGCGCCGGGCACCGATCTGATCTTCCGAGAGTCCGCTCAGTTCGAGCGCCGCGCGGTTGACGCGGACGATTGCGCCGCTCCGCTCGGTGATCAGAATCGGCGTGGTGACCGTGTCGAATGTCTGTTTCCACTCCGCCGCGGAGCGTTCGACCGCGTTCTGAAGGCGCTTCTGCTCTGCCTCGGCCTGCCGCCGCTCGGTGATGTCGAAGCCAGTCCCGACTAGGAACTGTTCACCCCCCATCTCCATCCTCGTGCCGTTGAAGAAGTAGTGGCGGACCTCATTCGACAGGACCAGGCGCGCTTCGACCTCCGCGTATCCCCGCTCGAACGCCATCGTTCGTTGGTCCGCCACGAGCTGACGATCATCAGGGTGCAGAAGTAACGGGCGATTCTCGTCACTCAGACTCTGCCCCTGACTCCCTGCCAGCCGCTCCATCGCGGTGTTCCAGCGGACGAACCTGCCGTCACGATTCTGGACAAAGAACACACCGGTCATTGCGTTGATGGCCGTATGTGTCAAGTCTCTCTCCGCTTTGAGAGCGTCTTCCATCTGCTTACGCTGAGTAATGTCACGCACGACGACGATCGACCGCATACTGCCGCCGATCATCGCCGCATGCAGGTTGACCTCCGTCCAGAAGAAGTGTCCGTCCTTGTGCCTCGAGTGCCATTCGAAAAGTTGCTTTTCTCCTTCCCCCGCTTTTCGAATGCGGACAAGGGCATCCTCGCTGGTGAATGGCGCGCCGCCTGCGCTCAGCGCTCCGATTTCGCCGCCGATCAGCTCTGCCGCCGTATACCCGAACATGGCACACATGGTCGTGTTCACTTCAAGGATCGCACCGCTGGCGATGTCATTGATGACGATGGCGTCGTTGACGGCGTCGAAGATCGAGCGGAATCGTGCTTCGCTCTCGGAACGCCGCGCTACCTGTTCCTGCAACTCGGCGTAGCGCTGCTCGAGCAGGTGAACCATCGTTTCGATTGACGAATGAAGGCTGGCAAGCTCTTTGGGGAAACGCTCCGTCCGAAGCGCCGCAACTCCCTCAGTCCCTCCGCTGCTCACGGCGACGGCGTACGCTTCGATCTCCGTGAGGGGCTCCCCAACAGCGCGCCACAAGATGACGTAGACGGATAGGATCAAAAGCAGGTCGATGGCCAGCGTGGCCCTGGCCACGTAGAGGAGCGAGCCTCTTAGCTGCTCGTCAATGTACCGCGGCGTGGCGTATAACCGCACCTTGCCGATACGCTCGCCGGAGAACGTGATGTTGTGTTCAGCGGCAATCAGTCCGGCTGGGGAAATGTTTCCGTCCGACGCTACGAAGCGTCCCTTCGCATCGCGCGCACGAGCTTGCGTTCGTCCTGCTGCTTCGACAACGGCCGCCTGAATCTGCGGCCTCTCGGCCTGGCTGTCCAGAACCTTGTCGATCTGAGCCCGGTCGATGTTCCAGACCGGCAGCGCCAGACCAGCCGCGAGCTCTCCCGCTTGCGCTGCAACTCCGCGCCGTAGGCGGCCCTCCTCCACACGACGGCCGGTGATGTAGTCCGCCACCGCCAGCACGCCGAGCAACAACGTCGTCACCGTAACAAGCGTGGCGGCCATGACAACAGCGACGGAGCGTCTTCTGGCGGGCACAGGCATCATTTCCAGGTTTGCGGATCGAACCAGAGCCGCTTGTCGTTGAACGGCGTCTCCGGGCCGAGAAAAGGATTGTCGATCCTGAAAATCCTGCGATCCTTCAACCGCAGTTGCTCGATCTTATGCCGCTGATACTTGTCGAAGATGCGGTCGTACGTTCCGTCGGCGATCATCATCCTCATCCCCTCCTCGGCGCGCGCGGCCAGGCGCCGCCCTTCTGTCGTCTTCGAGAACCAGAAGTACATCGGCAACGGGTAGTACAAGATGATGCCGTCCTCGATGTGCAACACGGGCAGCGAATCCTTGCGCCGGCCGTATTCATCGAGCACCTCCGTGGCTGCCCGCAGGAAAATGTCGAATCGCTTGTTGACCAGCATCTCGAAGAGCCCTTCGTAGCTGGATCCAGTGACGACGCGGAAGCCGTCAGAGCGCAGGATGTCGACGTCGATCCAACCCAGACCGAGACCGTAGCTGAACCTGCGGAGGTCGTCGAGCGACTGAACGGAGCCGAATCGCGGCTGATCGTCTCCGCGAATGAGGAACACGCAGTACCCGCTGAGGTTCTTGTCCACCGGGATCCGGATCGGGATCAGGTTCTTCTCGAAATCGGGAGTGGTGCTGAGGTACATCACGGTCAGCTTGCCGGTGGCCTTTTTCAGCTCGAATGCCTGCCGCCGTTCGGTCATGCGCTTCGACGGCACCATCCGGTACGCCCCCCACTTCGGCGTCGTCCTCTCCAGCGCCGTCCTCAGAATCTCCCAGTGATACAGGTAACGGACATCCAGCGGCGACTCAGGCGCGTCGTAGATGTATGTCATCACCTTCTGCGCGCGCGAGGTGGCCGCTGAAGTCAACAACAGGAAAAGCACGAGAAACGCCAACCGGCGCGTTTCCATAGGGCGCCATTGAAACACTGATTAGTGTTGACCGGTGTGACCGGCATCATTGGGAGAGAATAGCTGGCATGTGCCGAAGCGTCACCTTCATGGTTCTCTTGCTTGTCGCCTGTACACCAATTATGGTCAATCCCCACGACCAACGGTTGAGCGCACACGCTCCGGAACAGTTTCGAGTCAGGTTTGCGACAAGCCAGGGCGACTTCGTCGTCGAGGTGCATCGGAGCTGGGCGCCGATTGGCGCGGACCGTTTCTACAACCTCGCCGCAAACGGCTTCTTCGACGGCCAGCGGTTCTTCCGCGTGCGGCAGGGCGTCTTCGCACAGTTCGGCATTCCCGGCGACCCGCGCATCGCGCAGGCTTGGCGCCCGGCGTCCATTCCAGACGACCCGCCGTTGCAATCGAACAAACGGGGAACGATCGCGTACGCCTTCACGACAGCGAATACGCGCGCGACACAGGTGTTCATCAATCTCGCCGAAAACACGCAATTCGATCCACAAGGCTTCGCGCCGTTCGGCGTGGTCACGACCGGAATGGACGTCGTCGAACGCCTCTATTCCGGATACGCAGAAACCGCCGGCGGCGGAATGCGAGCCGGCCATCAGGACACGCTTTTCTCCGGCGGCAATGCCTATCTGACTCGCGAGTTCCCGCGGCTCGACTACATCCGGCGCGCGCGCGTGGATCTTTGAAGAGAGTCAAAAGCAAGCGACCACAGAGACACAGAGATCACGGCGAAAACCAGGAGTAAGTGATCTCTGTGATCTCTGTGTCTCTGCGGTGAAAAAGATTTTCCTAGACAGAACGTATCCGCCCCGGTTTCTCCCGATACATCCCCTCATCCGCCGCCCGAAGCGCAGCCTCGGCGTCGCCATTCACGGGAACGCAGGCGTGGCCGGCGGCAAACCGGATATGAGGCCCCGCCGAACGCTCGAACTTCAAACGGTCGCGGACACGCTCCACCCGGTCGAGTATCTGAGAAGGATCGACCGAAGGTGCGACAACGACGAACTCGTCGCCTGCGTAACGGATCACGTGATCGTCGGGCCGGAAACTGGCCTGCAACGCGTTTGCGAAACGCTTGAGACACTCGTCGCCAATCTGATGTCCGTAGGAGTCGTTAATCCCTTTGAAGTCATTGAGATCGAAAAACAGGATAGTGGCGCCGGTCTCGTAGACGGTTCGAAACACCTCGGGAAGGGCACGCCGGTTGGACAACCCCGTCAGCGGATCGCGGTCTACCAGCTCCTGAAGCACACCTTGAGCGGCGATCAGGTCGTCGTTCGAGCGCACCAGCTCCTGTTGGATCGTCCTGTAAAGAATGAGCACGCAGCCGAGCGCGATGACCCATTCCGCGGCGGTGTCGAATGACGAGTAGGAGGCCACAAAAACACCGATGGCCGATTCCGGCAATCCGCGCACAGGAACGATTCGGGCGCCGTGCGCAAACGTCTCGACGGCGGCCAGGAGCGCGCGGATCGCGAATCCAACAGTCAGCCAGCCAGCACCCGGAGCCCGCTTCACGAGAAGCAGCACCGCGCAACAGCCGAAGATCAGTCCCATCACCGCCGACTGGACAAAGCCAATCTTGTCGATCGTATCGGCCGTGAACGCGGCAACGACCGAGTAAATAGCAACACAGGCAACGGCGGCGAGGCCCACGGTGCTGCTCGGCCGCCGGCGCACAAAACTCCACGCGCCCGCGACCAGCAACAACACGAACATCGTCTTCCAGAAGAAGTAACTCCCGCGCAGGGCAATGAATGCGATTGGAGAGCTGGGCTGCGCAAACCAGAAGATGATCGTCACGGAAAGCGCTGCCAGATTCGCCAGCCACGCCAGAACCCACGGCCGCATCTCCACGCGGCGCACCGATCGCGCCAGCACGACGAAAAACACAGCGATCATCAGAGCAGACGTGATCTGCGCGGTGGTGCTCCAGCGCCAGAGAAGAAGTTCCATGACAGGCGATGATTCTAGGGCAGGCGGTGGGCTGCCACGACAGCGAGAAGCGCGAGGACACCAGGCAACGCCTGCATCCAGAGGATGGAGCGCTTGGCCGTGAAGCCGCCGAAGACTCCGGCCACGATCACACAGCCGAGAAAGAAGAGCTTGATGGTATAGGCGCCATCGCCGCCGGCGACACCCCAGATGAGCCCTGCCACCAGAAAGCCGTTGTAGAGGCCCTGGTTCGCCGCAAGGCCGGCCGTGGCCCTGGCAAGCTCGGGCGAGAGACGAAAGGTGCGCATACCGAACGGCTTCGTCCAGAGAAACATCTCCAGGATGAGAAAGCCGAGGTGCAGCAACGCCACGATGACGACGGCTACGTCTGCGAGGATGCGCATCGATTCAGGCCTCCGAGTGCGCGCGATTCTAGTCTCAAACCCGCTCCCACGCCGCGATGGGACCGGGGATGACGGTGAAGATCGGATGCGGAACAGGGGCACTGGTCTCAGCGAAACGGCCGAGGCGCGCAGGATCGCGATCTCTCAGTTTCACGGACAGATGTTGCCATTCGAAACGGAGCTGCCCCTCCGAGACCGTGAGCGTTTCCGAGATGCGTTTCGACGGCACCTTCGATCGGTCGAATTTATAGCCGCGCTCCTGCGCCTCGCAGGCGACGTGCTCGAGGTAGACCGCGATCGCCGCGGCTGGATCGCCATGTTCCAGGAACCGATCGAGCTGCGGATGGCGTTTGTAGCCGCGCGTCTGCCCTGCGAGCACCGCCTGCGCCAGCAACCCTTCCCTCCACAACGCCACCAACCCTTTCGAGTCCAGGTATTGCGGATGAAGCGACCAGAGACGCACGACCGGCCATCATAGCGCGCACGAAATCGGCGAGCCCGTGGCTCGCGAGTTGACCGAACGCTCCGGGCTTGTTACCGTCGCTCCACACTCGAGCCTGCCAACCTGAACCCTTGCCACTCGTCCGGCAGGCTCAGTCGGGGTCTTCCTCGGCGGCGGCAGCTCGATACGACGTTTGAGGAGATGCTGCGATGACCAACTCTTTCACCGAGGTGACCAGCCAGTCGTGGTTTTCCCGCTTGTTCGAGTCGATCAAGAGTGTCCTGTTCGGTATTGTCCTGTTCATCGCCAGCTTCCCTCTCCTCTATTGGAACGAAGGCCGGGCAGTCCGCACCGAGCGCAGCCTGACCGAAGGGCTCGGCGCTGTCGTCTCCGTTCCGTCTGACACGGTCGACCCCGGCAAAGAAGAGAAACTGGTCCACACCAGTGGGGCCGTGAAGACTGACACCCCGGTGGTAGATGACCAGCTCGCCGTAGAGGCTCAGGCCGTCAAACTGATCCGCAATGTCGAGATGTTCCAGTGGGTCGAGCACAAAAAGAGTGAGTCGCGCTCGAAGATCGGCGGTGGCTCCGAAACCGTGACCACCTACAACTACACGAAAGAGTGGGCAAAGGGGCGGATCGACTCCTCGTCGTTCAAGCACCCCGAGGATCACGAGAACCCAGCGGCGCCACCTTACGAGACCAAGACCTTCGTTGCGGACCCGGTGAAGGTGGGGGCCTTCACGATGTCGACGGAACAGATCGACAAGCTGACGAACGCCACTGACCTCCCGGTCGACGCGTCCGCCGCGGAGAAACTGCCCGACGATGCGAAGGGCAAGATGCAGGTCAAGGACGGCAAGTTCTACACGGGCGACGATCCGGCCACGCCGAAACTCGGCGACCTGCGCATCTCTTTCCAGGTGGTCAAGCCGGTGTCGGTGAGCCTCGTCGCGGTACAGACCAAGGAGACCTTCGCTCCCTACCAGGCCAAAGCAGGCGACCAGATCCTGCTCGTCCAGGATGGGACCCACACCGCGGCGGAGATGTTCCAGACCGCGCAGGATCAGAACGCCTTCCTCACCTGGATCCTCCGGGGTGTGGGCTTCTTCATCATGTTCCTCGGCATCTTCATGGTGTTCCGTCCGATCGTGGTATTTGCGGATGTGCTCCCGCTGTTAGGCACGATGCTCGGAGCCGGCATCGGCCTCTTCGCGTTCCTCGGAGCGTTGATCCTCACATTTCTCACAATCGCCATTGCATGGGTGGTCGTGCGGCCGGTTCTCGGCATCACCCTGCTCATTCTTGCGGGGGCGGGAGTCTTCTGGCTGATGAAGGTGGGCATGAAGAAGAAGGCGGCACGCGCGGCGGCGGCGGCGCCTGCATCCGCAATGGCTTGAACGCACGTCTTCGCATGCATGAGTGAACGAGCAGGCGCTCTGGATTCTGGACATTCGCGGAGCACCCAGGGGGAGTCTGCACTCACGCGTGCGTGACAGGCCCGGAGTCTCTTGGCGGCACGCCTCCGGCGTGCTTTCGTACGCCCCGAAACGTCCAAACTCCAGGCGTGCCCCGGCGTGCCATGGCTTGACCAGCAGGCAGTCACATTCCCGATCGATCGCCTACCCGCGTCGCTTCAGCAGATGGTCGAGCGAAAACCGATCGACATCCTGCGGCATCAGGAATACGAACAACACAAGCGCGAGACGCGGAATCACGTGCTCGTGCAACGCGTAAAGCGGTTGCTCGAGAAGATGCCCGAAGGTGACGATTGCCAGCACCACGCCCAGCCCAATCAGCGCATACCTCGTTTTCCAGCCGGCGATCACCAGCCCACCGGCGATGAGCTCGATGAACGGAATCGTGAAACCGACCGCCCAGAGCGACCACGTTGGCAGAAAGGTGTGCTGGAATGGGAGAAAGAAGCGCTGGACGTGACCGGCCGGTCCGAGCTCGAAGACCTTCCAGACCCCGGCCATGAAAAAGATCAGGCCGAGCACCAGCCGCGCGAAAAGCACCGCCCACGACTTTGCGGCCACGTCATCAATCTGCCCGATCATTGCGCCCTCGACGGCACCGTCGACCAGTGCGCGTTTCGAAAACGCCAGCCTTCAGGGCTCAGTTCGAGAATTCTTCCCCGGATGCTCATCGATTACTCCTGTCTCATCGGAAGATGAAGAATACCGCACCGACGAGGCAGAGCCCCGCCCAGACGAAGTTGAGTAGGCATACGGTGATCAGGATGGTGCGCATCATCGCCGGTTTGTCCTATCCGTGCTTCAACAGCTCGCTCAGTGACTCAAAGATTCGTGGCGTAGACACGATGAATTCTTCTCCGTTCAGCGCCGGCGGAAACGCTGAGGTGTTGGGCGAAAGGTTTCCGCGAAGGGCTCCCGCCTCCGTGGCGATCAGGCCGGCCGCAGCGATGTCCCATGGTCCCAGAGACTCGCAGTGGGCGTCGAGACGCCCCGCCGCAACCCAGCAGATATCCAGCGCGGGCGAGCCGGCGCGCCGTACATCCTGGCAATGTTCCAGCAGCCGCTTGACACGCTCGACTGGGCGCGTCAGGTCGGTACGGTCGTGTGGAAACCCTGTTCCGACAAGAGCACGGCGCAAGTCAGAGGCTTCGCTCACGCGGATCGGACGACCATTGCAACGCGCGCCACACCCAGCGATGGCATCGAATGTTTCGTGGAGAAACGGCGCATGCACCACACCCACGCGGGGCTCGCCGTCCACTACCAGAGCGACCGATATGCTCACGTAGGGATGTCCGTGAGCGTAGTTCGCGGTCCCATCGATCGGATCGATGACCCAGACCGGCCCGGCGAAATCAAAAGGCCCGGCAACCTCCTCGCTGACAAACCGATGGGTGGGGAACATCGAGTGCAGATGCTCGCGGATGATCTCATCAGCGCGAAGATCGGCGGTGGTAACGATCTCTGTCCCTTCCTTCTCGCGAACCTCGTACGTTCGATCCAGCGACCAACGCACGATCAGACGGCCTGCCCGTTCAGCAGCAACAATCGCCTCGGCTCGCATCTGCTCGAGCTCCGCCGCGGATTCCATATCCATACAGCATACGTGTGCCTGTTGTCTGCCGGTTGTCGGGGCCGACGTCATAGCCGCGAGCTTCAGTAGTACCAGTTCCAAGGGCCAGATGGCCGACAGCCGATAGCCGGCAGCCAGAAATTGATTAGACTTGTCAGGTCATGGCCATAGGAACGCAGTTGGTACGAAGTGCGCCTTACTTCCCGGTCCCGGATGTGGCGGCGGCTTCGAGCCACTACGAGACCGTCCTCGGATTCACACGCGAATACATGGCGGGCGATCCGCCGCAGTTCGCAATCGTGAGCCGCGACGGACTCGCGATCATGCTGCGCCTTGTCTCCGACCCCGCCCAGATCAGCCCGAACGAACGGCAGGGCGGCACCTGGGACGTCTTCTTCTGGGTGAACGACGTGCAAACGCTCCACGAAGAACTGCGTTCGAACGGCGCTGACATCGTGTACGGTCCGATCATTCAGCCCGAGTACGCGATGAAGGAGTTCGCGGCAAGGGATCGCGACGGCTACGTCCTGGGATTCGGACAGACGTGGAGTGAATGAGGAAAAAAGTGGAGCGGCGCAGACAAGTGAGATAGGCGCTCCCGAAAACGGGATTATGGCTCTGAGAGCAAATCCTGACGCCCCGGCACGAAGATCTCGAAGCCGGAATTTGGATCCGTGGTCACCGCTCCGTAAGGAATCATAGCGCAACTTGCCCGCGAAGATGCCGCCTCTCTTGCAGCGAGCATCACCGCGCCGCCGGTAGTAACCCACGGCTAGAATGCAGGCATGCGCACACCTCTCCTGACCCTCCTGCTCATCACTCTTCTCAGCGCTACCGTGGAGGCGCGCACTGTGGCGACGTTCTCCATCGTCGCCCGCGATCCGGACACTCACGAGATCGGCGTGGCCGTGGCCTCCCGCTTTTTCAGCGTGGGAAGCGTCGTTCCGTGGGCACAGGCCAGCGCGGGGGCCGTGGCCACGCAGGCAAACGCGAACGTGGGCTTCGGCCCGCGTGGCCTGGAGTTGCTGGCACGCGGCGCGAACGCGGACGAGACGCTGAAGATCCTGCTGCGCGGCGATTCAGGAGCGAGTGCGAGACAGGTTGGCGTCGTCGCCGCGGACGGCTCGTCGGCGACCTACTCGGGACCCGACTGCAACTCCTGGGCGGGCGGACGGCACGGTCCCAACTACGCCGTACAAGGCAACATCCTGGCTGGCGAGCAGGTCGTCGTGGCGATGGAGAAAGCCTTCATCGAGACGAAGGGAACGCTGGCCCGGCGCATGTACGCCGCGCTCGTCGCCGGCGACGCGGCCGGCGGCGATTCCCGAGGCAAACAATCGGCAGTCCTCATCGTCACGAAAGAGGGCGCCGGCTTCAACGGAGGCTCCGATCGCGCCATCGACATCCGCGTCGACGATCATGCGGAGCCTTTCAAAGAGCTCGGCCGCCTGCTCGACTACGCCGAGATGAACTACGCATGGAACGAAGCCTGGACTGCCTTCACGCACAAGCGCTACCCCGAGGCGCTCGTCGCGATCGAGCATGCGGCTCCGCTGGCGCCGCAAAACGCGGAGTTGCTCTACGATCTTTCCGTGATCCGGCTCAGCGCCGGCAAGCGCGCCGAGTCGCTGACCGCCCTCGAACAGGCGTTGAAGCTGAACCCGAAGCTGAAGAAACAGGCCAGCGTCGACCACGACCTCGACGCCCTGCGCGGCGATCCAGCCTTTGCGCCGCTGATCAAACCGTAGCGCCCGCGCGAGCGTGAAGACCCCGAGATCGTATCGAGGCCCGTGCAGACCGAACCCTGAATGTTCGCCCGGCGAAGATAGCTTCGCGAGGCGTTGCAAATCGCTCCGATCAGGTACGGGCGAAGTTCGTTCACACGGGCCGGGTTCACGAGGTACGTTGCGAAAACGTCGTGAACCAGATCGGCCGCGTCGTTGGCTGAGATGCCGAATTTTGCTACCGCGATCCTTCGCAGAAGCGGAGCATACGTATCGTAGATTGCATCGAACGGGGAGGTTTTCTCGACCTCATCAATCCCTCCACAGTCCGTAGCCCCGATCCTTACTTTCGCGACGGTCTGTGGCCGCTCCGCCCGCCCTTCTTCGCTTTCAGCTTCTCGAATCAACGAACGTCTCCGACGAAAAAAGGCGTGGCTCCATTCTATGGATGGCCAGAGAACGCTTGTCACTGAGATTGGCCAGCGTCGCAAAACTATGATGCTGGTGGAGTTGACGGCGGGTCCGGCGGCGGGTCGTTACGCCCTGGAGGTGTCGAGACTCGGATGTCGACGACGTCGAGGATGTGGGCGATGACACTCTTGATACGGGAAATGACGCGGCTTGGAGCGCTCGCGTCGCGAGTCTCACCCATCGCGGAGGCTGTCATCGACAGCATCGCAGCCAAACAAACGCCTAGAACGAACTTCCGAACACTTTTCCGCATACACGCTCCTCAGCGCCATTTGACCGAATCAAAAAAGGGCGTCTACATTAGAGTGACGTGACGGGTTGAATCCTGAGTACCTACTATTGAATTTGCCGAAACTCCTCGTGCGGGCCCTCGGGGAGGTATTCGAGGAATGCACGAACGTGTCGGACTTCTTCAGGCGTTGCCTGTCCGGCGACCACCGCCTCCGTGAGATAGGCGAGGGCCTTCTTCGCGCTACGCATCATGCCTTCCGACGAGAACGTCACCGTTATGCCACGGCACAGTTCAGGAACGCGCTCGGGTTGCCCAGCCACCAGAAGTGCGGCTACCAGGTCGAGTGTAGCAAGCGCGCAGTCGTTCGCCATTCCGAGTTGCCCGAGTTGGACGCGAGAGCGCTCCAGCCCAGCCAACCCCTCTTCGTAGTGTCCCCGCTCAATCTGTATCGCAGCCTTAGACCACAAAAAACGTGCGCCTTCGGTCGGAAGATCCAGGTCGTCCACGAGTGATATCGCATGCGAGTAGTACGCCGTGGCCTTTTCATACTCGCGAAGCCGGGCGTAGCTGTTCGCCGCGTTCGACAGTGCTCTCGCAAGAATGCCTGCTTCATGACACGACCGAGCAAGAGTCACAACGCGCTCCAGGAGCAGAACGGCTTCTCTATCTCGCTGGGCGCTGAAGTACCCGCCCGCTTCGGTTATCAAGGCCGATAGATATCGTCGCGTATCCCCGTAAACTTTGAACGTCGCCGCGGCCGAACGCGCGAAGGCAATCGCGTCATCGAAGCGTTCCATGTGGCAATACACCGTGGCCCGCACGTAACCGACGATCGCGAGATCGAACGGCTCCACGTGATCGTCGCTCTCGAACGCTTCTTCGGCGCGGTCGAGCGATTCCTCGGCTTCTTTGAAACGGCCGAGATACCGGAGTGCGTTTGCGCGTTCCTTCAGGGCTGTCCCCAGGTACCAGGCTGACATCGCGCTCAGCCTCTCGGGAAGCTTCGCGGCAATCTTCAGGGCTGTGTCCGCCATGACGAGGCCGAATTGAGGCTGGCGCTCGTGCATTCCGTTGGCAACTTTGCAGAGCAGCCGGATCACGGCCAGGGTGTAGAAGCGAGAGTCGTTGTCGATGCGCGCTTCGCGGAAGCGAATCGCTGAGTCGACAAGCGGCAGGACCAGCTCGCGGGCGTGCGCGTCGGCCAGCGAAATGGCCCGCGCCTGATCGAGAAGCTCGCGCGGCGCTTCGCGGCGGCCGGGCATCGACTCGGCCACTTCCCATGGCAGCGGGTCGTGAAGGGCGGTATCGAATGCTTCGATGACGTCGAGGGTGTCCCGGCAGTCACAGCAGCCGGCGACATGCTGCTGGACCGATTCGCGGTCCTCGATCGCCTCGGGGCGAAGTGCGTAGGCTGAAAGCTCGTCTTCCGTGTAGTGACTCATGATCCTGAACGGGTGATTGCGCAATAGATCTGCCGTGCCCGCTTGCGGCACGACGACAGCAACTGCCATATGTAGGCTGGAGAGGTGTCCAGATCCTGAGCAATCGATTCCGCGCTCTCGTCGCGGAGGTAATAGCGGCGCAGCGTCTCGCTGCATTTGCCGCCGAGTTTGGCCAGGGTGGCGCCGAGGCTGAGCCGAAGCGCCCAGCGCTCCAGCTTCTCCGCCTCGTCGTCGCTCGGCGTCAATTCATGGTGCGGCAGGAGCGGCTCCTCGTGCTGCCGCTTCCGCCAATAGTGCTTGCAGGCGTTGTTGATCGAACCGATCAGGAACGCCTTCATGTCGTACGCTTCGGGCTGGCGCTCCAGAAACGAGGCGAAGATGTCGTGGACGAGCGCTTCGGCGTCGCACGCCGGGACCCGGTAACGGAACTGAGCGATCGAACGGAGCAATCCCTCGTGCTCGCGATAGAGCACTTCGAGGGGCTGCACAGTCGAAAACTCTGTCTGATCGTTCGTCACGGTCGAACACCACAAGTGCGCTCGCTTCGCGGATCTTCCAGAAAAATAACCTACCTGCGGCCGCGCCGCCGCTCGCCGTTGACGTCCCCACCCACTCGACGACGCCGCGCCAACCGGTTTCCATCCAACCGTCCGGACGCTCTCAACTGAACCGTTCGCGGCAACTTTGCCCATCACCAATCAACATCTCCTAACAGAGGAGTGACGGAAAGGAGGCGTTCCCTACCCTCCAATGCAAAAAAAGTTACGACAGTTACTTTTGAGAGTCAGTCGGGATGGGTATCCGGGCCTTCGGAGAAGGGCTCTCTCGATTGGTTGGGCACGGCATTCAATGACGATCGTCGCCCCTATCGAGCCACCCTCTCCCCGCGCTTAAACGCGGGGAGAGGGACTGGAGATTGGACGTTTCTCGTCACCCCAACGGGGTGCGTGAGGATAGCCGGTGGCCACGCCGGAGGCGTTGCGGTTCCGTAATGCAAAGAAGGGCACCCAGGGCAGGGGTGCGTGAAGCCGGGCAGGCTTGATTGTATGGAACGACATCGAGCTCTACGTTTCACGCACCCCTGCCGGGGTGCCTTTTTCATGCCCCTGCAAACCGGTGGCAACGCCTCCGGCGTGGCCACCGGCTACCTTCACGCACGCCTCCGGCGTGCTTTCGTTACGCCCCGAAACGTCCAATCTCCAGACCCTCTCCCCGCGCGTAGACGCGAGGAGAGGGAGACACTGACCCTGACCCTGAGCGTAGCGAAGGGGAAGGGGGAGTTGCGGGTAAGGGGCGTTGCCTCCTCGCCGAAGTCGCCCCCACATCCGCCTTCGGCACCTTCTCCCCGAGGGGAGAAGGGCGCTCGCTGGGGGACTTGCGTCAACGTCCCAAGGGCGTTAGCCCGCACTTCTCACCATTTTGACGACGGTCGATAGAACTTGCGTCGGAGGGCTGGTTTTCGCGGCCTGACGATGCTGGCGAACAGACTTAACGCTGGAGGACGCGAAGTCTGCACGCTTTTCGCTGAGTTGGGCAACG
>JBBRNB010000070.1:0-36216 GCA_038230535.1 Thermoanaerobaculia bacterium
CCGGCGTAAGACTCGTTGTCATTGGGAGCATCGACCCTCCCTGGGATCGCGGGCGTCCCGCCCGCTGTCTGACTACCTCACGAAATGCCGATGCGGGCGGGACGCCCACGATCCAAGGGTCACTCGAGTTACGTAAGAATCAGCGCCGGTTCCGCCGGCGATAACCTGCAAAACCTGGGCGGCCTCGGCAAGGTTGGGTGAAATCGTCGGTATCCCATTCAATTCAATTCCGGCAAGAGAGTCACATCGGAATGCACGCGTCGCACACCCAGCCGGGCATACGCGCTAACTTATGGAGCGCCGGCGTCTCGCCGGCTGGCTGGGCGCCGTCCCGGCGCCCGAAATCCGGGAAGAATGGCGGCGAGGACGCCGCCAGGCCAGCCTGCGAGACGCCAGCGCTCCGTCGCAGACGTACCGCGGCGGACTGAAGTCCAGCCAGCATTTCCTTACATGTTGCGTAAAGCCTCCGGTTGGGAGCACAATACTTGTCATTGCACCGTTGGCGTGAATTTCTGGTAACATGCACAAATCGATGTGCAGAACGCACAAGAAGGAGTGAACAAAGTGCCAAGACCCAGACTGATTGTCCCTGCTCCCCAGTTGTCCCACGGACAGGCTTCCTATGTGTTGGAACGCCTGATTTCCGACCGTAGAGTCTCCCCAAGTGAAGTGAGTCGCTACGTAGACGATATGCATCGCGAGATCAGCGACCTCGAATCGCGCCTGCAGGCGTTGCGCGAACACGCTGGTGTCGCACCGTCCGGAAGCGGAGCCGCAAGCGGTCCCGCTCCCGCGCGCCGTGGACGTCCGCCAGGACGCCCGCCTGGAAGACCGCCAGGACGCCCGCCCGGAACCGGCTATACAGGCAAGCGTCGTGGACGTCCGCCTGGAAGCGGCCGCAAGGCAGTAGCAGCTCCGCCAGTGGCACCAGCATTCAGCGCCGCGCCGGAAGCCGCAGCTCCTGTCGTCAAACGCCGCCGCCGCACCAAGATTACGCCTGAGCAGCTCGCGTCGCGTCAGCTTCAAGGCCGCTACCTCGGCCTGATCCGTCAGATTCCTGCCAGCCGGCGCGGTCTGTACCAGAAGATCGCCAAGGAAAGAGGACGGGAAGCGGCCATCAATGAAATGAGAGCCAACTCCAACCGGTGATTCTCCCCTCGGGTATTCGTAGCAAAGGGCGCTCCTCGTGGCGCCCTTTGTTTTTGTCTTTGCTGCTGCTCGTCAGCGCCGCGGCTCACGCCCGTACGACCAGCGTTACGCTGCTGCATTTCTCCGACTATCACTCGCATGCTCTGCCGTTCTACTCCGAAGGGCGCGAGCGTCAGGGCGGCATTGCCAGGGCCATCGGTTATCTCCGCGCGGAGAAGAAACGTGGCGCACTGGTCTTCTCCGGCGGCGACATGGTCAACAAAGGCTCGCCGGCCTGGTCCGACAAATACCGCTGCGCCGAATGGCCGTGGTTCAACGGCATCATCGACGCGATGGCGTTCGGGAATCACGATCCCGACTACGGCTGGCCGGAGATGCAGTCCTGTCTGAACGCGGTCCGATATCCGGTTCTGAGCGCCAATACGGATGGCTCGAGCCCGTCACGGGTCTTCGTGGTCAAAGGAATCCGTATCGGCGTCTTTGCCATAGCCGGGAGCGACTTCAAAGCACTCGTCAAGGAGCCATCTCTGCATTTCGGCGATCCGGTTGCCGCCGCGCGCGATGCTGTCCGCAACCTGCGCGAGAATGATCACGCTGACGTGGTAGTCATGATCGGCCACGAACACCTCGACGACGACATTGCGCTGGCGCGTGCCGTACCGGGTATCGACCTGATTTTTGGTACGCATAGTCATCTGAAGCGCGAGCTGACGCGTATCGACGGCACATCCACGTGGTTCATTTCGCCCTTTCAATATCTGACGTACATAAGCCGCGTGGTTCTGACCTTCGAGGGTCACAAGTTGATCCATGTGAGCGGCCGGCTGGTGCCGGTCGATGCGAACATGCCGGTTGATAAGACGATCGCGCGCCAAGTGGCGGCGATGCAGCGCGGCCTGGAGCACGACCCTGAGTACGCGCCGCTGTTTCTCGAGATCGGTACGTTGGGTGCCCCGCTGTCTGTGGAAGCGCTCGCGCAGAGGACGGTTGCGGTCATGCGCGACGCCGCCAACGCCGATGTCGCACTATCGACCGCGAGCAGCTTTCGCCAGGCCCTTCCGCGCGGCCCGGTCACGCTCGAATCACTGCGCGCGTCGATGCCGTACGACAACGAGATTCTGGTCTTCTCGCTCCCCGGCGACGCAGTGAAGAAACTCCTCGCCTATGGTCACTCGCGGCTGGGTAGCGATTCGTTCGCCATTGTCGCCGCCCCGGAGTCGATCGACCCCGCCCGCACCTATCGCATCGCCACCACCGATTACCTGGCGCGAACCGCCCCCGGCTACCGCGATTTCTTCGAAGGCCTGACGGCGGAGACTCCAGGGTTACGGGTGCGCGACGAATTGAGGAAGAAGTTGGCGACAGGGCAGTAGTGCATCTGCTTCCATCTGCGGACAAGTTTTTTTGTCCGCGGTTGACGAGGTTTAGAAGCGACTTGACCCGTCGCCAACCATCGATATGATGCAGGGCATGACCGCTGCCGCGCCTGCGACACCGAATGTTTCCCATCCTCCGCGTGTTTCCTGGATCGTGGGCTTTTACCGTTCCGCGATCGGCAAGAAAGCCGTGATGGCCGTGACCGGCGTCTTCCTCTTCGGCTGGATCCTGCTGCACATGCTCGGGAACCTGAAGGTGTACACCGGGGCCGGGCACTACAACGCCTACGCGGCGTTTCTGATCACGATGGGAGCGCCGCTGTTGCCGGCCAAAGGGGCGCTCATCGCCGTCCGGACGCTGTTGCTCATCGCAGTCTGGCTGCACATCCAGGCCGCAACGCAGCTCACGGTCATGAACCGCAAGGCGCGGCCGATTCCATATGCAGGACGTGACTACGTCTCCGCCACCTATGCGGCCAGGACGATGCGCTGGGGCGGCGTGATCATCATTCTCTTCGTGATCTACCACCTGCTCCATCTGACGTTCGGTACCGTACATCCCGACTTCGTCGAAGGCGACGTCTACCACAACTTTGTTACCGGCTTTCAGGTGTGGTGGGTGAGCGCGTTCTACATCATCGCCAACCTCGCACTGGGGATGCACCTCTACCACGGCCTCTGGAGCATGTTCAATTCGCTCGGGCTCAGCCATGAAACATTCAACCGTTGGAAGCGGGCCTTCGCGACGGTGTTCGCGGTGGCCGTCACGGTTGGGAACATCTCATTTCCGATCGCCGTCCTCGCGGGCGTTCTGCATCTTTGATCTCCGCGTTCCCGGACCACACAGGCAGGTGAAGACTCGATGACTCTGGACAGCAAGATCCCGCCCGGACCGATCGACAGGAAGTGGGAGTACGCCAAGTCCCACTACAAGCTCGTCAATCCGGCGAACAAACGGAAGTACGACGTGATCGTGGCCGGCGCTGGCCTGGCCGGCGCCGCCGCCGCGGCGACCATGGCGGAGCTCGGCTACAACGTGAAGTGCTTCGTCTACCACGACTCGCCGCGCCGCGCGCACTCGATCGCCGCGCAGGGCGGCATCAACGCGGCGAAGAACTACCAGAACGACGGTGACAGCATCTACCGTCTTTTTTACGACACGGTCAAAGGCGGCGACTATCGCTCGCGAGAGGCGAACGTCTATCGCCTGGCGCAGTTGAGCGTCAACATCATCGATCAGGCCGTAGCGCAGGGCGTGCCGTTCGCGCGTGAGTACGGTGGCGTCCTGGAGAACCGTTCGTTCGGCGGCGTGCAGGTCTCGCGGACGTTCTACGCCCGCGGCCAGACCGGCCAGCAACTGCTGCTCGGCGCGTTCCAGGCGCTCGAACGCCAGATCGCCCTGGGCCGCGTGACGATGTTCTCGCGCCACGAGATGCTCGACGTCGTACTGGTCGAGGGGCAAGCCAAAGGGATCATCACCCGCAACCTGGTCACCGGAGCCATCGACGCGCACGCTGGTGACGCGGTCGTACTCGCTACCGGCGGCTACGCGAACGTCTTCTATCTATCGACGAACGCCAAGGCTTCGAATACGACGGCGATCTGGCGGGCCTACCGCCGCGGCGCCTGTTTCGCCAATCCCTGTTACACGCAGATCCATCCGACCTGCATCCCGCAGAGCGGCGATTTCCAGTCGAAGCTGACGTTGATGTCGGAGTCGCTGCGCAACGACGGCCGGATCTGGGTCCCGAAGACGGGCGGAGACTCGCGGCGGCCCGATCAGATCCCGGAGAACGAGCGTGATTACTACCTCGAGCGCAAGTACCCGAGCTTCGGCAATCTGGCGCCTCGCGACATCGCCTCCCGCGGAGCGAAGGAAGTGTGCGATGAAGGGCGCGGCGCCGGCCCGGGCGGGCGGGGCGTCTATCTCGATTTCGCCGACGCCTTCAAGCGCCTCGGGCGCAAGGTCATCGAAGAGCGCTACGGCAATCTCTTCGAGATGTATCAGGACATCACTGCCGAGGATCCGTATGTCGTCCCGATGCGTATCTATCCGGCGCCGCACTACACGATGGGCGGCTTGTGGGTCGACTACAACCTGATGTCGAACATCCCGGGCCTCTACATCGGCGGCGAGGCGAATTTCTCTGACCACGGCGCCAACCGCCTCGGTGCCAGCGCGTTGATGCAGGGTCTTGCGGACGGCTATTTCGTTCTGCCGGTAACGGTCGGCGACTACCTGGGCGGGCAACTCGGAAAGAAGGTCACCACCGATCGGCCGGAATTCAAACAGACAAAAGCCGAGGTCGAGCAGCGGATCGGCAAGCTCGTGGGGGCGAAGGGAACGCGCAGCGTCGACTCCTTCCATCGCGAGCTCGGAAACATCATGTGGGAGTACTGCGGCATGGCCCGTTCCGCGGACGGATTGAAGAAGGCCATCACGGACATCCGCGTTCTCCGCGATCAGTACTGGCGCGATGTACGCGTTCTCGGCACCAACGACGAGCCGAATCAGGCGCTGGAACGTGCAGGACGCGTGGCCGACTTCTTCGATCTCGGAGAACTGATGTGCATCGATGCCCTGCACCGCGAAGAGTCAGCCGGCGGCCACTTCCGCGTCGAATATCAGACATCCGAGGGGGAGGCGCAACGCAACGACGACAAGTTCCTCTACGTCGGCGCATGGCAGTTCACCGGCGACAACAGCGAGCCGGCGCTGCAAAAGGAGCCGCTGGTGTACGAGGAAGCGAAACTGGCGACGCGGAGCTACAAATGATGGATCTGACCTTACAAGTCTGGCGGCAGGCGTCGCGAACCGCGGAGGGGAAGTTCGTCACCTACGAGGCGAAAGACATCAGCCCCGACGCGTCGTTTCTGGAGATGCTCGATGTCGTCAACGAGCGGCTCACCGAGCGGAACGAACAGCCGATCCACTTCGAGCACGACTGCCGCGAAGGGATCTGCGGCTCGTGCGGGATGATGATCAACGGCGTCGCGCACGGCCCGGCCGCCGGCACGGCTACCTGTCAGTTGCACATGCGGAATTTCAACCACGGCGACCAGATCCGCGTCGAGCCGTGGAGGGCGCGGGCGTTCCCGATCATCAAGGATCTCATCGTCGACCGCAGCCCTCTGGACATGATCATCCAGGCCGGCGGCTACATCTCCGTCAACACCGGCAGCGCCATCGAAGCCAACACCCTTCTGATACCGAAAGCTGTTCAGGACCGCTCGATGGACGCGGCTGCATGTATCCAGTGCGGCGCGTGCGTGGCGCAGTGTCCGAACGGTGCCGCACAACTCTTCACATCAGCCAAAGTCTCCCACCTCGGCCTATTGCCGCAAGGCCAGCCCGAGCGCTACGAACGGGTGGTGCGCATGGTGGAGATCATGGAAGAGCACTTCGGCAGTTGCACGATGTACGGCGAGTGCGAAGCGGTCTGCCCGAAAGAGATCTCCATCGATTTCATCGCCCGCATGAACCGCGACTACATCGCGGCGAAGTTCAGGAACAGGAAGAGCGAGGCCAACGGGTAACAATATGAGAAGTATTATCGGTCTGCTAGCGCTTCTTGCGGCTCCGGCCTTCGCTACCGGCTTTCCTCCGATCGTCACGAAGTCGTTCACTCCGCCGATCGTCGCCGTCAATCAAGTCTCGACGCTGACGATTACTTTCACGAATCCCAACTCGTTTCCGATGTCCGGTGCGTCGATCTCCGATACTTTTCCAGCGGGCCTCATGAACGCCGGTCCTGTTCCCGGCACCGGCTTCAGCACGTGCGGCGCGGCATTTATCGCTCTCATACCAACTGGGCTTCTCATGAACAACGGAACGATTCCGGCAAATGGGAGCTGCACCATCACCGCGCCTGTTCTGAGCGCGAGCACTGGCGTCTATCAGAACGACACCGGCAGTCTATTCACCGGGGCGGGAACGAGCCTTGGGGGCGGCACTGCCTTTTTGACGGTGGTGACGCAGATTCCTGCATTCTCGCGCGCCGTGTTGTTTTTGCTCGGTGCCATTCTCGCCGCGGCAGGCTCGAGCCGCTTGACGTGATTCCCGTCCAGCCCGATTCTCGATACGACCGCGCCGTCGCTCAGTAGACAGCAAAACAAGGCAACACCTCGGTATCGATGCCGCCGGCCTCGACGCCGAGTATCGCGCCGAGCGAGCGGGCCAGAAACGTCGGAGCGACGTCATCATCCCAGGTGCCCTTCGTGACGGCGCGGCCGAACAGCAGCAGTGGAACATGCTGGTCGTCATCGACGGCCTGACCGTGGGTCGCGCCGGTTTCGCTGTAGCTCCAGATGTAGCCGGGCTGGAGGGCGATGAGCACATCGCCGCTACGGTCGGCGCGAAAGGAGAGGCGCATGGCCCGCTCGATGCCTTCTGCCTGTCGATTGACTGCCTGCAGCTCGGAATTCGTGAACGCCGTCCGCACGCCTGGCAACTCCTTCGCGGAATCGCGGACCGCGCGCTTGACCCGTTCGCCGTCGAGCTTCAACTCACGAATGTGCGTCCAGTTCAGATAGACGCTCGGCTCCTCGAAGTAGTTGATGAACGCGTTCAACGTGGACGTCTTATCTGTCACATGGAGGCCGAGCTTCTTCGCAACAGCTTTCTCCAGGGCACGCCGCTGCGGTGCGAGCTCTCCGATCGTTCGCACGGTTGCGTTCGGGTTCTTCATGTCCACGCGGCCCGCTTTCCTCCCCATGTCGCGCGCTACTTCGGGAATGGACTGCACGCCATGGTCGGCAGAGATCGCAACGGTGTACCGCGCGCCGAACTTGCCGTCGAGCCAGGCAAAGAAGCGCGCGAGCTGCCTGTCGGTGCGAACAACCGTATCGGCGACTTCGAGCGAATCGGGGCCGAAGGCGTGGCCGAGATAGTCGGGCGACGAGAGACCTACAAAGAGAATGTCGGGCGCGTTGTCTTCCGTGCCGAGGTTCTCGGCCTCGATCAGGCGTTCGGCGAAGTCGATGACGAGATCGTCGCCGAACGGCGTGTAGGTAAGCGCGTCGAGGGTGCGGATGCGATGCGGAAACTCGACGCCGAGTCCTTCATGCTGCGTCTTGTACTTCCTCAGTTTGGGAGGGTCGTGAGTGATCCGCTCGAGATCGGCGGCGGGTATGTCATCTGACTGCGTCCACTGAGGATGCTCCTTCAGGTAGTTATCCAGGGTCTTGTTGAAGGTGCCGGCGACGCCTTTGTTCCAGCGGTAGTACGAGCTCGATGTGAACCCGGGAAGCTGCGCATCCAACCAGTAGGCGGCCGTCGCCTTCCGTCCTGCCATGAGAATGGCCGCCCGGTCTTTGAGCGCGACGCCGATCACTTTCGACGCGGGATACTTCTCGCCGACGCGGTCGCCGAGGGAATCGGAAGCGAGATTCAGCGGCGAGAAGCCGCCGCGCGAGCGGTCGTCGGCGACACAGTATTCCGGTGAGGCGGCGAGGCGATCGAACCAGGTATTCGCGACGATCCCGCTGCGCGCAGGCACATAGCCCGTTCCAATCGCAGCGTGGCCGGGCCCGGTGTACGTCGTCGAATACGGGTAGAGGGCGTGACGGAAGTTCGCGCCGCCTATCAGCGCGCGGTTGAACCCATCGCTCGAAAAATACGGTGCGAATCGTGTGAGGTACTCATAACGGAACTGGTCGATCGAGATGACCACAACGAGATCGGGCCGCTGCTGCGCGGCCAGCGGCAGCGCGGCGAGGACGCAGAGCAAGAGCAGGAGGATGAGACGTCGCATCGGCATGGCGCGCATTCTCATCTACTCGGGCGAACTGCCGAGGTGAAAACGGATGCGCTCCAGGTAAAGAAGATGTGCGCGCGCCGTCCGTAGCGCCGGCGGGCTCGCCGGCTGGATCGCCGCAGGCCCGGCGGCGACTCTTCCGACAAGATCGCCGGCCAGCCGACGCCACATCTTCAGAAGTTTGGTGTCGTAGCAGGGGAGGACGGAGCCGGGAGATCGCCAGCTCTGTTACTTCGAAACTACAGGGGGATAGAACGATGAGGATGCGAACACTTATATCTCTTGCAGTCCTGGCGATGTGCTTGCGCTGCGCTACGGTTGCACACGGTCGCTACCAGCAGGTGCCTGTTAACTCGACACCGCCCGGCGCGGCCGTGACTGTCGATTGCGGCAACGGCGTCCAGAATGGTGGAGTCACTCCAGTTACCGTGAACTTGAAGCGCAACGCAGATAAGTGCGACGTGGTTCTGTCGCACGAAGGCTACGAAGACGCTTCGGCGACGTTTGCAAAATCGATCTCCGGCTGGATATGGGGCAACCTCGCGATCGGAGGCATTCCTGGATGGATCATCGACGCTGCTGATGGAGCGATGTACAACCGCCTTCCCGAGAGCGTGCAGGTGAACATGACGAAGAAGTGACTGTCTGCGGTGCAAAGAGGTGGCATCTATGGTCGGAGTGCTTCAGATCATTACGTACCTTCTCTGCGTCTATCTGGTATTCAAAGGTTTCGAGATACTTCAACTCGCGATTGCCAGAGTTCGCGAGGATCGGGCTCTTGCGATGATCATCGGCGTTGTTGCAATCGTCGTAAGCGTAGGGGCAGGCCTCTACTTCGTCGAGATGATCGATACTCGAGCGAAACCCATCAGCGGAAGGACAGGTCCCTGACTTAATGTCCGGACCACGCAGCACGATCTATTCGCTGATCCCCATCTGCTTCAGCATGAATGCCTGATCGGCGGCGGTTTCGCGCAACGCGTCGTAGCGGCCGGAGGAGCCTCCGTGTCCCGCTCCCATGTTCACTTTGAGGAGCAGCGGATTGCTATCTGTCTTCATCTCACGGATCTTCGCGACGAACTTGGTTCCCTCCCAATACGGCACCTGGCTGTCGTTGAGGGAGACCTTCACGAGCATGGAGGGGTATGCCTTTGCCGCGACGTTGTCGTAGGGGGAGTAGGTCTTGATGTAGTCGTACTCCTTCTTGATGTTCGGATTGCCCCACTCGAGATACTCGCTGGTGGTGAGCGGCAGGCTGGCGTCGAGCATGGTGTTGATGACGTCGACGAAGGGAACCTGGGCGACGACGGCTTTGAAAAGATCGGGGCGCATGTTGACCACGGCGCCCATGAGCAGGCCGCCGGCGCTTCCTCCCTGAATCACCAGACGGCCGCTGGAGGTGTACTTCTCCCTGACCAGACTTTCGGCCGACTGCACGAAGTCGGTGAAGGTGTTGCGTTTCACCATCATCCTTCCAGCTTCGCGCCACGGTTCGCCGAGCTCGCCGCCGCCACGTATATGAGCGATGGCGTAGATGACGCCGCGATCGAGAAGGGCCAGCCTGTTCGAATTGAACGTGGGCCAGGTCGGAGAACCGTAGGACCCATACGCGTAGAGGAGCATCGGACGCTTGCCGTCGCGCACGAGAGGCTTCTTGTAGACGATGGAGAGCGGGACCTTCGTCCCGTCCGAAGCGGTGGCGTAGATCCGTTCCGATGCGAATTGGGACGGGTCGTAGTTCGGGACTTCGACGCGCTTCTTCAATGCGCTGGTGTGCTTCTCCATGTCGTAGTCGAAGACGGAGCTCGGTGTGGTCAGCGATTGATAGCGATAGCGCAGCGACGTCGTGTCGAACTCGGGGTTCGTGTCGAGAAAGACGGAGTAGACCGGCTCGGGGAAGGCGATCGGTGTCGAGTGATTCGTGCGCAGATCAATGATGCGAATGGTCTGGGAGCCACCTTTCAGCTCGGAGACGGCCATGTGGTCTTTGAAGAGATCGAAATCGTCGAGCTTGACTTCAGCGCGGGCGGGGACGATCTCTTTCCAGTTTTTCATCTCAGGAGTGGAATCGGGTGCGGTCACGAGCCGGTAGTTCCTGGCATGGTCGTTGGTGCGGATGTAGAAGCGGCCGCTGCGATGATCGACGAAGTAACGGTGATCGCTCTTGCGCGGGACGACCACCCGCAATGCTTCATTTGGCTTGTTCGCAGGAAGGTAACGAGCCTCCGAGGTGGTCTTGCTGAACGAGGCGACGATGATGAAGGCCTTGTCGCGCGTTCGTGAGGCGGTGACGTCATAGAGCTCGTCCGGCTCATGGAAGATCAGGTCATTGGCCGTGGTGCCGAGGACGTGACGGTAGAAGCTGTCGGAGCGCTTGGTGACGTTGTCTTCGGTGACGTAGAACAGCGTCTTGTTGTCTGTGGCCCACATCACCGTGTCGACGCGATCGATCTTCTCGGGGAGAAGCGCTCCGGTCCGGAGGTCTTTCACGTAGAGTGTGTATTGCCGATAGCCGGTGGTGTCCGTGGAGTAGGCGAGGAGGTTGCCGTCATCGCTGACCCGGTACGATCCGAGCGAAAGGAACGCCAGTCCTTTCGCCAGCTCGTTCAGATCGAGGGTGATCTCCTCCGGTGCGTCGAGGTTCCCCTTCTTCCGCGCATAGATGGCGTACTGCTTTCCCTCCTCGGTGCGCGAATAGTAGTAGTACTCGCCGAGACGGTAAGGAACGTTCACGTCGGTCTGCTTGATGTGACCGAGCATCTCGTCGTAGAGCTTCTGCTGCAGCGGCTGCGTGTCCGCGGTCATGGCGGCGGTGTAGGCGTTCTCCGCCTCCAGGTGGGCGATGACGCCGGGGTTGGACTTCTCGCGCAGCCAGAAATAGTTGTCGACCAGCGTGTCGCCGTGAATCCTGGTGACGTGTGGCTTCTTCTCTGTCGTGGGCGGCTTCGGCTGCGCCGCGGCCACGAAGGGCAGTACCAGAAGCAGGGCGGCGAAAAGCCTGACGCGGATTCGCATGGTTTCTCCTCAACGCGGCGTAGCGCCGGCGGCTCGCCGGTTGGACCGCCGCCGGTCCGGCGGCGATCCTATCAACAAACTCCGGCGCTACGAACGGCGTTACTCGAGACGCAACGCGATGAAGCCGGCCACGGCCAACGCGATGGCGAGCAGCAACAAGACCATCGAGGAAGTAGCGGGGATGTTGGCCCCTGGAACGACCGTGATGTTCGACGTTGCCGAATTGTTGGCCGGATTCGGATCGGAGGAGGCGGTTGTGACGGAAGCGGTGTTCGACACCGGACCTGCCACTGCCGGCAGCGTTACCGTCAGGCTGATGGTGGCGGAGCCCGCATTCGCGATCGTGCCGAGGCTGCAGGTTACGGTCGTTGTTCCACTACAGCTTCCCTGGGTAGGCGTCGCCGATACGAATGTGGTGCCGGGAGGAATCGTGTCTGTGACGGAGACACTCGCTGCCGATCCGGGTCCTGCGTTGGTGACGACGATTGTATACGTCAGCGCACTGCCGGTTCCATAGGGACCCGGTTGCGGTGTCTTGGTGATCGACAGGTCCGCACTTGCCGTAACGTTCGTATTCGCAGTGGAGCTGTTGTTGCCGGGGGTGTTGTCGGTGGAGGACGTCGACACCGAGGCGGTATTACTGACCGTCGTCGCTCCAGCGGGACCATTCACGTTCAGTGTGAATACGGCCGAACCGCCGGCCATCGATGCCTGGGTGCAGGAAACGGTGCCCGTTCCGTTCACAGGTGGCGTGACGCAGCTCCATCCGCCGGGCGAGACAAGCGATGCGAAGGTAGTCCCGGCTGGGATCGTGTCCGACAACGCAGCGTTGATGGCAGGGTTCGGTCCGTTGTTCATCACGGTGATCGTGTAGCTGATCACTGTGCTTGCGGTCGCGCTTGCCGGACCGGTCTTGGTCACGGCCATGTCGGCAGGCGCGGCGACAACATTGATGTTGTCGAAGGTGGTACCGGCGCCGGTAGCCGTTCCCTGGAAGCCGTCGAGCGTGCCCGGACCGGAGGGCGTGACCGTGTGGCCGGGGATGGCGGAGTTGTCGAGTGTATCGACGCCCAGGTTTCCGTCGATTGCTTGCGAGACGCTGCCAGCAGCGCTGAAGACGAAGGAGTCGGCGGCAGTTCCGCCTTTGAGCGACTCGACGTTCGAGAACGCGGTTGCCACGCCCGGAATGTTTCCGCTGCCTGCTCCGGTGATGTTCCACGTCTGCGCGATGTTGGTGCCGATGAGGGTGTCGTTACCGGCTCCGCCGTCGAAGGTGGTGGGGACGCCGAGCGCGCCGAGAGTGAAGACATCGTCACTGCCGCCGAGTTGGATGACGAGGGAGATGAGTTGCCCGGACGGTATGGTTCCAGTGTCGCCATCCATCTGCAGTGTGATCGGACTGCCTGCCAACGCGGCGCCAGTATCCGCCGCGCCGGTGCCGAGGAGGGTCGTGACGTTTCCGGCGGTCGTGGTGGTGGCGTAGCCGAACGGCTGGAAACCGAAGATCGCGCTGACGTCTGAACCGCTGGCCAGCCACGAGTCGAAGGTGACAGGGCCGCTCACTTTAGCCGTCACGTTGGCCGTGAGGTTGTTGCCCCACCAGTTCGGAGAGGCAGCGATTGTCTGCGCGGACAGGTTGTGCAGTCCGAAGCCCGTGTTGCCGCTGAGGTTGTTCTGAGTCATAGGAGCTGAGATGGTGCCCGCGGTGGCATCGATCAAGATGCCGTCGGCGGAACCGCCAGTGATGAAGTTCCGGAAGACACCGTTCGTGTTCGCGCCGGAGGCGGCGAGCGTTCCGGTGACGACGTGGAGACCTCCGCCGGAGCCGCTTCCGGTGATCGCGTTGGTGTCCAGGAAGGCGATGCCATTCGACTGTACGAGCACGCCGGTGTCGCAACTGGTCACGGTGTTTCCTGTCAGAACGACCGCCTGGTTGCCTGTGAAGTTCGAGCCGGCGATCCATTGGAACCCGATGTTCGCTCCGGAAGCGCTGTTGTTGCTGTAGGTCACCGTCGAAGTCGCCCCCGAGTGGGATGTCACGCGGAAGGCTCGCTCGATGTTCAGGGCCGGACTGTTGCCAGCGGCGTCGTTGATGAAACTGTTGTTGGTGATGGTGATGTTGCTTGTATGGGCGTGGCAGTTGTCCCAGATCCCGAGTACCACCTGCGGGTTTGCCGACTGAGCGTTGAGGATGTGGATGACGTTACCGGCGATGCTCAGCCCGTTGTAAACGCTACCGCCGCTCGTATTTGACTGCATGACCACGCTGGAGGAGAAGTTCCCGGCGCCTGTGTCGCTTACGCCGTCGCCAGGCACCTGAACGCTGTTGTTGAGAATCGACTGGTTCGCTCCGAAGCTGAAGTGAAGGCCGATGTTCTGAAGGGTATCGGCGGGTGCAACTGTGGCATTGAGGTCCGTGGGGATGCGGATGAAGTTGTTCTGAATATTGGTGTTGTTGAAATCAGTGGCGCCCACCGCGAACATGCCGATGGAGAGGTCGAAGTCGAGGATCCGGAGATTCGTGATCGTCCAGCCCTGGTTGGTCCCGCCGGGTGCCAGAGATGGGTCGAACACGAGAAACGCCTCGAGGTCGAGTGCCGCCAGGTCGCCCGGCCCCTGAATGGTGGCGCTGCCAAGCGAGTTGGCGGTGAGGGTCACGTTGTTGATGCCCCTTGGCGCGCTGACCTCGTAGTCATCCGCGTTCGCGGCCACGCCGTCATTACCCTTGGCCCACTCCGCGGCGGCGAACGGCTGTGTGAAATCGAAGGTGCCGCTGAGGATGATGGTGTCGCCGGACGCCGCCGCGTTGAGGGCGTTCTGGATGCGGCGGTAGTCGTTGACCGCCGCACTGACGTCGGGCCCGGCAGTTATCGTGACGACGGAGCTCGCTCTCGGATGGAGGCTGGTGGCGCTGACTACGCGCTGAACCGCGCTGGGGGGAACCGCGGAACCGATCCGAACCTCGCGGCCGTCAAGGCTCGTGATTCGTTTCTGGGCCATGACCTGATGGCCGGAGAACAGTACGAACAAACAAGTGACCACACCCGCTACGCGGTAATTCATGCGACAACCTCCATACACATTTGCCGAGAGGGACGGAAAGGTACACCAGAGCTAAATAATTTGCGAGCCCAAGTATCACTCGCTACGAGGACGTCATTCCTTTATTGGAGCTTCCGCATCCCGGATCTAACGGAACGTTGCCGCCGGTAGTTAGGGCGCGGCCATCCGTGCTGAAGACTGCTCGTTCTGATGCGAATGCGGATGTCTATGCGGAATTCACGCCAAGGCATGGAAGTGTGAGCAAGATGAAGCCAGCCTTCGCTTCCCTTTCACCAATCACACGCCGGCTGGCAGTCCTTCTTCGATCATGCTTGTCCGCCACTCGATTGGCGGGCGTACGGCGCCGACCGACTTTCCGAACCATGCGGTGCGTTCCTCGGGGACGTCGAGTACGTCAAAGACCAGGAGATCGTCGACGTGGTAGATGAGCTCTTTCTCTCTTTTGCGTACTTTCAGTTGTACGCGGTGTACACCGTCATTGAAGAGATTGGGGGGGATATCGAATGAGCTTCGAAAGAGGCCGGCGGAAAGCGGTCTGTCGTACCACTCCGGATCCCGTGCCGAGGATGCGCTGAAAATCGGATAGCCCTCTTCGGTCTGGACGACGACGTTCAGATAGAAGCGCGCGCTGGCGACGAGATTCCAATACTCGATCTCGATGCGAAGCGGAGTGCGCACCGTGAAGTGATCCTGGCGTGAGCCGTCGGTGGGAACGACCGCTACGCGGCGCAATCGCACCCGGTCATTCCCCGGGGCGGTTGCCGGATCGGTCCACGTCCGCTGGCTCATTGTGGTCATTGTCGTCCTGAGATAGTCGTTGATCACCTGGCCTGGCTCGCCTTCCTGAATGACGCGGCCTCCGGCTAGCCAGACGACGCGGCTGCAGAGGTTCTGCACGGCGGCCATATTGTGAGAGACGAAGATGATGGTGCGGCCGTTGCGCGACACTTCGTTCATCTTACCGAGGCATTTTCTTTGAAAGGAGGCGTCGCCGACCGCGAGCACCTCGTCGACGATGAGAATCTCCGGCTGGAGATGCGCAGCGACGGCGAAAGCAAGCCGCATGTACATCCCCGAGGAATACCGTTTGACGGGCACGTTGAGAAACCGGTCTATCTCGGCGAAGGCGACGATCTCATCGAAATTGCGCTCGATCTCCGCGTGCTTCATGCCGAGGATGGCGCCGTTGAGATAGATGTTTTCGCGGCCTGTCAGCTCGCCGTGGAAGCCGGTTCCGACCTCGAGCAGACTCCCTACACGGCCGTAGAGCCTGGCGCGTCCTTCGGTCGGTTCGGTGATCCGCGAGAGGATCTTCAACAGGGTGGACTTGCCGGCGCCATTGCAGCCGACGATGCCGAGGCGCTCGCCCGGGCGAACTTCGAGGTTGATGCCACGAAGCGCCCAGAACGTTTCGTCAGGAGTTGGCTTCGCGCGCCCACTCAGGCGCTTCAACGAGGTGCTGAAGGAGCCGGCGAGGGCCTCGCGCAGAGTTGCATAGGCCGCCCGTTTTTCAGAAGCGAGGCGATATTCCTTGCCCACGTTCTCGATGGTGATGATGGGGCGCATGGTGGTGTCGTTGCCGCGTCAGATGAAGTCGGCGAAGCTTCTCTCCGTACGCTTGAAGTAGTGCGCTGCCAGAATGAACGCGACGATCGTGATGGCCGTGGCGAGCTCCAGCGCCTGCCAATGGAACGGTGTCGAGAAGAGCGCGTCGCGGCATCCTTCGATGATCGCTGACATAGGGTTGAAGTGGAGCAGCCAGCGCAGGTGTGCCGGGACCACGCTCGAGGGGACGACGACGGAGGAGGCGAACAGCCATAGCTGGATGACGAACGGGAGAGCGAATCGTACGTCGCGGTATTTGACGTTGAGCGCGGACATCCACATCCCGGTACTGAGGGCGCACAGGGTCGTCAGACCAAGGAGGATCGGCAGCATCAGGATATGAGGCGTCAGGCGAATGCCGTAATAGAACATCATCCCGCCGAGGAGGATCATGGCCAGCGCGAGATCAATGATGCCCGACAGAACTGCCGCGGCCGGCATGATGAGGCGTGGGAAGTACACCTTCGTGACCAGGTGAACATTGCTGACCAGGCTGTTCCCGCTGTTGGCGACGGCGTTGGCAAAGAATGTCCAGGGCACCAGCCCTGCCAGAGCAAATAGCGGATAGGGGACCGAGGCGTTCACGGCCAATCGACCGAATACGAGTGTGAAGATGAGCATCATGAAGGCGGGCTGCAGGAGAGCCCACGCGGCTCCCAGCACCGTCTGTTTGTAGCGGATCTTGATGTCGCGCCACATCAGAAAGTAGAGCAATTCGCGATTACGCCACAGCTCGGCGGCGTCGATGTTGATCCACGAGTCCCGTTGCTCGATGAGGACGAGCGGCTCCTCCGGCAGTTCGGTTGAGGCATCGAACGGTGCGGGCGGCTCTTCGTCAGTCAGCGGCAACCCGCGCACGCTTTCCCCTGGGATCAGATTCATGAAGTGACAGGCCGCGTTCGCGGCCGGACGGGGATTATGACATGTGGGTCAGTCGGGAGTCGGAGTTGAACCTCTTTTCTCTCCGACTCCCGGCTCCCGACTCCCGACTCCCGATTTGCGCCATCAGTCCATGTGTATTACAATTCCGTAATGCGTTCACGACCAAAGCAGGATACGACGGTCAGCGTGCGGCTGGGCAGGGATGAAGAACGAGCCGTACGGCGGCTGGCGAGACAGAAGACGAGCACGGTTTCGGACGTGATCCGGGACGCCGTTGCCAATGCAGTTCGGATCGAGCAGGAACCGTATCGTCCGTATGACCAGCTCGAAGACCTCATCGGCTGCGTGCCTGATCTTCCTCCGGACTTGTCGAGTGCGGGCGGCGAGCGCTTCGCAGAGATGTTGCGGGAGAAAGCCGGCCGCGTGAATGATCCTCGTTGACGCCGGTCCGATGGTGGCGCTGATCAGTGCCAGTGACCGCCACCATGAGAGCTGCCGCGCCGCGCTGGCGAAACTCGAGGAGCCACTTGCCACCGTATGGCCTCCGCTGACCGAGGCGATGTACCTTCTGCGCAGCTCATGGGCCGCGCAGCGTGCGCTGTGGGAAATGGTCGATCGCGCGTTTTACATCCTGCCGCTGACCATGAACGACGTTCCTCGGATGCGCGACCTGATGGAGAAGTATCGCGACCTGCCGATGGATCTTGCCGACGCGGCGCTCGTACGTATCGCTGAACGGGAGAGGATCCGCCGCATCTTCACGCTCGACCGTCGTGACTTCTCGCTCTACAGGCCTACCGGGATCGGACGCTTCAGCATTCTACCCTCCGCACGCGGTTGACTGAGTAAGCGCTCCGGCCCGTCACCGGGAATGGTAGGATCGTACTCCGGTCCGACCCTCAAATGACGCAGTCCATCACCAACGGAAAGGTGGTCCGTGAAGGCCACGCCTGGGCGTTGCTCGATGTCCTTTGCTACGTCATTCTCACGGTCCTGGTGTGGGGTGTATCCGCGTTCCGGCGGGGGCTGTGGCAGGACGATGTACAGGCGCTGGGTCTGGCGTTTGTTCGCTCGCATCCATGGCAGGCGATGTTCCTGCCCGACGCGAGCCCGTTGCGGCGGCTGACGTTGCTTCCATCGGCGCTGGCAAATGCCACCGCCTACCCGATCGAAGTGCTGCAGATTCTCTCCGCGGCGACGTGGCTGGCGATGGGTCTGCTGGCAGGTTGGATCGTAGGATTGCTCTTGCCGGGACGGCGATTGACCCGCTTCATCGTGGTCTGTTTGACGTTGACGGCGACCAGCGACTTCCAGACCGCGAGTATGGTTCCGCTGGCGTACAACCTGGCGGCTGCCAGCCTTCTCGCGGCCGTCGGTTGCGCGCTGCTCTGGCTCGCCGAGGGGAGAGTAGCGGCACTGGTTGGGTCGGCGGTCCTGCTGGCAGTTTCCGTTTGCACCATGGACGTAGCTTTGCCGGCGGTTCCGTTCGCGGCAATCCTGTTCATCTGGTTGAGCGGATGGCGTCTGACGAGAAGTCTTCTCACTCTGCTCGCAGCTTGGGCGGCCGTCATGATCCCCGTCGCAATCATCGAATGGTCGTTTCTGCACAACGCGTTCGGCTATGCCGCCGTTGCCATGATTCCCATGTCCTGGCAAGCGTGGGCCCACCGCACGATGAGCCTCTGGCTCGAGAACTTCGCGCCCTGGAGATGGTCATTTGCCCGCCCGGACTGGTATCAACGTCCGCCCGCCGTGCTTTCTGCTGCCTCGATGGCGATTGGGTCTCTCGCTGCCGTCGTCGTCTTTCTGCTGGGGATTAGAAGAAAAAGAGACGACGGGGGAAGCAGCGGCGGCCCAAGCCTGGTCGCGCTGTTTGCGCTGATGGCGCTCGCGGCAAACGCTGCCTATGCGGGGATCCAGTTGTCCGAACTGCACTATCGGACCCACGTACTCTCGCGTGTCTGGGCCTCAGCGGCAATCGGCATCCTCGCTGGATGGGTATTTGAATTCCGCCCGCGGCTGCGCTTAGCCGGCTGGGTTGTCCTAGTTGCGTTCGTCTTCTTCGGCACCTGGGGAGGAATGGAGCGCCAGGACTTTTTCCTGGCCAGTTGGCAGGGACATCAACGCGAGCTCTCATCGATTCTGAACGCGGCTCCGTCCATCCATCCCGGAACACAGGTCATCCTTCGCAGCTCGAATACCGCGGGGCGATACCTGGCCACGGAGGCTGACTACCTCACAACGTTTTGGCTCCGGATGCTCTACGACCGGCCGGAACTGCGCGCTTTTCGAGTGTCTCCGGATCGCGAATCCGGCTGCAGGTCCATCTCGTCCGGCGTCGAATGCTGGCGCAAGGGCCGGGTGGATTGTGTCGCCAAGAAGTGTGCGACCACCTTCTTCCGCTATGAAGACCTGGTGGTCATGGACTACGACAACGACTCTGGAACGTATCATTTGGTGAGGTCTCTCAGTGGTGACCCGTTCGCGCTGGGACATGAGGCCGATGCCGCCCGCTATCGCCCCGAGGACCACATCATTCACCAGCCGTGGACCGTCAGGCAGCAGCGGCTCTTGCTCGTTCGCTGAACCGTCTCTACACCCAACGGAACCGCTTGACCGCCAGGATGAACGAGAGCACGGCCCACGTGGCAAGGATGGCCAACCCGGTGCCATGCCCGGCGAGCGTGGCGCCGTCGTTGAAGACGGCGCGCAACATCCGCAGGAATGGCGCGAGTGGCAGGACGAAGACCGCCATCTGCAGCCACTGCGGTGCGTTATCGATCCGGAAGTAGACGCCGGAGAGCAGCATCATCGGAAAGAAAGCCAGGTTGGAGATGGCGCCGTACGTCTCGACCGTGGAAGCGAAGCTCGACAGAGCGAATCCCATAGCCAGGAATGTCGCCGTCCCGAGGAGGACCAACGCCGCGAACACCAGATACGAGCCGTGGTTGACGATCTGGAATCCGAGCCGAGCCGCGAGCAGCAGCAGTGTGGTCTGCAGCATGACCACCGTGACGCGCTGCAGGATCTGCGCAAGGAGGAAAACCCACTTCGGAAGCGGCGTTACCGCCAGGCGCCGGAACTTTCCCTTTTCCCGATACGCCACCGTCACCATGCCGACCGCGAAGAGGCCCATGCTGAGCAGATTCACGCCGACCAATCCCGGCACCAGAAAGGCGGCGTAGTTGTCGGAGTGGGCATGGCCCGGACTCTCGACCGTGACCGGGATGCGCTCCGGTTCAGGCAATCCTTTCAGCCGCGCTTGCGCGAGGATGAATGCCTGGCTCGCGGCCTGCGCCACGACCTGGCCCTGAGCGATCAGGTAGCTATTGAGCCGCATGCGATATCCGTCGCCGTTGCTCTCGAGCTGTACGGTTGTCTCTCCCTTGGCCCATCGTTCCTCGGCTGCGGCGGCCGGGAGCGTGACAATCTTGAGGTGCGACTGCTCCAGCGCTTTGAGAAACGCGCGATCGCGCTCCGTCTCCTGCGCGGGAGCAACACGAACCAGCGTGAGCACCGGCGGCCCGCCCGAACGGAAGATGACTCCGAAGCCAAACAGCATCAGCAAAGGAAAGAGGAACGTCCAGAACATAGCTGCGCGCTCGCGCAGGTAAAGACGCCACTCGCTGCGGAACTGAAGCCAGAGGAGCTCAAACGGGTTAGGGAGGTTCATGGTGTCGCGCATCTTTTCGAACGGTTGACTAGTGGATCAGTGGATCAGTAGATCAGAAACAGGGGGCCTCGGTCCTGACCTACTAATCCACTGACCTACTGATCCACTGATTTACCGTAAATACGTTCATTCCCGCAGGCTGCGTCCGGTGATCTGGAGGAAGACATCCTCGAGCGTGGCCCGGCGAACATGGACCTGGTTGTATTCGAGCCGCGCGCTCTCGATTGCGGTGAAAAGTCGCGGCAGCAATGTCTTCGGGTCGGGAGTCGGAATCTCCCAGATGTCGCCGCGGGCCTCGACCGCGGTGCCGAGGCGCGCCGCGAAGTCAGTTGGCTCGGGTGCCGTACCATGGAAGGTCAGCTCGACGACACTCGGGATGCCGAGGCTGGCGATCAGCTCCGAGGGGGTTCCGGAGCGGAGGATCTGGCCATGATCGATGATGGCCAGCCGATCGCACAATGCTTCCGCTTCATCCATGTAGTGCGTCGTGAGAACGATCGTCCGCCCTTCGGCTTTCATCGCCCTCACCACTTCCCACAGCGATCGACGTCCCTGCGGATCCAGACCGGCTGTCGGTTCGTCGAGGAACACCACCTCCGGTTCGTTCACGAGTGCGAGCGCGAGAGCCAGCCGCTGCGCCTGGCCGCCGGATAGTGTGATGTGGTATGCGTCCGCCTTGTCGCGGAGTTGCACCAGATCGAGCAACTCGTTGGTGTCGCGGCGTTTTGGGTAGTAGCGGCCGAAAAGATTGATCGCTTCGCGGGGCGTGATCTTGTTGTAGAGGCTCGTGGCCTGCAGTTGCACGCCGATCCTGGCCCGGATCTCCTGCGCGTTGCTCTCCCAGGTCAGCCCGCAGATGGTGATCTCGCCGGCGTCGGGCCGCGTGAGCCCCTCGATCATCTCGAGCGTAGTCGTCTTTCCCGCGCCGTTCGGTCCGAGAAGGCCGAAGACCTCGCCGGCGGCGACGCTCAGGTCGATCCCCGCCACGGCGAGGACTTTGGGGAACTGCTTGCGCAGTCCGCGGACGGAAATCTGTTCCGGCATGGGCAGGAGATTATCGCGGATTCGCGCTCCCGGAGAAACACGCCTACTATCTCCCCACACACAAGTGAGGATTTATGAAAAGAACGACGGTCGCCGTTGTCACGGTTCTCTGCATCGTCTTCGCATTGCGTTCCGCCCCTGCCGCCGCGAGTGAGAGCTTCACCCTCGATATCCCTACTCGAGGCAACCCGCAGCAGGAGACGGGAAAAGTCTTCATCACGCTGAGCCTCAACGCAGCATCGGCCGGCGCGCAGCTCGTGGTGAACGGCAACACCACGCTGAGCCTCGGCGACACGAAGCCGGTTGCCGGTGACACCGTGACGTTTGCCGCCGCCGGTGGCAACGACGTGAGCATCATCTACGTGCCGCAGTCGAACTTCACCGGAGCCGGTTTCTGCAACGCCCAGAATGCGATCGAGAAACAGATCCCGATGCGTTTCTCCGGGCCGCAGGATGTCACCGCCTATCGCATCACCAGCTACATCGTGGCCTCGCCAATGGTCGAATGTTCCGCGGTCTCCAAGCACACCGGAGACACCCCGGCCTTTCTGATCCCTGTCGGCGACGGCGTCGCGACGGCGCTCGTGGCAATCAACCAGGGCCGGCATACGTTCGACCTCGTCCTCGTGCTCGACAAGTCGGGGAGCATGAAGGACTTCCCGCCCGGCGCGATCTCGGGCGCGTCGAAAGCGGACATTCTGAAGTCAGCCATGAAGACGTTCGTCGCTCAGTGGAACCAGGTGGACCAGCCGACGCCCGACGGCGCTGAATGGTCGCACGACCGCATCGCCAACATCTTCTTCGACAGTGCACCTGCGCCGCAGGTGCTCCCGGGCGCCGATCCTCCGACCAACCTCTTCCTCCAGCGCGGCGCCGCCAACGCCTGGAATACCGTCATCAGCAACATTGACGCGCTGTCGCCCGGCGGCTCGACCTCGATCGGCGGCGGCATCAATGAAGCGATGAAGCAGTGGAAGCTCGATCCCGCCAACGACCTCGACATCCTCCTGGTCACGGACGGGATCCAGAACACCGCGCCGCTCATCACCCCAACGGCCAGCGGATTCCTCGGACTCACACCTGTCAGCGGTTTCCCGCAGGAGCTGCGGCAGCGCTTCGTTCCCATCCACACCATCGGCTTCGGCACACCTGCCGCAGTCGATGAGACGCTGCTGAAGAACATCTCGTTCGAAACCTCTGGTGCCTCCTACATCAGCACCAACGCCGCGACGATGTTCAACATCCTCGGCATGACTCTCGTCTCCATCCTGAAGGGCAATACGGTCTCGATGGCGATGATCCATAACGACACCATGACCGGTGCCGGCCCGAGCGCTCCGCAGCCTGTGATTGTCGACAACTCTGCGCAGCGTGTGGTGTTCACGGTGCAAGGGGCTCCCCCCGTTCGCGAGGCGCTCGATCTGGAAGTCTTTCATCCGAACGGGACTGCCGCCGTTCCCACTTCAGTCCAGAAGACGCCGCAGTCCTCGCTCCAGACATTCAACCTCAAGCCGTCCGACATCGGCACCTGGACTGTTCGCGTGAAGCGCGGCCTGAACAAGACCACCGATCCCGTTCCCTACACGGTCAGCGCGCTCTTCCTCGAACGCCACCTCGACTACACCCTGTCGTTGACACCAGGCCGCGCCGCCACCGGCGACACGATCACGATCCGCGCGATCGTCGACTGGGACGGCAAGCGGCTTGCCGGTCTGCCTCCCGGAGCGATTCGCGTTCGTGTTCAACGCCCGGCCGCAAGCGCCGGCACGCTCCTCCACAACACACCTTTCAAAGATCCGTCGACCGGAATCACGACCACACCATCCGGTGACAAGCTGACCCCCTACGACCGCAAACTCGACGCGCTCACCCGCGACTTACTCAAAGCCGCCCAGCCGGTGAATGCCGCCACGATCGAGCTGAAGGATCAAGGCAAAGGCATCTACGAAGGCACCTTCAATCAAACGTCCGTCGCCGGCACCTACGGATTCGACGCCATCCTCGATTGGGACGACCGCCGCACCGGCCACGTACTCCGCCTCGAGCGCCAGGAACAATCCGTCAAGGTCAAGGCCGACCCCGCCAAGACCGACATCAAAGTGACTCGCCCGGCCGCCGGCACGTTCGTCATCGCCATAACCCCACGCGACGCCTTCGGCAACTACCTCGGACCCGGCTACGCCTCTGTCGTCAAAGCAACCCTCAAGAGCACCGGACGACTTGGCGGCCCGATCGACCGCGATCAAACGGGGACGTATGAGTACGAGGTGGTCGGGGTTCCGGCCGGAGAGACGCCGGTTGTGGATATCAACGTAGATGGAGTGGATTTGGGGAGTCCGTTCAAGCGGTGAAGTCTTGACGCTACTGGACTGGATGAAGTCGGGTTTGTGTTGCGCAATTGGCGAGGCGTAATCGATCGAGCCGTCTCGGGGAGCACAGGGCCCCACAGGGCTCTGTAGAGTGACTCCGTATCTAGGCAAGGAGCATCATGCAGCGAGAAGAACACAGTCCAATTCCTGCTCGATTAGCCACTCCTCGTCATGTAGTGGAGTCACCCTTCTTACGAACCGTCTTTCCAACTCTGCTTTGAGCTCGCGCTCGCGGTCGTTTCTCGCGGGCCCCGTTGTTGACAAGAACCTGGCTGCGCCGGTTCGGTCACCAAGCGCACCGGCGCCGTGGCCGCGCAGGAACCCGGAGACGCGATCATCAGTGATCGAGTGAACGTTGCTGAGAATGTCCAGCGCCGCGTCGTAGGCTCGCAGGTGAAGTCGTGTCAAGGCAAGTCCACTTCGGAAACGATCGCGATCGCCCACGAACGGATTCTCATCTGCTCCTCGCAGGAAGATCTCGGAGGCTTCGTCGATGCGTCGTGCTCGGAGCAGCGCCATTCCTCGAATGTGAAATCCAATCCAATCCTGTCGTGTGCGGGGAGACTCTGTTGGCAGCGCCGCGAGGGCCTCATCATGCTTGCCGAGAGCGCACAGGACTGCGGCGCGACCGTTCTGGGCAACCACGTTGGTTGGGAAGTCGCGAACGACGTCGTTGTAGGCGGCGAGCGCATCGTCGAGGAGCCCCAGCGATTTGAGCACTTCCGCGCGACCAGTCTGGGCAACAACGTCGGTTGGGAAGTCGCGAACGACGACGTTGTAGGCGGCGAGCGCATCGTCGAGGCGGCCCATGGATCTGAGCACTTCCGCGCGACCAGTCTGGGCAACGACGTTGGTTGGAAAGTCGCGAACGACGTCACCGTAGGCGGCGAGCGCATCGTCGAGTCGCCCTAGGGACTTGAGCACCTCCGCGCGGCCATTCTGGGCAACAACATCGGTTGGGAAATCGCTCACAACGTCGTTGTAGGCGGCGAGCGCATCGTCGAAGCGCCCCAGGGATTTGAGCACTTCCGAGCGACCATTCTGTGGAACAACGTTGGTTGGGAAGTCGCGAACGACGACGTTGTAGGCGGCGAGCGCATCATCGAGGCGCCCCAGGGATTTCAGCACTTCCGCGCGACCATTCTGTGCAACGACGTTGGTTGGGAAGTCGCGAACGACGACGTTGTAGGCGGCGAGCGCATCGTCGAGACGCCCCAAGGACTTCAGTACTTCCGCGCGGCCATTCTGGGCAAAAACGTCGGTTGGGAAGTCGCGAACGACGACGTTGTAGGCGTCGAGCGCATCGTCGAGGCGCCCCAGGGATTTGAGCACTTCCGCGCGACCATTCTTGGCAACAGCGTCGGTTGGGAAGTCGCGAACGACGACGTTGTAGGCGTCGAGCGCATCGTCGAGGCGCCCCAGGGATTTGAGCACCTCCGCGCGGCCATTCTGGGCAACAACATCGGTTGGGGAGTCGCGAACGACGTCGTTGTAGGCGGCGAGCGCATCGTCGAAGCGCCCCAGGGATTTGAGCACTTCCGCGCGGCCAGTCTGGGCAACCACGTTGGTTGGGAAGTCGCGAACGACGTCGTTGTAGGCGGCGAGCGCATCGTCGAGTCGCCCCAGGGACTTGAGCACCTCCGCGCGACCATTCTGGGCAATCACGTTGGTTGGGAAGTCGCGAACGACGTCGTTGTAGGCGGCGAGCGCATCGTCGAGGCGTTCCATGGATTTGATCAATTCCGCACGACCCGTCTGAGCAACCACGTTGGTTGGGAAGTCGCGAACGACGTCGTTGTAGGCGGCGAGCGCATCGTCGAAGCGCCCCAATGATTTGAGCACTTCCGCGCGGCCATTCTGGGCAAATACGTTGGTTGGGAAGTCGCTTACGACGTCGTTGTGGGCGGCGAGCGCATCCTCAAGCCTGCCCATCCTCAGGAGGACGTGTGCGAGCCCCGTGCGCCCGATCGAACCACCGTCGAACTCGCTTGCGTGTTCATACGCAGTCAAGGCAAGGTCAAACCTGTTAAGGATCAGCGAAGCGTCACCGACTTGTGCCCATGCCCAACCATCTTCATAACGCACTTCTACAGCTCGAAGGGCCAACGCTAGCTGCAGTTCGTGAAGTTCCAGCGACTTAGCCTCCATCGCCAAATCACACAATGACTTGCTCGTATATTCTCCGCGGTGATCGAGCGGGAGCTGATACTCGACCAACTGGTCCACATAGAGGTCGACGAGATCAAAACGGGCCGCGCGCATATTGCTCACGATCGCGTCTTTCTGTCGCTTTACGCTCTCGAAAGCCGAGGTGCGGTCGAAACTGAGGTAGTGGTCGTCTCTTCGATTGCCGTCGCGACTCCGCTGCGCGCGGCCATCCTCTGACGACTGCGCACGGGAGGCCTTGTCACCGACTGAAGGGACCTGCAATTCTCGGATCACTTCCTCGACGATTTGACGATGGCCCGCCAGCGGCCGCAACACGCTCAAGGCGGCGAACCTGAATTCATTGGTGTTTGCACGTTCGACCCCATGGACGAGGTGACGGAAGATGCCATTCCGTGCGGCCAGGACGGTGGCTTCCTTTGCGGCCTTCGACGACGGCAAGACACGCTGACATACCGAATTCCACGCTTCGTGGACACGCGCGATCACGCCCTGCAAGGAAGCCAGACTTGAGAGCATGGCGATGAGTGCGTTTCCACCAACGTCACGGGCGTAGCGCACCGCTCCGTCCAGATCAGCGCCCGAAGGCAGGGGCGCCCCGTAGAGAACGCCTTCGAGCCATGACCTGAGTTCCCAATCCATCAGCATATGGTTCAGGAGCGCTGCTGCTTCCGTTCGTGTTGCTGCGGACAGTTCCGGATCGAGTAGGATCAGTGCGAGATCGAGACATTCTTCGCGAAGCTGGTCGCGCCGCAGGATTTGGAGCGCCTGCTCGGCATCGGCAACGCCAACGAACTCGACGTTGCGCCCTTCGCCAAGTACCCTTGGCAACTCAGCGACCTGTCCCGGCCTCAAGGACGAATCGCCCTCGATGCGAAGGACGGATACGCGGTCGCCCTCGATGAGTAACCCGGCGCCGGTCAGTCCATTCAAAACCGCTTGCATCGCCCTCACACCTTAAGTTACTACGAACTTAACATTAAACTGTTTGAGCTTTTCCTTCAAAGCGTTCAGCCTGACGGCGGGCCTGCTCCTGCGCGTCAGGCTGACCTGCTCGACGGTCAGCATCGAAATCGAGCCGTAGACTTGAGCTTCCACGAACGAGTCGTCGTCTGAGGTCGGCCCGTCTCTCTTCAGGATAGCAGGCAAGTCGGCTGCCGAGGTCGATGCCGTAACGGCCGAGGATAGCTTCGCGACGGCCAATCGGCCTCGTGTCGCCCATGTCGAACGATGCCCAGGTGGGATGACCCAGTTGTTATTCGAGGCAAACTTGCTCGTGTTCTCCGTGAAAGCGCTCGTTCGGAAATCGACCATGTCGGTCTTCAGAATCATGTGACAGTCACCGTAGTTTAGCGGTCCCGCTTGGTCCAGCGTGAGTGCGCCGAAACGTACGTGCTGCTGGTAGTAGGGGAACATCACCGCATCCCCGATGAGCCGGAGAAGGTCCCATTTTGAATCGGTCGGAAGGCGGAAGCCGGCCTCGACGAGGTTGTAAAACGTCGCATACAACTGATTGTCGCCACAGGCGAGTCGATACACCTCGCTGGAGTCACGGGAGATGACTACTCGGGATCGCGTAGCTGTCTCTCGTTCGAGGTCGGAAACGATGGCCTCGGTGCCGTTTGTGTTCGCGGTAGCAAGCGCAGCGCCGTATCGCGTGTCGAGCGCCGCAACCTCCGCAGGTTCCGCCGCTCGCGTGACGTTTGGGAAGAGCGATGGTCGTGCGCAATGCGGGCACCGGTCAACGGAGACAGGCATGTCGAAAGCGCAGTAGCTGCAGACTTGACTCGTGGCAGAGCCCAAGACGCGTCCCCCAATACGATCGCTGAATGATCCATTCTAGGCAGACTTGCGGAATAACGCTACGGTACCCGTTTCAAATCGAACAACAACTGGCCGGCCCGCCGAGGGCGGCGGCCCTACACTTGGGAAGCTCACCAAACCCATTCCGCGCCATAAGCCTCCTCCAACCTTCGCTTCGTCTCCTGCCTCGCGTCGTCGTACGGGATGTCAGCCAGTCGCGCCGGGTCGAAGGCGCAGGCGCGGATGATGTTCTCGATGGCGGCGCGATGGTCTAGGGTCTCGTATTGGATCAGGCCGAGGTGGAAGTAGATCTCGGGGCGGCGGTCGATCTGGAGGGCGTGTTGGTATTCGGTGATGGCGGTGGGAAGATCGTTGCATGCCTCGGCGGTGGCGGCCAGGGTCATGGGGATGGCGACATCGTGCGGGGAGACGCAGTCGCATCCTTTTAGATCGTCGCGGATCTCGCGGGCAAGACGAGCGCTCTTGTGGCCAGATTGTTCTGCGAGGTCGAGCGTGGCTGCGCCGATGGACGCCGTGTAGGAGCAGCGAAGCGGTATCAGTGCCCATCGATTGAGCGCGTAGATGGTTGCGGCGACGAGCAGCAGCAGCGCGGCACCGCGCCCCATCACGATCAGAAGACGGCTCATCGGTTGCGCCACCCGACACAGAGCGCCGCGAGATGTACCAGCAGGGCGCGGACTACGGTTGTCTCCATCGGAAACTGCGCGAAGGAGAACAACAGCAGGAAGACTGCAAGCGGCAATGCAAGGTGTCGCGCGAAGCGTTGTCGTGAGTCAACTGGGTTCACCGGGATCTTGAATGACACGGCGCCCAGCGCGACGATGAGCGCCATGAACGCGCCGTACCCGATCATGCCTCCCTCGGCGAGCGCCTGGAGGTGATCGTTGTGGACTTCGCCATAGTTGACGCCGCGGTTGTAGCTTCGCCGCAGCGACGGATAGTGCTGCTCCGCGCGGATCTTGTAGTCGTAGTACTGCCAGGAGAATGCTCCCGGTCCCACGCCGGTGAGCGGATGGTCGATGAACATTGACCACGCCGCGACGAACGCCGTGAAGCGCTCGGTGGCTGCTTCGTTGTAGTCGCCGGCGCGGAGCCATGTAATCTCGTTCGTCACGCGCAGGCGGATGGGGGCGACCAGGGCGACGACCAGCATGCCGGTGACCGCGGCGATGGCAGCGATACCGAGCGCCTTGCGCCACGAGGAAATCGCAATCATGAAGAATCCGGCGACCGCGAAGGCGATGATCGCCGTCAGCGTCTGACAGGCCAGGAGGGCCACGCCGAGAACTGCTATGACGATGATGTTGACCGCGCTCCATCGCTTCCCGGCATCACGGGCCACGATAGCTGCGAGACAGGCCAGCGCCGCGGCGCCGAGGTAGCCGCCGACCTCGTTGGGATTGCCGATCAACGCATCGCACTGAATATGATGCGCTACGCTACTCTGCACTCCGAACGGCATCCAGAGATTCGTCTCTTCGAGAATGACGAGAATCGCGTTTGCCACCGCGGCGGTCAGGGGCGCGGCGACCAGTATCCATCCGCCGGAGCGCGCCGCGGCGACTGTGGCGAAGAACACCACCGCAGTGGCAGCGGCAGATCCTAGGGCGTCCATGCTGAGCTGGTGGTTCGTCGAAGTCAGCGTCAGGACGCAGAACGCTGCGAATGCGGCAAGCGGCAGCAGCAGCCAGGGATCGCGCCACTTTGGCCGCTGGATTCGTGCGCCGAGAAACACCGCGGCCAGCGTGATGCTTACGATCAGAATCGCCTCGGTACGTAAGAAGATGGTCTTCGGCAGACGAAACATCCCCGAGGGATCGCGGCGAAAGACCAGCGGGATGGCGATGGCTCCGGCGAGCACGAGCACGAGCGTGGCCAGCGCGCGCCAGCGGCCAGCACGCCCGGGCCAATCCTCTCGATCCATCACCATCGGCCGGCATTCTACAGAAGGCGATCTGATAGTCTGACGACAGCCCGAAATGACTGTTTCCACTATCTGACGCTCTCGCTTTTCCGCAATGAAGGCCCTCATCATCACCTCTCGATTCCCGTGGCCTTCTCACACGGGCGAGCGTCTCCGCGCCACGATCTGGCTGTCCGCGCTTGCGCGGAGTGCGGAGGTGGCGCTGATCGCGCCTCGGGGCACCGTTCCCGCCGGCGCACCGGATATTCGCTTCTTCGCTGCGCCACGGTCGCTCCGACGCGGAGTTCAGGGAATGCTGAGCGCGGTGAGGGATCGGCTTCCGATTCAATGCCTGATGGCTGCGCCATACGATTGGCGGGCGGCCATCAATCAGGCTCGGCGCGAGATGGGCCCGTTCGACGTCACCGTGGTCATTCTTGCGCGTCTCCATCCGTGGGTGAGGAAATCGATCGATGGTCCGACGGTGCTCGACGCCGTCGACTCGCTCAACCGGAGCGCCGAAGAACGCCGCAAGGCGGCGCCAGCGTTGATGCGCTGGTTCTGGCGGATGGAGGCGCGGCGCATGGCGCGTGTCGAGATCGATGCGGCACGCACGTATGGGCAGGTTGTCGTCCTCAGCGAGGATGAGGCGGAAGACTTCGGAGAGGCGGTGGCCGTGCCGAACGGTGTTGCCGCGAAGCCGTTGAAAGACGCCCCACGCGTCTACGATTTCGGATTCTGGGGACGGTTTCCGTACTTCGCCAACGCCGACGCCGCGGCGTGGCTGCTCGACGAGATCTGGCCGGTGATTCGCGCGACTCTGCCCGCGGCGACGCTCGTCATCGGTGGTGCCGAGGCATCGCGGTCGCTCCGCGACGCCGCGCGGCGCCGGGGTGTGACGCTGATCTCGCCCATCGACGACGTCGCTTCCTTCGCCCGGACGATTCGCGTGGCTTTGATGCCGCTGCGCTACGGCAGCGGCCAGTCCAACAAAATCCTCGAGGCAGCGGAAGCGGGCTGCGCGATCGTCGGTACACCTCAGGCGTTCCGAGGACTGGCATCGCTCGATCGTCACGCGCGGATCGAGTCGTCGGTAGCCGGATTTGCCCGCGCCGCGGCGGATCTTCTTGCCGATGACGATCGTCGAAGCTGCATGGCCGCGCGGCTTCGCGAGGTCGTCGTAACCGAGTACGCGCGATCGGTGACGCTTGACCGTCTCTCTGCCATCGCTGGCGCAGCGGAGGCAAGATGATTCGCCCCGGTTCGAGAGAACGAACGTTCCGGGCGGCGATCCTTGTCCTCGGCGATTTCGTACTGGCGTGGGTCAGCCTTGTGGCAGCGGTTTACGTGCGCCGGACCATTCCGCTGCGCTTCACACGCACGCTTCTTCCTCCGAACAAGCTTCCGCTCGATCCACTCATCGTGCTGTTGTTCGGTGTGGCATTCGTCATCGGGTTGGGAATGGCCGGCTTCTACCGGCGCCGCGTCATGCTGCGGTCGCGTCCAATCGTCCTGGTCGCGCTCGTAATCCAGGTCGCAGTGGTCACCATTGGATCGACTGTCCTGGAAAGGCCGCTGCCTCGCACGATCATGCTGGCGGTGCCGCTGCTGGAAGCACTGATGTTTCCGTTCTGGCGCTCGCTACAGCTGAAGATGTGGCCGATTCGGCCCAGAGACACCATCCTCATCGGAGAGCCAGCGGAGATCGTGGCGGCGCACACTGTGCTCGAGACAGCAGGCGACCGGCGGATTCGTGTGGCCGGTTACGCGGGCTCGGGTGCGGCATCGGTAGGATCACCGTGGCTCGGACGCCTGGATGATCCGAAGGTGCAGGCCGCGGTCCGTGAGGCCGAGGAAGTGATTTGTGTCTGGTCCGACGCCGTGCCTCACGGCCGGCTCGAGCTTCTGCGCATTCGCGGACCTCGGGGATATTTGCTGCTCGCCTCGTCCTCCGACGCGCTGCTCGTGTCGTCCGTGCTCGGATGGATGGGCGACGAGCCGCTGATTGCGGTGATGATCGGCTGCGGCTTTGGAGTGCGCGCAGTCGTCAAGCGAACGATCGACGTCGTCGCCGCGACCGTGCTGGCTGCGCTGACGTCGCCGCTCTGGGTCGTGATTGCCGCCGCCGTCTGGCTGGACGATCGTGCTCCGGTTCTGCATCGGCAACTACGTCTCGGCCGCGACAGCGTTCCGTTCGGCATGTGGAAGTTCCGGTCGATGCGCGTGCCGGTTCCCGGATCGAACGAACAGTCCGACGAACAGCGGGTCACACGCGTCGGAAACCTCTTACGGCGCTACCGCATCGACGAGTTGCCGCAACTGATCAACGTCATCACGGGAGACATGAGTCTCGTAGGACCTCGGCCCGAGCGTCCGGAGATCGCCGCGCGCATTCTCAAAGAGGTCCCCGATTTCGATCTTCGCTGTCTGGTGCGGCCAGGCATTGCCGGACTCGCGCAAATCCTGGTCGAGTACGACTCCCGTCCCGCCGTCAAGCTTCGCTACGACCTAACGTACATGTGCTCGTGGTCCCTGTGGCTCGATGTCCGGCTGCTTTTCCTGAGTGTCGCGGCGGCGCTGTCGGGAAGCGGAATCTAAACGAAGAAATCTGCACAGACACTCTTGTCTGTGCATGTTCCTACCTACAACATGCCCCACTTCCGATAGAGATCCATGTGCGCACGGGCCGCATCCAGCGACGAGGTCACAGCGCTCGGCGTGCTGGCTGCGAGCTGACCGGCCATCCATTGCTCGATGATCTGCGCCAGTCCCGCTGCGCCGTTTTCGAGCGGTGTCAACCAGCCGCCGCCGTCGCGACGGATTCGCTCTGCTTGTGCGCCGAGGTCGAACGCCACGACCGCGGCTCCGGCGAGCCAGGCTTCTGAAAGCACGAGACAGTAAGACTCCGGGACGATCGAGGGGAGGATGACCAGTCCAACGCGGTGGCGTTCGAGGAGTGTGGGGAGAGTGCCGCCGCGATAGTAGCCGTGGACCGTGATGTTCGGAGCGTGCCGCATCGCGCGGAACAGATCCTCGTCGCCGCCTCCTAAGACGTGGATGTGTGTGTTTCCAAGAATGCGCGCAACCTCGGGTATCAGATGCGCGCCTTTGTGGCGCTTCACACTTCCCGCGTAGGCGATGCCACGACGTGGGATTCCGATCTCACGCTTTGCATCCGGCAGACCCGGCTCGATGACTTGCCCGGCGAGCTCCGGCAGCGAGAAGAGCGTGCGATGTTGTTCGAAGAGAAATTGCGAGGGAAAGATCACTCCGTTCGCGGAGGCGAGAAGCTGGCGCGCCAGAACGCGCCGTAGTTGCTGTTCATCTCTCCCGGCGTCCCATGATTGCGATAGGCAGCGATGGCAGCGATCGAGGTCCTGCGAATAGAAGCAGAAGCGGCCCATCGGCTCTTCGAGTAGATGCGGCCGCGGGCAGAAGAGGGAGAAGTCGTGAACGCTCACGATCACGCGGGCACCTGACTCGATGAGCCGCAACACCCCATCGAGTGGAACGCCGTCCAGTCCCTCGAAATGAACCGTTCGCGCGCCTGTGATCGCGATCGCGTCGCGAATGCCGGTCTCCAGATCTGAGGAGATCCGACGCGTATGACGAGGCGACGAAAGCTCGAGAACGCCAGGGGTGAGTAATGCGACGTTGCGAAGTCCTCGCTCGGCTTGCAGGCGGGCGCCGAGCTGAGATTGCACGCCGCCCAACCGAGCGGCTCTCCCGGATGCCGCAACGTTCAGGATCGCCGTGCCGGCTACATACGAAAACAGGCCACGTGTGCGCAGTACAGCGCTATGCAACGCGCCGGCAATCCGCTCGTTCGTTCGGCGAACCGCGGAGGAAAGTCCTTCGCCACGTATCACGCTTGCGATGGTGCGGATCATGGCCTGCGTCCGGCCAACACTGATTCGTACACCTGTTCGATCTCGGCAGCATGGACGTCGTTGCGTTTCGGCAGAGGAAGACGCGCTGACCAGCGATCGACGATGGCAGGTTCTTCGACGATGCGATGCAGAACGCGTTTCAGCGCCGCGGCGTCGCCGGCCGGGAAGAGGTCACCGCACTCGCCGGGCGTGAACATCTCCGAGAGAGCGCCGCCGGCGGACGCGATCACCGGGACGCCACAGGTCATCGCTTCGCGCGGAGCCAGGCCAAACGATTCCAGTCCGATGGATGGCACGAGCAGGACGTCCATCGAGGCGAAGACGCGCGGCTTTTCCTCTTCGCGGAAACGGCCCTCGAAGACGACTGAGGCACCGCCGCTTCGTTTCATGAGATCGGCGACGTACTCGGGCAATGCAGTGGCGTCACCCCACACGTGCAGCGACGCTTGCGATGGGTCGAGATCGCGCATGGCTTCCACGGCGAGATGGATGCCTTTGTGCGGAGAGATCGAGCCGGCATAGCCGAATCGAATCGGCAGCCGCGTCCGTGGCCGAGGCTCGCGCGGTATGGCCACACTGACGCCGTACGGGATCACGTGAAAAGGCTTCGACGCATCGATCACGCCGGCATTCACGTAGTCGTCATGGATCGCTTTCGACCCGGCCACGTAGGCATCGCAAGCGCGGATTGCGGCTCGCGCGGCCGATCTGCGCAACGCGTGCAGCAGGCGATTGGTCAAGCCGGCCGGTGCGATCTTCGTCAGCGTTGCGCAACGCGCGCATTTCGCTGGTGACGGTCCCGTGCAGCGGTTGCCATCGCGGTCGAAGAGGTTCACCCGCGCGCAGAGGAACCACCAGTCCTGAATCTGCAGCACGATCGGTATGCCGAGCCGTTGCGCCACTCCGGCCAGCGAGAATGCGTGCCCGGCGAGGTGATGGATGTGCAGCAGGTCAGGACGCTCGCTCTTCAGAAACCGTTCGAAGTCACGTTCGAGCAGCCGGTCCTGAATGGCGTTCCGGCGAATCGGGTTTCGCGCCGTGAAGTTGTTCGTCACGATGCGTACGCGCACGCCGTCATCGAACAGTTCCATCGCTTCGCCGCGCGCGCGCGTGGGATCGGCACCGCGCACGTAGACTGCGACCTCGTGCCACGCTTTCTGCTGATGAACGAGCCAATACGCGTACAGCTCCGTGCCGGCCTGTTGGAACGGAGGCCAGCCGTGAACGAGATGGACGGTGCGGTGTGACGGCGGCCGCCGGCTCCCGCCAAGAACGGACTGGATTCGTGCACGGACGGCGGCGAGCGGATCGCGCTTCATGAATTCCGCGATCGTTGCCATGTAGCGCGGGTGAAGCCGCTGGAGCGTTGCCTGAGCGCGTCGTTGGAGTTTCAAGCGCGATGCTCCGAAGCTGCGGTGACCGGCGTGATAGATGAACGTCGCGTCATCGGCAACGTGCAGCCAGCCGCGGACGAGAGCACGCATGCAGAAGTCGTTCTCTTCGCCGTATCCAAGTCCGAAACGCTCCGCATCGAAGAAGCCGATGTCCTCGAGGAGTGCCCGCCGGATGTAAAGGCAGACGCCGACGCCGGTGGGAAGGCGAGGATAGCTGCGCGCCGATGCCGGCTCGACGACGGCCGCGAAGGAGGCGATTTCGAAACCGCTTGGGAGCAGGTTCTCCTCGAATGCCTGCGGAACGGAACAGAGGGTTGCGTGATTCGAGAGCGGCGTGACGGTTCCGACATCTCCCGACGTGTATGCGGCATCGATGAGCTTCTCGAGCCAGCGTGCTGTGACGATCGTGTCGCTGTTGAGCAGCACGACGTCGGCCGCCGATTCGTGCATCCCGCGGTTCACCGCAATGACAAAGCCGCTCCGCGTGTCGTTCCGGAGCACCCGCACCGCCTCGTGATGCATCGCCACAAAGTCGCTGACGATCGACTCCGCCGAAGCGTCCTGCGGTCCGTCGACGACGAGAATGACGCGATGGCGCGCCAGGTCAGTTTCGCGTGCAAGACTCTCCAGACACGCGCGGAGCTCCTCCGCGGCACCATAGATGGGAATGATGACGTCGGCCCTCACCGGCCGTTCCGCAGCCGGCCTTCCGGCGCCGCGCGTCCAATCGAGCGGACGGCGGGAGACGATCCGGCGAATGGATTCGATCAGGGTCACGTGCCGCGATTCTACGAAAGTTGCGCTAATCGCGTTGCCGGTTGATTGCGCACAGCCGGCTACATCGCGGAACAATTCTGTCCCACGCTGAAGCGGGCTTGGGAATTCTTGAAACAACTCCAGCCCCACCTGAAGGTGGGGGGCTCGAGTTTGGACGTTTCTCGGCACCCCAACGGGGTGAGTGAGGGTAGCCGGTGGCCACGCCGGAGGCGTTGCCACCGGTTCGGTTATGCGAGGAAGGCACCCCGGCAGGGGTGCGTGAAGTCAGGCAGGATCGATCGCGTAGAACGATGTCGAATTCGACGGTTCACGCACCCCTGCCGGGGTGCC
>JBBRNB010000071.1:0-36157 GCA_038230535.1 Thermoanaerobaculia bacterium
TGAAGAGCCCGCGAAGAGACGCCGCTTCCCACATACCCGTCATCCTGAGCCTGCCAGCGCGACAGTGTAGGGCCGCCGCCTCGGCGGCCAGCGCCGCACGCGGCGCGATAGTTCGAAGCAAACACACGGCCTCACGGCCGTTGGCCGCCGGGGCGGCGGCCCTACACTGCAGCGCCGGCAGGCTCAGGATGACAGGTATGTGAGAACGCTGGGCCGATCTCAGGCCCTTTGTTTCTTACATCATCACAGTCGCAAAAGCACTTTGCGTTACCATGGTTCCATGTCTCAGGCACCACTCCCCATGCGCGAGCATGCGCTCGACAACCTCCGCTTCATCCGGGATGCCATGGAGCGGGCAGGATCGTTTACGTCGATTCCGGGATGGGGAGGGGTGGGCGTTGGAGTGACTGCGATTGCGGCGTCGGCGATTGCCCAGCAGTTCCTGGGGCGCTCGCTGCGTTTGTGGCTGACGACGTGGCTGGCCGAGGCGGTGGTGGCGGCGGCGATCGGATTCGGGGCGATGACCATCAAGGCGCGGCGCTCGAACGAGGCGTTCATGTCCGGAGCGGCGCGGCGGTTCTTCATCAGCTATTTCGCGCCGCTGGTGGCGGGGGCAGTGGTCACATTCGCGCTGGTCAGGGTTGAGAGCTACGCGGCCATTCCCGCGACGTGGCTGCTTCTCTACGGGACGGCCTTTGTCAGCAGCGGAGCGTTTTCGCTTCGCGTGATCCCTGTGATGGGCGTGGCCTTCATGTTTCTCGGCGCCATCGCGGCGCTCGTACCCCTCGGCGCATCGAACATCCTTCTCGGTGTGGGCTTCGGCGGCCTGCACATCATCTTCGGACTCATCATCGCAAGGAGATACGGTGGCTAAATCGGCAGCAGCAAAGAAGAGTGTCGAAACATCGAAGGTCAGCCGCGTCGTCGAGACGCAGATCCCCGATTTCGACCGCATCATCCATGAGAAGACCCGCCTGGCACTGGTCAGCGCGCTGGCCGTCAATCAGACCCTGACCTTCAATGAGGTCAAGGCGATCCTGAAGACGACCGACGGCAACGTGAGCGTCCACGCGCGCAAGCTGGAGGAAGCGGGTTACATCGCGTGCAAGAAGTCGTTCGCTGGCCGCATCCCACGCACCGAGTATTCACTCACCGCCGCCGGACGCCGCGCGCTGGAGCGGTATCTGAATCACATGGAAGCGTTGATCAAAACGGCGCGAGGGTAATCGGGTCCTGAAGCTCCATTTCGCGCGAAGCGCTTTGGAGTGCGGTAGCGCCAGCTACCGCTTTTTGAGGTTCCATTCCGAGGCCCCCGCACTCCCAAAGCGGTGGCTGCGGCCAGTTACCCAATTTCTATGGTGGGGGGGAGTGTGGATTGGGGCGGACGTGAGTGACATACATGCGGTGATCTGTTTTAGAATGCATGCACACCATCATTCCAGGGTCGCAGTCGAAGGAGGCTAATGTGATTTTGGTTGCCTTCCGCTGGTTTGTCGCCTGGGGAATCGGAAGCGCGGTTCTTTGGCTCATCGGTTGGGGTCTCACTTTGGACTATCAGGGCCCCGCTGCCGCTTCTGAGTTCACCGCGGTCTGGTTTTTCTCGTTCGATGGGATTCTCGCCGGCGCCGCCGGTTACGGGACAATATTCTTCATGTGCCACCAGCGGTCGAATCTGATCTCGGCGTTGAGGAATGTCGTCGATGTGCCGAGCGCGCTTCATGACGAGTTTGAGCGCCGCTCGAAACTCTTCAGTCCGTGGTGGCTGACGCTCATCGTCGCGGTGGTGATCACGGTTGTTGGTGGCTTCATCGCGAATGGCGCGAGGATTCCTCTGAAAGACTTTTCCCACAAATATCTGTCGGTGATGGTGATCTCGTTTTACTTCGTTGGATCTTTTGGCTTGATGTTCATCGTCGGCGTTCTGAATCTTTTCCGATTCATCGACCGTCATTCTGATTCCGCCTCCGATGACCGGATCAAGCTGAAAACGCCGTTCCGTCCGCAGGGTATCCAGGCGGTCGATCTCTTTTTCGTCATCAGCTCCGGCATGTGCATCCTGGCGGTTTACGTCTGTTTCAGGGGAACGCTGACCGCGTTCGCAGGCGGGCCTGAGTTTTTCTACCGAGCGTTGATCATCCCCGTTTTCTTTTATCTTCCCGCGTCCCTGGTCTACAGCTTTTACCCGAGGTATGTCCTGCGTCAGGTGTGGGAGAACGACACGTTCCTGGCGATCGAGCGATTCTCGGAGGAGACGGAGATCGATTCGGTGCTGGATCTCAAAACGAGGCTCGATCTGAGGAAGCTCATCCTCGATGTTAAAGAGAAGATGCTCGTGGAGCGCCGTGCCTTGCCCCTGATCAGCTTCAAAGATGCTCCCACTCTCACGATAGCCTTGCTGACGGCGATTCAGTTGATTGCCCAGAACGATCCGATCGTCTCCGGCTTCCTTGGGCTAGGCAGAAAGTGATCCAGAGCTGGCGGCCGTAAACGCTTCCCCAACAGACATCTTGTTGCGTGGTGGCGGCAACAGCGATAACGTTCGCACCCATGAAACGTGCGCTTTTCGCTCTGCTCTCGCTTGCCGTCGCCGCCAACGCCTTCGCCGCCTGGCATCTCTCCCGACACATCCCTATCGGTGGCGCGGGTGGCTGGGACTACATGGCCATCGACGCCGTGTCGCGCCGCGCCTACGTCTCGCACGGCAACGAGGTGGATGTCGTCGACGTCGATTCGGGGAAGATCGCCGGCGTCATCCCTGACACACCCGGCGTACACGGCATCGCCATCGATCACGACGGAGGGCGCGGCTTCATCTCCTGCGGACGCGTGAGCATGATGACGATCTTCGACCTGAAGACGCTCAACCGGATCAACGACGTCAAGACCACCGGCGACAATCCGGATGCAATCCTCTTCGATCCATCGTCGAAACATGTCTTCACCTTCAACGGCCGCGGCAAGAACGCCACGGTCTTCGACACCCACGGCAAAGTCATCGCCACCATCGACCTCGGCGGCAAGCCGGAGTTCGCCGCCAGCGATGACCAGGGCCGGGTCTTCGTGAACGTGGAAGACACGAGCGAGCTTGCCGAGATCAACGTGAAAACGAACACAGTCGCCCATCGCTGGAAGCTGACGCCGTGCGAAGAGCCGAGCGGTCTGGCCATCGACCGCAAGCATCATCGTCTCTTCGCCGTCTGCGGCAACGAGATGATGGCCGTCGTCAATGCCAAGACCGGCAACGTGGTGACGACGGTCCCGACCGGAAAGGGGACTGACGCCGCCGCCTTCGACGAAGCCCGCCAACTCGTCTTCGCCTCAAACGGCCAGAGCGCAACTCTGACGGTGGTCCACGAAGCGTCCCCGAACAAGTACGACGTGGTCATCAACGCGGAGACGCAACGCAGCGCGCGGACGATGGCGCTCGATACGAAGACGCACCATGTCTTCCTGCCGGCGGCGAAGTTCGGTGAAGCACCGGCGCCGACGGAGAAGAATCCCCGCCCGCGTCCGCCGGTGGTGCCTGGGTCGTTCGAGTTGTTGGAGATGGTGCCGTAGGGTCAAAGCAGAAAGCAGAAGGCAGAAGGCAGAAATGCTTCGCTCCGCCACATTTCTGCTTTCTGCTTTCTGCCTTCTGATTTGGGACTACTCCACACCAAGAACCTCCCCCAGCCGGGCGGCATAGCCGGGGAGTGACCCATCGCGCCGTCCGTCGCGAAGGGCGGCGGCGAGCGCGGCTTGATCGGATACGCTGTCCGGATCGTCGGTGAGTCGGCAGAGGTGCCATTGGCTTCTTACCAGCCAGTGCTCACCGGGGCCGGCGGCGAATAAGGTCCTCCAGCGCTCGGTGTCGGGCCAGGCCCAGGTTGTCGTCGACTGCGTCCAGCCGAGGGCGAAGTAGAGCGCCAGTTGGGCGGGGGAGGGATTGTCCGGCAGCCGCCGGTCGATCGCGCTCCATACCTCGAACAGCCAGCGATTCTGGACGCGGAAGGCGAGATATGCCCTCCTTTCGTTGGCGCCTTCGCTCATTGCCATCGTTGCGAGAGCGATCCACGATTCGCCAGCAACTGAAGCGAGCGCGCTCGTGAACGCGCGTCGAGACTCAGATTCGTTTTGGAAGCCTTTGTTTGGCGCCGGCATCCGAGAAGGAACTGGACGAGATGCGGAGTGTGTGGAGTCGATGGAGAAGACGAGAGCGAAGTCGCGAGCGACGTCGCGCGCGTAACTGGCGAGGTAGTGGGCGACGTCGACGGCTAGGTCGTTTGCGACTTTGCTGGCGAAGTCACTGGCGAAGTAGCCCTTGAAGTCACTGGCGACGAACGGGTAAAAGGAGCGGGGGAAATCGAGGTGTAGGTTGTTTGCGAAGTCGCGGGCGTCATAGCTTGCCCAATCGCGGGCGAAGTTGCTGGCGAAGTCGTGTGCGACGTTGTGGCCGAAATCGCTGGCGAATCGCGGGGATGGGCCCGCTGAGCGCAACACCGACCTGTGCGGAGCGCGCGGCTGGGCCGGAAGGATCCAACCGCCCGGTCTAACCGCGATCTGTGCCGGCATTCCGCGTCCGCCCGGTCGCGGAAGCGTTGCCACGCGCTTCAAGTTCACCTTTCCGTCTGAGTATGACAGCAGCGTCCGCGAACTCAGAGTGATGATCGACGCGGCAGCCAAAGGTTCCGCGGGCTCGCTGAGGCCAGCGACCGCTCGCAGAGGTGCCAGTTCGTAAGCCGCCTTGCCGCTCCAGCGCAGCGCCTCCTCCGCCCCGGCCTCTCTCGCGGCCCACTCTCCCACTTCCGAGCCCGGCCAGAAAAATTCTAGCAGCGACGTTGCCGCCGATGGCCGGTCGGGGCGGCTGGCGAGTCGACCAATGACCGCCTCGGAATCACGCAGCATCGGGATCGCGACCGTTGCAGCCAGCTCGTCGCCTGTTGCGTGGTCGAGGCGATCTTCGATCCAGCGTTGCAGCGCTTCTCCATGACGTACGGAGAAGTGTCCAATCTGACTGATCAGCATCGGGTCTATGGACCAGCGGCCGGCGACGAGAAACATCCCCAAATACCGGCTAAAGATCGACTCGCGCTGTTCGGGGCGAAAGCGAGCCTCCTCACATAAGCATCGGAGAAGGAAGAACAATGTTGTGCCGTCGGTGTCGTCGGTGTCGTCGGTGGACTTCCCGACACCGTGGTACACGGCGTCGAGAAAGTCTGCATCTTCGGCATTCGACCCCACGGAGAGCAGGCAGACCTCCCGCCAAACCGATTTCATGAAGTGCTCGGCGATGGATTCAATCGCGCCATCCCGGCCAAGTTCCCGCTCCATTCCGCGCGCCGCCAGATACTCCATGATCGAGAGATGGAAGAAGCCGAAGACACCGGTGCGCTGTTCAGTTAGGATGCCGCTGTGCTTCTCGAGATGATCGATCCAGCGCTCGATAACACCTGATACCGTCTCTTCAGGCTCGCTGGCGAAGTCGCGCTTTCGGAGGATCGGCAGAAGCCTCTTTACCAGGACGCCGCGCGTGATCGTGACCGTCTCCGCGTTGGTACCGCGTGCGCATTGCATCTCGAACGCCAGACTCTCGAGATATGCTCTTTGCAAGCCTGGGTCGATCTCGGCGAACGGCCTCTTCCGCTGGGCAGGCCACGTCTCGAGCAGCATCCGGACGCAGAGCTCGTAGAGCTTGGCCCGTTCGCCCGGGAGATTGGCTTCGACCCGATGGATCATGGCGACCAGCGTGGCCAGAATTGGGGTACGGGCCAGCGCGCGAACCCGCTCGTCGGCATTCAGGGCAGCCAGGAGGTCGGCGATCCCGCGGTCACGGGCTACTGGATCAATTGGCTCCTGCACGCTGTACCACTGCGCGACGAACGTGCGCAGGTCGTCATCATCGAACTTCTCCAGAACAAGCTCTGAGAACGAAACAAAAAGGAGCCGTTTCCTGACCGCAGTCAACGGCCGATAGAGGGAAGCGTCGTGGTAGCCGGAAATGCGGCTCGTAACTAGTATCGGCAGTTTTGCGTGGGCGGCGGAAAAGGCGGCCACGAGGTTGCGCATGGTCGCCCGATGCTCCGGGGCGCCGACCTCGTCGAGGCCGTCGAGGAGAAGGATGGCCTGACCTTCCTCGATTGCCGTGCTCAGAAAGTTCTTCGGCAGCGCCAAAGAGAGTTCGGTTCTTGCCTGAAGCTCGAGGTAGTCGAGCAGAGAAAGGCTCGGGTTTTCGCGCCGCCTCTCCACAAAGTCTCGGAAGGCGACACGAAGCGGAAGCGGCTCGCCTACCACGTCGACGCCGGGCAGCTCGATCGCTCCGGCCGCGAGCATGACCAGAAAACGCGAGAGCGTGGTTTTGCCTGAGCCGGGATCGCCGAGGAGCACGATGCGCGCCGGCCCGTTTTCCCGTGCACCGAGGAGTCTCTCCGCGATCCCGGCAGTTGTGTTCAATTTCGTGCCGAATGTACCTCCCTTCATTTTAAGAGGCACGAAGAGGTCGCTCACGCGAGCGTTTGGCCTCGCGGCCTGATTCGGGAATCCGATGAACCGGGCATGGCCGTGATAGTTGGCAGCGGCGGCACGATAGCGAGCAGTAAAGGTGATTCGCTGCGCCTCGGAGACTGCCTTGGTGGGCTTTGTGTTCTTACCTCCGAGGCGATAGACGGATGGCAGCGGGATCTTGCAAATCCCTTTCGGCGCGTTCTCATAGGTGAGGTTGTCGGGAGCGAAGAACCCTTTCCCTTCGCCGCTGTAATGAAAGAGATGGATGCGTGCCTCGCCTTTGCCGAGATCCACTTCGCCGAGGTGAAAACCGCGCGGCCAGGCCGACTCATCCGTGTAGAGAGTGCCGGCGGCAATCTCGACAAGGTGGCCGTCGGGGGAGGATTGGATCTTTGTGCGATTGAGGTGGAGATGTCCGCGGAGAAGAAACGCCGCTCCGCCCGTCGTGCTGAGGAGAGACTCGACCCGGTTGGCGTCGAATTCGCGGAGATTGCGCATCGGGTGGTGCATGAGGGCGATGCGAAGGAACACATCCGGAGTGGCGTCCAGCGCCTCTCGTACCTGGGCTTCGCCTATAAGCAGTTTGCCGTCGTCAGCTTCTCCACCCTCTGCGATCCAAGCCGAGTTGAGCTGCAGGACTCCGACCGGAACTCCGCCGACTTCCCGTACGTCGGTACGCCATGGGCGATCGGGCTGCATAGCGCGCGCGGTGCCGAGGAAGGCAGCGGCGAAGTTATAGTAGGCCTCCAGCGGTGCGGAGAGAAGACGCATCGAGCCGGGATCGCGCAGAGTCTCCTCGACAGCGACTTCGTCAGTGAGTCCGGCCTTGATCGCCTTGTGCGAGCGGGTGATACGGCTGCGATCAACGTCATGGTTCCCCGGTACCAGGAACCAGCACTCCTTCGGGTCGAGATTCAGGACCTTGTTCAGTTCGGTAAAGAACCGCGTGGCCTGCTCGTACTCCTTCGGCTTACCGGAGTAGGCGATATCACCGGTGACGAAGACCATGTCGGGAGCTAGACCTTGCTCCTTCAATTCGCCGGCTTTGGCGATCAAGGCCTGGAGCATCGCCCGCCGGTCCCACCGTTCGTCTTCTCGGAAATGGATGTCGGAGAGGTGAAGCCAGCGGATGACTGGTTTCGGTTGGCCTGTGGATGGAACCGATGTCATGAAGTAATTCTATGGCCGTGCGGGCTCTGGAATAGCTTCGGCTCGCAGGCGTCCCGCCTGCGTTTCTTCGTCAAACAGCAGTCAGGTTCATTGCAGCCCAACGCCCTAATCTGCTTAATCTGCGTAATCTGCGGATAAAGACTTAGTGCCCCTTCCTCTTCGTCATACGGAACTCGATCATCTTCCGCTCCGTCCCCTTCTCGTCGATCATGTAGTGGGTATGGACCAGGACGTTTCCGTTGTCCTCGAGGTGAGCGCGGGCCACGGACTTGCGTCCCGGTTTGTCGGGATCGAGCGACGTCGCCCAGAGCACGATCTGTTTGCCGTCGAAGGTGCCGTCGCTCTGGCGGATCGAAAAGTCGGTCTTGTGCGAGTCGAACCAGACCGTGGTGAACTTGTTCGTCTTCGGCTCGAAACCGGAGATTCCGGTGCCGGTGCTCTTCACGCCCTTGGCGTCGACGAAGGTGAAGTCCGACTGGAGAAAGCGCCCGTCCTGGATCATTCGCTGGATGCACTCGCCCTTGGTGCTCACGGGATCGCCGGTAGGGCGGTAGAAGGTCTTCACCACATCCCAGTCGCCGGCGAATTGTGAGAGCAGCGCCTGTCCGGCACCCGGTCCGGTGGGCGGCTCATACTCGGCGTGCGTCTTCGGTCCGGCCGGCGCGGTTTGCGTTGCGGCGGGAGCCGGCTGCTGCGAGCGGGCAACCGTCGACCACAGGGCTGCCGCGGCGACGATCGACACCAGAGGAATCACGATCCGTTTTTTCATGTACTCCCTCCTCGGTCATCGTATCGCAGCGCTGTCGAAGTACGATACGCGGCGATGAAACGACAGATCGCCACCGCTCTGCTCCTCGCTCTCATCTCCGTCACCGCCTCCGCACAGCAGACGCTGATGCGGACACAGAAACCGCCCTTGCACGGATCGCACTGGATGGCCGTCACCGGCAAGCCGCTCGCGGCCACCGCCGGGTCGATGATCTTCCAGAAGGGGGGCAACGCCGTCGATGCCGCAGCGGCGATGATCGCCGCGACTTGCACGATGTGGGACACGTTGTCGTGGGGCGGCGAGACCCAGGCGCTCATCTACGATCCTCACACGAAAAAAGTCATCGGCATCAACGCCCTCGGCGTTGCTCCGACTGGCGCCACGCCGGAGTTTTACAAAGGGAAAGGCTTCGCACATCCGCCGGATGAAGGCGTTCTCGCAGCCGTCACTCCCGGTACGCCCGGCGGCATCATGACCATGGTGGCCGAGTACGGCCGGCTGTCACTAAGAGACGTCCTCGGGCCCGCGATCGAGATGGCCGACGGCTACGCGCTCGAAGGGCAGTCGGCGAACACGATCGATCGCAACAAAGACAAGCTGAAGAACTGGCCGTACTCGAAAAAAGTCTTCCTGACGCACGAAAGCGATGCCAAACATCCCGGCCCGGTCGCCGGCGAGATCTTCCGTCAGCCGGATCTCGCCATCACGCTTCGCAAGCTGGTCGAAGCGGAGCAGCAGGCGCTGAAACAGGGGAAGTCACGGAAGGAAGCGATCTACGCGGCCTACGACCGTTTCTACAAAGGCGATATCGCCAAAGAGATCGTCCGCGGCGTGCGCGAACAGGGCGGGCTGTTCACCGAGGAGGACCTGGCGACGTGGAAGGTCCACATCGAGGAGCCGGTGTCGACGAGCTACAAGGGTATCGACGTCTATAAGCTCAACGTCTGGACGCAGGGACCGGCCATGCTGCAGGCGCTCAACATCCTCGAGAACTTCGACCTGAAGGGGATGGGATACAACTCGCCGCGCTACATCAACACTGTCTACCAGTCGATGAGCCTGGCCTGGGCTGACCGCGACTTCTACTACGGCGACATCTACGTGCAGCCGGAGAAGCCGGTGAAGGGGCTGCTGTCGAAGGAGTATGCGAAGGAGCGGGCCAAGCTGATCAACGCCGATCACAACGATCCGAAGAGCCGTCCGGGCGATCCGTACGCGTATCAAGGGGGAACGAATCCGTATCCCGAGTATCTGAAGAACTGGGATGCGCCGAAAGCGGCGGCGCCGAAGCCGGCGGGAGCAACGGAGTCAGGCGCGCTGCGTCAGAACGAGTTTCTCCGTCCCACTCCCGCCCTCTCGAACGATTACCTTTTCGCTTTCTACGCCGGCACGACCTCGGTGGAAGCAGCCGACGCGGAGGGTTGGGCAGTATCCGTCACACCGAGCGGCGGCTGGCTGCCTGCCGTCGTCGCCGGAAACAGCGGCGTCGGTCTCAGCGAGCGGATGCAGAGTTTCGTCCTCGATCCGGCGGAGGGGCCGTACAACGTCGTGGCTCCGGGGAAGCATCCGCGGGTGACGCTCACGCCGACCATGGCGCTCAAAGATGCCGCGCCGTGGCTGGTTTTCTCCGTCCAGGGTGGAGACAGCCAGGATCAGAACCTGCTGCAGTTCTTCCTCGACGTCGTGGAGTTCGGGATGACGGTCCAGGAGGCCACCGAGGCGCCGAATATCAATAGCTTCCAGATGCATAGCTCGTTCGGCGCGCACGACATCAAGCCGGGCAATATACTGCTCAACTCCGCCGAGCCGCCATGGGTACGCGGAGAGCTGCGACGGATGGGTTACACCATGACCTTCGAGGATCGCACCTCCGGCCCGATCAACGCCATCCTGATCGACCGCGAGCACGGCACGTTCTGGGGTGGATCGAGCAATCACGGCGAGGATTACGGGATAGGGTGGTGAATGTCTGTGCTTCGCTTTATTTGCGCTTCGCGCGTTCTCTGCGCTCCGCGCGTTGCCGGTTGTCTGCGCTTCGCGCGTTGGTGGTGGCACTACGGCTCACGGCTATCGACTGGCCGGAGCCGGATGGCTCGAGAACACTGGCCGCATGATGTTGGAACCGATGTCGTAACGAATCGATGAACAAACGTGCGAAGCGCAGCCAACCGACAACGCGCGGAGCGCAGAGAACGCGCAAAGCGCAATAATCCAACGCGCGAAGCGCAATTCAGGAGGAACACCCGAATGAACGTCTCACGCCCCATCATCGTCGCGATCACGCTCTCGCTTTTCCTGGCCGCTTGCGCGGCCGTGCAGCAGCAGAAAGCGCAGGCATCGCGCGCCGACACCGGGGAGTTCCACAACCTCCAGCTCTTCCCGACGAACATCACGCACGATGAGCTGATCGCGAACATGCGCGGCTTCGCGAAGGCCCTCGGCACCCGCTGCGACCACTGCCACGCCGCCAATCCTCCCGGATCGAAGGAGCAGTTCGATTTCGCCTCCGATTCGAAGCCGGAGAAGAACATGGCCCGCCTGATGATGAAGATGTCGCATGCCGCCAACACCGACCTGGCGAAGATCGACCCGCACGGTCAGATGGTCACCTGTAATACCTGCCATCGCGGTCACACAGTCCCCGACGCCAATGCGCCTGCGGAAGGGGCGGCACCGGCGCCGTCCGAGTAGCCGTTCGTGTAGGGCCGCCGCCCTCGGCGGCCTGGTTCTCTCCGGCGCGAATTTGGCCGCCGAGGCGGCGGCCCTACACAAACACAAGAATCTGTCACGCCTGCGTGAACACTCTCTGCGCGCTATTGACACTGGAACCGGTTCCAGGGGTTACCGTGTCTCCGTGGCCAATCTGCTTCTAACCGGTGAGCTCGCCAAAGCGTGCGGCGTCAGTAACGACACCATCCGCCACTACGAGCGCAAAGGCGTCATCCCCGCGGCTGTTCGCGACGGCAGCGGGTACCGGCGCTATCCGGAAGAAACCATCGAGCGCGTCCGGCTTGTGCGCCGGGCACTCGGTATCGGGTTCACGCTCGATGAACTGGCGCGTATCTTTCGGCAACGGGCGTCCGGACGTCCGCCCTGCCGGGATGTGCGCGAGCTCGGCGCGAAGAAGCTGGCTGACCTCGACGAGCGCATCGTCGAGATGCTCGCGGTGCGCGACGCACTCGCGGCCACGCTGGAGTCGTGGGATGACCGTCTGACGACGACACCCCAGGGCCAGATGGCTTATCTGCTCGAGACAGTGTTTGAACGGAGGAACAAATGATCTCAATGTTTTTTGTGATGCACTTTCTGTTTGCGGCCGCCGGCGATCCAGCCACCTGCCCGATGCACGCCCAACACATGGCCGAAGCGGCCGCAGCCGGTGGCACGGCAGCTTCAGGCGATGCCAGCCACGGCCACGACGTCGATATGCGTCACGATGCCCTGACCGGTTTCTCGCACGAGGTGAGCCGTCACTCTTTCCGCCTCTTCGCCACAGGCGGAGCGATCGAGTTGCACGCCGATCACGCGGACGACGCGAAGACGATTGCTGCCATTCGGACGCACCTTCGCAGCGTAGCCATGTCGTTTGAAGCCGCCGACTATTCGAATTCCCTCTTCGTCCACGGCCATGCCGGCGACGGCCTCGATACGATGAAGAGGATGAAGAGCGATATCCACTATCGTTTCGAAGAAGTCCCCGATGGCGCGAGAGTGCTCATCGTCACCACCAACCCCGAGGCCCTCGGCGCTGTGCATCAGTTCCTGAAGTTTCAGGTGGTGGAGCACAGGACTGGGAACAGCGGAGTCGTCGAGAACGAATGAGGAATGTGTAGGGCCGCCGCCCTCGGCGGCCCCGTTCCGCGCGAAACCCGGCCGCCGAGGGCGGCGGCCCTACACATGTCATTTCCAACGGTCTTGATAGCAGGGTCCTGAGGCCAAGAACCTGTCATTCCGAGCCGGCGAAGCCCCGCTTCGAATTGCTGATGCCTGCTCCACTGTGAATTGCGGGGCGCAGCGCGGCGAGGAATCCCCCTTCCTGAAACCGCGGGTGGGGGGCGGCGTGGCTATCGGCTGGGGATTCCTCGCCGTCCTGCGCCGCGGCCTGTCCCGAGCGAGCGCGATTGAGCAGAGTGCGGCTCCGGCGGACTCGGAATGACAGCGATCATCCACGCGAAGATGCCTTCGTTTCTCGCCGTGTCAACTACGCTACTCCAGAAAGTCAGGCAACGCGACGACATTGCGTCCGCGGAGTGTTCAAACGAACGCGGCATCAACAAGATCGCAGCCCCGCGCGCGTCCTTCGCTGAGAGGCGGCTAACGTGCCGATCCAGTTGATGACCATGGCGATGCCGGGGTGGGGGTCGTAGTGTTGCTTCGGGATGCCGGGAAGGATAAAAGAAAACGGCGCACCGAGGTGCGCCGTTCGTGGGCTTCGGGGATCGCCTGACTTACTTCGGGGCGTTTCGTTTCGAAGCTGCGGCCAGCCGCGATTTGTAGCGGTCGGCGGTGTTGTCCTTGATGACGCCGCGGCGGGCGGCTTTGTCGATCTCGGAGAAGCTGGTGGAGAGGACGCTCGCGTCAGTGCTGCCGGAATCGACCGCCGCGTGGGCCTTCTTGAGGGCCGAGCGGAGACGTGATTTTCCGGCGCGGTTGCGCGCATTTGCTTTTTCGGCCTGTCGCTGCTGTTTTTCGGCCGAGCGGGTGTTCGCCATGAATGTTGCTCCTACGTAGTTGGTGTGCGGCTCAGAGCCGCGTATTCTACTTCGAATCGACGCCGAGCGACTTCAGTTTCTGTCGCGCCAGCGCCGCCTCCGGTGCGGTGGGGTGCTCGTGTACGACGTACTGCAGTTGAACGATGCCCTGGGACTTTTCGCCGAGCGCGATGTATGCGTACCCCTTCTTCAGCAGCGCCCCGGCGACCTTGTCGGACTTCGGGTACTTGGTAACGACGCTGTCAAACTGCTGAATCGCCTCGCGAAATTTCTTCTGCGAGTAGAGGCTCTCGCCGATCCAGTAGGCGGCGTTGCCGGAAAGCTCCGAATTCGGGTTCTTCGCGGCGAAGTCGCGGAAGCCGGAGACGGCCAGATCGTAGTTGCCGCGCTGGTAGTCGCGATATGCAGACTGATAGGTCTGCATCGGGTCTTCGGATGCCGGAGCGGGCGGCTGTACGGTCATCGTGCCGCCGGACGGCATCGGACTGGGAGGTTGCGTAGCTGCCGGCGCGGGAACTGGCGGCGCCGCTGCTGCTGCTGCGGCGCGGGACGCCGCCGCTTTCAGTTCATCGACGTCGTGCTGCGTCTGCGTGAGCTGCTGCGACACCTTGTCGAGCCGGTAGTTGGTCTGCTCGACCGAGCCCTGCGCGTTCTGCATCTTGTCTTCGATCTGACCGACTTTGGCCACCAGCGTGGCGTTCGACTTGAGCAGAGTCTGCGTCTGTTCGGCGATGGTCTTGTTGACATTGCTCACGTCCTCTTTGCTGGAAGAGGTTCGCTTGACTTGCGCGAGCTGCTCCTGAAGGTCGGAGATCTGACTCTGCAGTTTGTCGACGTCGGAGCTCGACACGCACGCCGTGGCTGACAGTGCCGCGGCGGTGAGCACCGTTGCGCGGATGAGGGATCGCATACTCATTTTCCTACGAGGACGAGGTGGTCGCGCCGGTTCTTCGCCCACGCCGGTTCATCGTGGCCGGGATCGAACGGACGCTCTTCACCGTAGCTGACAGTGCGGATGCGGCCTGCGTCGATGCCGAGCGTGACGAGGTATTCCTTCCCCTGGTTGGCGCGGCGATCGCCGAGGGCCAGGTTGTACTGCTCCGTGCCGCGCTCGTCGCAGTGCCCTTCGATGAGCAGGTTGTATTGCGGATTCTTCTTCATCCAGTTGGCAGACGTCGTAAGCGCCGCTTGCGCATCAGCGGAGAGGGTGGATTCGTTGTATTCGAAAAAGGCGTCCTGGATGTAGCCGCGAGACTGCGCGACGCGGTTCAGCTCTTCGATGTCGTTCGGGAGAGTCTCGACGGCCACCGTGTCAGTGGTCGGGCTGACGAAATCAGGCGGCGCTGTGACTGGCTGTGCTGTCGCTGTGGTCACAGTCGGCGGGATGTTGGGCGGCACGCTGGGCGAGGTAGTCGTAGCCGACGGAGCGACCACCGGCGGTTTCGGGCGGCAGGCCGGCACGATGACGACGAGCGCTAGAAGAGCCAGGGTGATAACGAATGATTTCAATACTTTGCTCATAGTGCGTGTGCTCCTTTATGGATGATAACTCGGAAGACCTACTCCGCCTTCTTCGACCAATCCGGATCCTTGTTTTCTCCGTCGAACGTGAGTTGCAGCAGGTCAGTGCCGTCGATGCGCATCCGGTAGATCTGCCATCTGCCGCTGCGGTTCGATTGGAAGGCGACCCATTTGCCGTCGGGGGACCAGGCGGGCTGCTCGTTCGATCCTTCGCCGGCGAGGACGCGGCTCAGGTGCGTGGCCAGGTCGGCGATGCGTATCTGGAACTTGCCGTCGACGCGCGAGGTGTAGGCGATCTGCGTACCGTCGGGTGACCAGGTGGCGTCGTCATTCCACTCACCTTCGAATGAAATGCGTTGCACGCTCGCGCCGTCGGCGTCCATCGTATAGATCTGCGGCGAGCCACTGCGGCCGGAGGTGAATGAGATCTGCCGGCCGTTCGGGCTCCACTCGGGGGTCGATTCGATCGACGATTCATGGGTCAGCCGGCGGATGTTCGTTCCGTCGTCTTTCACCACGTAGATGTCGGGATTGCCGGCTACGGAGCCGACGAAGGCGATGTCGTTGCTGATCGGCGAGAAGGTGGCCGAGGTGTTCAGATTGAGGCCGGTGGGAACGCGGACGCGGGCTCCTCCTCGGCGGCTGATGATGTACATGTCGCTCGTGCCGCGCGCGAAGGAGGTGTAGACCATCCGCTCGTTATCCGCCGACCAGCTCGGGAGGATCGAGAGGGCGTTATGGTGGGTGATCTGGCGCTGGTTGGCGCCGTCCCAGTCCATCAGCCAGATCTCGAAGTTGCCGCTACGGTTGGAGGCGAAGCCGATCATCGAGAGAAAGATGCCGGGCTTGCCGTTCACGGCGCGGACCAGGTCGTTCGCCAGCATGTGTGCGATGCGCGGCAGCGCGCCCGAGGCGCCGCGGAAGCGCTTGCCGAACTGCGTGGCACCAGTCGAATCGAGCAGGCGGGCATCGACGATGAGCTCCTTCCCATCCGGTTCGATCTTCAGTGCCAGGACGAACTGCGCGCTGGCCGCTTTGGCCAGATCGGCGCCGGCGGGGATGTTGGGGGGGATCGGCGCGATGGCGAAGACGCCGGAGTAGGCGAGGTCGCGGGTGAGCGGCGCGAAGAACGGCGTGTTGATCTTCTCCAGCGGCAGTGTCGTATCAGGACGCGGCACGGCGATGCGGGCGACCTGTAACGCTTTGCCGGGATCGATGAATACTTTGACATCCGTCTGCGCAAACAGCGGCAACACGGCGGTGGAGAGTGAAAGTGAGAGCAGTAGCGTCCTGGTTCGTTTCATCGGAATGTGAGGTGTACTCCAAGGTACGTGCCGTTGTAAGCGAAGGGGAGGGGAGGCAGCGGTGACACTTCCAATACCGCACGCAGCGCGGCGCGATCGAACGTTTCGTTGCCGCTTGGGGTTTCCAGTTTGGCGTCGCGCACCCGGCCGTCCCTCTCGATGACGAAGCTGACTGTGGCGGTGATGCCGCTGACGGATTGTGGCCGCAGCCACTGGCGCCCGATGAGCGCGTTCATCCGGTCCAGGTAGATCGTGTACGGGAAGTCGCCTTCGACGCCGGTTACCCCGGCGGCTCCGACAGGGATGTTGACTCCGGTGGAGGGAGGAGTGGGGGATGGGGTGTGGGGTGTAGGGGCGGGAGGAGCGGGCGGGGTCTCGGAGCCTTTCTTTGACGATCGTCCGAAGTTCGAGAGCGGGACTGTCTTTGGCTCGCTCTTCGTCACGGGTTTGGTAGGCGCAGCAACCGGTTCGGGGATAGTGAGTTTCTTAGGCGCGGGAGTGGGTGGTGGGGCGTGAGGTGTGGGAGCGGCGACGACGTTCGAGGGGATCTGTGCAAAGCGGATGTTCAGCGCCGGCATCGTCTGCGGCGCGGTGGCGTGCATGGCTGCGTAGATGATGGTTGCGGCAATCGAGCCATGGATGAGTATGGAGACGGCGATGCCGGCTCCGGCGCCTCCGCCGAGGCGTGCGCGTTCGGCGAGCAGCTCACCGACGCGGTCGTTCATTCCTCTCCTTCGGCTGGGTCACCATTCCCAGTTGTTCGACGCCGGCGCGGTTCATGATGTCGAGTACAGCAATGACGCGGCCATACGGCACAGACTTGTCGGCTTCGAGCAGCGCACGTTTGACGCGCCGTGCGCGCAGCATCGGCCCCAGGCTCTGGTCGAGGTTCTCTGATCCCGCGGCGACGCCGTCGAGGTAGACCGCGCCGCTCGCCGTCACCTGAATCTTCGCGGGATTGTTGGAGGCCAGCTCGAAGCTCTTCCCTTCGGCCGCGGGCAGTGCCACCGTCAGCCCCTGCGTCAGCATCGGTGCCGTGACCATGAAGATGATCAGCAGCACGAGCATGACGTCGACGAGCGGCGTGACATTGATCTCCGCCATATCGCTGTAGTCGTCGCCGTGGTCGAATCGGAAGGACATGTGTATGTGTTAGACGTTGTTTTGGGTTGTCGAGTTGCTGAGTTGCTGAGTTGCAACCTACATAAAGTTCCTCTCCGTCAGATTCAGAAACTCCAGCGTGAAATCTTCCATCTCGCCTCGCGCCTGCCGAAGGCGTTGGACGAAGTGGTTGTAGGCGAGAAGGGCGGGGATGGCGGCGAATAGGCCGGCGGCGGTGTTGATGAGCGCTTCACTGATGCCGGGAGCGACGGCGGTGATCGAGCTCGTTTGCGTCGCTCCGATGGTGGCGAAGGCGTCCATGATTCCCCAGACGGTACCGAAGAGGCCGATGAACGGCGAGGCTGCCGCGGTCGTGGCGAGGAAGGGGAGATAGCGTGAGAGGCGCGAGGCCTCGATACGCGAGGCGCGCAACAGCGAGCGTTCCACGCTGTCGAGCGATCGGATCATCGCCGTGTTGGCGTGAGCGATTTGCGCTTCGATCTCCGCGTAGCCGGCTTTGAAGAGGCCGACCAGCGATGAATGCGTCGTCTGCGCCGTCGCAGCCTGCACGTCGGCCAGTTTCTTGGCACGGCGGAAGGCGAACATGAATCGCCGCGATGCCGTGGCCGACTGGTTGAAGCGGACGGCGATCACGAACATCACCGCCCACGAGCCGATCGAGAAGAGTAAAAGTACCCCCAGGACGGCCTTCCCCACCCATCCCGTGTGCTGAAACGACGTCCAGAGTTGCACTACGGTAAAGGTAGCACGGGTGTCGGAGGTGTGGGAGTCCCTCGGTGCGGTGTGGTCTCAGTTTGTGAGAACGGCGGTTCTCGAGGACGAATGTTGAATGTTCAATGTTGAATGGGCTCCGCGTGGCATTCAACATTGAACATTTAACATTCAACATTTGCTTTTCCTGCTTCAGACAGGACGAAACATTCCACCGCTCACGCCGCGAGAGCCACGCTCATCACCAACCCGTGTGTCTCCAGATAGAACTGCAGGTCGTTCGGATTCAGGGCGTACAGCAGACGTCCCTCGGCGCGGGCTACGGTGCTGAGGAATGAGTTGTCGTTGCCGGTGCGCATCAGAAGTACGTCGCCGGGAAAGGTATGCGGCAGGGCGGCCATCAGGTCCAGAAACTCGACCGGTGTGGCAGTCCCGTCGATGAGGAGACGGTCGACGTCCTGCGAGTAATCGAGAGCAAAGAGGAGCATCGCAAAGCTATCCACAAAGATGATGTGGTTCGCTGCTACGGCGGAGTCATCCCACATGCGCACTGGCGAATTGGCACCGCGGGAAACGAGCGTGATGCGTCGATCGTCGTTCATCGTCGTCGCCTCAGTGGTGCAAAACCGCCGCCGTGATGGCGATTACCAGCGCTACCGACCAGAGCATGCTGAGCACGCGCCATGACTGCCGTCCGCCGCGTAGATCTGACGTTGTCTCGAATACGAAGTGCTTGAACTGAGTCATGTGAATCTCCTTGGCTGCTCGATGTCTCTGGCCGACTCTTAGTCCAAGGCCGATGCCATGGAAGATTCCTAATGGAATCAACAACTTAAATACGAACGGCAGATTGGCCGCCGTTTCGGAACCGTACGGCTGTATGATTTCTGGACATGACGGAGACCGCCTTTCGCCAGCGCGTCCTCATCGTCGACGATGACGCGAACATCGTGGCCGGTCTCGAGGCGCTGCTGGCCGATGAATGGGATGTGAGGACCGCCGGGACCGCCCGGGAGGCGCGATCGGTGTTCGCTGACTTCTCGCCGGACGTGGTCCTTCTGGACATGAACCTTCCTGACGGCAACGGCGTCGATGTTCTGCACGACCTGAAGATGTACTCCGAGGCCGTATCGGTCATCATGATGTCCGGCGTCGGAACGATCGACAGCGTCGTGGATTCGATGAAACTCGGCGCGGAGACCTTCCTGCAGAAGCCGTTCGACTACAGTATGCTGTCGCTGACGCTGGAGCAGGTATCGCGCATGCTCAGTACACGACGGGAGCTCATCGCTCTGCGCCGCGGCGACACCAGCGACATCGAGCGCCTCCCTGGGGTCTCACCAACCATCCAGAACCTGAATCAGCTTCTGGGCCAGATCGCACGCGCGACGTCTCCGGTCCTGATCGATGGGGATTCGGGGACAGGGAAGGGTGTCTTCGCCCGCCTCATTCACAACCGCTCGCCGCGGGCAAGGGCGCCATTCGTCGACCTCAACTGCGCCGGCCTTTCCAAGGAACTGCTGGAATCGGAGCTCTTCGGCCACGAGCGAGGGGCGTTCACAAACGCGATGAACACCAAGCAGGGTCTGTTCGAGATCGCCTCTGACGGGACGTTGTTTCTCGATGAGATCGGCGACATGGACGTCACTGTCCAGGCGCGTCTGCTGAAAGCGATCGAGGAGAAGCGGTTCCGCCGTGTGGGCGGGATACGTGATCTGACCACGAATCTGCGGCTGGTCGCGGCGACCAATCGCGACCTCGGCCAGGAGGTTGCTGCCGGCCGTTTTCGCGGCGATCTCTACTACCGCCTGAATGTCGTCCGTGTCCGTATGCCGCCATTGCGAGAGCGAATGGAGGACCTCCCGTTACTCGTCGACGTCATCCTCCGGCCTCTGGCTAAGGAGATGGGGCGCCCGGCCCCGCTGGTCAGCGCGCGGGCATTGAAGAAGCTCGATGGCTACGCCTGGCCCGGCAACGTACGCGAGCTGCGCAACGTCCTCGAGCGTGCGATGTTGACGATGACCGGCAAAGAGATCCGCAGCGAGGATCTATTTCTCGAGTCGGACACCTCGGCGGTGCCGAAAGCGTCCGGAGGGCTTCCTGCCAGCGACTGGGAGATCCGTCCGCTCGATGACGTCGTCGCAGACTACGTCACCGCCTCAGTGGATGCAGCCGGTGGCAATGTGCGTAAAGCGGCCCGCCAACTCCAGATAAGCCCCTCGACTTTGTACGCGCGGATGAAGAAGAACTAGGGAATCGGGGGTGGGGTGCCGGAGAAACAAAGGCGAGTGAACACTGGCTTTTCTCCTACCGCCTACCCCGACTCCCTCATTTCATTGCGCTGATGGATGCGCTTTGCGTCGGAGCTTCCTGGAGGGGAACCGTCCGGGTACCGAAGGCGTCGATCGGCCAGACATCCAGAGGCAGCGTCCGGCCGTTCGCGGCGAGGTAAGCCTTGTCGGTACGCTCGCTGATGAGCTCAATCCAGCCGCTCGCAGGAACCGCATACCTCGTTCCACCATAGGTGAACGTGGCGCCAGGAGTTCCGACGAACTTGTAAGACACCGTTCCAATGTGACACATCGGAGCGGGAGTGTGTGCGCCATGGAGGAGAGCGGCGAGCGTGATTGCGTGCAGGATGTTCATGGCCGGTTCTTACTCCAAGGCCGGTACCATGTAGGGTTTCCAGTAGAATCAGTAACTTGGATTGAACAGCCGCGTCGACCGCTGTATCAGAACCACACGGGTGTCCGATTTTTTGACAGGATCAGGTTCAAGGTGAGTTGGTGGCCCCGGCGTGACTCGAACACGCGGCACGCGGTTTAGGAAACCGCTGCTCTATCCACCTGAGCTACGGGGCCAGTCGAGGCGGGAAACGGCGCGAGCGTAGCAGAAACTTCCGCCGTTAGAGATGGGAGAAGAGCCCTTTCGTATATTGCTCCGGGTTGGCCAGGAACTGACTCTTGTGATCCTCGGACGCGAAATAGTAGAGCTTGTTCTTGTACTCCAGCGTCGGGATGGAGGCGCGGATGGAGATCTTGCTGCCGTCGACCGGGTCCATGGCGATGGCGGGAGTGAACGGCAGCGAAGCGCGGAGTGCCTCATCCTGTGGTGTCGGTGCCGGTGGGGCGTCGGCCTGAGCAACGTTGTCGATCTTCTTCACCGGCGGTGCCTCATCGGTCAGCATCGGCGGCGGATCGATCGCCGCCGGCCGCACGTTGACGGAGTCGATGGTCCGCAACTCCACGTCCGTCTGTGGCCGCGCTTTGGGACTCTGCGCCTTTGCTCCGCAGCCGGCAGTAAGCGCCGCGAGCAGCATGGTGATGATGAACGTTGGTTTCATCACCTTGGCGTTTTGCAAACGGGTGGCCATTTACATCTCTCCCAGCAATGCCTCGCGGCATCGTTCCAGGTTCTGCCAGGCCACACCCTCAACGACCGCGGCATCGACGAGCACGACGAGATAGTAGCCGTCCCGCAGATCGCAACAGAAGATTCCAGTCGCGGCGAAGTCGAGTTTGTATCGCCGTACGGTGTCGAGGCCGGTCGTTTCGGCGATGCGCCGGAGCTGCGAGAGGAAGATGCCGGCGTACGCACCGATGACGCGAAGCTCATGGTCGCCGGTATCGAGTGGCCGCGCCGACAGAACCTCTACGCTCTCCCCCTCGGAATCGAGGAAGACCGCGCCGATCGCGCCGCCGGTGGTCAGCAGCACCTCGTTGAGGATGTCGCGGAACGACACGCTACGCGGCGCCCCGCACTTGTTCGTCAATGGTGATGTCGCCCCGTTTCACCGCGCTCGCAAATGCATCGACCACACGTGGATCGAAGCGACTCCCGGCGAAGCTCTTGATCTTCTCGACGACGTAGTTGAGCTCCATGGCCTTCTGGTACGGCCGGTTCGTGGTCATGGCGTCGAACGTGTCGGCGATGGCCACGATGCGCGCCTGCATCGGGATTTCCTCGCCGGTGAGACTGTCGGGATAGCCGCCGCCGCTCCACTTTTCATGGTGGTACTTCATCCCCGGGATGATGTCGATGAGCTGGGCGACGCCGCTCATGATGGCCGCCCCTTTGACGGGATGTCCCTTCATGACCTCGAACTCGTCATCGCTCAGCGCGCCCGGCTTGCGAAGGATGCGGTCGTCGATGCCGATCTTGCCGACGTCGTGCAGCAGAGCGCTTATGCGGAGATTGCGCATGTCCTGCTCGCTGAGCCCGAGGTTTTTCCCGATGCCGATCGAGTATCGCGCCACGCGCTCTGAATGGCCGCGCGTGTAGGGGTCCTTGGCGTCGATCGCGGCGGCCAGCATGCGCACGGAGTTGATGAAGAGGAGATGGTTCTCGTGGGCTGCCTTGCGGAGTTGTTCGATCGCGGTCTCGATCGCTCCCGACATCGCATTGAAGTTGTCCGCCAGCTCGCCGATCTCGTTGTGTGTCTTCAGCTCGACGCGCTGATGGTAGTTGCCGTTGGCGATCTCGCGCGTCCGTTGAGCCAGCGCGCGGACCGGTCCGGCGATACCGGAGGCGAAAATGCTTGCCGCCAGGATGGCCAGCACGAGGGCGATGGAGATCCAGGTCAACGTCGCCGTCACCATCTTCGAGACCGACGCGTAAGCCAGTTTCTCCGGCTTCTGCACCACCACGCCCCAGTCGGGCCTGCCGACCGGCGCCACCGTGCCGAGCATGGTCACTTTCTCTCCGCCCCGGTTGTCGTCGTACGGGACGGTCAGGCGTACAGGCGCCTTCGAGAACTCCTGCACGATTTTCAGATACGAGAAGTCAGGATGCCGCACCTCGACTGCGGGCTCACTGTGGAGGAGCACTCTGCCGTTGCGGTCGACGAGAAAGACCGTGACGTCGCCCTTCCCTTCATCGCGAATCCGCTCGCTGATCCGGTGCAGGCTGACGATCGCTTCGACTGTGCCGATGGTGGCGCCTTCGTCAATGACCGGCACGGCGATGATGACCGCGGGCTGGTTGGCCGCCGAGACGTACTGGAACGTCCCTGTATAGACCTGTCCTTTGAGGGAAGCGTTCAGCGCCAGATCGAGCTCCTGGCGGACGGGTGCATCGAGCTGCACGGGTGTGTCCCGGGAGCCTTTGCCATCGCGGTCGAGGATGCGTAACCCGAGGAGATCACTGTCCTGCGTGATGTAGCCGGCGATCAGAACGCTCTGCGCTGCGAACGGATCGACACCGGCTGGCAGCGTCCGTTTCATGGCCCGCACGCTGCCGGCGATTGTCGTCAGTTGCTGCGTATTGCTTGTCAGCAGATTCTGGATGTCGGTTGCGACGGTGACAGCCGACCGCGTCAGATACTTCTTCTCCAGTATCTCCAGCGAGTCGCGGTTGATCCGGATGAGGAAGTAGTGCGAGACGACGAGCGGTACCAGCCCGACGACGACCATCGCGCCCAGCAGCGTCCAGATGAGGCGAGGGCGGCGGGTGGGCGGTGTGTTGGGTGCTTCAGGCATTCAAAGTAATTATAGCGAGCCGGGAGACGGTTGCTCTCGGCGGCTTGGAATGGTCTGCTTGCCTTTCGTGCCTGCACCGCCTATACTCACTGCATGCAATACACGGTACGTGGCATTCCTTCTACGCTCGACGACGCTCTGCGCGAACGCGCACGAACGGGAGGGAAGAGTCTGAACGAAGCCGCCATCGAGGCTCTCACCGAGGGTGCCGGCTTGACCGGTGCTCCGCGAAAACTGAGAAATCTCGGAGACATCGCTGGGACGTGGAAGGCCGAAAAAGCGGTTGAAGGCGCACTCGCCGCGCAAGACGAGGTGGATGAGGACCTCTGGAAGTGAGGGTTGTTCTCGACACCAATCGATACGTCGATCTGTGTAAGGGTGTCGAGGCGACTGTGACAATCCTCGAGGAGGCTGAACGGATCCTGTTGCCGTTCATCGTCCTGGGCGAGCTGCGAGCCGGATTTGCACATGGGCGCCGCCAGGCGGAAAACGAGCGCGCACTGCGGTGCTTTCTCCTGAAGGACGGCGTGCGAGTTCTCTATGCCGACGATCAGACCACCCATCACTATGCCGGCGTGTTCCGTCAGCTTCGGAAGCAGGGAACGCCAATCCCGACGAACGACATGTGGCTGGCGGCGCTGGTTCTGCAGCACAATCTCATGCTGCACGCTCGCGACCGGCACTTTGACCACCTTCCACAACTGGTCCGCGTCTAGTCTCCATGGCCATCGGCCTCTACATTCATCTCCCTTTCTGCCGCGTTCACTGCACGTACTGCCCCTTCGCGGTGTCGACGGACATCGGCTTGCAGGATCGGTATACCGACGCGTTGCTTGCCGAGGTTGACGCGCGATCGGATAGTGATCGTGTAGACAGTATCTTCGCCGGTGGTGGAACGCCGTCGCGCACATCGCGGGAAAACCTGGTCCGCGTCGCTGGCCGGTTGCGCGAGCGTTTCGTGATCGAGGACGGCGCGGAGTTTACGCTCGAAGCAAACCCGGAGGATGTGACTGACGACGCGGTCATCTTCTGGCGCTCACTCGGCGTCAATCGGCTCAGCATCGGCGTGCAGTCGTTTCATGATGCCGAGCTCCTGCCGCTCGGACGTGTTCATGGCCGCGCGCAGGCGCTCGAAGCCATCCGCATCGCCGTGGCCTCGGGGATCCGTACCAGCCTGGATCTGATTCTCGGTCTTCCGAGGCAAACCGAACAAAGCTTTCGAGAGACGTTGGAGACCGCCATCGCCACTGGTGCCGGCCACGTCTCGCTCTACATGCTCGACCTCGAGGAAGGGACGGCGCTGATGCGGCAGGTCGAAGGCGGAAGGGTCTCTCTGCCGGAAGACGATCTGGTGGCGTCGCTCTATGTGTACGCAATCGAGCGCTTCGCCGAGGCCGGCTTCGCGCAGTATGAGATCAGCAACTTCGCCCGTCCCGGTGAGGAGTGCCGCCACAACCTCCGCTACTGGCGCCGCGAGGAATACCTCGGCTTCGGCATCGGCGCGCATTCGTTCGTGGGCGACCGGCGCTTCGCCAATACGCGCGATATTCAACGCTACATCTCGGGAGAGCGCGGACCGGAGTTTGCAGAGGTCCTCGGCGAAGGCGAAGTGCGCCGCGAGACGATCTTCCTCGGGCTACGTCAGGCCGCGGGGATAAACTATGACGACGTCGTACGACTCTGTGGTGAGGAGGGAATCGAATGGATGGATCGAGGCGTGAGCGATGGGTGGCTGCGGCGGGCGGGAAATCGAGTCGCCTTCACCCCTTCCGGTTTCTTGCTGAGCAACGACTACATCTCGCAGCTTTTCTGATTCTGTTCGCGGCGTTGCCGCTATGCGCGCAGGATGTCAAGTTCGATCCGAAACTGGTCACGCAGGCGAACTTCAGCCAGTTCGCGCGCATCGTCGGACAGGCCATCTTTGCCACGCCCGTGCAGCCAGCGCGCGCAAGCGGCGTGCTCGGATTCGACGCCGGAGTGGCCGCGACGGTCGTTCCTGTCGACGAGAGCTCCGCCTACTGGCGCGCCGCCGTACCGCCGGGCAGCAGCTTCACGACGCATGGCTACATCGGCGTGCCCCGCCTGGTGGCATCCAAGGGCTTCGGCTTCGGCACGATCTCCGGTACGTACGCGAAGATCTCCAACAGCGGTATCGCCACATGGGGCGGCGCTCTCGACGCGCCACTTCTGCGCGGCGGCGTGCTGAAACCGGAGCTGGCGTTGCGGCTGTCCTACTCGACGCTCACCGGCGTCGATGTCTTCCGCGAGAAAACCTACGGTGCCGAGGTCTTCCTCAGCAAGGGCTTCGGTCCGATCACGCCGTATGTCGCCATCGGCCGCATGCGTGTCAACGCGCAGGGTGACATCCCGGCTACCTTGCATTCATCAGCGTTCAGGCTGACCGACCGGAGCAACCTGAACCGCTACACAGCCGGCGTTCGCCTCTCTCTGCTCGTGCCGAAGCTCGTCATCGAAACGACACAAGCGGAAGTGAGGAGCTACGCGGCGAAGATCAGTATCGGATTTTAGGGTTCGCTTGTGTAGGGCCGCCGCCCCGGCGGGCCTGTTCTGCGCGGGATGGCCGCCGAGGCGGCGGCCCTACACAATTGCTACTTCACGCCGAGCGCCTTCTTGATTGCGTCGATGGTGAATGTCCCCTCGGGGCCGAAGCCGATAACCTGACCATTGATGATGTAAGTCGGTGTGGAGAGGATGCCGTTGTCGAAGGCGCGGCTGACCTGATCGATCAGTGCCGCCTTCTCGGCGGGTGAGTGGTAGATCTTTTCGACCGCCTTCCAGCTCACGTCGTTGTCGCTGCAGAAATTCTCGAGGAATTTGTCGAAGGGCTGCTTGCTGATCGCTTCCTGATTCTCGAAAACGAAATTGACGTACGACCAATACTTTGCCGGTGCCACCTTCGACAGAGAGCGCGCGCCGAGGGCGGCGGCGAGAGCCCACTCGTGATGCTCGAACAGGGGTAGATCGAGGCGGTAGTAGTCGACCTTGTCGAGATTCTTCGCGATGATCGGCTCGACCTTCTTGTGAGCCTTGCCGCAGGTCGGGCACTCGAAATCGGACAACTCGATGATCTGCACCTTCGACTTCGGATTGCCGCGGTGCGTCGCTCCTCCCAGGCCGATCGATTCGATGAGCGTCTTGCCTGGATCTGTGCTCAGATTGCCGCGGGTACCGATGATCAGGTAGTTGTTCGAGGCGTCGATAAAGCCGTGGTACGTGAAGCCGCCAACGCCCTTCGCCTCCTTCATGATGGAGACGGCGTGAATCCCATCAGGCAGCGGAAACGGGGCGATGGTCGCTGCGACCGGTTCCTTCAGCGCGGCACTGGCCACCGCCGCGATACGCGTATTGACCGGTTTTCCGTCCTGCGCCAGCGTAAAGATGCTCCCGATCAGAATCTGTCCGGTCGCCGGCGAATGGAGCAGGTACGTCTTGCGCTGGCAGCTCGGATCGGCTGATTCCTGGGTCAGCGTGTAGGGTTGGAAGCCCACCGGGCCGCCCGGCCCGAGGGGGTCGACGGTGATCTTTGCCTCGGGGCATTTCGCCAGCGACCTGGTGGCGAAATTCACAAGCGTCACGTTGAGGGGTGGAGCCTTCTGCGCCGAGGCACAGAGAGGCAGAAGAGCCATGATGATGGCCAGGGAAGCTCGTTTCATCTTCACTTTCCTACGGACCGATTTGAGAATCACTGCGCATTAACCGTGCGGTAGCCGCGTTCAATCCATCTCTTGATGCCGCCGTTGACGTGCACGACGTTACGGAAGCCTGCCACGGCGAGAAGTTGTGCCGCCACGGCGCCGTCCGCGGACGTCTCACCGTACACGAGCACGGTCTGATTCTGATACGGCAGGAGCTCCGGGAGGTGCAACTCGATCGTCTCGAATGGTGCGCTGATTGCGCCGGCGATGTGACCCTCCGGTCCGCGATAGTCCGCCGCCGGGCGGATGTCGATGACTACGACCTGCTGGGTGTCCAGGATCATCTCGGCGGCGACCGTAGGAGAAATCTCGGCGAAGCCGCCGCTCGTTTTCGAGACGCCTACGGTGCTGCAGGCTGAAAGCAGAAAGCATGAGGCAGAAAGCAGAAGGGCTGTCGAAGTCTTCATAGCATCTCCAGTTCGAACTCAGCGCGGACTTCCCCGACGATCGCACCGGCCACGTTTTTGACGGGCTGCCTGTGGAACGGTTGCAACTCCGGTGCATCGAGGCCGGCGCCGAGAATCTCGAGAGTTTTCAGAATCACAGAATTGCGGCCCCGCGTCATCGAACCGTCGTGGATCTTCAGAGCGATGCCGATGGCGACATCATCGGCGACGTGAAGCCGCCCGGTCAACGCCGCCACGAGTGACGGGGCCATCGCCATGGCGTAGAGGCCTTCGGCCCCCTCCTTTGCCAGCAGCTCACCGCCGAAGGCCTGCATCAGCGGCGTAGTGATGCTCCAGGCTCCCGCCACGTACTGCGGAAAGGCCGTCATCGACTGGACGATGCGCGTCGCGCTGGCGGCGTAACGCTCCAGCACTCCCGCTGTTCCCGCTCCTTCGCTCGTCGCCATCAGGCGTGCGTATGCGAACGCCGTGCGCTGGAGGGAGAGGAAAAAGGCCGGGACGCCGCAGCCATCGACGGCGATCGGAATCTCCTCCGGCTCGAGGTCTGCGAAATCGCCGAGCGTGGCGCGCATCGTTTCCTGCAGGGGATGCCCGGCGTCGATGTAGTGTGCTGCCGGAACGTCCATCACCTGCGTCGCCAGAAGCATGCCGGCGTGCTTGCCGGAGCAGTTGTTGTGCAGAGGCGACGGCTCTTCGCCTGCCGTGCGCAGCTCGGAAGCAGCCTTCTCGTCGTACGGCACGTGCGCACCGCAAAGAAGATCCGTCTCGTCGAATTCGCCCTTGCGCAGCAACGCCGCCGCAGTGGCCACGTGTATGGGCTCGCCTCCGTGGGATCCGCAGGTCAGCGCCAGCTCCTCGCCGGATAGCTCGTACTCGTCGATGCCTCCGTACTCGAGCAGCGGAATGGCCTGAAACGGTTTCGCAGCCGATCGAAGGCAGGTGCGGAGTGCCGGCTCACCCGCGTACGCGAGCAGCCGGCCGAGCGAGTCGACGACCACAATGGATCCGGTGTGGAACGATTCGAGCTGATCGCCGCGGAAGACGCGCGCGAGAATTTGCATGAACTGGAGTTTACGGGAGTCGGTGTGTTGGTGGGTGGGTAGGTTGGTTGCTGAGTTGCCTGGTCTCGGGGTCTCGGGGTGGGTTACATCGTACAAGAGGGCATGAGCACCAATAGACCCCGAGACCGCGCAACCCGGCAACCCAGCAACCTACTTCCCACTCTCCGCGGCGATCGCTTCCTCTTCGGTGTTGTGAATCTTGAAGACCGAATCGAGCTTGGCCAGCTTGAGCAGTTTCATGATGCGTTCCGAGGGATTGACGAGGATCAACTTCCGGTTCTGGCCCGAGAACTTGCCGAGGTAGCCGACCAGTTCACCGATGCCTGTGGAGTCGATGTAGTCGATCTTCGTGAAGTCGACAATGACGTTCGCGCTTTCGTTCTTCAGCACGTTCTCCAGCGCCGCGGAGAAAAACTCCGCGCTCTCGCCGAGCTTGATGAGACCTTCCACGTAGAGGATCGTGAAGTTCTCGGTGTGCTTTTTTTCGACGATCAAGGTTCTATCCCCCGTTTGTTGCAGCGAGAGTAGCAAATCAGAGGCCACGCGCGGAGACGTAGCGCCGCCGGCGCTACGCGGCTCACGTTTGCGAGAGCGCCTCGATGCTGTCAACCATATCGCCGAAGGTCTTCAGCGATCGGGCGCGCTCGTCCGGAATCGAGATGTGGAACTCCTCCTCGATGGCGAAGAGGATACTGAGTGCGTCGAGCGAGTCGACTCCGGCTTCGGCGAGTGGCGTTTCCAGCGACAGCTTATCGTCCGCGATGTTCTTCTCTTTGCGGACGATGGCTACCACTTTCTCTTCAATCTCGGCACGTGTCATCGGGCCGCTATGATAGCGCGCGTGCGCCGCCGCTACTGGCTGTTCTATCCCCTGTGGATTGCGCTCTGCGCCGTCCTCTTTCTGGCGCTGCGCCACCGCGAGGACCCTTCACGCCGGCCGGGGCGCATTCTCAGCGACGACGCCGCGGTGCGCGCGATCGCCGTGCTTCGGCAAACCGGCGGGGTCCGCTTCCGCGGCTACGAAGCGGTTCACGTCGCCCTGGCTGCCCGCGGCGAAGGCGGCTCCGCGAACCGGTGGGTCGTGCTCTGCGATCGCGTTCCGCACAGCGCTCTTCGGGACGCCGTAGTGGTGGAGTTGGATGCCGTGGACGGACGAATGCTGGTTGTTCGAAAGCCTGAATGAGGCAACAAGCTGCAAAGGCACTTGCGACGGCAACCGAGCGGGTGTGGGTGGTTACCCATCCTGGCGATACACTTCTCGCATGACCACAGCCGGTGCCATTCTTGCTGCCGTCGCGGCCGTCTCCCTTCTCCTTTCCGGTCCCGGCACGCGCTGGGGATGGTGGAACTTCAAGATCGGCCTGCTCCTCTTCGCCGTCGCTTTTCTGGCGGGACTGCTCGCGCTACTGATCTCCGGTATTGCCTGGCTGCGGACGCGCCCGAATCCGGCTGCTGCAATCGCGGCGACTGCCGGTGCGCTGATCGTGCTCCTCCCGCTCACGCAGGTCGCCGGCGCCCGGAACAAGCCGCGCATCCACGACATCAGTACTGACCTGGCCGACCCGCCGCGCTTCTCCGCGATCCTGCCGCTGCGCGCGGATGCTCCCAACAAGGCCCCCGATCGCATCGACGACGCCACGGCGTCGCAGCAGCGCGCCGGCTACCCTGACCTCGCCACCCTGGATATGTCTCTCGCCGGCGACGCGGTGTTCGCCAAAGCCGTCGACGCGGCGAAAACGATGGGCTGGGAGATCGTATCGGCGCGTCCTGCCGAGGGGATCCTGGAGGCGACCGATACCACCGCCTTTTTTGGCTTCCACGATGACGTCGTCGTGCGCATCCGTCCCGCCGGAGATCACAGCCGCGTCGACGTTCGTTCGACCTCGCGCGTGGGGCGGGGGGATGCGGGGAAGAATGCTGAGCGCATTCACGGGTACCTCCGGCTCCTGGGCAGCTAGAGCACACCTGATGATCAAATGTTGAATGTTGAATGTTGAATGTTCAATGTTAAAAATGTTGAATGACTGGAGCCTCGCTGAGCCTCGCAGCCTCCATTCAACATTGAACATTCAACATTGAACACTCAACATTCAGCTTCCAACCCCCCCGCCCCTCAATCATTCATAATCCCGCCGCCCATGTCACGCCCCATGAAGCTCACGCCGATGCTCGAGCAATACTTCGAGATCAAACGGCAGGTTCCCGACGCCATCCTCTTCTACCGCCTCGGCGATTTCTACGAGATGTTCTTCGAGGATGCCGAGAAAGCCGCGCCGCTGCTCGACCTCGTCCTCACCGCACGAAACAAGGGGGCGGAGCACGAGGCGCCGATGTGCGGAGTGCCCTACCACTCCGCCGGCGGCTACATCGCCAAACTGATCCGCCACGGGCTCAGTGTCGCCATCTGCGATCAAACCGAGGATGCAGCGGCGGCGAAGGGGCTGGTGAAGCGCGAGATCGTGCGCATCGTGACGCCGGGGACGGCGACCGAGAGCTTCATCGTAGAGAGGGAGAGTTGTTACCTGCTCGCGCTGGGTATGGGTGTAGGGCCGCCGCCCCCGGCGGCCGTTATCGCGCCGCGCAAGACCGAGGCCGCCGAGGGCGGCGGCCCTACACTGAGCGGTGCCATCGGCGCCGCCTACCTCGACGTCTCTACCGGAGATTTCTTCGTCACCACCTATCACGATGCAGCCGATCCGCGGCTTGGCGACGACGTGGCGCGGTTTGCGCCGCGCGAGGCGATCTTCCCGAGGGAGGCGCCGTTCCAACTGGAGATCCCTTCGACCGCCGTCGAGCCGTCGTTGTTCGAGATCGCGGGGGCACACGAGTATTTGTCACGGCATTTCGGTACGCAGTCGCTGCGCGGCTTCGGGCTGGAGGGGGATGATCCGCGCATCGGTGCGGCCGGCGCTGCGCTTCGTTACGCCGCTGCCAGCCACAAGAGGCCGCTCGACCACGTCCTGACGTTGCGCGTCGACAACGAAGCGGACTTTCTTCAGCTCGATGCCGCGACGCTCGCCAATCTGGAGATTCTCGACTCGCGCGATGCGGCCCGCCCCCGTGCGTCGCTCTGGAGCGTCGTAAACGCCACGCGCTCGGCGATGGGTGGGAGGATGCTGCGGAAGTGGATTACGCGCCCGCTCAAAGTGCGCGAAGCCATCTTCGAACGCCACGACGCCGTCGACGAGCTGACGCGCTCGCGCGCCATTCTCGAGCCGATGACGCAGTGCCTGGCCAGGATCGCCGACCTCGAGCGGCTGGCCTCGCGCGTCACGCTCCGCAGCGCCAGCCCGCGCGAATGCCTCACGCTGGCTGACTCGCTGCTGATGGTTGGCGACCTTCGCGAGGCGATGACCCCGCTGCACGGACCATTGATCAACCGTCTGCGAAACGCGCTGGACACGGTGCCGGCCGTCGTCGACAGGATCGCCGCCACGCTCGCTGACAGTCCGCCTCTCAACCTCCGCGACGGCGGTGCCATCAAGCCGGGCGTGGACAGCGAGCTCGATGAGCTGCGCGCCATCGCACACGACTCGAAGTCGATCCTCGTCCAGATCGAGGGGCGCGAGCGGGAGCGCACAGGCATCGGGTCGCTGAAGATTCGCTTCAACTCCGTCTTCGGCTACTACATCGAAGTCTCGAAATCGAACCTGGCCAAAGTCCCCGGCGACTACATCCGCAAGCAGACGCTGGTCAACGCCGAGCGCTTCATCACGCCCGATCTGAAGGTGCTGGAAGAGAAGATCGCCGGCGCCGAGGGCAAGGCCATCATCATCGAGACCAGACTGTACGAGGAACTGCTCGAGGGCGTGTCACGCATGAGCGGCGCCATCCTGGCCACCGCGCGCGCCGCCGGCGAGGTGGACGCCATTGCCTCGCTTGCCACGATCGCGGTGCGCAACCGCTACGTGCGGGCGTCCCTTAGCGAGAGCGCGGAGATCTGCATCGAAGACGGCCGCCATCCGGTCATCGAGGTAATCGCCGGAGAGCGCTTCATCCCGAACGACACCGGCATCGACCGCGATAGCAACGGCATCCAGATCATCACCGGCCCGAACATGGGCGGAAAGTCGACCTACCTGCGTCAGGTGGCACTCATTGTTTTGCTGAATCAAATCGGCGGCTTCGTTCCCGCCGCCAAAGCGCGTCTTGGGATCTTCGATCGGATCTTTACCCGCGTCGGTGCCTCCGACCAACTCGCGCGCGGCGAGTCGACGTTCATGGTGGAGATGCACGAGACAGCCAACATTCTGAACAACGCCACGGACCGTTCGCTGATCATCCTCGATGAAGTGGGCCGCGGCACGGCTACGTTCGACGGCCTCTCGCTGGCGTGGGCCATCATCGAATACCTTCACGACAATCCCTCCCGCGGTGGCATCACCCTCTTTGCCACGCACTACCACGAGGTCACCGACCTGGCGAAAACGAAGGCGCGCGTGGCCAACTACAGCGTGGCCGTGAAGGAGTGGAACGAGCAGATCATCTTTCTGCGCAAGGTCGTGGAGGGGGCGGCTGACAAGAGCTACGGCATCCAGGTGGCGAAGCTGGCCGGCATCCCGCGGACGATCATCGAGCGTGCTCGCGAGATCCTCGTGACGCTGGAGCGGAAGGAGCGCGACGTCGTTGCCGAGACGCAGAGGCGCACTGGCGCTCCTCCTGTGCGTCAGCTCGGGCTCTTCGGAGGAGATCCCCGCGAGCAGGATGTGCTGGCTGCCCTGCGGGCCATCGAGGTTGAGGCGCTCACGCCGATTCAGGCTCTCAATGAGCTGGCGATGCTGAAAGACAAGCTGCTTGGCTAGGCCGGCACGCCCGGCGGCGCCGGGCTGCCCAAGGCTCCACCAGCAGTGACGCGCGGAAGGTTCTGCCGCGCAGCCTCTTGTCGAGAGGTTCCCCTTTGCTACGATGCCGGCGAATGACCAGCGACCTTCTCGGCATCGGCATCACCGGAAAATCTCTGACGGACCTCGAGCGGCGCATCCTTCGCGATGCAACCCCTTACGCCGTCGTTCTCTTTGCACGCAACATCGGTGAAGCGGAGGAACTGCGCGAGCTCGTCGCCGAGATCAAGTCGCTCGCTCCCTCCAGGCCACCGTTGTTCATGATCGATGAGGAAGGCGGGCGCGTCGATCGCCTACGCCACCTCATTCCTGGGCTCCCCAGCGCAGAGGTATTCGCAGAAGGGGAGGAGCCGGCCGGGATGGCAGGGTGGTTCGGACGCGTGATCGGGACGGCACTGCGCTGGTTCGACATCGAAGTCGATCTCGCGCCGGTGGTCGACGTCCGAGGAGACGATTCGCCGAAAGGGCTGGAGCGCCGGATGTTCGGCGGCGATCCGGAGCAGGTCGTCGAACTGGCCGGTGCCTTCATCCGCGGACTTCACCAGACCGGCACCGCGGCATGTCTCAAACACTTCCCCGGCCTCGGACAAGGTACGGGCGATCCCCACTACGAAACGACGGTCATGAATTTTTCGCAGGACGATCTGCTGAAGCGGGATCTCGTTCCGTTCGCCCGGCTGGGCAATGAGGCGAGCGCGATCATGATCGGTCACGGCACCTATCCGCAGATCGACGATCCTCATACCCCGGCCACGCTGAGCCGTCGTCTGACGCGCGATCTGCTCGACGTCATCGGCTTCAAAGGGCTGGCCATCAGCGACGATATGGAGATGCACGCCGTCTCCGACCTCGGCCCGTATGAGTCGCTCGTCGAGCGCGCCGCGATGGCGGGCAGTGACGTCGTTCTCTTCTGCAGCCATGTCGAGCGTGTCCCGGGGTTGCAGCGGTACATCGATGAACGGGTGAAGAGTGGCGGAGAGCTGAGCGCCCGTCTATCCGATGCCCAAAAGCGAGCGGATGCCTATCGCGTACATATTGCGCGCCTGCGCCAGAACGCCGCGCCTCCCGTGGCAGGCTTCGATGACGTGATCGATGAAGCCGCGCGTTTCGTGGAGAAGTTGGAGAAGACGCGCCCACATCGAGACGTCGTCCCGCGCGACGACGATCGCCGCAAAGGCGGACGGGTGCCCGGGAAGGGGCGGACGGGGCGGGAGGAGTGGACGTAGACGGTTCGTTCGTTCACCCTCAGAGGATGTGCAGAAATCGCGCGTGTCACATACCTGTCATCCCAATGGCCTTAACTTTAGACACCCTGGGAACGCGAGCGTCTCGCCCGCATCGGTTTTTTGCCGAGCGTAGACAGCGGGCGGGACGCCCGCGTTCCCAGGGCACGAAGCCTAAGTTAAGGCCATTGACCTGTCATCCTGAGAGCTTGTGCAGGAATCGGCGTTCTCACATACCTGTCATCCTGAGCCTGCCGTAGCCGTTTGGGTGGATGGGTGGGCGGTGCGGCGGAGGACGGCGAAGGACCCCCTGCCTGAAACCCGGAAAGGGAGGGGGAGACGGTGGTTGAAGATCCGCGCGCGCCCTTCCCGGTTTCAGGAGGGGGGTCCTTCGCCGTCCTCCGCCGCTCCACCACCCACCCGCCCAAGCGGCTACGGCAGGCTCAGGATGACAGGTGATTTGAAAAACGCCAGGGAGCTACGGAATCGGCGTCAGCGACTCGATCCGCTTGAGCCATCCGTCGAAATGATGGTACTCCGAGCGGATACGCGGGAAAATGCAGCTTCACGAGTCCGAACAACAGTACCAGCCATGAGGCGGCGGGTCGAGCCGGCGCCGGTCCCGCGGTGTCTGTATGCCGGTGCGGTCTGCAGATGCGCGCATGTCGTCAAGACTTGGGGACATGGCACCGACCCCCTGGGTCCAAGCCACCGACCCCTGGGTCCAAGCCACCGACCCCTGGGTCCAAGCCACCAACCCCCTGGGTCCAAGCCACCACCCCCTGGGTCCAAGCCACCACCCCCTGGGTCCAAGCCACCACCCCCTGGGTCCAAGCCACCGACCCCTGGGTCTAAGCCACCACCCCCGTGGGTCCAAGCCACCGACCCCTGGGTCCAAGCCACCAACCCCTTGGGTCCAAGCCACCAACCCCTGGGTCCAAGCCACCGACCCCTGGGTCCAAGCCACCACCCCCGTGGGTCCAAGCCACCAACCCCTGGGCCCGCGACGTCTATCGCCTGGCAAAGGGATACGCGAAGACGAACTCGGGGAACGCCGTGACGCCGCACGTTCTCGAAATGAAGCACGCGCTCCGGAAGAAGCGCACGAAGAAGGCCGTAAAGGCAACGGATGCGGCACCGGCCGTACTCGCCGTTCCGCCGACCGACCCTTCTTCGACCCCGCAAAAGAAGTAAGCGAGGGGCCGGAGGAGGGAACGATTTGGCAATCAACCCCCCCGGCTCCCCGGACGTCCGGTTCGACTCGCGAATCGGGCTGACACCCGACCCGCGGCCACCTGGCCGCGGGTCGATTCTACCTCGGAATCGCCGGGTGGAGCCAACGTTTCTTCGCTGTCTGCCGTACCAACTCACGGAGGCGTTGCAAAACGGTGACGACACCCGCGTGGCGGTGACCTTTCCGCGCCGTGCTGTGTCCTACTCGCGGGAGCATCAGCCTCGACGCCAAAAATTTTTTCACCTAGTGTAAGGAAAATCCCGTTCGTGACACTCCAATAGGTAGTCCAACACACGTTCTCGGCAAATTCACAGCAGTAGACGTCATGACGACTTGACCGCGATCAGAGGCGGCAGCCGCGCCGGAGAAGGTCTGTCGATCGAAAAGGAGGCATCACAATGCGCATTCA
>JBBRNB010000072.1:0-35177 GCA_038230535.1 Thermoanaerobaculia bacterium
CGATTACCCCTGGCCGAGCCAGGGGCTACATTGTCCGACGCGCCTGCGCGCATCGACACCGGCAATCGCGCGGCTTTCGCCAGCACCATGTTTCTTTTCCCAGGTGCAGCGCCTGCGCTGTCCCTCGCTCAGGATGACAGGTATTTGAGACGCGGCACCTACTCACCAGCATGCGAAAGTTCGCGCGCCTGACCCCAACTCAAGCCACCTTCTGCGCGATCACCACCCACCGCAACGGCGTCCCGGGACGGATGGCGTCGAAAGGGTAGCAGGTGATGAGCGTCAGACGTGTGCGTCCGTCCTGCCGGAGCACCGAGGTGTCGCTCTTACTGACGATGCGCGTCGCCTGCACTCGATAACGAACGCTGTGGCCGTCAGGACGCTGCATCGTGAGGATGTCGCCAGGTCCGACGTAGCGAAGCGGCGCGAAATGCGTGTCGCGATGGGCCGTGATCACGCAGTTGCCGGCGTCTCCCGGCATGGCCGTCCCGTCGAGGTGGCCAGGGCCGAACGCCATCGTCCGTCCGCTGGCGCCGGCGAGGATGATGATGGCCGCACCGTCGCGCTCGATGGTCAACCTGGCGATGGCCCTCGTGTCGGCCCACGGCCACGGCTTTCGCTGCTCCCCGGCCAGCGCGCTTCGCCACGACATCTCGAGAAGGAGTTGGGCCAGCTTTGCCTTTGCGTAGATCCAGAACCCCTCACCGCCTATGGCGAGGCCGGTGAGGAGAAGCGGGACGATGGCCATGCGGGTCAGGTTGCGGATGGTGGTTGTCATTGGTTCCTCGGGTTGTGGCAGAAAGAGAAATGTTGAGTGTTGAATGTTCAATGTTGAATGAGCGGCTCGCACCGCCGTGCCTTTTCCATTCAACATTGAACATTCAACATTGCCTTACAGAGGTCGAGGAGGAGCCCAGAAGCTCCTCCCCGAATCCGAACCTACCGAGTCACCTTCAAAGCGATGAGCGCGACAGCCGCAAGCGACGATCCGATCAACAGGAGCAGTCCGGCCGGTGTCGCCGTCTGCGGCAACGTTCCCGGTTCGTCACTCCTGACCGATCCGCCGACCGGCAGCGGCTCAGGAACGCACGTTGGATTGAGTCCCTGCGGGGTCTTATCGATGGCAACAAGGCTCGTGTACTGCGAGGTGAGGTGATGTTGGAGCGCGACGGCGATCACGGCGGCTTCGACTCCCTTCGGATCGCTGCCGTCGCCGAGGTGGTCCATCAGCGACTCGATCTTCTCGCGGCCCCAGAGTCTGGCGATACCTTCGTCCGCGCCGGGGGCCGGCAGCGTCAGCTCCTTCGTCCACGACTCGTTGCCGATGCTGCCATGCAGCGTGACTTTCGCATTGCGATCATGAACGCGTACGGCGACAACCAGCGGCTCGCCGCTATAGAGGTCGGGCACACGCTCCGGCCACCACTCGGCGGTGGCATCGTTGCTGTGGACCTCGATCGACGTCATCACCGGCGCGTCGAGTTTCCCGAAGAGCTCCGACATCCGCTCCTGAACCTGTTGGACATCGCCGATGTAAGTGAATGTGCCGCGGCCGAAACGCGCCGCGTTGCGCATGAAGTGCGAGTTTGGCGCGGCGCCGATGCCGACCGTGAAGAGACGGCTCTCGCCGAGGTGCGCGTGGATGAAAGTGACCAGCTCCAGTTCGTTGGAGACCTGGCCGTCGGTCATGAAAATCACCTGCCGCACGGTGCCGGACGGTGTGCCCGGTTTCTCCGGCAGCGCCAAACGCAATGCCTTCAGCATCTCCGTGCCGCCATCGGCTTTGATCGTCTCCACAAACTGTTTCGCCTCAGAGATCGCCGTCGGATCGGCGAACTTACTGTCGCTGAACAGCGGGCGCGCTTCGGAATCGAAATCGATGACGTTGAACTTGTCGCCAGGGCGAAGATCGTCGAGCGCCAGCAGCAACGCCGCCTTGGCCTGATTCATAGAGGCCCCTTCCATCGATCCGGAGCTGTCGATGATGAAGATCGTCTCGCGCGGCAGGCGTACAGGCGACCGAGCGGGCGGCGTGACCATCACCAGCGCGTACGTCTCCTCGCCCAGCTTTTCCGTGAGCACAGTCGCTTCGGGCTTCGTACCGAGGTCAGGCTGCCACGACAACTCGAAATCGTGATCGGCATTGAGCGTCGCTGAATCCGCCGTGACGCGATAGTGCCGGTTTCCGATCGTCTCCGACTTCACCTGCTGCACGCTCTGAATATTGCGGACGGAGTAGCCGGGCTGGAGATCGACCGAGAGCGAAACGGTCGCACCGGCGTTGCCGGCGCTCGAGAGGACCGGCGGAAGCCTGGCGGCGACAGCCGTCGCAAACGTTCCCAGCGGCGAGTAGCGCGGTGCCACCACCATCGGGAAGCGGAGACGGTACTGGCCGTTCTCGAAGCGCGCCGTCTCCTGATAGGCGATCTCGATCACCGCGTCTTCGTCCGGCATCACGCCCGACACCGAAGTCGTGAAGACATTCGGCCGCTGCTGTTCGACGAGCGCCGCCTTGCGCCCTTCACTCTTCGCCTGCTCGAACTCCTTGCGGGCCTGTTCGCGCTCGCGGATCTCGCCGATGATGACGCGCGGTCCGATGGTCATCTTCAGAGTGTCCACCGCGCTCATCTCCGGCAGCGGATAAACGTAGAGCCCTTCCACACAGCGTCCGGTGGTGTTGTGAAACGTCTGTTTGACCGACGTCCGCACAATCGATCCCGAGACCATGATGCTGACCTCGGATTTCACGGCGGGGCTGATCGCGTAAACGCCCGGCTTGGCGGTCTTCAGCAGCAACCCCGCCCGGTCGTCCTTATCGAGTGTCGTCGTCTCCTGCGCCTGCGCCACGAAAGGGAGGAAGAACAGCAGCGAGAGCAGCAGGACCATCCATCGTTCCAGCGTGTAGTCGCGCGGTTTGTATTCGTTTTCGGTTGTGTCGTTGGTCTCCATCGTCGTCTCCTTCATTCGATGTGATCAATAGAAGCCCGCGATGTGACGTGGCGCGGCCGCAATCGAGGAGAGCTGGCGGCAGGAATATGGCGGGATTGTGGCGGCGGTCAATCCGCGGCGTTTCGTGGCATCCTGCGCCCGTGCGTCAAACGATCGCTGTCGTAGACGACGAAGAGACCATCCGTGAGACGGTGGCCTTCGCCCTCCGCCGCGATGGCTATGACGTCGTGACGTTCGCCGATGGGGCCGCGGCGTGGGACGTCGTCAAAGACCGGTTGCCATCACTGGCGATACTCGACATCACCATGCCGAGGATGGACGGCCTCGAGCTCTGCCGCCGTCTGCGTGCCCGCAGCGAAACACTCCCGATCATCTTTCTCACCTCTCGCGACGAAGAGATCGACCGCGTTCTCGGCCTGGAGATGGGGGCGGACGACTATCTTTGCAAGCCGTTCTCGATGCGGGAGCTGGCCGCGCGCGTGAAAGTCCTCTTCCGCCGCTTGTCATTCATCGAGAACCCAACCACGCAGCAGGCCGAGGCGCCGCTTCGCTGCGGTCCGCTCGCGCTCGACCTGCAGCGATACATGGCCACCTGGAACGATGCGCGCGTCGATCTCACCGTCACCGAGTTCATGATGCTGCACGCGCTCGTCCGTCATCCCGGCCACGTGAAATCGCGCAAACAGCTCACGAAGGAGGGATACCCGAACGACACCTACGTCAGCGACCGGACCATCGACACGCACATAAAACGCCTGCGTCGCAAATTCGAGGATGCCGATCCCACCTTCGTCGCCATCGAAACGGTCTACGGAGTGGGCTACCGATGGATCACGTAGCGCCGGCTGCGCTACGAACGCTACGGGCGGATCACTCATGACCCCTCCCCGTCTCCGGCGCTTCATCTCGCGCATCTTCTTCCGCTTGATGGCGTTCAACATGCTGCTGGTCTTTCTCCCGGTGGCTGGCATCCTCTACCTCGGGTCGTACGAACAAAGACTGCTGGGATTGCAGCGCCGCGCCTTGCAGGAGGAAGCGCGTCTGCTTGCCGCCGCCGTCGCCTCGGCGCAGGTACCGGGACGAAGTGCGCAGGAGATCCTGCTCGAACGTCACCGCTTGCGTGGCGATGCCAACGATCCGGTCCGGCTCCGGGTGATCTCACCCCTCGGACACATCGTCGCCGACACCCACACGCTCAGTGGCGCGCCGCCGGTTCAACGCGCCAGCCGCGCAAAGCGCAACATCCTCTATCGCGCCGGCGCAGCACTCCTTCGTCCATTCTTCGGTTCCGCGCGGACGCTGGAACGGCCGCTGGACGAGGGTGATTACTACGAGCGGTCGGAACGACTCCTCGGTGCGGAGGTTCGCAGCGCACTGCAGGGCGAGCCGGGTGCTGTCGAGCGCATCTCCCCCGATCGCCGCTCCGTCACCGTCTACGTCGCCGAGCCGATCCGCGTCGGCGACAACGTCATCGGTGCCGCGCTGGCGTCTCAGAGCACGTTCCCGATCCTGCAGGATCTCTACACCGTGCGCCTCGGCATCCTGCGCATTTTCGTCATCTCGGTGATCGTAGCCATCATCATCAGCCTGCTCGTGGCGACGACCATCGTTCGTCCCCTGCAGCGGCTCCGGCTCGAAGCCGGCGCCATCCTCGACCGCCGCGGACGATTGCGCGGACGCTTCCGGGGTTCCAAAAAACACGATGAGATCGGCGACCTCTCGCGTGCTCTCGAACGCCTCACGCGAAGACTCGACGAGCACGTGCGGTTCATAGAATCGTTCGCCGCCGACGTCTCCCACGAGTTCAAGAACCCGCTGGCTTCGATCCGCACCGCCACCGAGATGCTGGCCGAAGTCGACGAGCCCGAACAGCGTAGGCGCTTTCTGCGGATGGTCGAGCTCGAGATCGCGAGGATGGAATCGCTCCTGGCCGGCGTCCGCGAGATCACATTGATTGATGCCCAGCTCACCACCGAGCAGCGCACGCCGGTCGACGTTCGCGCCCTGCTCGAACGGATCGTTGACGGTTTCCGCATGCGCGAGCGCGCCACGGTCTCGATCGTCCTCGGCTTTCCGGAGGAGCCATGTGAGGTCCGCGCCTCGGAAGACCGGCTCATTCAGGTCTTGGTCAACGTCCTCGAAAACGCCATCAGCTTCTCACCTCCGGGCGGCGTCGTGACGATCGAGCTGAAACGCCAGGCATCGAGCATCGTCACGACCATCGCCGATCAAGGAAACGGAATCCCCGAGGCGAATCTCGAGCGCGTCTTCGACCGCTTCTTCACACACCGGCCGGATGCGACACGCCCACGCGCATCGCATACCGGCCTCGGACTGGCCATCGTCAAAACGATCGTCGACGGCTACGGCGGCTCGATCACACCGTCGAACAACGAAGGCGGCGGTGCTACGTTCGAGATTCGCCTGCCGGTCTGACTAGAACCCTTTCACCACAGAGAGACCTTTACACGTTCGGCGCGAAAATCGACAGGGTCTCGGCGAGCTCCACGTTCGGCTGCCCAGCGATGCCGGCGGCCTCCAGACCAGCCGCGAGCCGATCCTGGTGGAACTTCTGGAACTGTTCTGGTGAATCCCACAGGTCGAGGACGTGAAAGCCGTCGCTGCCCATCCACGCGGTGTGGAACTTCGCGCCGTCAGGAGGATTCTCTTCCCACTTCACACTCTGCCGTACCTGCTCATACTGCTCTTTCGTCACCTCGGGCCAATGCATCAGCATCACGGTCGCCATGATGTCTCCTCTCTAATACCGAACCTACGACCGGGAAGTCGAACCGGATTTGCGCACCACATCCACGAACGCATCGATGTCACGATCAGTCGTCGCGTAGGACGTAGCCAGACGATGAACATCAGCCCCGAAGAGCTGCCAATCGTAGAAATCGAACCCGTTCGCTTTCAACGTTTCGACAAGCGATGGCGGGATGCGGACGAAGACGAAGTTCGATTCCACCGGCCGGACGATCTCCAGATGCTCGTGAATCCCGGTAGCGAGCCGCGCCGCGGCGGAGTTCGCACGATGGGCGTTGCGGAGCCAGAGGTCATCGGTGAAATACGCGTCGAGCTGCGCGGAGAGAAACCGCATCTTCGACAACCGGTGGCCGCTTCGCTGCCAGTGCGGCACAAGCTCCACGGCAAGTTCTTTTCGAAAGACAACGATCACCTCAACCGACATTGCGCCGTTCTTCGTGGCCCCAAGCGACAGGATGTCCACGCCGGTACGCCAGCTTGCCTCCGCCGGCGAGCAGCCGAGCGCGGCAACCGCGTTCGCGAAACGCGACCCATCCATCTGCACGCCGGCACCGCGCAAGCGGGCGGCATCGCAAAGCGCTCGCACTTCATCGACGCTGTAGAGCGTCGCCGCCTCCGTCGTCTGTGCGATGCTGAGGCAGGAGAATGTCTCCACCGCGGCTACGTCGTCCGCGCTCAGTTTCCCATTCGCACCCGGCAGCGGAATCAGCTTCGCACCGCCAGAGAAAAACTCGGCCGCGCCCAGCTCTTCGAGCCGGATGTGGGCCTCGTCGTGGCAGACGATCGATCCCGACGACGGCGTCATCGCGGCGATCGACAGCGCGTTTCCTGCGGTGCCGGTCAGAACCGGAAAGATCTCCAGATCGCACTCGAACAGCTCCCGGCACCGTTCGCGTACGCGAGCCGTGATCCCGTCATCGCCATACGACGACATCGTGCCGGCGTTCGCCTTTGCCAGCGCCTCGAGGATCTCCGGAGAACAGCCGAACGTGTTATCGGATCGGAAATCCATGCCTGCGCATCATGCCCTAACCCGCCGCGGCACAAGCAGCATCACCACCCGAATCACCCCCGCCCATGTCCCGGTGTTCAGAGCGATGAGCAGGATGACCACCACCGACTTGCCGAGGTGTGAAAAATCCGGGTAGTCCGAAAATCGGGTAAGCAGATCGATCGCCACACTCGCCGGCCACCCCGGCCACGCCCACGGGCCGAACCAGGCCAGCAGGGTCATGGCGATGCCTCCAAGCGCAGCAATGAATCCTCGGCTGATGGAGAACATCGGTGCAGTGTATGGCGACTATTTGTAAGACTGTCGCGTTTCCAACGACTACCTCTATCGGAACACGGCTCCACCGATGCTCACCACAACATCCAGACAGGACGAGCTTTACGAAGAGACAGCCGCGAGGCACGCTCCGGCGCTCGAACGGCTCGCACGCTCCTACGAGCTCGATCCGGATAAGCGAAAGGACCTCCTCCAGGACATCCATCTCGCTCTCTGGCGCAGTTTCGCCGGCTTCGAGGCGCAATGCTCGCTTCGGACGTGGGTCTATCGGGTCGCGCACAACGTCGCGACGTCACACGTGACGAGGCACCGGCGGCTGGCTTCGCGACCGACGGTGAGCCTCGACGAGATCGCCGCGATGCCGTCCGGCGCCGATCACGAGGCGGCTGCCGGCCGGCAGAACGCGATTGACCAGATCTACATCCTCATTCACCGCCTGAATCCTCCGGAGCGGCAGGTGATCCTCCTGTACCTCGAAGGACTTGATGCCGCCTCGATCGGAGAAATTACCGGCATTTCGGCGGGCAACGTCGCCATAAGAATCCACCGGATCAAGAAGATTCTGACCGAACGCTTCCGGCAGGGAGGAAACAATGGACGATGACATGGTTTCCAGCGATTTCCGAGACGAGTGGCAGAACCAGAACAGGGAGGCTTTTCGTATGTCAGCCGATGAGATTCGCCAACGGATCGAACGGGTCAACATGGAAGTCTACGGCCGGCACCGTGTCATCCACCTTACGGGCGCCATTCTCGGTTGGCTCATTATCCCCCTCTGGATCGGGCTTCTCATTGGGAATCACGATCCGCTTGTACGCATCGGATATGCGCTCCTACTCGGCATTTACGCAATTGGACTCTACCGGGGCGTGTCATACAGACGCGCGGCGAAAGCTGCCGCGCGAGCCTCGGAGATGGGCAATCTGGTGTCCGTCGACTTTTTCAAGGGACAACTCGAACGTCTGCGCGACCTTCACAGTGGGAAGCGGTACTGGCCAACCCAGCTTCTCTTCATGGCCGGTTTTTCGTTAGTTGGGCACGAATCCCGGATTCTTGTGATCGCAGTCATCGTGCTGGTGAGTGTGATCTCGCCGCTTGTCTTCCGGAGTACGCGGAAATATCAGCAGCAACTCGACGAGGTCAACCGTCTTCAAGAGGAGAACCAATGAATATCAGCTATCGTTATCTCGCCCTCGGCTCGCTGCTGCTCGCTCGCCTTGCCACCGCGCAAGCTTCGACCGCCTTGCCGGCCGACGCCGAGGTCCGCCGCATCCTGTCCGACCGTCTCGGCGCACGGCAAGCAAGTGCCGGTATCGTCGTCGGCATCATCGAACCCTCCGGCAGACGCGTCGTGACCTGCGGGAGTCTCGACAAGGATGACAAACGTCCTCTGAACGGCGATACAGTCTTCGAGATCGGCTCGGCGACGAAAGTCTTCACGTCGCTGCTGCTCGCTGACGCGGCGCAGCGCGGCGAAGTCGCCCTGACGGATCCAGTGTCGAAGTACCTTCCGCCTGAAGTGAAGGTGCCGGAACGCGGCGGAAAGAAGATCACGCTGCAGGACCTGGCAACTCACACTTCGGGGTTGCCACGCGTTCCGACCAATCTGCTGCCGAAAGACCCCGCGAATCCATACGCGGACTACACCGTGCAGCAGCTCTACGATTTCCTCTCCACGTATCAGCTTCCCCGCGACATCGGGTCCCAGTACGAGTACTCGAACCTCGGCGTAGGTCTGCTCGGCCATGCGTTGTCGCGTCGTGCCGGCATGACCTATGAGGCGCTGCTGCGGGCTCGCATCACGGAGCCTCTGCGAATGCCAGGCACCGTCATTACCCTATCCGATACCCTGAAGCGCAGGCTCGCGGTCGGGCATGACGCCGAGGCGAAGGCCGTCGCGAACTGGGATCTGCCCACGCTCGCGGGAGCAGGGGCGATCCGATCCACCGCTAACGATCTCCTCTCGCTGCTCAGCGTCGCGCTCGGCGAGACGAAGTCTTCCCTCGCTCCGGCGATGGCCTCCATGCTTGCCGTCAGGCGTCCGACGGGAACGCCCGGCCTCGAGATCGCCCTCGGCTGGCACGTCTTCGCCACCGCCGGAGGTCACGAGATCGTCTGGCACAACGGAGGAACCGGCGGCTACCGCTCCTTCATCGCCTACGACGCCAAAAGCAAGACGGGCGTCGTGGTTCTGACGAACATGTTCACGAACGCCGGAGTCGACGACATCGGCCGGCGCCTTCTCGACCCCTCCGCTCCTCTCGCCAAGCCAGCAAAAGAGGAAGTGAAGGTCGATCCGAAACAACTCGAGAAGCTCGTAGGACGCTACGAGCTCATGCCCGGCTTCGTCCTGACAGTGACCAGGGAAGCTGAGCACCTGTTTGCGCAGGCAACGGGACAGCCCCGGTTCGAGATCTACGCTTCAGGCGATCACGACTTCTTCCTGAAGGCAGTCGATGCGCAGATCACGTTCCAGACAGACGATCAGGGGCGAGCCACCGGCCTGGTCCTCCATCAGAACGGCGCGGATCGACCGGGGAAAAGAATCGAAGGCGCGGCCCCTGCTGCCAAAGAACACAAGGAAGTGAAGGTCGATCCGGCGATCTTCGATCGCTACACCGGCCGCTATTCGCTGACCCCGCAATTCGTCATCACCATCACCCGCGAGGGAGATCACCTCTTTCTTCAGGCTACCGCGCAGCCGAAGTTCGAGCTCTTCGCCGAAGGTGCTCGAGATTTCTTCCTGAAGGTGGTCGATGCACAGATCACGTTTCAGGACGATCAGGGACGCGCGAACGGGTTGGTCCTTCATCAGAACGGCGCGGATCAGCCGGCGAAGAGAATGGAGGACCTTGCCCCCGGACATCGTTGACTGCCGAGTCAGCCGAAGGAGGTGGACATCAAAAGAAACTTCTGGACAAATCCGCCCCCTCCGCGCCATCGTTTTACGTTCGGACCCAATGCCAATGACCAGGTGCCTCCTGACCGTACTCGCAGCGCTCTCGGTGACTGCCGTTCTCGCGCTGCCGGTTGCCGCGCAGGAGCGCGATACCGCTGATGCCGTGCTCGGGCCGTTGCCGGTACGCGATCAGTACCTGCTCAACAACGGTTTCTTCTTCTTCGAGCCGGAGAGGGCGCGGGTGCTCGATGACGGTTCGTGGCTCGTCGACATCCACGCCGCCGACTCCAACACCTTCGCCAAGTCGCGCTGGATCAGCCACGACCTCGAAGGCGATACCATCCGCCGGACGGGAGCCCAGACGCTCGCCGTCGTCCGGATGGACCACGGAGTAACCAACTTTCTCGTCGACGGCGAGACCCATCGCACGACGTTCACCGCCCACCGCGGCTTCGGGAACAACCTCGAGGCCGCCATCTCGGTACCCTTCGCCACGATCGGCGGCGGCTCTTCCGATGCATTCATCGAACACTTCCACGCCATCCTCCACCTCGGCGACGACCAGCGCGTGGCCATGCAGAAGAATCACGAGACCGTCTACCTTCGCACCGATCAGTGGACCTACCTCCGCGAGCAGTCATCCGGCACTCACCTCGGCGACGTCACGCTATCCGCGAAGTACGAATTGCCGGCCCTCGAAGACCCCCACCTGGCGCTGTCGCTTCAAGCGGCGCTGGAGTTACCAACCGGCAACGCGCAATCCCTCTCAGGATCCGGATCGATCGACGGCGGCCTTCAACTGCTGGTCACTCGCGACTACGGCCGCAGTCAGGTCCACGCCTCGGCCGGTCTCCTCCTCCTCGGCCACAACGCTCCCCTCGGCCTCGACTCTCAGATCGTCATCACCGACTCGATCGGCATCTCCACCCTTGTCGCCGCCCGGACCTCTGCCACGCTGCAAGTCACCATCTCACAGAGCCCCTTCCGGCGACTCGGAGCTCCAGAGCTCGCGCGACGGTCGTATCAACTGACCGCCGGCATGCAGCACGCCTTCCGCGACGTAACCGCCTACGCCGGCATCATCGAGAACCTCATCACGTTCCAGAACAGCGCCGACGCCGGCCTTGTACTAGGCCTTGCTCACCGCTTCTGACCCGAGCTCTCACTCTGCGCTAATCTGCGTATCTGCGGATCAGCCCTCCCGAAACTCCGGATGCAGGATGTCGTCGTACTCGTGATGGCGCTTCATCCAAGCCGCCACGTACGGGCACTTCGGAATGACCCGCAGTTTCGCGTTTCGGGCGTACACCATCGCAGCCAGGACCAGTTTCCCGGCAACGCCCTTCCCTTCCGCTTCCTTCGGGACTTTGGTATGCGTGAAGGTGATCTCGTCACCGTCGATGATGTATTCGATAAACGCAACGCCGCCATCGACGTGGGCCTCGAACCGGTCGGTCTTCGTGTTGTGACGGATTTCGGTGTCAATCATTTGCGTACTCTTGGGTTGCCAGCGAAGTCTAACCGCTACCACTCTCGATAACCGATAACCGGCAACGCGCGAAGCCTCATTCTACGAACCACACGGCGTGGTCCCGTAAAGCGGCATCACATTCACCGTCACGGAAGATCCATTCACGGTCACGGTCAGGTAGTGGTAGTACGCACCCGGCTTCCCCTTCCCCTTCTTGCAACCGCTGAGCGGAGCTCCGGCGCCGCCGGTCACGATGAACACCGGCGCCCCTTTGTCCGGCACGCTACCCTTGAACGGACCAATCGGATTGGACGGCGCGGGATCGACGTACAGCCGATGATCGTGCGACGCGAAGACGAACGTCATGTTCGGGTAGTTGCCCTTGTCGAGCAGATGCCGGAAGGCCCGGACCTGCGTCGCGTACGGCGACGCATCGCCCTTCTTCGTGCCGATCTGCGAGCCGCCTTTGTCCTTGATGGGACGATGCATGAAGCAGAAGACGTGTGCCACCGTCGAGTCGCCTTTGAGCTGATCGAGCGTCGCCTTCAGCGCCGCGAGCTGCGCCTTGCCGACGTACCCGTTGTAGTCACAGGCGTTCGTCAGCTCGACGTCCAGCACGTCATCAGTGTTGATGATGACGAAGGCCGCATTGCCGTAGCGGAACATCCCGAACGGCGCGGACATCGACTTCTGGTAGTCCGCCATCATCGAACCGCTGAAGTCGGGCAACTCAGCGTCCCAGGGATCCTTCTTCGTACCGCACGAGATCATGGTCTGCACCACCATCTCGTGATTGCCGGGCGCGTTGAAGACCGCCACCGGCACCGGCTTGAACGCCGCCAGAAACTGCGCGTATTGCTGATCGATGCCGACGTCCTGCTTGCCGTAGACCGTATCGCCGTCCCAAACCACAAACGCCGGCGGATTGGCCGCCACCCTCTGCACGATGTCGAGCAACGGCTTCGTCAACGGATCGCCACTCTTCGCCGGCCGGTTATCCCCCGCCACGACGAACGTGAAGCCGGTCGCCGAGCTCGGCTGCTGCAACGCTGGCGCCCCAGTCGGCAGTTGCGCAATCGGAGGAAACGTCTGCGCCAGCCCGGACGCAGCAGTAGCAAGCACGACGAGCAGCCCAAGGATCTTCTGCATGCCGGGAGTGTCGCACAAAACCCGCTTGCCCTCCACCCCACGCGACCCTATACTTCCGCGTCCCGGAATTCTCCTCCGGGAGGCTGCCGTTAGCAGCCATACTTTCCAACATCGTGGGGCTGTAGCTCAGTTGGGAGAGCGCCTGAATCGCACTCAGGAGGTCATCGGTTCGATCCCGTTCAGCTCCACCATCGATCACAATCAGTCACGTCTCGGTTTCGCAACGTCGTCTGTCTGGCTGCGTCGCTGAAGCCGGGCAGAGCACGGCGCTCTGCGACCAGCGCAGGGACAGAGGCCGCCAGCCCTCGAAGCGCAGCTCCTAGCCCAACCGCCCGGCGAAGGCGTCCATCTCCGGCACCGGAACCATCTCGCGTCCTGTTCCGCGCAGGACCACCACGTGTGTGTTGTCGATCATCATGCGCTCGGGAACACCACCGAAGTAGCGCACCGCGTCGGGCAGAAAGACCTTGCAGTCGAACCGCTGAAGGTCGGATAGCACTGAAAGAAGAGCACGCGCGAGTAGGCCAGCACGGCCGAGGCGGTCTGCACGCGCCGCTTGCGCCCGCCGATGACCGCCTCGTGCGGTGAGGTGTCGTGCTGGGCCTCCTGTCCAGGCTCGAAGTGATACCGGCCGGCGGGAACGATTGGTTCCTGGCCGATGCCATGACGTCGGCAGAACGCGGTCAGGGCCTGATACGAGAGCTCCGCGCCGGCCGCCGTGAGCTCCTCATGGACCCGCATCAGATTGCTCTTGCAGGTGGCGAACAGATCGAGGATCTGTTGCCGGTGCGGCTCGGCCTTCTCCGTCCGATGAGCCTGTGGCAACTCGGGCGATCCCGTCCGCAAGACTTTGCGTACTGATCTGGCCTAAGAAGTTGTGGCGGACGTTCCGCTTCAGCTTGCGGGTCCGCTGCGCTACCTGTCTTCGATGTCTCACGCCGGAGGAAAAGAAGGCCACGTCTACTATCGCTGCCACGGACGACGCTGTCCGGTGCGGCCGAGTATCCGCGAGGAGCTTCTCGAACGCATCATGGAATCAGCGGCGCATAGTCGCGAGGTTTCCGTGGTCCGTTTCAGATAGAACACACGATGGCGGGCTGTTAGCCGAGTCGCGCGAGCATTTCGATTTCGACGCACGCTCCGAACGGAAGCTGCGCGGCGCACATCGCCGTTCGTGCGTGCAGCCCACGTTCGCCGAAGACCCGCACGAACACTTCCGAGGCGCCGTTGGCGACGACGTGCGGCTCGTCAAATTCGGCGGTGCCGTTGACCACGACCAGCAATCGCACAATCTGCTGCACGCGTCTCAGATCTCCGGCCGCGTCGCGCAGTGTCGCGAGCAGTTCGATGGCCACTCCGCGCGCCGCTTCCTGGCCGTCCCGCACGCTCAACTCCTGTCCGAGCTTGCCCCGCCACACGGCGCCCTCCTTCTTCGCCAGGCGGCCGGAGATCCAGACGAACTCGCCGGTGCGCACATAAGGCGCGAAGATTGGCGTGTAGCCGGCGACGATCGGTTGAGGCGAGTCCGGCAGAACGATGTTCATCGCCGCAAGGCGTTCTTCGATGCTTCCCCTCATGCGATCCTCCGAAGGTCGTCCGCCAACATCACAATCTGGTCGATCGAATTGAACAGGTGCGGCGCCACCCGGATCTTCCCCTGCCGCAAACTGACGACGAAGTTCGCCGCGAGCAGCCGGTGAAAGAGCGCTGCAGTGGCATCGGGGGAGCCCGCGGTGAAGGAGCCGAACGCGCCGCGTTCGTTGCGGCTCAGCGGACTGGCAGCCGTGCAGTGCGTCGGCAATCGTTCGAACAGGGCCTCGATGAGATCGTGGCCATGGCGCAATACGTTTGCCGGACCGAGGCGCGCGACCAGCTCGATCGACGCACGAAGCGCCGCGAGATTGAGATTGAAGGGCGTCGCAGATTCGGCGGCGTCCCATCGCTTGGCGTCGCGCGATGGTTCCGGCCGATCGAACCGGAGCGAGAAGAAATCGCGAGCTTCCTGCCCCGTCCAGTAGAAAGGCCCCGGCAGCAGGTCGTCGAGTAGCCTGTCTTTCACCCAGAGAAACCCGGTTCCGTACGGACCGAGCAACCACTTGTAGCCGGCGCACACCATCGCGTCTGCGCCCAGTTCGCGCACGTCCGTCGGGACCGCTCCGCACGACTGGCTGACGTCGAGCACAAGCAGCGCTCCGGAGGCGCGACACGCGTCTGCGATGCGTTCTGTGTCGATTACGGCGCCCGTATCAAAACGCACGTGACTGATCGATACGACCCGTGTGCGCTCGTCGATCGCCGCGCATACGTCGTCGACGCGAAGCGCGCCGTCGCGTGGCTCCACGATCGTCAGGCGACCGTTCGCGCGCGCCTCCATCGCCTTCCACACCGCGTAGTGGAGCGGGAAATCGCCGCCGGCGATGACGATCCCGTCGCCGCTCCTCCAGTCCATGTGGTGTGCCAGGGTCTGCAGCCCGGTGCTCGCACCTGTCGTGAGCGCCACTTCATGAGGGCTGGCGCCGATCAGCGACGCAATCGCCGCGCGCAGGCCGTCGGATACTTCGAAAAACGTGGCGTCATCCACGCGGTCCGGGCGCCGGTTTGCCTCGATCGCGCGTTCGGCCGCGGCAGCGGCGACGCGCGGCATCACTGCGTGCGCTGCGGTGTCGAGATACACCGCGTCGTCGATCGGAATCCATTCATGGGAAGCATCGGTTCGTTCGCTCATTTCGAGCGTCGAGTCTCCACGCCCGGAATGCAGTTGTCCAATAGATCGTTGCTATCGCTGCAATCTCGATTTCAGATCGTATGGAGATGCGCCAGCTGCAGATGTTCCTCGCGCTCGCTGAGGAGTTGAATTTCACGCGCACGGCGGAGCGGCTCAATACCGTGCAGTCGAATGTGACATCCCACATGCGGAACCTCGAGGAGGAGCTCGGCGTGCGGTTGTTCGACCGGTATCCCCGCCGCCTTGTGATGACCGATGCCGGAGCGAAGTTTCTCCCGTATGCGCGGCGGATCGTCGCGACCGCGGACGAGGCCCGACGAACGATACGATTCGGCGAGGAGCCCGCAGGCCCGCTTCGCATTGGCGCCCCGGAGAGCATCCTCACGTACCGGCTCCCGCCGGCGCTCCTGCGATTCCAACAGCGGCACCCTCACGTGACTTTAATGCTCCGCCCGTACGCCGATTGGCCACTCGCGCAACCGCTGCTGAGCGGAGAATTCGATCTGGCCATTCGCATCGCCGATGTGGTCTCAGAGAAGACGCTCGGCTCCCGGCGTATCGGCGCCGAGCGGATCGTCTTCGTAGCAGCGCCCGAGCATCCGCTGGTGCAGCGCGCAACGGTCCGGCCGCGGGATCTTTCCGATCATCATCTGCTGCTGACCGAGGAGGGATGCGCGTATCGGAAAAAGCTGGAGCGGATTCTCCACGCTCGCGCGATCCGGCCACACAACGTCGGGGAGTTCGCCAGCGTCGAGGCCATCAAGCAATGCGCCACTCTCGGCATGGGCGTCGCGCTCTTGCCGGAGATCGTGGTCGCCGCCGAGATTCGCAGCGGCGCCCTTCGCGTTCTGGCCTGGCGCGGACCGGACGTGAGCATGTCGACGCACGTCGTCTGGCACAAGGACCGCTCGATGACCCCGGTCATGCGCGGGTTCCTCGAAACGCTCGAGGCGGCGGTGCCGCGTATTGCCCGACAGTGACTGCGCTCAGTGAAGAAGACGTTGCGAGAAGAAGGCGAGGATCTCATCGCGCGCCGCGAGCGTCGGCTGTCCCGCTTCGTCGATGAGGTGCGCGGTAACGACGCTGCGCGACGACGCCACGACCCGATCGAAGAAGGGAGTCGTCTCGCGGTTTGCGGCCGTGTCGGGAAGGATCCGGGTTTACGGCGCACCGGAGGCGTTTGTATCGGTCGCCGTCGCGGTGACCGGGAACGAACCGGTCTGCGTCGGCATACCGGCCAGCTGCCTTGGATATGTTGATGATTTCGGACAACCCATTGAATGCGCGACTGATCGTCGGACGTGGCGCCGTATCCCTCGGCGAAAGGAGATATCCGCGCATGTCCCGAGACAGACGCGGAGATCGCACTCAGGAGGTCATCGGTTCGATCCCGTTCAGCTCCACCAAGTTCGAACCTCTCCAGGATCTTCTCCTGCCGCTCGATGTCGTGGCGGGCGTCGTCCGATTACTTCACGGACGTTGCGCGAACACTTCTTGATACGGCTCCCGCGGAAAGAGTGTGCGCCATTCCGACAGCGTCAGGTTCCGCAAGCGGCGTCTGCCGCGATGCGGAGGAGGTCGTGTACGCCGGCCGGATGGAGGCTGACGGAGTCGCCGGCGCTGACGATCGCCCAACTGCTGTCGTGGCTGAACGCCACGCCGCGATCCGTCGGATTGGACATTCGTGCCACGACCGGGAGGTCGACCGCGAGCTGTTCACCTGAGGATCGGCCGTCAGCGAGCGCGGCAAGGAAGCGATTCCGGCGCTCGCCGATCGCTGAGTCAATCGGCGTCGTGGCGCTCGCGCCTCCCCACCCGTGACCAAGGCGAAAGCCGTCAGTACTTCTAGGTGTCTATCGGTCAACGCATGCTATACTGCCGTTACGAAGCATTTTTGGAGGTGCAGTGTGACGTCGTTGACGATGTCTTCCACGCGCGCGCCGCCGCCTTCCTTAGGGCGGTCGAGTAGTTCTCCGCATGTCCATGCAATGCCGACATTCAACCGGAATCAAGGAGAAGAGTTCGTGTCCAAATCCGTTCGCGTCCTTTCGCTCGTCGTCCTGCTCCTCAGCGTCATCGCCGTCAACGTCGTCGCCGACGAAATGGAAATCGTCGCCGAAGCTACTAAGCTCCCCTGCTTTGACGCGCAGACGCGGTGCCTCCAGACTCACAGCTTTGACTACTGCTTCGCGTACTGGTGCGGCTGCATGGATGCCACCTACGGCGGAACCAACTGTTGACGCAACGTCTTGAGGAATGACTCGGCAGAACGAAGGCCAGCCAGCAGCTCCTTCGTTCTGCCATCCATCGCAGAGCGCGCATGAAACGTCTCATCACGGCAATCGCCGCTTCTCTCCTCGCTCTCCTTCCGCTGGCCTGCCGGCAGGCTGCCGCCGGCCCCGGTCCGCCGGAAACGGTCCGCCCGATATGGACCGTCCCGACGCCGCCGGACGCGATCTGGGCCGACTTCGACGCGAGCGGCAATGTCTATGTCCTCGACTACGACGAGCAGAAGGTGACGAAGCTCGCGCCGGACGGACGGCGCATCGGTGAGCTCGGAACACGGGGAAAGGAGCCCGGCTCGCTTAGCAAGAGCCGCCGTTTCGCGTACGTCGAGGGACGCCTCTACTTCGCCAACGAGGGGAACGGCCGGATCGAAGTCCTCGGCACGTCGGGCGAAGTCTTCCCGCCGATCGCGCTGGCCGCCGTCACCCGCCCGGGCGAGCTTTATTTCGCGAACCAGAACTTTTACGTGACGCGCCGTTTCGCATCGAACGGAGGCTCGTTCGTTTACGCCTACGATCGCCGGTGGACGCCGCGCGGCGAGCTGCGGAGGGCAAGCCCCTCGAGCGAGTCCATCGACCACCTCTCGTCACTGAACACCGTCTGCACTGCCCCCGACGGTTTGTGGCTCGTCTACCTCGTCCAGAACCGGATCGAGAAAGTGGCCTGGGACGGTAAGGTTCTGCTGGAGACGAACCGCGAGCTCGATGACCGCTGGCCGTTCCGCAAAGACGAGAAGGGGCGCGTCATCCCGGAAATCCTCGTGCACCGCGCGTGCGCCGTCGACGCGGCGGGGAATCTCTACGTCGTCTACAGCAATCCCGAAAACTGGAAGCGCGGCAACGACGTGTACAAGTTCGGTCCCGACGGGCGCCTTCTGCAGAAGGCGTTCACGCTGCCGATCCTCAACACCACCATGATGCGCTTCGACCGCGAGGGGAACTTCTTCTTCTCCGACGGAAAAACTCTGACGAAGGCCAGAATTGAGCGAACCAGCCGGCAGTGAAGGGACTCCCATGACCACCACACGGGGAGGTTTCACGACGTGGGTGGTGGCGGTGCTGATCGTCGCCGCGGTGGCGAGCGAAGTCGTGCTGCTGCGCAAGAATCGCGCGCTGCAGAAGCGCGTCGCGGCGGCGCAGTCGATGTCGGCTGATCTGCGCGACCTCCGCCTGCGCACCGACCGCAGCGCGTTCGAGGTGGCGCTCCTCGGCCGCTGCCGCCCGTTCGGGCAGCCGGCGCAGTTGGCGGCGGCGCGTCCACTGGACGTCGCGATCTACTTCTCCGTCGACCATGACTGCTCCTCCTGCCTGGAGGAGACGATCACGGTCTGGAACGAGGCCGCGAAAGCTCTCCCCGCGAACGTCACGGTCCGCGGCTACACAGAGATCGACGGCACGATGATGCAGAAGGCGCTCGACGACATGAAGCCGGCGTTCCCCGTGACGAGCATCCCGCATTTCTCGCGGCAGCTCCAGCAGGCCGGGGTGGCGCTTACACCCGTGGTGGTGGTCTCGGATCCAACTTCGGGACGGATTCTGATGACGCACGCCGCCGTCTCGTGGGAGAAGAACGACCGCGCGTTCGTCGAACGGGTTCGGGCCGCGGCGACACCGTGCCGCTGACGTCTGAATGTGGGACGCTACCGCGACAGCGTCAGGCGCACGTTGTCCAGTGCGCTGTCGTCCGCCGGCACGCTGATGGCGACTTCCGCGCGGGCATATCCGTCCTTGCTGCCGGACAGACGGAACTGGCCGCGGCCGAGGCCCTGCAACGTGAACGCGCCGGCCCCGTCGGTCGTCGCGCGCGGGGGGAACCCGCCGGCGCTCCCTTCCGCCTGAGCGGTGACGACCACGCCCGCCAGCGGCGCGCCGGTCGCGGCGTCGAACGCGTGCCCGCTCACGCGCGCCATCGGCAGGTCGATGTCGATGTCCTGGTCCGACGTCAACGCAATCGTGCGCTCGTGCCTCTGCCCCGAGCGCGGCACCGTGACAATGATCTTGTGCGTGTCGGGTCGCAGCCCTTCGATGCGGAATGTGCCGCTCGCGTCGGTTGTCGCGGAGCCGCTCGATGCTCCTGCCAGGCCGGTTGCCTGAAGCCTGGCGCCGGCGACAGGCTGGCTGTCGCGCCGCACGCGGCCGCTGAGGGTGATGCCTCGCGCGAACTCGAGATCGGCGCGCACTTCTCCCGCGCCCTCGGCGACGGTGACGTTGCGCTGCGCCTGGCGGCCGTCCGGTAGCGTCGCCGTCACGCTCCACTCGCCGGGGAAGACTCCTTCGACGCGGTACATGAAGCGCTCGTCGGCACGGCCGTCGCGCAGGCCGTCCATGCCGGCGTACGGACGCTTCATCGCGGTGACCTGCAGGTTCTGGAGATCGCGGGGCGTGAGACCGGCGATCTGCCCGACGATCGCGCCGCCTCCGTGGCTCAGTTGCAGTTCGACGTCCTCGATTGCGCGATCGGCGAGCAGGATCTCTTGCCGCGCGGCTGCATATCCCTGTTTTTGCGCGGAGACGATGAAGCGCCCCGGGGCGACGCCCGAGAAGCGGAAGGTCCCATCGGGCGCGCTCATCTCGTTGCGCATGACGCCGGGACCGCTGGTCATCAGCAACACGCTCGCGCCGGCGACGGGGGCGCCGCTGCCGTCGGTCACGAGGCCGCCGACGCGCAGCCCCTCGACGAGCCGGAAGTCGAGCTGATTCACGCCGGGCTGTACGACGAGGTTGCGGATCGCCCCCTGGTAGCCCTCCTGTGACGCGGAGAGCTCCTGTGGCCCGCCCGGAACCCCTTCCAGCCGGTAGCGTCCTTCTCCGTCCGTGCGGGCGGAGCCAGCGACCTCCCGTTCCAGCATCCGCTCCGGCGTGAGCGCGCCGCGCACCGTCACGCGCGCGGCGGTGGCGGGCTGGCCGGAAGACGTCGTCACCACGCCTTCGACAGTAGCGCCACGGCGCAGCGTCAGCTCAACGTCTTGCACATCGGCCCGAGCGCCGATGTCGAGAAGGAGCGCATCGGAGGAGAGATAGTTGCGCGCCATCGCGGAGATTGCCACGCGGCCCGCGGCCAGATCCTGCACCACGAAGGTCCCGGCCGCGTCGGTCACCACGAGCCGTCCTTCCAGGCCGATGGGAAGGGCCGCGTCGGATGCACGCACCGTCACCGTGGCGCCGGCAATCGGCTCGCCGCCATCGTCGACGACGCGCCCGCTCACGCGCGCGGAGGGCTCGAGCACGATGCGCAGCGGCGCTGCGGGCGGCAGCTCGACATGCGTCTCCGTCTGCGTCACGAAACCTTTCCGTTGGACCGTGACGTCGGCCGTCGCACCGGGAGTGAGTCCACGAACAGTGAAGCTACCGTCCGCGCCGCTCACTCCCTGCCGCGTCTCCTCCGCCTCCGATGCGAAGCGGAGGACGGCATCGCCGCGCACGCCGAGGGCGGCGGGGGGATGGACGAAGACGGTGGCCCCGGCGAGCGGCTGGCCGCCGCGGTCGACGACCTCTCCCTCCACGATCGCGCCGCGCTCGAGCGAGATCAGGCCGAACGTCGCACCCTGCACCGCGCTCACTTCGAGCCCCGGCACGCGTTGCGGCGCGTAGCCGCTCGCCGTCACCGACAGCTCGAACTTCCCCGGCGGGAGATGCTCGAAGCGATAGCTGCCGTCCGGATTCGAAATGGCGATGAACGCCGCTCCCTCGGCGTCGTCGCCGCCGCCGCGCGCCCACCGCGGCACCGCCGCGCGGCTCGACGGCATGAGCCGCAGCTCAGCCCCGACGATGGGCTCTGACGTCTCTTTCTCGACGACGCGGCCGGCGGCGCTCTGGCCGCGCGAAAGGACGATGCGCAGACCGCTTTTCGTCGCCGCCGGCGCCAGTTTCTCCACCACGAGCGATGCCGGCGCGTAGCCGGTCCGCGCTACGTGCAGCATGTACGCGCGGCGCGGCAGAACGTCGATGCGGAACGCACCGCTCGCACGGCTGGTGGTGTGCGCCGCCAGCCCTTCCGGTCTGACGCCGAAGCGGATCGGGACCTCGGGCGCGTCCTGGTCGATGCGAAGGTCGGCGCCGGCGACGGCGCGTCCCTCGTCGTCGACGACGCTGCCGGCGAGCGTGGCCGTCGGCTGCAGCGCGAAGACCGGCCCGTTCGCCGACGGCAGATGTCCGACCGCCGCCGCGCGCAGGAGCGGCGGGTGGCCGCGGCGCGCCAGCGCGTACGTTCCCTTGGCATCGGTGCGCGCAAAGCCGGCGGGATCGTCGTCGAACCAGACGAACGCGCCGGCGAGCGGATCGCGCGTCTCGCCGTCGATCACGCGGCCGCTGTGCCGCGCCGGCGCTTCGAGCGTCACCTCAAAAGGCGCCGGTTCGGCGGCGGCGCGCAGTCGCACGCCGGCGCCGCGGCCATCGCTCGCCTCGACCGAGGCGCGCAGTTCGCCGTGGCAGGGAATGCCGATCGTCAGCAGCCCTTCGTCGTTCGTGCTGCCGACCCGAAACGGCTCGACGGACACGGCCGCGCCGCTGACCGGCCGGCCATCGGGGCCGCGCACGAGCAGCGTGCGTGTGCAGTCGCCGTCGCGGCGGATGTCGATCGTCCGCTCGCGCGCGGGACGGACGTCGACGAAATCACTGCCGATCGTCGTCAGCTCGAGCTGCTCTCCCTTCGCGCGCGGCAGGGAGAGCGTTCCTTTCTCGTCCGACGTCGCGGCCCGCTCTGCCGGCTGCCAGCCGGTCGTGGCGTGGCGCTGCAGGGATCTGGCTGCGACGCGCACAGTTGCCAGCGGCCCATCGCGGGCGAAGAGCCGAACGCGCAGCGGTTCATCGGCGATCAGCCGCAGCGGCGGGAGCTCGGCCGGCGCCAACAGCGGCAGCAGCTTCGCTTCCATCGGCAGCGCGCCCGCCGCCCGCACCACGACGCGGTACATCCCCGGTTCCGGCGCTACGATCTCGAAGCGGCCGTCGGCGGCGGTCGCGGTGCGTGCCAGCGGCTCGCTGCTCCGTTGGGCGAACAGCTCCACGCCGGCTTTCGCGACGGGCTTTCCCGCGCTGTCGAGCGCGCGCCCCGACACGGGCAGTTCCTCGGCGGATGCCCCCGCAGCCAGCAGGAGACTGGCGGCGACGGCCAGCGCGCGCAGCATGTCAGCGTAGTGACTGCGGAGGACGGAACGCGTCATCGCCCAACTCCGGATTCACCTCGACGAAACAGGTCGTCGTCCCGAACCTGTGCGGGACGAGCACTCCTAGCACTCTGCGATAGTCGGAGAGCACCGTCGTCACGAGTTGTACCGCCCCCCACGGCGCGACGACGTTGCGCGCGCGCTGCAGCAGCAGGTACGTCTCGGCGTCGATCCACAACAGCACCTCGTCGCGCCCCGGCTGCACGAGCGACACCTTGTAGGCCCGCCGTCCACTCACCGTCTCTTCGCCGAGGAGCTTCAGCGCCACCCCTTTCTGCGGGAGGTCGAGCAGGTCGCTCCGGATGGCCAGCCCCGTTTCCCAACGCCGGCTCTCGGCCTCGGTGAGCTTGCGAGGGTCGGGAGTGCCCTTGAACGGATTCGTCGTCCACGCGGTCGTGCCGTCGAACGACATCACCAGCGTCTTTCCACCGTTGACTTCGTCGCGCTCCTCCGTCCGCACCTTGTTGGGGCTCTTCCAAAGCCAGACGAACGTGCCGAAGGTATCTTTTCCCCTGACCAGCAGCGAGTCCACTTGCCGCCACCGCGCGGCGCCCCCGATGGCGTCGATATGGCGCTGGACGATAGTGCTCGCGTCCGGCACCGGGACGGCACCGGCCGTGAGGGCCAGGACGAGCAGGAGGGCCATCGATTGCACGTCACGATTATCGTTTTATTTCCGGACCTGCGCAAGTGGGGCATTCTTACTATTCAAGAGGGTGAAGGCGAACCTGTGATGGCGAAATCGTGCATGCCTTTCGCCACTCCCGATCCTCAACGCCATCACGGCGTGGTCGTGATCTGCCCGAGCTTTCCGCGCACGGAGTGGTGGAAAAACGAAGGCGCCGTCGTCGCGAACCGCTAGTAGGATTGCATCGACTTGCGCCAGCGCTAAGAAATTGCTCATTTCACGCGGCGCAGATACCCGTCGACGTTCCAGGTCACGTTTGTACCGAAGTAGTCGCAGAGGGTGCGATCGATCTCGTAACGGCCGTTCGTGTGGGACAGAAATTCGTGGATCGCGCGAAGCGGGCCGCCATCGTACAAATCAGGGACACGCATCGCGGTCAGGATCCCATCCTCAATGACGATGTATTCGTCCGGACGCAACCATCCGTCGAAGAAGTCGAGCACGGCGGTGGTCGTCCCTGAGAAGTGGCTGGAGTCCTCGACCACGAGCAGCGGACGCTCGATCGATTCCATGAACGCCGGCGGCAACACGGCAGCGAGATTGCGCGCGTCGCCCTGCATGAACGTCACCGCGGGATGCGCGACATCGGCTGGCATCTGCAGATCGATCGAATAGACGCGCATCTCTGGCACCTGGTCAGCAAACCAGAGCGCGCTGCCGCCGGCGTTGGTACCGATCTCGATCAGCGTCCGCGGCTTCATACGATCAAGCAGCAGCGGATAGATGGCCAGATCGAAGGGGTTCTTCCACAGCGGCAGGCCGCGATAACGATAGGCCATCGCCCCCTGCTGGATCTTCATCAGCAGGTCGTACGGGATGCTGGTCATGATGCCGCCAGCATCTCCGCGAAATGTGCCTTCGCCGAGAGGATCAGATCGCGCTTGGTGCCGTCGAAGCGACTCGCTGCACGGTCGATGAGCTCCATCTTTTCCGCAAACGTCAGACTCTCCACCGTGTTGCGCCGCAGCACCGGCGCCGGGATTCTCTTCGTATGGAGAAATACGACGGAGTTCACGTCCGTGTCGCAGACATACTCGAAGTAATCCGCGTAAAACTCCATCGTCACGTGCAGCCAGCTCACCCAGTGGTGGTAGAGGTAGTCCTGTTGCACCACGAGCGAGCGGCCGGGGATCAACTGTGGGAAGAACTGCCAGGTCACCCAGTCGCAGACCGTCCAGTGTTTGGCGAAGTCGATGAAGAGAATCTCGACCGGCCCGCCTGTCCATTCGTGTTCACAGACGTTGCCGCCGTGTACCTCGATCAGATCCGCGTACGGCGCGATGTTGCGGTCGAACTGCTCGCGGAAACTCGATCCCGCCGGCGTCGCTTCCGGAAAAAAGACTCCGCGCGTCCACTCCTCGACTTCGAAGCGGTCGAAGGAATGAATCACCTTCTCCTCACCGAGCCGCCGCCGCCGCGGATTGCGGCGAAGACCGTCCGCCAGGGCGATGGTCGAGCCGCCTAGAAACGAACCGCCATCGACGATCACGCCGATCCCGCCATAGCAGTCCTCAGCGAGATGATGGAGCAACCGCAATTCGTCCGGCACGAGCATGGTCGGCACATCCGCACACGCAGCCGGCACCGGATGCTGACGCCAATCGGTGCCGATGACGGCCTGCTCGTTCGAATCAGGACGGCGGAACACCGCCTGAAACGTATTCGCGTTCTTCACCAGCCGCCGGTCGGTGCGGTTCCACAGCCGCGTGGCCAGGAAGGCAACCGCCCACGCCACGTGACGGCGCCACCATCCGCCCTTCTCCTGCGCGTACTCCCACAGGATCCATCCGAACGTCTGCGCGATCGAGTGGACCGGCAGGATCTCGACGACCTCCAGCCCGGCGCTTCGGCCCAACTCAGCCAATCCATCGGCGGTGTAACGGCGATAGTCGCCGGGACAGGCGTGATACGGCTGCAGAAACGGTACGGCCACCACGACGTGTCCGCCTTTGCGTACGACGCGCGCGAGCTCACGAATGGCGCGCTCGGCATTCTGAACGTGCTCGAGCACCGCGTTGCACAATACGGAATCGAAGCTCGCATCGCCGAACCGCATCGACTCGAGCGGGCCGATGTGTACATCCGGATCGTCGGAAGCGATGTCGTAGCGCGTGAGATCGGTAGCGCCCTTGCCGCGCAGATACGGCCGGATGTCGCGGCTGCCACAGCCGGCGTTGAGCACATGACCCGACAGATAGTGCGCGACCGGCTCGAGCTCCTGCTCGAGTGCCTGAAAGTGTACCGGCCCGACGCGGACGAGCGTCACATCGAGGCCTCGGCCGCTGGGATGAGCAAGCGCAGCCGCCGGAGCGTGGTCTCGGTGGACTCCGCCGCGGCGGCGCGGACGCGCGCGGTCCGGCCCAGCGCCTCGCGGCGTGCAGGATCACGCGCCAGCTCCACGATCGCCTGGCGAATTGCCGCCGGATCCCGCGGCTCGACAACGATGCCGCCGTCCCCTGCCAAAGCGGAGTTGCCGCCGACATCGGTCACGATACAAGGCAGTCCGCACAACATCGCCTCGCCGAGCGCGAGCGAGGAACCCTCACCGAAGGCGGACCCGGAGAGGAAGATGTCGGCCGCGCTGAGGATGGGCACGACGTTGTCGCGCCAGCCCAGGCCGATGAACCCTGGCTGCGGCGGCAACTCGTCCGTCCCACTTCCGATCGCCACGGTGACGACGCCGGGCAGGCCGCGGACGGCCTCGCGCACGGTGCTCCAGTCTTTCATCGGATCGACGCGGGCGACGACCGCGACCACAACCTGATCCGGGCCGATGCCGAGCTCCGCACGAAGCGCTCCTCGCTGCTCCGGATCATGCTGGAAGACCTCGGGGTCGACGCAGTTCGAGATGATCACTGATCGCGGCTCGCGGAAGCCGATGCCGCGATGATAGTCACGTGCCTCCGCGGCGTTATAGATGACGCCGTTGACCCAGCGTGAGAGCAACGCGTTGAGGCGACGAACGACGCGGAGTATCCGGCACGAGCCGCTGCCGCAGGCGTCCGTGCAGAAAATGCCCCAGAAGAGCCGCGTGCGCGGACGGCCGGCGAGAAGCAGCGCCATCATCGCCAGAAGATTCGCGTGGTACATCCATCCGTACACTACCGTAGGACGCTGCGACCGGATGAGCGCCGCTAGCGCGAACACGCCGCGCAGAGCGTCGCGGTTATGGCTCATGCCGAGGTCGGTGACGCTGATGCCGGCGTCCTCCAGCGTCCGCCGAAAGACGCCGCCCGGTAGCAGGCTGACCACAGAGATCCGATCGCCCGCCTTCTGACGCAACACCATGTTCGTCAGCAAACGCTCCGCACCTCCTCCCTGGAGGCCGATGGTGACGTACATCGTTTGCGGAGGAATCTCGGTCATTGGGAGGTCAAAGGTGGTGCTTCGATTATCCCATCCATCGCCGCAGCATGCGCAGATGCCGCAATCCCCACGTTCCGATCCGCACCAGAAACCCCAGCCCCATGCTGACCGCTGCCATCGCCAGCTCGCGCTTGAATCCGATCGGCCGTTGATGATTCGCTGCGCCGTAACCCATCGCCAGCATGTAGTAACGCTCGTTGGGCGATGCCTCACCGTATGCCGCGACACGCGCCGGCAGCGCGCTCTTCACCTCGAAGCGGCAGTCCTCGGCGCGCTCGACAACCGGTTCCGCATACGGCCAGATCCGCTCGCAGCGCGCGACACAGAAATCGGCCAACCCCAGAAACGGGCTCTCCACCGACAAAGCGCGGCCTTCCCTTGCTTTGGAAAAAGAGCCTCGTTGGACGAGCATCGCTCCGGTGAATGTGACACCCTCGAAGAGGCTGAACGCAGCGCTGCCGCCGAGGGGCGGGATGATTCGACCCGGCACAGACACTCCTGTCTGTGCCCCCGGTCTTGCAAGATCTGTAATTCTCCCCGCCGGAATCAACCCATCGACCTGAGCCGATCCCATCGCCTGCAGCATCGCATCGAACGCATGCGGTACGACTGTAACGCCGGAGTGAATCAGAAGTACGGCATCCTCGACGACCGCCGTAAGCTCCCCTTCGATCGTCTCCGTATCCTCATTCAGCAGATCGATGTTCTTCAGCGGTAACGACTCGCCGCTGCGATTCAGGATCACGAAGCGGTGGACCGAGGGACAACTCGAGAGCGATTGCAGCGTCAGGTCGAGGCGTGCTCCCGCACGATGATCGATGATCGCGGCGACACTGGCCGGCGGGTTGGCCACGTCGTCGCGCGCGGGCAGAAACATCCGCCAGTGGGCATGCATCTCCACGAAGCTTCTACGCGAATCGTCCTGCGGCACGGACGGCTTGGCAATCCATCCGCCGTGCTCGATTGCGTTGCGAAGGGCGTTGCCGAGGGCCTCGGCGCTGTACTCGAAGAGGACGTGGTCCCGGTCCGTTTCGGCGATCAGTTCCGGAATCCCGCCGGTGCGCGAGGCGAGGAACGGGATCCCCAGACTGAGCGCCTCGTAGACGGTACACGGCGAGTTGTCGAATGGCGATGCCATGACCGCCAGCTTGTCGCCGCCGGCCAGATACCGCAGAGCTTCGGGTTGTCCGAGGTCCGTCAGGGTGCGCAGCGGGAACTTCCATTCGACCGAACGGCGCGCGATGTAGTCGAGGCTGGGCATCCCCGCGCAGCTCACCGGCTTTCCGAGAAACGTAACGGTGATGCCGCGCTGAACAAGCTCGTCGCGCAGCAGGTGGATGGCGTTGCAGAACAAACGGAGGCCTTTGCGTTCCTCGAGCCGGCCGAAGAAGACGATCTCTCGCACAGACACTCTTGTCTGTGCTGCAAGTTTTTCGGTGGCACCGGCACTTCGGTTCTCAGGTATCGCGTATTGCTGCACAAACGTCTGAACTGGCAACTCGAAGCCTCGCTCTGCAACCCAGTCGAGAAGGTATCGGCTCGGACTCCAGAGCACCTCCGCACATGCCACGCTGAGTTTCTCGGCGTAGTGGTACGCCGCCAACAACACGCTCGACGGAAGGGTCTGATTGAGCTCGAGCACCCATCGCGACGGACTGTGCAGCGCGACCACCAGAAGCGAATCGGCAAAGGCGAGCCCGAGCTTCTTCGCGGCCAGGCTGAGGCTCCCCTCGCCGCAACAGTCGTTGAAGTGGATGACATCGAACGGATGTTCGGCGAGATAACGATAGACCAGCCACGGCGCGCCGAATCCGCGGTCTTTCACCGGACCGCCGAGAGTGTTCATATCCTGGATCGTCAGCGCGGCGAGCTCGATGCCGATTTCCGCGTAGCGCTTGCGCCACGAACGCAGACCGACATCCGGTGACCAGATGTTGCCGGTGTACAGGATCGTAACCGGCATCCCGGCGGCGGCCAGCGTCTCGGCCAGGCCGGTCATCGACGTCCCGATTCCGCCGTTCTTGAACGGGCCGATGATCTCATTCGTCACGATACAGACCGACGGCCGGGACGCTTCGCCGTCATACGTCACTTCGCGGAGTTGCCAGTACGCGGCGGGCGCGGGTGGTTTGAAATCGACGCCCGAGATCGGCAGTCCACCGAGGTGGACCGGTACCTGCCACGCAACCTCGGGATCAGGCAAGTGGGCGATCGGTTTGACATTGCCGCGCCACGCCATTCCCATGATCTGTGCCGTCTGATAGACGACGATGTGGAAACCCTTGTCCGCGAGCAGCCGCAGCCCCGCTGCGACAGCGGGCGAGGCCAGGTCGTGAAAAACGAACGCGCAGTCCTCGGCCGCATACGGCAGGCAGGCCAGCGTATCGCGCACTGGTCCAGGTGCTTCGTGGTCGCCGTCGATGAAGAAGAGGCTCCACTTGCCACTCAATGCCGCGATGCGCTCCGGGCTGCGGCCTCCGATGAGATTCACGCGGTCCACGACCCCGCAGCGCGCGAGCGACTCTTCGACGATCGCGCGGAACGCCGGGTCGTCGTGCACCGGATCGATCACATCAATCGTCACCCCTGCCAGCGCCAGATGACACGTCGACCAGCCGAGCCAACTGCCGATCTCCAACGCCCGCCTGCCGGCAAACTGCAGCGCGATGTTGTGCAGCACCGTCGCTTCGTCACGGTTCAGGAAACCCATAAGCGGGTAACGGTCGTCGGCGTACCAGACGTGCGGCACATCGCGGCGCAGGTACTTCCAGGGATGATGAAGAGAATCTCCCGGCCGCATGTGAGGAAACCCAGCGTCGGGCCGAACGACGCGCAGGCCGGGCGAGCAGTAATCGCGCAGCGGCCAGCTCTGTGCAGCCTCAGTGTCGCTCGGATGCATGTCAATCAGAGGTATATCATCCGGCATCTTCATGCTCCGTCACCTGTCGCGCCGTTTTCATGCCCTCAGTGCGCGCCGGAGAAATCGATGGCGCCGGGATCTGCCCGAGTGGGCGCAAGCAAACGCCGCAAAGACTCTAACGAGCAGCAAGGGTGACGAGCATCTCGCCGAGGTTGTGACGAAGCTGGCAAACCGTCTCGGGCGCGTTCTTCCAAAGCTCGATGGCGGCGCCTCCCTTCTCGATGACCGGGCATTCGCGACGAGCTTTCAGCACACTCTGAGCTGGATCGCGTACCAGGAAGAGATCACCGGCCGCGGATCGAAGCTCCGCGCATATTGCGACATCACTGCCTCGCTGGCAGTTCTGGAGCTGCTCGTGCAGGAGATTGCCGCCGAGTTTTCGCAACCCGGAGCAGATGGAGAGATCGACGTTGCGCTTCGTCTCGCCGCCGCGGCCGGGAGTTGGCGCGAGCCGCTCATCGCCGCGGGACGCCGCATGCTGTCGTCTGGCCGCTACGACGACGCCGCCGACTGCGCGCGCCGCGCGCTCAATGTCGTGACCGCCTGTCCCGCATCGCAGCGACTGCTCATGGATGCGTTGCGCGAGCGCCGCCGGACCGGCGGCACGATCGATCCCGTCGCGCAGAATGGTCTCGCCGATCTTCGCGGACGCTTCTGCCCCAGACCGTTCGAAGTGCTGGTGAGTGGGCAGTCGACACGGTGGAATGAGGCCACGAACCTGACCGAGCAGGTGATGGGTACGAGCTATCTCTGCGATTGCGCCGCATGGCTGCCGTTTGTCGCCGGGAACGTCGTCGACGCGGATTCGCCCGACGCCGTATGGAACTCGGAAGGGGCACAGGAGATCCGCCGCTCGGTTCTCGATGGTGACTATTCGTACTGCAGCCGCACGATGTGCCCCGCGATCGTGAACGGTTCGTTGCTTCGTGCGGAGGACATCACGGCTCCGCGTCTGCGACGCATCATCGAACATCGCGAAACGGTCCTCGACGATGGGCCGCTCCTCATCGCGCTCGGTCACGACAGCTCGTGCAATCTCGCCTGCCCGACTTGCCGCGACGGCATCGTCATGGCGAACAAGGCGCAAAACGAACGGCTCGAGAGCGCGCGCGATCGCGTCATCCTGCCGCTTCTTCGCGATCGGCAGGTTGGTCTCCATCTGACCGCGTGGGGCGATCCCTTCGCCAGCCGGCACTACCGCTCCATCCTGGAAGCGCTTCGGGCTCCGGAGTTCGACGGCGTCAAGCTCTATTTGCTGACAAACGGTCTCGGACTGACGCCGCAGGCCTGGAAGGCGATGCCGCATCTGTCCGAGAAAATCGTCGAGCTCCGCGTCTCTGTCGACGCCGCGACAAAAGAAACCTACGAGAACGTCCGGCGCCCCGGACGATGGGAAGTGATTCGCGAGAACCTCGGCGTGATGGGTGAGATGAGCAAGGCCGGCATGTTCCGCCGGAACCGCTTCGCCGGCGGGGCGCAGTCGGTCAGCAGCGACCTCTTTCTCGACGCAAAGGATCCCGTCAGCTTCGTGCTCGCCTTCGTCGTGCAGAGCGCCAACTTCCGCGAGATGCCCGCATTCGTCAGGTTGGCCGAAGAGGTCGGCGCGGATGTGGTCGTGTTCCAGAAGTACTACAGCTTCGGCCATGAGGGCGCTGCGGCGTTTTCGTCCAGGAACGTGGCATCACCGGCGCACCCGGAGCACCAGCAACTGCAGGCGATCCTCCGCGACCCCGCGATGCAAAGCCCGCGCGTCAACCAGACGTTCATCGGCCAACTGGAACAGCCTGCAACGTGAACACTCTCCACACAACGATCGTGCGTCGCTACGTCTCCGGAATCCGGCGACGCCTGGCCGTGTCGTTCGGGAGCGGCCGCGCTGCGATGCGGTGGGCTCGCCGGGCCTTTGACGAGCTCGAAGTCAGCTCAGGAAGGCGCAAGGCGTTGCTCTCGTCGATCGTCACAGACGCACTACACCTGAACAGGCTTGCCGACGATCTCGCATCGGAGCGCGCGGGCAGCCATCGCCGCTTCGCCGATGCCCTGGTCCTCTCCTGTCAACACGTCGATTCCGGTGACGTGCGCCACAGGAGCACGAAGTTCCGTTCCTACGTCGACATCTCCGTTCAGGCAAAAGCGCTGCGCGCGTTCGCGGACTACTTGTCGTCACGGCGTGCATTCGCCGGCGATCCGGCCAACGTGACCGCCCTCGTACTTCACGAGCTCCCCGACTCCCGCCCCGCGCTTCTCGCGCATGCAGAATTGCTGATCGAGCGGCAGCAACTGGACGACGCCGTCACATCGATCCAGCGGGCGCTTCGCATTCAGGCGGTGTGCCAAACTGCGCAGCAACTGCTCAGCCGCGCGTATGCCGCGCAGCGTGAGAATGGCGGCCGCGCCGGCGAGCTGGATGGAACGAACTACGACCTCAGCGACAAGTTCTGCCCGATGCCGTTCACCCAGCTCTCCACCGGATACAAAGGTGACGCCTTCACCTGCTGCTGTCCAGCCTGGGTTCCCTTCTCCGTCGGAAACGTACTCGACGCTCCCTCGGCCGACGCGGTGTGGAACTCGGATGTCGCCGCGGAGATTCGCCGTTCTATACACGACGGCGACTTCAGTTACTGCAGCCGGATGCTCTGCTCCTACATCGCCGCGCAGAAACTTCCGTTGAAGTCGGAGATCACCGATCCGCTCCTTCGCCGTTACATCGATCAGCGTTCCGTCGTTCTCGAAGAAGTCCCGCAGATGGTGGAGCTGAATCATGATCCCACCTGCAACCTGGCCTGCCCTTCCTGCCGTACCGAGATCATCGCCGCGAAGGCCGAAGAACAGGACCTCTACGCGGAGTCAGCCCGGCGCGTCATCCTGCCACTGCTCCGGAAAGTCGACGGCCAGAGCTATATCTCCGGCGGCGGCGAAGCCTTCGCCAGCAAGCACTATCGCTCCATCCTCCACGCGCTGAACCGCTCGGAGTATCCGGACCTCTATCTGCACCTCATCACAAACGGTTTATTGATCACCGCAGAACGTTGGAGCCAGTTCCCTGACCTGCCGGAAATGATCGACATCCTCTCGGTCTCGATCGACGCGGCACGCGCCGAAACGTACGAGCGGCTGCGGCGTCCGGGCAAGTGGCCGCTCCTCATGAAGAACCTCGAGCTGATGGCGGAGATGCGCCGCTCGGGATCGATCCGGCGCCTGCAGATCAACTTCGTCGTTCAGGAAGAAAACTTTCGGGAGATCCCCGAATTCGTCGCGCTCGGAACGCGGCTGGGTGTGGACAGCATCTGGTTTCAGCGCCTGACGAACTACGGCGCGTATGGGGAAGGCGCGTTCGCGAAAGCGGACGTCACCTCGCCCGTACATCCGAAACATCCGGAGCTGCTCGGCATCCTGCGAAGCCCGGTCATGAAGCATCCCGCTCTCGACCTGGACATGCTGATGCCCCTCCTCCCCGAAGTCGTCGCTTCGGATTTGCAGATTCCGTTGCTGCAGAACGCGTCACGACGCAAGTACCAGGAATTGCGTTGGGGGGTCATCGCATGAAGGCTCATCGGCAGATTACGCAGATGAACACAGAAATGAGGACGAGGCGCCCATCTCGTCTGCGTCAATCTGCGCAATCTGCGGACTATGCTTCCGGCGATCTCCGGTTCAGTCTGAGAACCGCAGCCATGTGATGCAGGCCCCAACCGTACCGCTCCTCTTCCTGCTGACAACTGTAGACAAGCTTCAGGTCGTGCTCATCGTCGCTCTTGATCGCGCGGGCGGCCAGCGTGGCCCAATCAGGAAGGTCTGACGCAGTCTCGGGCGCAACCTTGAAGTCCGGCCGCCCGATGGTCGCGTACGCCGCGAGCATCGCGGTGGCAAGGTAGTCGAGGGCTCCCGCGCCGAGGTACGGTTGAAGGATGCGAACGGCATGACAGGCCGTCACGAGGTGGAGAACGGTGAAATCCCCCTTCGACAGGAAGAGCAATGCCGCAACCTTCACCAGGTCCGCAAGCTCCAACTTCCTGATCGGACAGCGGTAGTCATCGAAGGCGGGAATGGCGACGACCGTCAGGATCTGGCCGCTGATCCCCCGGCCTTTGATCTCCCTCGGAAATCGGTCATCGCGATTCATCGCCGCGAACGCATCAGTCAACGTATCGAATCGCGGCTCGTCACTGCGTCCCAACGCCTCGTAGCCGATCACCCACGATGTAAGTGCATCGGGGATGTCGATCTCGTCGCCGCTCTCGACGGCGTAGGCGGTGCGAATGAGACCGTGGAACGCCTGGCTCGCGAGAGCGGGTGTCAGACGTGGGATCACTTCGCGGAGAAGCGCCTCCCTCCCCTTCGTCTGCAGGCCGGCGGCAAACTTCGTGGCGAGAGTCACCTCGAACGCCGGCTTGCCGATCGCGCTCTGCCAGTCGCCATTCGGGAGCGGAGGCTCGCTCGCGGGCTTGGCTCTCATCCGTCGCTGATAGAACGATGAATACGCGGACAGTCGGTCATCAGTGGCGCCGAGGCGGTCGAGGGCGACGAGAGCCATGGCGAGATGATTCGCCGCCCCATCGGCGTACCGGGCGCTGAATCCACGTGATGCATCCAGCAATGAATGTAACGTCATTACCGATCCCACCCCCCGAGCCTCGAGCGGCTTCGTACACGCGCTCCGTGGTCGACCGGAACGTGGCGGACAACCTGCGCAAAGCGATTCGCCACTCTCCATGATATTTCGTTGAACATTTTTTTTCCTCTGGCCGACTGCAACCTCAACCAAGGAGAAACCATGAGTGATCCAGTGAATGCGACCAACCGGCGTCAATTGATCAGTATCGCCGGAGGCGGAGCCTTCACGATCTTCGGCGGCTACATCTCGTTCAGGCCTGGCGCACCATCAAGTGGAATCCAGGCGTTTACTCGATCGCGAAGTTCGAGCAGGACGGCGGCACCCGAATCGTGTTCGACCACACAGGCTTTCCAGCCGGCGAAGCAAACTCCCTCGCCTCCGGGTGGAAGTCGCACTACTGGGAGCCGCTGCAGAAGGTCCTGGCGCAGGGAGAGGCAGGAATCGGGACAACCGTGGTTCCTGTCATCCTGTGATCGAAGGACAGCGCGGGCGCTGCACTTGAGTCGAGAATCACAGCGGAGCCGGGCGGCATCGACGCGCGAAGGCGCGTCGAGCAATCTAGCCCCTGGCTCCGCCAGGGGAAATCGGCGGCATTGTTCGCGCGGCCGCGAAGGCGGACGCTACAACTCCATCCCGCCGCCTGTGTGGTGGCCGCCTTCGCGGCCGCATGTTCAATCTCTTCCCGTTACCCCGCGCCGAGCGCGGGGCTATCTTGTTTCGCGCGCCTTCGCGCGCAATTTCCGCACAGATCCTCAGAGGGTGTGCACAAATCGCGTGTTTTCCGCTGCAGTGTAGGGCCGCCGCCTCGGCGGCCAGCGCCGCACGCGGCGCGATAGTTCGAAGCAAACACACGGCCTCACGGCCGTTGGCCGCCGGGGCGGCGGCCCTACA
>JBBRNB010000073.1:0-35174 GCA_038230535.1 Thermoanaerobaculia bacterium
AACCCCGCGCCGAGCGCGGGGCTATGTTGTTTCGCGCGCCTTCGCGCGCAACGTGCCACGACCGGCAACCGATCACCTTGGTCATGTTGCTGCCTCAGGTTGAGAGATACCGGGAAAGCCGCATAAACCCTGGGAGTTTCTGGGAAGGCTGCCGTAGCCGCGTGGGAGTGTGGGCGGTGGAGCGGCGTAGGACGGCGAAGGATTTCAAGATTCCCGGCTCCTGCTGAAACATCGTCTTTCGAGATCCTTCGGCGTCCTCCGCCGCTCCACACAACCATCCGCACACGCGGCTCCGGCAGCCTCAGAGGGTGTGCAGAAATCCAACCGCGCGGTGATTCTCAAGGAACGGGCGGTTGCGAGTATGTCGTACTCCCCCCCTCCCAAAGCGGTGGCTGGCGCCACCGCACTCCAAAGCGCTTCGCGCGAAATGATGTGGACAATCCTCGCCAACTCTGCACAGGTTTTCGCGCGCCGGAGGCGCGCTTTGGAGTGCGGTGGCGCCCAGCCACCGCTTTGGGAGGGGGCCCCCCGGTTCATGGAACACACGTCCTGGTTGCGGGCCACGCCGAGCCTCCGCGGTAGCCTCAGGATGACAGGCCTTTCCCTTCTACGCGGCGTAGAGTTTCGACCTGTCACGTACACTGCATTTCAATGCTTCACGACTCCTGGCACCTCATCCCGACGACGCACGACGTCCCCTTGCTCCCCATGCCGAACGAGAAACTGCGGGGGATCATCGCGCGGCGCGGGATCACCACGGAGGATGAATACCGGCGGTATGTAGCGCCGTGCATCGAGGATCTGCACGATCCGGCGACGATTCATGGGATTGGTGAGGCGTGCGAAAGGATCGAGCGGGCCGTACGGGAGCGCGAGACCATCCTCATCTACGGCGACTACGACGTCGACGGGGTCACGTCGATCGTGCTGCTGCAGACGGTGCTGCGGGCGTTGGGTGCAGACGCAGCGCATGTCGTACCGCACAGGCTCGTGGATGGCTACGGCCTCAAGACGTCGGTGATCGACCGCGTTCTCACCGACAAGGATGTGCGGCTCATCATCACCGTCGACTGCGGCATCACCAGCGTCGATCCGGTGCGCCAGGCCATCGAACGCGGGATCGACGTCATCGTCACCGACCACCACCTCCCGCCCGAGCTCCTTCCCGACGCGGCGGCGGTGCTGAATCCGAAGCAGCCGGGGTGCGCCTATCCATTCAAGGAGCTGGCAGGAGTCGGTGTGGCCTTCAAGCTCTGCTGCGAATTGCTGCGCAGGAGCGGCAAGAAGATCGCCATCGCCTCGCTGTTGAAGATTGCAGCCATCGGCACGGTCGCCGACGTTGCTCCTCTCATCGGCGAGAACCGCACCATCGCCTGGCTCGGTCTGGCCGGTCTTGCTGATCCTCGAAACCCCGGTCTCCGTGCATTGATCAGGCGACTGGGGATGCTGGGCCGTCCTCTACGAGCGGTAGACGTAGGCTTCAAGATCGGACCGCGCATCAACGCCGCGGGACGCTTGTCCTCCGCCGAAACCGCCATCGACCTCTTCGCCGCCACCTCGGAAGAATCCGCATGGACCCTCTGCGCCGAGCTCGATCGCCTCAATGCGGAACGTCAGGAGATCGAGAAGCAGGTGAGGGAGGAGGCGGAGGTGATTGTTGCGGGGTTGCTGCGTTGCAACCAACTTCCCCGCATCCTCGTCCTCGCCGGTCACAACTGGCACAAAGGTGTCCTTGGCCTGACGGCGGGACGGATCGCGCAGCGCTACCACCGGCCAACGCTGGCGATCGGTATCGAAGGAGAGTTGGCGGTCGGTTCGGGGCGGAGCATTCCGACGATCAACCTTCACGAGCAACTCGAGTCGGCCGCGGAGCTGTTCACGCACTTCGGCGGCCATGAGTTCGCCTGCGGTTTCGCATTGCCGGCGCAGAACGTCGATGAGTTGCGGCGGCGGCTCGAGGAACGGTTTGCTCATTTCGACGCTGAGCTCTTTCGCCACGAGGCGCACATCGACGCCGAAGTAACGCTGGCCGAAATCGATCGGGAGCTTGTTGCCGCACACGAGCTGATGCAGCCATTCGGAGCCGGCAATCTCCAGCCGCTGTTCCTCGTCCGAGGTGCAGCGGTCGTGGCCACCCGCGAGTTCGCGCCCGACTGCCGCGAACTGACTCTCGACGACGGCACGGGGCGGGCGCTTGCCGTTCTCTGGCCGTCGGCCTCGGAACTTGCCGCTGACCTCGGGCGCGGCGCTACGGTGGATCTGCTATTCCGCATCGAGCCGGACAGGTACGCGCCAGCTGGGGCGAAGCTGGCGATCGTCGATGCGAAGCAATGTTGAATGTTCAATGTTGAATGTTCAATGTTGAATGTGCCCCCGCCCATCCCTTCATTCAACATTGAACATTGAACATTGAACATTGAACATTCAACATTGCCTCTAACCCCCGGCATCAGTTCAAAGCGCATCACCAAAACCCGGAATAGCTCTCACCCCTAACAAGTTCCCAGCCCCGTGCAGCGCACGATCCGCCTCCTACGCGTGGCACTTCCCCTTCTCTTCATCGGCTTCGTCATCCTGATCGTGCTGAGTTGGCACCGCGGCAAGCCGCACAAGGACAGGGCCGATGCGACGGCGGTGACGTCGACGATTCGTCCGACCGACAAGCCGGGCATCATTTCCATCACGTTCGACGACACACAGACCGTCAACGGGCGCATCTCCTCGCGCATCCGTGCGGAGCGCGTGGTCGCTTTCCAGTCGGGCTGGAACACGCTCGAGAACGTGCAGATGACCATCTACCGTCCGACGGGGCTGACGTACGACCTCGTGTGCCCGACCGCACAGTTCAACAGCAACACCAAAGAATCCGACGCCAAGGGTGGTGTGCGCGTCATTTCGAGCGACGGCGTCGAGATCACGACCGCGGAGATCCACTTCGACGGCGTTCACCTGACGAACCACGTGGCCGTCAACTTCAAAGTCGACCGCTGGACCGGCAGTGGCGGTGCGCTGGACCTCGACGTTCCCGGCGAGAACCTGCGGCTGTACGAAAAGATCGACGCCACGATGGCGCCGGAGACGGCAGACGAGTCTCCTCTCAACATCAAGTCGCAGGAAGGGGTCTTCCACCGCAAGGAGAACTATGCCGACTTCACGAAGGACGTCGTGGCCACTCGCGATACCGACCGTTTCAACGTCGACCACTTGCTGGGCCGCTTCGGAGCCGACCGCAAAACGCTTCTGTCGCTGGAAGGGCAGGGGCACGTCAAGATCGTCATGACCGGCGACTTGCCGGGCAGCGACGCAAAGGGAGGCGACTCCGCCGGGAGAAAGACGATCACCGCCGACCGCTTCTTCAGCGAGATGGGAGCCAACGGCCAGATCAGTGCGCTGAACTTCGTTGGCGAGACCGCGCCGGCCCACGCTGTCATCGAAGGGCCGCCGAACCGCGACCTGGTCGCGCACACCCTCCGCGTCGGGTTGGCGAACAAACAGGTCACCGACATCAAGGCGGACGACAACGTCGTGATGAAGGAGATCGCGCCGGTCAAGCGCGAGATGACCTCGGGCCACCTCATCGTTTACTTCGACGCCGCCACGCATCGCGCCGCCAGCGCGGCCCTCGACGGCAACGTTCACTACAAAGATCCGAAGAACGACGCCCGCTCGGTGCGGGCGAACTACGACATCGCCAACGATCAGGTGGTCCTCACAGGCGAGCCCGGTTTCTATCCGGCGGTGATCACCGATGGACAGACGCTGAAGGCGAAGCTGATCGAGTTCTCACCGCGCGCCGGCACGGCCAAAGCAACCGGCGAAGTGATCGCGCAGCTCGTCTCGCGTCAGCAGACCGGCGCCGCGGCAACGATCAGCGCCGACGCCACCAACGTCTTTCCCGCCAACAAACCGGTCTTCGTCAACTCCGACACGGTGACCATGCGCCAGACCACCAAGACCGCTGTCTTCAGCGGCAACGTACGGGCCTGGCAGGAGACGAACACGGTCTTCGCGCAGGAACTGCAGGTGCAGGGTGCCGGAGAACAGGTCACTGCCCGAGGCAACGTCCGGACCCTGCTCTACAACACCAGCACCAACGCCACCGCGGAAGCGCGCAAGGTTCCGATGCAGTCGAAGAGCGATGTCCTCATCGCGCACAAAAACGAGCGCCGCATCGATCTGAGTGGCAACGTCCAGATCGACGACGGCGAGCAGCGCCATCTCTCCTCAGAGCATGCCTCGTTCTTCTTCGACGCCAACAAGAAGATGGACCACATCGAGGCTCAGGAGAAGATCGTCCTGGTCGAAAAGGCCACCGGCCGCCGGGGAACCGGCGATCGCGCCACGTACAACGTCGGCAGGCGTATGGTCTATCTCACCGGATCGCCTGCCACTGTGACCGCGCCCAACGGAAATCTCAGCGGCGAGATGATCGCCATGGATCTCGAGCGCAACAAGGTCGACATCATCAGCCCGAAGACGCCGATGCAGGGGACGTATAAGCCGCAGCCGTGATGGCGGTGGGTGCTGGGTTGCGGCGTCTCGCGTGTGAGCGTGAGAGAGGACGAATGTTGAATGTTCAATGTTGAATGGAGAGGCAGGGCGAGGCGAGCCCTTCATTCAACATTCAACATTCAGGTTCTCCAGCGCTGACTCGGCGATCTCCCCAACCGCAAGCCGGGACCTTCGATCAACCGCACCCAGGTACCCGTCACGCAACAGACACCCAACGTGAGACCGTCCACCCTCGCAATCAGTTAACATCCCCATCAAGTATGCCCGACCGCCGCACCGTCGTTACATCCACTCCCGCAGACCGCGAGCGTCCTTCTGAAGCGCCTCTGCGCCTTTCCGCCGAGCACCTCGTCAAGGTGTACAAGCGGCGCAAGGTCGTGCTCGACGTGTCGGTCGAGATCAAGCAGGGGGAGATCGTCGGTCTCCTCGGCCCGAACGGCGCGGGGAAGACCACAACCTTCTACATGATCGTCGGTCTGGTCCGTCCGGACGGAGGGCGCGTCACGCTCGGCGACGACGACATCACGTCTCTGCCCATGTATCTCCGCGCGCAGCGCGGGATCAGCTATCTTCCGCAGGAACCGTCGGTCTTCCGCAAGCTCAGCGTCGAGGAGAACTTTCTGGCGGTCTTCGAGACCATGGACCTGCCGCTGGCGGAGCGGAAGCGCCGTACGCGCGCGCTGCTGGAAGAGTTCGGCATCACACACATCGCGCGGAACAAGGCCTTTTCACTTTCCGGAGGGGAACGGCGTCGGGTGGAGATCGCGAGAAGCCTGGCCATAAACCCGGCATTCATCTTGCTGGATGAGCCGTTTGCAGGAATCGATCCAATCGCCGTCTTTGAGATACAACGCATCGTCTCGCAGTTGCGCTCGCGCGGCATCGGGATACTCATCACGGACCACAACGTCCGCGAAACATTGAAGATCACGGATCGCGCCTACATCATCAAAGAAGGCGAGATTTTCCGGCAGGGAGCCCCTGAGAGTCTTTCGGCAGATGCAGAGGTTCGGCGAATCTACCTGGGTGAATCATTCAACCTCTACTGACGACAGACCTTCACGAAGACGTAGTAACCTGCTGACTCGGACCTATGGCACTAGAACAGAAACTTCACCTCAGACTCTCCCAGAAACTGATCATGACGCCGTCGCTGCAGCAGGCGATCAAGCTGCTGCAGTTGTCGAAACTCGAGCTCCAGGAAGTCCTCAACCAGGAGCTGCTCGAGAACCCGCTCCTCGAGGAGTCAGCCGAGGAATCGAAGCAGGAAGACGCGGACGCCGAAGCGCAGGAGAAAACGCAGACGGAGGAAGAAGCGAAAGCAGCCGAGCCGTCGAAGTCTGATGAGAAAGACTCCTTTGACGAGATCGACTACGACGCCTACTTCCAGGACTACATCGAGTACGGATACAACCCGCGGATGGGGGAGGAGCACGAGGAGTTCCCGATCGAGAATACCCTCACGCGGCCTCCGAACCTGACCGACCATCTGGCCTGGCAGCTCGGGATGAGCGACGCATCACCCACGGTCAAGGAGATCGCCGCCTTCATCATCGGCAACATCGACGAAGACGGCTACCTGCGCGCGACAAACGAGGAGATCGCCGCATCCGGTCCGTACGATCCGGCGGACGTCGAGAAGGCCGTCGCCGCCATCCAGTCGCTCGATCCGATCGGCGTCGGCGCACGCGATCTGCGCGAATGCCTGCTGCTCCAGCTCGAATTTGTCGAGGTCGACAACCCGCTGGTGGACGCCATCGTCCGCGACCATTGGGACCTGTTCATGCAGCGCCACTTCGTACAGATCTCCAAGGCGCTCGGCGTCGATATGAAGACGCTCGAGGGCGTGGTGGAGATCATCAAGCACCTCGATCCAAAGCCCGGCCGCAAGTACTCCAACGAGCGCGCCATCTACGTCGAGCCCGACGTCTACATCCAGAAGGTCGGTGACGACTACATCATCGTGCTCAACGAAGACGGCATGCCCAGGCTGCGCATCAACGGCAGCTACCGCAACATGCTCACCTCGGCTGAGGTAAAGACCGACGGCGAGACGGTCAACTACATCAAGGACAAGATCCGCTCCGCGGTGTGGCTCATCAAGTCGCTCGACCAGCGGCAACGGACCATCTACAAAGTCGCCGAGTCGATCGTGAAGCACCAGCGCGAGTTTCTGGAGAAAGGGATCGATTACCTTCGTCCGCTCGTCCTCCGCGACGTGGCCGACGACATCCAGATGCACGAGTCGACCGTCTCCCGGGTCGTCTCGAACAAGTACATGCACACGCCGCGCGGCCTCTTCCTGATGAAGTACTTCTTCCACAGCGGCATCGACTCCGACACTGGTGAGGACATCTCCAGCCTGACGGTCAAAAAGAAGATTCAGGGATTCGTCGACTGCGAAGACCGAAGGAAACCACTCTCCGACTCCAAGATCATGAAGATCCTCAACGACGAAGGCATCAACATTGCCCGGCGTACGGTGGCCAAGTATCGGGATGAGTTGAACATCCCCTCTTCGACCGACCGTAAACAGATCTTCTGAAGGAACGACAACAACCATGGCCACAACAATTACGGGACGCCACTACGAAGTAACGAACGACATCCGCGAGCTCATTACTAAAAAGCTGGACAAGATCCTCGACAAGCTCATCACCGGCGTGATTGAGGCGCGGGTCGTTCTGCAGGTCGAGAAGTACCGCAACATCTGCGAGATCCACGTCACGAGCAAAGATCACGTCGTCAAAGCGACGGAGGAATCGGACGAGTCGATGCAGGAGGCGGTCAACAACGCGCTCGACCACGTGAAACGGCAGGCGCAGAAGAACCGCAGCACGATCCGCGATCACCACCGTAAAGACGGCATCCTCAACAAAGCAACCGCGGGACTGGTGACGCAGTGGGCGGTACAGGTTCTCGAGCCAGGCCGTCTGCGTCAGGCCGGCCCCAAGCGTCTGCCTCGCATCATCAAGACCAACAATCTGGCCATCCTGCCGATGACGATCGAGGACGCGGCCGAATCACTCGATGGGTCGAAGAACGAGTTCATCGTCTTCCGCGACCTCGATAACGACCGTATCTCCGTGATGTACAAACGCCGCGACAACAACCTCGGGTTGATCGCGCCCGAGGTCTGATGAGTAGGGCCACCATGAAACACATCGCCGCAATGTTCGTGCTTGCGCTCTGCGTGAGCTCTGCCTTCGCAGGGAATCTGACACGAAGGTACAAGGACTGGCCTTCCACACCGCAGGGCTATTTCATGACCAACGCCGAGCGCGCCCAGTGGCCGGCCCTCCAGACCGACGAAGAGGCGGAGAAGTTCATCAACGACTTCGTCGCCAGGCGGGGGGGCGAGGCCTTTGTCAAAGAGGTGTCCCAGAACGCCATGCAGGCGGACAAGTTTCTTTCGATCGGCAAGACGCCAGGTTCGACCACTCTCCGCGGGAAGATGATGATTCTCCTCGGACCATCGGCACCGGCGGCAATCACGAAGAAGAAAAAGAGTGGCGAGATGCATATCGCGCCGGGTACGTCGATGGGTGACTTTGGTGGTCCGGCCGTTCAGGACATGCAGGCGGCTTCGAACGATCCCGGTAATTCGACGACCTTCATCTATGCAAAGAAGGGCACCCCGGCAGGGGTGCGTGAAGCCGGGCAGGCTCTATCGTATGGAACGACATCGAACTCGACGTTTCACGCACCCCTGCCGGGGTGCCTTTGCATGCCCCTGCAAACCGGTGGCAACGCCTCCGGCGTGGCCACCGGCTACCTTCACGCACGCCCCTGGCGTGCTTTCGTTACGCCACGAAACGTCCAAACTCCAGGGCACACCGGTAGGGGTGCTTGATCAGCCGGTGGCCACGCCGGAGGTGTTGCCACCGGGTTGCGTTATTCAAGGAAAGGCACCCCGGCAGGGGTGCGTGAAGTCGGGCAGGCTCGAAGGTGTAGAACGACATCGAATTCGAAGGTTCACGCACACCCCTGCCGGGGTGCCTTTGCATTCGCCTGCAGACCGGTGGCAACGCCTCCGGCGTGGCCACCGGCTATCTTCACGCACACCTCCGGCGTGCTTTCGTTGCGCTCCGGAACGTCCAAGCTCCAGGGCACCCAACGGGATGCACGCACGCCTTCGGGCGTGCTTCGTTACGTTCCGGAACAACCAAACGCAAGCCCTCTCTCCGCTTCGTGGGAAGAGGGTGGAGCGCTCGGTAAGGCGCGGTCATCCAGGACAGGATCCCTGTCATCCCCGAACGGATCAGAGCATCTCTACGCTTTCCACTTGATTGAGCAGCCGAAAGCGCGCGTGGACTGATTCGCCACCGCTTTGCCGGCCAGCAGATCGTCGAGCGCATTGGTCAGTCCGGTGGTCTTGCGCTCCTCCGGCTTCGCGCTGTCATCGACGTAGCCGCGGTAACGGAGCGTGCCGTCGCCTCCGATCACGTAGACGTGCGGTGTGACTCGCGCACCGTAGGCGCGGGCGGTCGAGCTGTCGCCATCCTTGAGGTACGGGAACGGATAGCCCTTCTCCGCGGCGCGGGCCTTCATCTCCGCCAGAGACTCGACCGAATACTGCGCCTCATCGTTCGGGTCGATGGCGTAGAACGCCACGCCTTTGGCCTGATACTGCTTCGCCAGCTCGATGATGCGCGGCTCGAACGCCTTCGCATAAGGGCACTGGTTGCAGGTGAATACGACCACCGACACCTTGCCGTCGCCCGGACGGAAGGCGATGGTCTTGCCATCGGCGGCGTTGACCAGTGAGAACTTTGGCGCCATCGCGCCGATCGACAGCTCGTCCGCTGCCATGCACGCCACCGCAACGACGAGCAACACGGCCAGAACAAACAATTTCTTCATGACATCCTCCGTAAGAGCTTGCGCAGCTCCGAAATCGTATTCGCGCTCCTGATCGCACCCTGATGACGCCACACCTCGCGGCCTGCCGCATCGAAGGCGATGGTGACCGGGATCTCGCCTTCGAAATGATAGTGGCGGGTGAGGTCGTCGGAGTTACCGTTGTAGTAAACATTGATGTAACCGATCTTCTGCCGGTCGAGGAAGGCGGCCACGCTCTGCCGTTTCGCGCCGGGGATCATGTCGTCCATCGACACTCCGATCAGCGCCACCTCCTCACCGAACGCCGCGCGCACCGCCCGCAACTCCGGCATCTCCGCCACGCACGGGACACACCATGTGGCCCAGATGTTCACGACCCGAATCTTCGCTGACCTCGGGAAGACGTCCTTGATCCTGGCCGGGTCCTTCAAATCGCGCAGATCAGCCGCGGAGGCTGTGCCCGCCATCAGCAGGAGTACAGCCAGGAGCACAGCCAACAGCGCAAACGGTCTGGGCATCGTCAGTCTCATTTCGCGGCGGCACGCTTGAAGACGAGCGGTGCAACGAACTTACCCTGCGTCCATGTTCCCGCCAGCTCCGTGCTGTCCGCGTTCACTGTCCCCGCCCAGGAACCGCCGATCTTCTTGACGTCCAGAGTCAGCCTGGAACCCTTGCTCGCAATCCGAGTGATGGCGATCTCAACGCCCTGACTCGACACCACCTTGCCTGCGGATGTGCCATCAGGATGATTGGCCAGCGCCAGACCGACCTGGCGTTGCTCACCGTTCACATTCAGGGTGCCCGTCCAGCTTCCTTCCAGCTCTTTCGCGATCGGAGGGCTCGGCTGCAGCGCTTCGACCCTGGCATCACCAGCGCGCGTAAGGTTGAACCCGATCGACATCCCGTGCTCGGTGATGAAATCGCCGGATATCGATTTCCCGTCAGCGGCGAGAGCTCCCTTGAATGTGCCGCCCCCGCTTGAAGCCTTGAGCTCGAAGGTGATCGAGGTGCCCTCGGCGGCAAGGTTCGAAAGAGGAAAGCCGCTCTCGTTCATTTCGGGGGCTCCGAACGTTCCGGCGAGCTTGCCGTCTTTCTTCATCAGATCGATCTCGATCTTTACCTCCTTCCCAGGTGCCTGGATTGCCCCTTCCCAATGACCGGAAGGGTCAGCGGTCTGGGCCGGGAGTGAGGGGACCGTGAGGAACAGCGCGACGAGCAGAGACATGCGAATGAAAAGATGCACAAAGACCTCCTTTTGTTAACGACGTTGTTTAGAAATCGCGGCGCGCGATACTCTTCGCCGCGCCGTATTGCAGGGCCGCTGATAGCGCCCCCGAGAAGAGCAATCCCAACCACGGCAGTTGCCCAACGCGGAAGTAGTGCTCCCCGTGCATTGTGTGAAAAATACCGAGCTGCGACAGGCGCAGCAGCATCGACGACATCTGCGAAGCGGCGTTGGGAGCCCCGGCCCTCGCCGCGAGAGCCTGCTCGAAGAGCGAGAGCAGCAGCGCCGGCCCGAGCGCGAAGAGCAACGGCCGCCAGACGTCATTGAAGACGGTAGAGAGCAGCGTCGCCAGGCTGAAGAACACCGAGCCGGCGATGAACAGGCAGGCGCTGTAGGCCAGCGCGTCTGCGACACCGTAGCTCTGCCCAATCGCCGGCGAGACCAATGGGATGAGAATCGATGGAACGAAGGCCAGGACGAACAACTCCGCCAACCCCGTCGCCGCGCGCACGCCGATCAACCGGTTGCGGGACACCGGCATGGAGAGCGTGAACAGCGCCCCCCTACCCGATGGTTGCGAGACCAGCCCGCCCGTCCCGAGCAGCACCGCGAAGATCGTCCAGGTCTGCGGCAGGTTGTGACGGAACCACTCCCACCAGATGTAGCCGCGATACTCGCGCTCCAGGTTCGCCACTTCCTGGACGCGGCGGCCGATCTCGCCGCCGATGTTCGACGGCACCAGCGACAGCAGCCGCAATACCTGCGGATACGAGAGCACCGTGAAGAAGGCGGAACAGATCAGCAACACCAGGCCGATCAGAAAACGCGAGCGGGTTTCGAGCCACGACTTGTACCAGAGCATGTCAGTTCTCCGCGACGACGGTCTCGAGAAAGATCTCTTTCAGCGTGACGGGGACGATCTCGACAGACACCGGATTCAACGCCCTGGCCTCTTCGACGATCGCTTCGGCGCCTCCACTCGACAACACCGTCATCACGCGCCCCTTGCGATGCACGCGCTCGACGCCCGGAGCGCGAAAGTCCGCTTGCGGCGCATCACCGTCGAACACCAGTTGGATCCGCCGGTAACTCTCGCGAAGGTCGTCCAGTGCCCCCGCCACCACCGCGCGGCCGCGGTCGATGATGATGACGTGGTCCGCGATCTGATCGACCTCCGCGAGCTGATGCGACGAGAAGAACACCGTCATCTCCTCACCGCCGGCATGAGCCACCAGCGCCTGCAGGACTTCCTCGGCCATGACCGGGTCGAGCCCCGAGGCCGGCTCGTCGAGGATGAGGAGCTCGGCACCGCGGCAGAGCGCCAGCAGCAAGGCCAGCTTCGTGCGCGTGCCGCGCGACAGTGTCTTGACCTTCTGATTCCGCGGCAGCTCGAATTTCCGGAGATAACGCTGCTCCAGATCGGCGCGCCAGCGAGGGAAGAACGGCGCCGTGAAGCGGATCATCTGTTCCACAGTCATGTATTCGTAGAGATCCTTCTCATCGCTGACGAAGGCGGTGCGGCTCCGAATCTCGACGCTCGTTTCCGGCGAATCGGCCGGCAGCCCGAACACCTGCGCCTGACCGCTCGTGGGCCGGGTCATGCCGAGCAGGACCTTGATCGTGGTGGTCTTGCCGGCACCGTTGCGCCCCAGAAAGCCGCAGATGGAGCCAGCCGGTACGCCCAGGCTCAGACCGGATAGCGCTTCGGTCCCCTGGTAGTTCTTACGCAGCCCGGCTGTTTCGATGATCAACGAGTCAGCCACGTTTGCCTCCCGTCCTGCTCAGGCTCGCCAATTCTGCTTCGAACAGGCGCCGGATCTCCTCATCGGAGAGGCCGCGCGCGCGCAGGCGCTTCACTGTCGCCGCGACCACCGGCTGCGCGTCGCGAACTGCTTCTGCCAGTTTCCGCGTACGGGTGTGGGCGGAGACGAATGCGCCGGCACCGTGGCGCAGTTCAATGACGCCTTCATGCTCGAGCTCGCGGTACGCCTTGGCCACGGTATTCGGGTTCATCACAAGCTCCTCCGCGAGCGGACGGATGCCGGGCAACTGCTCCCCCGGCTTCAGCGCGCCCGTCTCGATCGCGTGCTTCACCTGCTCCATCAACTGGAGATAGATGGGAACGCCTAACGACGGATTGGGTCGAAACAGCATCATCACTCCAAGGTTCTGATGCTAGGTCGAAGTGGGCCGGAGGATGCCGGGCATTGACCCGGCCGGTGCCACTCCGCGCTTCTCTCGCACGAGAAGCCGGAAGGCCAGCACACTCAATGCGGCCAACGCCAGGAATGCGATCGCCGGTGGGAGAGAGATCGTCCCTGTCGGAGCGCCGCCCATGACCCCTTCCCGGGCTCTCAGGTATTGCATCGTCAACATCACGACGTCGCCGGCGAAGTGCAGCGTCATCGACGGCAGGATCGAGCCGGTGAAAAACACCATCAACGCGTAGACGACGGCTACGACGAGATAAAACGGCAGGAACGGCAGGATGGCCTTCCCATGAGTCAGATGGATTAGCGTGAAGATCACGCTGCTCGTGGCGATCGCGATCACCGGACCGTACGCTCGCTCCAGGATCGCCCGAATCCAGAGGGGCAGTCTGCGCCACATAAAAGCCTCCCAACCAGTCTGTGAAACTGTACTACAGAGCTATCACAGTATCAATGTGGGACGGGCGCAGCCGTTTGTCAAGAGGGCGATGAAAAAAAGATGAAGGACGAGGATGAGGGATGAACGCACGAGTCATCCCTCATCCCCCTTGACTACGTTTTCTTCGGCACTACCAGCAGCAGCACTCCCGCCGCGATCGCGGCGAGGCCTGCCCAGAGCGGGACGTTGACCGTCTTCTTTTCCTTCACCGACAACTCGATGGGCCCGAGCTTCGCCTCATGAGTTGCCTTCGTGTAGGTGAACTGCCCGTACGCCAGTCCGGCGATGCCGGCCACGATCAGAAGGACGGCTACCACCTTGAGCGGACTCAAGACCACATCCTTCGTGACCTGCTGCGGCCGGTGAAGAGACGGACGATGAAGAGCAGGACCACCGCGCCGATGAAGGCGACGACCAGGCTGCCGATCAATCCGCCTCCCAGCCCGATACCGGCCACGCGGAAGAGATACGCCCCGATGAACGCGCCGATGACTCCGACGATGATGTCACCGAGCAGGCCGAGACCATGTCCTTTCATGAACTGGCCGGCCAGCCAGCCGGCGATCGCACCGATCACAACAAACCAAAGTAGTCCTGATCCCATGAAGTCCTTCTTTCTTTCATTCGTGTTGCGTAGGAAATGTAGCGAAGTGGTTAGTCGCGTACCCAGGGCTGCGGCGTAACAGAAGAGACCTTCCGGTCGGTGAAGGCGATCCACGTCATTACCTTGTCGTCGTAGCTCGTGATGTAGCCCCACGATTCGTTCGCGCCATCGACGGTGCGGCGCTCCGCCGGGTGACGCATGATGGCGCGGACGTCGGTCAGCGTCTGCCCTGTATGGATCTGAGCGATCACCGTCGCGTTGAAGATGGCGTTGCCACAGGCCTGTGCGTCACGGTGATCGCGATGGCAGGGGCGGATCGTTCCATCATCGCTCATCCGGCCAGGCGGAAGAGCGGTGTTCATCGCAGTCGTACAACCTGCGAGCGTGAGTGCGGCTACGGAAATCGCGAGAAGCGTCTTCATTTGCTGCCTTTCTGGTGCGGATCGGTGGCTCGAAAATCCGGAGGCCACGAGCGGAACGTCGCTTGCCTCCGGACTGAATCGCCATCAGAAGCCGATTCAGAACTTTTTCGGACCGAGCTGACCGGATTGGCCGCTCTTGTCGTGTGCTGCACAGCATGCTTCTGCACGCGCCTTGCCAAGCGGGGAAGGATGAGACACTGCCTATTTCGCGCGAAGCGCTTTGGAGTGCGGTGGCCGCAGCCACCGCTTTGGGAGTGTGGCGGGCTCGCGGCTAATCCTCCGTCTCATCATGCACTTCAGAAAGAGGTGGCCTTCATCTGCGTAATCTGCGGATGAGCCTTAGACAGCGATGCCCCCGCCAACCATCGCAGGCAGCGGCATGGGTACTCCCGGCTCGTAGGCACAGAGGGGATCATCGGCGAAGACGTTCCATTCGGTGGCCCAGGCGCGGGCGCGGGAGCCGCCGCAGATGTGTTGGTACTCGCAGTGTCCGCATTTGCCTTGCAGGTTCCTCGGGTCGCGGAGAGCGACGAGAAGATCACTGCCGCGGTAGATGGAACCGAGGGGGCGGTAGCGGAGATTGCCGGCGCTGAAGGGGAGGAACTCGCTGGAGCGGACATCGCCGGCATGGGTGATGAAGATCAACCCGCGGGCGCCGTCGAGCGCGAAGTCAGCCGCATCGGCCAGCGCGCCGTTGTCGTCCGATTCGTATCCACTGAAATCCGACCAATTGGCGTTGGCGGCATTGTCGAGCCGCGCATCGAGAGCGCGCTGCAGGCGATAGCGACGGTACTGCGGTGCCTCGACGACGCGAATGGCAAACTGCTCGCGTGCGCGGATCTCGTCGATTGCTCCGAAGAGTTGCTCGGCTTCGTCCGCGCTGATCATTTCCACGTGCGCCGATTTGAGCGGCACCGGAAAGTAGAGATTCCAGCGGACGATGCCCATCGAACGGATGAGATCCGCGATTGCCGGGAGGTCTCCGGCGTTCCGGCGCGTGATGAGCGTGTTGATCTCGACGGCCAGACCGGCGCCTTTCGCCACGCTCGCCGTCCGCAGCGTGAGGGCGAATGTGACGGCCACGCCGTGGCCGGCCTCATGGATCTCAGGCACGGAGCCGTCGATGCTGAGCACGATCCGAGTAAGGCCGTTGCGCTCCAGGCTGACGATCGCTTCGTCCGTGAGGTTGGAGGTCGGACTGACGACCAGTGCAGGGTCGAGGCCGCGCCGCCGCGCGTAGTTGACGATTTGACCGATGTCGCCGCGCTCAAGGGGATCGCCGCCGGTCATGATCAGCTCCCGCGGCGCCAGGCCGGCGATCTGATCGATCGTCTTGTAAGCCTCGTACGTGGTCAACTCGTTCGTTCCCTTGTTCTCCGTCGCGCCGATGGTGCAGTTGCGACAATGGAGATCACACGCGCGGGTGAGCTCCCACATGACCACTGGATGCGCTTCGAGCTCTGACATGGTTTGCCTCATTGGTTTGCCCAGACCGCGCCGGTCCGATGCTCCTGCTCCGCGATGCGGGCGGCGCGCTGCACGGCCGGGCGGTTCACTGTGAGCACGGGGCATTGGCTGTGTTGCACGACACGCGCGGCGAACGTCCCGTACAGCACGCCGGCAGCACTCCTGTTGGACGGCTCGGCAGCTACGATCAGATCGGCGCCGGCCTTCTCCGCGTAGCCTTCGATCTGACCGGCGATGTTGCCGACGCCGAAGATCTTCAGCTCGCAGCGCGCGGCGATGGACTCGGGGACCCAGGCCCGCAGCTCGAGAAGATCGCCGGCCGTCTGGACGACGTCATTTCCGGACGTGGCCCGGATGATGATGAACTTCGCATCCGGCCCGGCGATCGCGGCGGCGAACATGAGCGCATCGCGGCACTGGTCGTTGTAAATGGCTGGACAGACCACCGTCCTGATGACCGGCTTCTTCTCGCTGCCCGAAGGAACGGCGATGACCGGAATCTCAGCCTTGCGCATTGTGGCTTCGGTGATGGAGCCGATGATCAGCCGGCGGAACCCGGTGCGGCCGTGCGTGCCCATCACGATCATTCCTGCTCCCGACTCGCTTGCCTGCGCCAGGATGCCATCGAGCGGCGCGGCCACGCGGACGATGGTGTCGTAGCGCATCGCAGGATCGATGTTCGCGGCGGCGTGCTGCTGCAGCTCTCCTTCGGCGCGGCCTTTCAAATTGGCAAGCGAAAACTCATCCCATGCACCAACGGCCGCGGTGTAGTCGATTGGAGGGATGAATGCATCGGAGTAGACAACAGTAAGGCTCGCTCCGATCCGCAGCGCGAGATCGCTCGCATAGCGCAGCGCGTGACCGGCTGTTTCACTGAAATCGGTGGGAACGAGAATGCGGTGGGGCTTGGTCGTGATCATGGTCGCCTCCGTGTCAGGAAGATACGCACCGCGGTAGCCGGCGGCGATGACCCTGATCATCGGAGGGGGTGACGCTCGTCACCCTGGGAGGTCCTTACTCCTCGATCGCCTTCAGGAGACCGATGAGTTTCTTGCGCAGCGGCCCCATCAACGGCAATGAGGCGATCTGAAGGAGGCGCACCAGAAGTTCGAGTGTGCCGCCGGCGAGAATCCTGGTCCGCCGCTGGGCCTTCGACTGGTCGAACATCCAGAAGAGGATCAGAGCCATGTGATACATCCACAAAAGTCTCGGAAGGTCGTCATGGAGATCTTTCGGAATCTTCGTTGTGGAACCGTCGAGGGCGGCGCGGAAGGTGTCGATGCTCTCGTTGCGCATGACCTCCGTCTCCTGGCCGAACGGCGAGAGCGGATGCAGCGGATCGATGCCGATGCGCACGATGGCGATGAGGAGGCGGCGGTGCTCCGCGAATTGTTCGAACTTGGTGTCGATCACCGCCCGCAGCCGCTTGCGCAGGTCTTTGGAGCGGTCGATCGCCGGCGGCAGAATCGTGCGCGCCTCCTCAGCCGTCCGGGCGTAGAACGCCATGACCAGCTCTTCCTTCGATCGGAAGTAGTAGTAGGCGGCGCCCGTGGCCACGCCGGCGGCTCCGGCGATGTCCCGCATGGTGGTCTCGTCGAAGCCTTTGTCACGAAAAAGGTCGAGCGCGGCATCGACGATCCGCTCCCGGGTCTCTTCCGCCTTTGGCGTCGTAATCTCGCGGCGGCTCACCACCGTGTCAGTGTACTTCGCCGGCATCGGCCGGTTGCTTGTTCACAGGCGGCGCCAACGCCAGTCACCATGTCCCCCCTCCCGCTCTTGCCGTCGCGGCAACCGCCGGCAGCGTCATCGCCTGCTGGCCGCAGAGGTCACGCGCCGCCTCCGGCCAGGAGGGAAAGACGAACTCGAAGCCGCGCGCGAGAAGCCGCGCCGGAACCACCCGCCGGCTCTTCAGAATCAACTCCGTCTCGGTGCGCAGAAGCCACGCCCCCGCGGCGAGCATCCAGGGCGCGGCCGGAAGCCCGAGGCGCACACCGCACGCTTCCCGAATCGCTCGCATGAAGTCCGCGTTCGGCAACGGCTCCGGGGCGGCCAGGTTGACCACGCCGGAGAGATCGTCATGCTCGATCAGGAAATCGACGGCACGGGCGAAGTCGAGATGATGAATCCACGACATGTACTGCCGCCCGCTCGCCGCGCGGCCTCCCAGCCCCATGCGGACCAGGCGGGTCAGCGTTGTGAGGGCGCTCGTGCTCTCAGGTGCCATCACCATGGCCGTGCGCAGGATCACCCTCCGCGTGCGAGGCGCCGCCGCGGAACTCACCGCCGCCTCCCACTGCGTGGCCACGTCGATGCTGAATCGCCACGATTCCGGAGCGCTCCCCGCCGCGTCGCCAATGACCCCCGCAAACTCATCGTGCGCAATATCTGTGCGATTTGAGTAGATGGTGGCCGTGCTCATCTGCAACCACAGGCGTGGCGGTTTCGCGGCGACGGCGATCGCCTTCCGGATGGCTCTCGCCGAATCGACGCGCGACCGCAGAATCTCTTCGCGATTCGTCCTGCTGTAGCGGCAATTGACATTTCGTCCCGCCAGATTCACGACCACGTCCGCGCCGTCGATCTCTCCCGCCCAGGCTCCGATGGAATGCCCATCCCATTCAACGACGCGCCATGGCTGAAAAGTGGGGTGCCTGCTGAGAACAACGACCTCGATTCCGGTCTCGTGAAACCTGTGGGCGAGCATCGCGCCCAGAAACCCTGAACCACCGGCGATGACGACCTTCGAGGGGCTCATGTTGCCTCCGTGTCATTCAATTTGAACATGTTCAGTAATCAAGATAGGTCCTGCGAGAACCTCTCGTCAAGTCATTTTATGAACATGTTCAGAAATTCAAGACTGAAGCCGATCCGTGGGCGGCCAAGTCTTTCAGCTCAGTGAGAACCCTCGCTCCGGATCTGCTCGAAGGCAGCAGCCAGATCGCGGCCGCGGCCAAAACCGCGCTCCGCGATCAACGCCAGCAGGCGGCGAACTCGAACTGTCTCGTCGCTCGACGCGCGTCGTGTGAGCGCGACCAGATCGTCGTAATCCTGTGGGCGAGTGCGATCATCACGAGCAAGCACCTTCAGCGCGATCAAGTGCGGGCGCGCCGCCACAGGAACATTGACGCCTTCGAAAACTTCGACTTCGACGCCGTCCTGGACAATTTCCCTTTCGATTCCCGACGAGGCGAAGAGAAGATCGATGACAACAGGCGCTTGCTGCAGGTGCGACAGCCGCACCGTCGCGAGCCTCGCTGCCGGCTCGTGTTCGATGACATCTGTCGCGCGATAGCCGCGCCCGGCGAGGTCACGAACAAGCCGTTCGCTTTCCAGGTCAGATTCCGCGACCACGGCGAGATCGATGTCACGCGTGAGACGGGGCTCGGCCCAAACCGACACAGCCAGCCCACCAATAAGAGCCCACTGCACCCGCAGATCGCGCAGATCTGAGGCAATCGCGTCCAACGCTTTCGCGAGTGGGTTCATTTGGCATCAGCGATGGTACGTCTGCGTCCCGGTGCATCCCCATGCGGCGCGCCCGGCCGGTCGCGAATCCAGTCGGCGACTAGCGATTCGATCTCCTCGTCCGAGATCGAGGGATTCTCGCGGCGGATCCGCCGCCTCAGGAGCTCGCAGGCCGCTTCGAACAGGTCGAGCGCGAAACGCAATCGCGCGCCCAGCTCCTTCGCATCTTCAGCCACAACCCATTGTACCGAACGGTGCTGCCAGTGTCAGAGCTGTGCGTGACAACCGTCACCCGCCCCTGTGATTCCACTCGGGTGGCGCGGTGGCTGCACGGACTTACTTTGTTCTCAGAGGCAAAGTCATGACTACAGCTACGTATCCGATGCAGTTCGAAGCCGATGTCGTTCTCAGGACCGGACACACGCTGCATATCCGTCCCATACGGGCGGACGATCGCGAGCGGCTCATCACGTTCTACCGGCACCTCTCGCCGGAGACGTTGCACGCGCGATTCTTCGACCTCCGCTCAGCCCTCGAAGCCATTACCTACTCCCCGACCGATGTCGATTACGTTCGCGAGTTCGGGGTGATCGGGGAGAACGCCGAGGGGATCGTTGCCGTTGCACATTACCTGGTGTCGCGGCGGCGGCCGGAGGTTGCCGACATAGCGTTCGCGATCGCCGACTCCGGCCAGGGTCGCGGGATCGGAACGAAGCTGTTGGAGGTGCTCCTTGCCGCCGCGCGGACTCACGGTATCGATCGGTTCGAAGCAGACGTACTCGCAGACAACCGGCGCATGCTCGACGTCTTCCTCGACATGGGCTTCGTCGTCAACACCGACGTCGATGCGGGAACCGTTCATCTGTCGTTTCCGATCGCGGCGACGCCGCTGACGGAAGAGCGCGCAGCCAAACGCTCACAGACCGCGGCAGCAGCTTCGATGCGCGCCGTCTTCGCCCCGCGCTCGATCGCAGTCGCCGGTGCCAGCCGCCGGCATGGCCAGCTCGGAAACGAGATCGTCCGGAACCTGCGCGCTACCGGCTATCTCGGATCTCTCTATGTAGTGAACCCGCACGCAACCGAAGTCGAGTCCGTTCCGTCGTTTCCGAGCATGACGGCCATCGAGGGCGAGGTCGAGCTGGCCATCATCGCCGTGCCGGCCGCGTTCGTGGAATCAGTCCTCGATGATTGCATTACCAAGCACGTCTCCGCTGTGGTGGTCATCAGCGCGGGCTTCGGTGAGACCGGCGATGAGGGACGAGCCATCGAGAGACGGCTGCTGGAGAAAGTCCGCGCCAACGGTATGCGCATGGTCGGCCCGAACTGCATGGGCGTCATCAACACCGATCCATCGGTGCGCATGCATGCGACGTTTGCAGCCGCGTTTCCGCCGACCGGCAACGTGGCCATGTCCAGCCAGAGCGGGGCCCTCGGATTGGCGGTGCTCGACTACGCGCGCTCGTTGCACATCGGCTTCTCGACCTTCATCTCTGTCGGCAACAAGGCCGACGTCTCCGGCAACGACCTCATTCAATATTGGGCTGATGATCCGCGGACGAACGTGATCCTTCTGTACCTGGAGAGCTTCGGAAACCCGCGCAAGTTCGCCGAGATCGCGAAACGCGTCGGACGGCAGAAGCCGATCGTGGCCGTGAAGGCCGGCCGGTCGGCTGGCGGAGCCCGCGCCGCGTCGTCGCATACCGGAGCGCTGGCCTCCAGCGACGCCATCGTCGACGATCTCTTTCATCAGTCCGGAGTGATCCGCACGGACACGTTGGAAGAGATGTTCGATGTGGCCGCTCTGCTCGCCAATCAACCCCTTCCCAAAGGCAGCCGCGTGGCCATCGCCACGAACGCCGGCGGGCCAGGAATCCTCGCCGCCGATGCATGCGAAGCGAATGGTCTCGCGCTCGCGCAGCTCAGCGCCGGCACGACGGAGAAGCTCCGCGCGTTGCTCCCTTCCGCCGCCAGCGTTGGTAACCCCATCGACATGATCGCCTCGGCGACAGCCGGGCAGTATCGCGCCACGTTGGAGTTATTGCTTGCCGATGACCAGGTCGACTCCGTGATCGCCATCTACATCCCGGTCCTGGCGACGGAAGCAGCGCAGGTCGCCGAGGCGATTCAAGGGTGCGCCAGGAACGCGAACGGCAAGACGCTGCTGGCGACGTTCATGGGATCCGCCGGCACGCCGATGCCGCTCGATCCCGTTCCCGCGTTTCCCTTTCCCGAGCGTGCGGTGCAGGCTCTGGCCGCGGCGACGCGCTATGCCGGCTGGCGCAGGACGCCGGTCGGTAGTGTGGTCCGGTTCGATGACATCGACCATCCCCGGCTTCGCGCGATCGTCGAGGCGGCGATCGAACGCGGCGGTGGCTGGCTCGATCCAGTCGATGTCGCGGCAATGTTGACCGCAACGGGCATCGAGGCGCCGGCTCTGACACTCGCGCGGAGCGCGACCGAAGCGATGGAAGCGGCGATGTGCATCGGCTTCCCGGTGGCACTGAAGGCTTACGGCCCGGAGCTGCTGCACAAGAGCGACGTCGGAGGCGTGAAGCTTGCGCTCCGCGACGAGTCGAGCGTCTATACCGCGTACGAAGAGCTGGCCTCCAAACTCGGCGATCGGATGACCGGGGCCATCGTGCAAGCCATGGCGCCGGATGGCGTAGAGATGATGATCGGCGTCACGCTCGATCCAGCCTTCGGCCACGTCATCGCCGCAGGCGCAGGCGGCACCCTCGTCGAGCTCCTGGATGACGTGTCCTTCCGTCTCCATCCGCTCACCGACGCCGACCCCGACGCGATGTTCGCTGAACTTCGGAGCATGAAGCTGCTCCATGGCTTCCGCGGATCAAAGCCGTCAGACATCCCCGCATTCCGCGACGCCATCCTTCGCGTCTCCGCGCTGCTCGACATCTGCCCGGAGATCAATGATCTCGACCTGAACCCGATCAAAGTACGCCAGTCCGGCGCCGTCGTCGTCGACGCGCGAATCCGGGTACAGCGGGTGGTGCAGACGGCTCCGTCGCTGCGGATCGCGTATTGAGTTGCGGTCAACGACTACGTCAAGCGATCCGTGACCGGGGCTCCTAACCGTGATGGTCGCGCCTTGTTCGTAAAGATTTCTATCCCGAGGGTGTAAAAATCCGGAATCGCGTCACTCTATAGGTAGGGTCCACTAAAGGAGTCTGCCATGTCCGACTACCGGAGCACGGTACACGTGCCGGTGACGCCGTTCCCCATGCGGGGTGACTTACTCAACCGCCAGGAGGAGATTCTCGCCCGTTGGCAGGCGCAGGATCTCTATCGGGCGATCCTCGAAGACCGCCGCGACGCGCAACCGTTCATCATCCATGACGGCCCGCCCTACGCGTCAGGCCAGGTACACGTCGGAATCGGTCTCAACAAGATCCTCAAGGACGTCGTCGCAAAGTTTCACTCGATGCGCGACCGGCGAGTCCCCTTCGTTCCCGGGTGGGACTGCCACGGTCTGCCGATCGAGCTGGAAGTCCTCAAATCGCTCGGGGACCGTGCGCGCGACGCATCGCCGCTCGAGATTCGCCGCCTCTGCGAAGAGAAGGCGCTCCGCTACGTTGCTGAGCAAAAGCGGCAATTTCAACTCCTCGGCGTATTTGCCGATTGGGAGCGGCCATACCTGACCATGCACCCAACCTACGAGTCGAGCGTACTCGGCGTGCTCCTCGACCTCGTGCGCCGAGGGTACGTGTACCGCGCCCTGCGCCCGATCACGTGGTGCATCGACTGCCGCACCGCGCTAGCCGAGGCGGAGGAAGAGACGCGCGTCGTGGAGGGGAACTCGATCTGGCTCTGGTATGACTGCGGCGACGCGCTATCGCGGATCGCCGGTGCGAGCGCCGCCGACGTTCGCAATGACTTACTGGTCTGGACGACCAGCGCGTGGAGCCTGCCCGGCAGCGTTGGTGTAGCCGTCAATCCCGATCTCGACTACGGCATCTACGACTGCACCGATTCGAGCGGCGCTCGGCGCCTCGTCACGGTGCTTGATGCTTCAGCGAGTAAGGCATTCGAGGCAACGGGACTTACGCGGCGCGAGTGCCTGGTCGTCGTTCGCGGCGAGCGCCTCGCCGGCATCGAGGCGCGCCACCCGCTTTTCGACCGCCCGGTGCCCGTCGTTCCTGTGGATTTCGTCCGACCCGGCGACGGCAGCGGTTTCGTTCACCTTGCACCGGCTCATGGCCCCGAGGATTTCCGCACGGCGATGGAGCACGGGTTGCCGATGCCGAATCCGATCGACGCAGACGGCCGCTATAACGAGGATGCTGGTCCCTTTGCCGGGGAGCAGGTTCGCGCAGCCGAACCTCATATTTTCGAAGCCCTCCGTGAACGTGGGACGCTCGCTTCCCTGCAGCGCGCCGGGCACGCGGTGCCTACTTGCGGGCGTTGTGGCAACACGGTCGTGACTCGCGCGACCGATCAATGGTTCGTCCGTGTCGATCATCGGGAAGACGAAAGCGGCAAGACCCTGCGGGAGCGGGCACTCATCGAAGTCGAGGTCACCAACTGGATTCCGAAATCATCGCGAGAGCGGATGCGGGGAATGGTGACCACACGCCCCGACTGGTGCATATCGCGCCAGCGAGTCTGGGGCGTCCCGTTGCCGGCGATCCACTGCACGAGCTGCCGCGAGTCGATTCTCGATCCAGCAATCATCGAGCGGGTGCGCGACGCCGTCGGCGAACATGGCAGCAACGCCTGGTTCGAGCGCGATGCGGCTGACTTCGTCCCGCCCGGTTTCGTCTGTCCGAAGTGCGGCGGCGATTCGTTCGAAAAAGGCTGTGACGTTCTCGACGTCTGGTTCGAGAGTGGCACGAGCTGGCAAGCCGTCCTCGTCGCCGATCACCGCGCGACGTTTCCCGCGGATCTCGTGGTCGAGGGGACCGATCAGCATCGCGGCTGGTTTCAGCTCTCGCTGTTGCCGGCCATTGTCACGCGGGGCAAGTCGCCGTTTCGAGCCGCACTGACCCATGGGTTCATCCTCAATGAGCGCCGCGAGCGGATGCAGCGGGCTCGGGGCGATCTCATCACCCTGGCCGAGGCACTCAAGAAAGAGCCGGCCGATCTCATCCGGCTCTATTTCCTTTCGACCGACATCTACTCCGACATTCCGCTCTCGCTCGACATGCTGAAAAGTGTCGAGCCGGTGTATCGCACGATCCGGAACACCTTCCGCTTCCTCCTCGGCAGTCTCGACGATTTCGTCCCGCGCGAGAACGTCGTACACCTCGACGACCTCGACGCCATCGATCTCTGGATGCTGAGCCGGTTCCACCATCTCGTCGCCGAGGTGACGGAGGCGTTTGACAGTTACCAGTTTCAAGCCGGCATCCGCGCCATCCACGATTTCTGCACGACTGATCTGAGCCGAGAGTATTTCGAGGTGCTCAAGGACCGCCTCTACTGCGAGGCGGCCGATTCGATTGCCCGCCGTTCCTCACAGACCGCGCTCCATTCGATCCTCATGGGTCTGGTGAAGCTGCTTGCGCCGGTGCTCCCCTACACGACCGATGAAGTGTGGGCGTTGGTTCCGGCTCACTCCGATTGCGCGAGCGTGCATCTGAGCCGCTGGCCGCAGGCGGACGAGGGACTTATCAACAGCAAGCGGACACGCGAGGTGTCGGAGGCAATCGCCCGCGTGAACGCGTTCAGCGCGGAAGTCCGCCTCGGACTGGAACGACTGCGAGTCGACAAGGTCATCGGCGGTGACGCCGAGGCAATCGTGAGAATTCATCCAAGCGATTGGTCAGCGTTTGCCGGCCCGTTGAGCGAGCGGCAGTTGCGAGAGCTCCTCGGTACAGACGTTCAGCACGTAACTGCCGCCGATGGGCTTGGCGCCTCTGCCTCTGCCCCGGGCGTTTCCTTCGACGTCGGACATTCCCCGAACGGCCTTTGTGCCCGATGCCGGCGCGCCGACGCGACGACCGCAGTATCGCGTCCCGATCTCTGCGGCCGCTGTGCGGATGTCGTCGAGTTGCCGCCGGAGATCCCGCAACTCCTCACGGTCAGCGGTCCCGTAACGCCGCAAATGCGGCCTGCCGACGTGGCGCGCTTCCTCCGCGAGCGCGACGTACGTAAAGCGGCCATCCTTCGAGACCATGGAAAGTTCAACGCCTGGGCTCTCCATCCGCCGTCGCAAACCGTTCGTCCGATGGAGGCGCTGCAGCCGCTCGCAGACTATGTCGGCGCCTCCCCCGATTTCCGCGACCATGCCGCAATCCTCCTCGGCCTCGGCGAGCACACCGACGTGCTCTTTGGCATCGGCATCCATCACATGAAATACGGCACGCCGCTAGGCGGAACGCGCGAATGGCGCTACGACACGGTCAGTGAGATGCTCGACAACCTCCTCCGCCTGTCCTGGGGGATGTCGGTAAAGAACGCCGTGGCCGAGCTGCCCCACGGCGGCGGAAAGTCGATCATCGACACCTGCGGCCTCGATCTCAAGATCCACCGCGAGCTCCGCCGCGACGTTTACCGCGACTTCGGCCAGTTCAACGCAAGCCTCTTCGGCCGCTACATCTGCGCCGAGGACATGGGCAACACGAACGCGGATACGCGCGAGATGCTCTCGACCTGCCGCCACGTCATGTGCCTCTCGCAAGGCGTCGGCGGCAGCGGAAACCCGAGCCGCTTTACCTCCCTCGCCGCCTGGGCAGCGGCGAAAGCAGGATGGAAGTTCGCGACGGGCACGACGTCGTTCAGCGGCCTGACGATCGCGTTGCAGGGTGCCGGCAGCGTCGGCCGGAACATGGTGGCGATCCTCATTGAGGGCGACGCCGACATCAAGAAGATCTACCTGGCAGACCGCGATCCTGAGCAGATCAACGTGATTCGAAACATTCTGTTGAAACAGGGGAAGGAGGACCTGCTCGAGGTTCTCAGCTCCAAAGATCCCCTTGACAACAGCCTGTCCGCGCAGTCCTACGCAGAGCGCGACGACGAACGAGGGAAGGATTACATCCTATACGCCGCCTGCGACATTCTCATCCCAGCAGCAGTTGGGAAGGCGATCAATCCGACGAACGCCGAGCGACTTGAGTGCAAGCTGATTGTGCCCATCGCGAACAACGTTTATACCGACAACGATCAGGTCTCCGACGCCCTCTTTCACCGCGGAATCATCGACGTAGTCGAAAATAACGTGAATTGGGGTGGCGCTCTCGCGGCGGCCAGCGAGCTTTATGGGTATGACGAAGATAACGTCGTTGCGGCGTGCGGCAGCGCATTCGTGAAAACTGCTGACCTGCTGCAAACCGCACGTCAGCGAGGGGTTTCCGCCTGGAGAATTCTAAAGGACACCGTTGACGTCCGCATTTTCTCAGACTCTCACCCTGTCGTGCAGAACGCGCGTCACTATCCATTCATAGGCGACATCTCAGCTGACTTCGATCGCTGGTTATTGGAGCGATGGCTTCGTAATGTTGTTGACCGCGATGCCGAGGATTTCCCGCGCTTTGCGATTTCAACGTTTCGCGAGGGCATCGCGAAATGACTTCACTTCTGACGAGCGCGCCAATTCGAGGCGCCGACTTGAATCAAACCGACGGCGTACGATACGATGATGACTCCGAGTTGGACAATCATTTTAGGACGCGCCGCCATAACGGAGTCTTGCTCATAGTAATTCTAATCTCGTTGGGAGTAGTACTTCTCATACTTGGGGCACTAACGCGCGAATCGCTATCGACATCTAAAGAACGCAGCGTTTTCCTGGAGGTTCTGGAATTCCTGTTGTCGCACCTGGGCGTCGCATTGTTCGTAGCTGGGTGGGCCGGAATCGGTTACGAATTCTTTGCTCATTACAAACATCTTCAAGATCAAATTGTTACGCTGTTCAAGATCAATCGCCGATTGGCGGCATCGCAGCTCTACGCCGTTTTGGAAAAACTGATTCCGATCGAACACGACGCGCGAAATAGCGGAGGCGTGCGGCGCGATCTCCGAGCCGACATCGCCGAAACTGTGCTTGCAATCGCTCGCATAGAGTCTCAACCAATAAAAGCCAGCGAAGTGTCGCTTAAATTCATATGGCGTCTCCAGCGTTACGCACGAGACGCCGCAGTCGCTCTCGAGACGAAGGATGAGCATATTCTAAAACTGCCGACGACCTCTGCGGCATTAGCTGACGAAATCCTCGCCGGGCAGGCGGCTTCCATGGTCGACGGAGACACATACGATGTGGTCTCCGATTTCTCAACGTGGAGGAACGACCAACTTCCGCAATTTTGGGCAGCGCTTAAGAAGTCGATTGAGGATAAGAACGTCACCGTAAGGCGTGTTTTCTGTTACTTCTCGCACGACGCCGATCTCATACACAAAGAGGCTTCGGAAATACTACGGAGCCACTGGTGCCTCGCGGAAGCTACGATCCGTGGCGCGCCGCTTCTTGGGAAGTATTACGTCGGAATCAGCCTACATCACGAGAGGAATCATGTCGGCGTGTTCACGCTTAGTAAGAAAGTAACGTGCTTCAAACCACTTAGCGAAGGGGACTTGTCACTCCTGACAGTGTCACGCTCGGCTGATATGCACGACTTTAACCGGCACTGGTCGGCCGCTATTCGCGTGATGGATGACAACGGTAATGTCACGAAGTTCGCCGACGTCAGGCGAATTATTGAGGAAAGAGCGCCTAAGTTCTTCGCTCAGTTCAGAGGACCAACCGAAGCCTGCGAAGACATTCATACCGATTGTGAGTGTTGGCAGGCACTTAAGAACGACGCGACTGATGGCCTTCATCGGCCCCAGGCGAACGTAACGTAGATGTTATGCCGATTATGAAGGACGCCGGACGCGAGTATTCACAGCTGCGTTTGTGGCGTGACGCGGGCCTTCAGCGCCTGAACTCAGGCTTTGGCGATGGAAAGCCGTTCGTCTTCGTCGAAGGACCACCCACCACAAACGATAAGCCCGCCATCCACCACGTAGCAGCTGATGCCGTCAAAGATCATTATCCGCGGTACAAGACCATGCACGGATACACGGTGCTCAGAAGCGCGCGGTTGGATACTGATGGACTGCCTAGCGAAGTAGTCAGGTGGGGTCAGGTCCCTTTGGTCGCCGCTTTATCTCTTGATTAGGCGCATCCAAATGACAGAACACAACGAAATCGCCAAGCAGCGGACGAAACTGCGAGCGGCCTTTGTGGGCATTCCGCAGGCTTTCAAGAGAACCAAAGCGTATGTAGCAGTCGGCGTCCTGGTCGGCTCGGCGGTACTTGGCATATCCCGCTTGGTAGAGTTCTTCCTGGTACACCTCGAGCCACTTAAGCTTCCCTTGATACAGAGCAGCGTACCTTGGGTTCGATTTGGCGAGACCATTCTAGAGCATCTGGGCGCCGGTTTCTTTGTTTCTGCGATAGCTGTATTCGCATACGAGTGGCGCGCACACGAAAAGGAGGCATTGGAGCTGTCTGAACGATTGGCCAATATAATTGAGCAGACAGTTGCGCCGATGCTTACGGCAGTAGCGAGGGATTCTCTAATCCAGTCAATTGAGACTCTCGCTGGGCGGCCATCCGGCATCAGCGCGCCATTATTAAGCCTTACGGACGCGTTGAGTTTGATGCGGCCGGGCATCTGGTCGAAGGATGCTTACCTGGCATTTATCGCGCACATGTTGTCGACGGTCTCTCAAAACGCCAACGAACTTGCGAGCCTCAGTGCTGCGGTAGAGGAGAATTCAAGTTCCGCCAAGCCTTTTCAACTCAATTTAGGAACGCCTGGAGCGCTGGCGTCAACAATCCTGTCCCGGCACGTCGAACAACTACCGGCGGGCGGTTCGTACGATGCCCTATCCGATGTATCCTCGTGGCAGTACCTTCGGGACTTTACAAAAGCTCAACGCGGCTCGGTGGTGAACAAGGGCGTTCACATTAGAAGGGTGTTTCTTCTCCGCAACAAAGCGGTGCCCGACGCTGCCCGGGTGATCATCAGTCACCTCAAGAAATCTCACGAATGGACTGCCGCCAGCGCCGAAAACGGTAAACATGGAAGTTACTTACTGAGGGTGATCGCTGCAGGGCAATTCACCGAGTTAAGCGAACGCGAGTATGGGGAGAGGCATTTTGGCATTTTCAGTCGCCGTATAGAGGGCGAGGCGGCGATCGTGTTCGAGGTTGAAGAGGAGGACCTGTCCCGCTTTACGCTACGCGCTGCTGCAGGCGGCGGCACGTTGGCTGTCATGTTTGAGCGGGTGTGGCTTTCGGTTGAGCACCAAAGACCGGCTGAATTGGCGGATTTACTTCTAGAAAATCAAATTAAGACGCTCGAAGACCACGGAAGGTATGATGTTGTTTCTGATTTCGCATCGTGGTTCGAAGGGGGCTTGACGCGATTTCACCATCAATGCATTGACGATGCGCGGGAGCGAGGTATTAGGATACGGAGGCTGTTTGTGGCAAGAAGTACGGACGATCCCGATGCGTGTCGAGCGATCCTCCGCACGCACCGTGAAGAGATGCTAGAATTTAAGAAGACGAGAGGAGGATATGACGTCAAGATATGTAGGCAAGATGAGCTCGGCCCTCTAACCGCCGCCAAATGGCAGTTCGGAGTGTTTATCCCGCCGGGTGCTTCGAGCGCCGAGCTGGTCATCACAGAAACGACCGGTGCTGACATGACGGATTTCGTTGTGCGCAGTTCGGCCAGCGATCATCGAGCTGAGCAATTTGAAGCGCTATGGACGACCACGCCCATCCTAAAGAAGCGCCTCCGCAACCTTAGCGCGGATTGGGTTTACTGAAGCTGCAGGACTGGCCGAGCTTCTACAGAAGCTCATCAGTCGGGCACGCAGGGAGGAGACGACCGGGGATGAGAAGCGAACTTGAAGTACTTGCTTGGTGGTCCGAACACGGAATCGCCGCGAAAAGTATCGAGCGTGATTCCTCGCCATTCGTTTTCTACGAAGGCCCCCCCACCGCCAACGGCAAGCCCGGCATTCACCACGTCGCCGCGCGGTCGTTCAAGGATCTTTACCCGCGGTACCAGACCATGCGAGGGCATCGCGTCCTCCGGCGGGCGGGGTGGGATACCCATGGCCTCCCTGTCGAGGTCGAGATCGAGAAGAAGATCGGGTCGAAGGGGAAGCAGGACATCGAGACGTTCGGGATTGCGGAGTTCAACCGGCTCTGCAGGGAGTCGGTGTTCAGCTATATCGGGGACTGGAACAAGCTGACCGAGCGGATCGGGTTCTGGCTCGACCTCGAGCATCCCTACATCACCTATGAGAACGACTACATCGAGACGTGCTGGTGGATCCTCGACGATCTCTTCGACCGCGGTTTCCTCTATGAGGCATACCGCACAACGATGCACTGCCCGCGCTGCAATACGTCGCTGGCGAGCCATGAAGTATCCCTCGGCATGAAGGACGAGGTCGACGATCCGTCCGTCTGGCCGAAGTTCCGTCTCATCGACTACGGGGAGCCTCGGCCGGTGTCGTTGCTCGCCTGGACGACCACTCCATGGACGCTCCCGGCCAATGTCGCGCTCTGCGTCAAGCCCGGCGCGACGTACGTTCTCGTCGAGGGACCGGCGCGGCATGGGCTTCCGGAGGGGCCGCGTGAGTTGTTCATCCTTGCCGAGGCGCTTGTCGGCGCAACGTTCGCCGAGGGAACGGCGACGGTTGTGAAGACGATCGCGGCGGAGGAACTGGTCGGGCTGCGGTACGAGCCCTTGTTCGAATCGTACGTCCCGCCGGAGACGAGCCTCGACAACGCCTATCGCGTCATCGCGGACGATTTCGTCAGCCTCGAAGACGGCACAGGAATCGTTCACATCGCACCGGCGTACGGCGATCTCGAATACGGACAGCGGTACGCTCTTCCCACCGTCTTCAGCGTCGATCTCACCGGCACCATGTACCCCGAGGTCCGGCTCATTGCCCCAGGAGATGAGGTGCCGGATTTCAAGGGCCTCTTCTTTAAAGCTTCCGATCCCGTAATCACAAAAGCCCTTACCCGGAGCGGGTCGATGTTCCGTTCCGGCCGAATCCTGCACGCCTACGCATTCTGCTGGCGCGACGATACACCGCTGCTTTTCTACGCCAAGAACAGTTGGTACATCCGAACGACGCTGATCAAGGACAAGCTCCTCGCCAACAACGCCAGGATCAACTGGGTACCGGAGAACGTCGGCACCGGCCGCTTCGGGAAGTGGCTCGAGAACAACATCGACTGGTCGTTGTCGCGGGAGCGCTACTGGGGCTGTCCGCTTCCCATCTGGCAGAGCGAGGATGGCGACAAGATCTGCGTCGGCAGCGTCGAGGAGCTGGGGCGGCTGGCCGGCCGCGATCTCAGCGGACTCGATCTTCACCGGCCGTTCGTCGACGAGATCACGTTCGAACGTGATGGAAAGACGTTCTCTCGTGTTCCCTACACCATCGACTGCTGGTTCGAGTCAGGGGCCATGCCGTATGCGCAATGGCACTATCCATTCGAGAACCAGAAAGAGTTTCTGGAGAACTTCCCCGCCGATTTCATCTGCGAGGCGGTCGATCAGACGCGCGGCTGGTTCTACACGCTTCACGCCATCGCCACGCTGCTCACAGACTCCGGCGGCGACGGGCGGCGTCCAGGCCCACTCGCGGCGCATTTTCCGGAGTCTTCGGCCTTCAAGAACTGCGTCGTGCTGGGCTTGCTCACCGACCGCGAGGGAAAGAAGATGTCGAAGACGCGCGGCAACGTCGTCGACCCCTGGTCGATTCTCGACAATCAGGGAGCTGACGCGCTGCGCTGGTATCTCTACTCCTCCGGACCGCCCGATCAGACCAAGGCCTTCGACGTCGACAAGGTGACCGAGACCCTCCGCACGTTCGTGATGACGCTTGCGAACACCCGGAACTTCTTCGAGTTGTACGCCAGGGTGGACCGCCCCGATCTTTCGAAGCCGGTCCCGCTCGATGAAAGACCGGAGATCGACCGCTGGTTGATCGCTGACCTGCAGCGACTGATTGCAAATACGACTGAAGCGCTCGACTGCTACGACGCCATGACCGCGTCGCGCGGCATCCAGACCTTCGTCGTCGATCATCTCTCGAACTGGTACGTTCGGAACAACCGGCGGCGCTTCTGGAGGTCGGAAGACGATCGCGACAAGCTCGCCGCGTATCACACGCTCTACGAGGCGCTGGTGACCGTGTCGAAGCTGATCGCGCCGATGACGCCGTTCATCGCCGAGGAGGTCTACCGTGGACTGGTCGTCTCGCGCGATGCAGAGGCAACGGAGTCGGTTCACCTGACGGATTGGCCGGCCGCCGATCCTGCGAAGATCGACCAGACACTGCTGGAGGCCATGGACCTCGCGCTGAGAATCGTAGAGCTCGGCCGGTCGGCGCGCGCGCAGTCGCAGATCCGCACGCGGCAGCCTCTCCCTGAATTGATCGTCCGCGTTGCCAGCAACGAGCAGCGTGAAGCTCTCCGCCGGCTCGAAGCGCTCGTCCTTCGCGAGTTGAATGTGAAGACCCTCACGCTCCTCGATGCGAACACGCGTTTCATCTCGTACACAGTGCGGCCGAACCTTCCGGTGGTCGGCAAGATCCTCGGCAGCGATATGAAGAAACTGCAGGGGGTACTCGACGCCATGGATGCGTACGTCATCGTCGACAACGTCCAACGAGGCCTGTCGACCGAGGTACGAATCGGGGACCGTATTGTCTCGCTCGACGCAACGGCATTCCTCGTCTCTGTAAAGAGTCCCGAGGGATACAGCGCCGTCGAGGAGCGCGGTCTGCTGGCCGCGCTGCGAACGGAGTTGACCGAGGAGCTGCTAGCGGAGGGACGTGTGCGCGAGCTCGTTCGTCACGTCCAGGAGGCGCGAAAGAAGAAAGGACTGGAGATCACCGACCGCATCCGCATACATGTAGACGCGGCACCCGAGCTGCAAGGCGCGATCGACGTCCATCGCGATTACATCGCCGAGGAGACGCTCGCCGTGTCGATCGATGGGACCCTCGAGGCCGGCTACGAGGATGCCGATATCACGGTCGACGGGTATCGCGTGCGATTCACCATCGAGCGGGTGTGAGGTGCGTCAGGGCCGGAGCCGACGGAAGGAGTGCCAGATTCCGTTTCGGATGTGGGTTAGATCGCGTTGATCAGTAGGCCGACCGGCGTCGCCAAAGCGAAGAGGAGTGCTGCAAAAAGGACGCCCAATTCCGTGTGATCCTTGATCCAGGATGGCTGGGTTGTGTCACGCCAGACGAACCCCAGAAGCAGCAGCAAGGCGAATCCTGGCGCGCTGTCGGAGATGAATCGGAGGTATGAAAGCTTCAGGCCACTCGCAGATGTCTCGATTGTGCCAGGAGTCGACATGATTCAGTTAGTAACCGCTCTTCTTCAAGGAGTGTCGTGACGGCCTGTTTTCCTACCCCCTGGTACTGCTCCCGCCGCCTCGGTGCTTTGCCGTTCGCTCGGTTCAAAGGTCTGTTTCCGCCTCGAGAGCGCGCAACCCCCGAGACCGCGAGACGCAGCAACCAAGCAACTCAGCGGTAACCAACACCCACCCTCCCGCGTTCTTCTCCCTACCCCGTTGGGTGGCGTGGGGCATCACATCGGGGTGTGATGATCGTCGCACGAAAGATGAGGTGCCATATGCCTACCCCCTACAACCTTGCCATTCACAACTCCTGCGCCACCTGCACCGTCCGTACGGATCACATGTTCTGCAACATGGGAACACCGACGCTGGAAGCGATGGATGCGGTCAAGTTCACGAGCGTCTATCCCAAAGGCTCGGTTCTGTTTGTCGAGGGTGAGGATCCCCGCGGCGTCTTCGTCATCTGCAGCGGGCGGGTAAAGTTGACCACCTCGTCGAGCGAGGGACGCACGCTCATCGTTCGCGTGGCCGGACCCGGCGAGGTCCTCGGCGCGAGCGGCGCCATCCTGGGCCGTCCCTTTGAGCTCTCCGCGGAGACGATCGAGCCGGCACAGTTGAACTTCATCAACCGCGAAGACTTCATGCGTCTTCTTACGTCGCATCCCGAGGCGTGCATGCACGCGGCGCAGCAGCTCAGCGAGAAATACCATTCCGCGCAGCGCGAGATCCGCTCGCTCGGACTATCTCAAACGACAGGCGAGAAACTGGCGCGCCTCGTCCTCGACTGGTGCGAGAAGGATGGCGACGAAACGCCGCGCGGCATCCGCCTGCAGGTACTGCTCACACACGAAGAGATCGCGCAGATGATCGGCACCACGCGCGAAACCGTGACGCGCATCCTGAGCGACTGGCGGAAGAAAGAGATGATCACGATGAAAGGATCGAATCTATTCGTTCTTGCGCACCAGCGGTTGGCTGACATGGTCACGGTGTGAGACGTACCGCACCACCGGGTGTGCCAGTTGTCACAGCGATGTTACGGGCTCCCCTCTATCGTCACCGAAGAGGTGAGCCCCGTGACCAACGCACTCGCAATTGAACCGCATCCGATGGAGTCGATGCTGCTTCATCACCAGGCCATCGAAGTCTGGCCGGCTGGACGAACGATTTTCCACGAGGGCGAAGAGTCGCGCGGCGTCTACGTGATTCACACCGGAGCCGTCGATCTGATCTTCTCGGCAAAGGATGGCCGGACCAAACCGCTCCGCACCGCCGGCGAAGGGCAGATCATCGGATTGAGCTCCGCGTTCTCTCACCGCGCGCACGACTACACTGCCACAGTCCGTACCAAGAGCCATCTCGGCTTCGTCGACATCGCCACATTTCACAAACTCCTGAAATCCTCGCCGGTGATGATGTTCGGCGTGCTGCGCCTCCTGAGCGAGGACGTGAACTCGTGCTACGACTGCATGAGGGAGATCGCGCTGGCGAGGTGATAGCCCGCATTTCTCACGTAGCTGATAAAGAAGCCGCCGCACCGTGCTATTAAGTTGAGTGTCTAGAACAACTTCGTAGCAAGGGAGGCGGCGGCGTGCAACAGACAGAGTGTAACGGGGAGCAGCTGAGTTTCCAAGCGG
>JBBRNB010000074.1:0-35102 GCA_038230535.1 Thermoanaerobaculia bacterium
ACGCCGGGAATTGCGGTATGCCGTCGGTTCCGTGGCGCGCGCCACCACCGGGCGTTCCAAGCGCGCACTGCACAACTGTCGTGACAGTCCAGTGGACAGTTTTAGTGAGCAGACCACGGTAATTTCTCGCGAGCGCCGAAGGCTTTGCATCGTCGACCTGACTCACGTGCGGCGGCGGCGGTGGCGCAGCCACTGCGTGGAGGCTACAGGCGTGAGTACGGTTCCCGAATGTTGGACGGCAAAATGCGCTCATTGAAGCACTCGAGGAATCAGCGAAGTAGCCACGCCCCACTACTACTCGCATTCTGAAGCAGCGAGTAATGCAAGCCGCGCGTCCCGCACCTCGAGAAGTTGCGCGGCCACGCTCACCGCAATCTCGTAAGGGTGGTTCGTCCCTACGGAAAGGCCGATGGGGCAGAAGAAGGCGCGTTTCGCTTCCTCCGGCAACCCCGCCTCCGCGATGTCGCGACGGAGGATGTTGGCTTTGGCATCGCTGCCGATCACGCCGAGGTATGGGAACGAGCGTGTGCGGAGAATCTCCAGAAGGATCGGTTTGTCGGTGGTGTGACCCATCGTCATCAGCATGACAAAAGCATCGTCGGGGATCGTTTTCACCATCGACGGCATGTCGGGAGTCAGCACCCTGGTCAACTTCGGCGAATCGGGCAGTTTCGCCAGCCACTCCTCGCGCGGATCGATGCAGGTTACGGCGCAATCGAGGTGGATGAGAACATTGATGACAGCATTGGCAACGTGGCCGGCACCGAAGACGACGATGCGCCAGCGGCCTACGTTGTGCGATTCAAAGTAGACCTTCACCACTCCGCCGCAGGTCATGCCGGCATCTTTGGCGAGATTCCACTGGGCGAATCTGGTCGTCTCCGTCGTTTCGCCGCGCAGCATTTCCTGCGCCTCGGCGATCGCTTTCGTCTCGACCCTCCCACCCCCGACGGTGCCGAAGCGAAGTCCCTCGGCGGTCACGATCATCTTCGCACCGCGATCCTGCGGGACGCTCCCCATCGTATCGACGACGGTGACGGCCACGAGCGGCACAGCGTCAGCCATCAGCTCGTTCAGGGCTTCGAAGAACGTAGGCATCCTCCGATTGTAGGCCCGGAGTGCGCCTCTAGAGCGGACGGGACATCTCGCGCTGGCGGATGAACTGCTCGGCCCCGCGGGCACGGAGGAATGCCTCGATCCCTTCGTCACGCCCGTCCACGTTGAGGATCCGCAACATCCCCCCGGCCTCAGCGGCGGCACGTTCGAGGAGCGACGCGCCAATACCGCGGTGGCGGTGCGAACGTCGCACGCCCAGCTGCGCGAGGTCATGCGTCAGCGGAAAGACGACGGCGTAGCCGGCAAGGAGGTGGCCCTCGAAGACGCCGAGGATGATGCGTGGGTCGCGGGCACGCTGGACCGATGCGGTGGAGTTCTGCCATGACGGCGCCACGTCGAGGAAGCCTTCGAATGAATCGCCGGCTTGGATCAGACGGATATCGGCATCGGCCGTGGCCTTGCCGGTCTCGTATTTCCAACAAGTCATAGGCCGCGTGGTCGTGAAACCGAGTGACTCGTAAAGAGCGATCGCGCGCGTGTTGGTCTCGATGACTTCGAGCAGATGCCGACGCGCGCCGGTATCGCGGAGGATCGGCATGATGTGCTCCATCATGCCGCGCGCCAGTCCCTTTCGACGATGCGAGGGAATGACGCCGGTACCGCTGTCGTATGCGGTCTCACCGTCGAAACCGTTCAAGGTGAAACCAACAAGCTGGTCACGGTCGAAGGCACCGACGGACAGCTCGAAGTCGACGGCACGCCGCGCACAGATCTCCCGGAGTTGCGCGGAAGTCAGAGAAAAGCGGACGACGTAGTCGCTGAAGGCCTCATTGAAACAGGCGACGACGGCGTCGAAGTCGCCGTCCGACAGCGTACGGAACACCTCACCACCCGCTACGTTCGCGCAGCGATGTGATGTGCCCCACGTGATGCCGCCCGTGCCACGCGTACATGGCCACGAGCCAGTCAAGAGTGATCACACCGATATCCGGATGGAGCAGCGTCCGTTCGAAATCGGCGTCGGTCATCGCTGTCAGGATCGTGTCCCAACGCTTGTGCAGCGTCTCGAGAAGGACCAGCGATGTCTCGATCGGGGTATCGCGCACGTCGTTCAGTTTCGCCCACGCCCCCTCGTCGTACGGTTTGATGGTGGGCTCATCCTCGGTGAGCGCCAGCTTCACGCGCGTGTAGGCATTCATGTGCGAGTCCGGTACGTGATGCACGACCTGGCGCACGGTCCATCCGCCGTCGCGGTAGGGCGTCTCGAGCTGCGCTTCGTCGAGACCGCCCACCGCTGCGCGCATGCGCGCAGGGGTAGCGGCAATATGCCCGATGAGAACACGACGTTCATCGCTCGAGTGAAGTCGAAGGGGACGATCGAACTTTCCGACCGGATAGCGGGGATCGTTTTGCGTGTCGTTCATGACCTCGGAGCCTACACTTTCTTCAATATCGATATCTGCCCCGAGTGGTAAAGGTTGTGTTGAATCACGCCGTGGATCATGACGTAGACCGTATAGTCCTTTCCTGCGACGATCTTGTCGAGGTCGCCGACGGTCAATCGCGCCACGGCATCGGAGAGGCCGCTCTCGGAGTGCTCCAACTCCTCTACTGCCGCTGCCCACGGCAGTTGCGTCACATCCCGCCAATCCTCCTCCGAGGACAGTTCCTTCGGATTGCCGGTCAGCCGATAGGAGACCACATCCATCCATACGCTCATGTGGGCAACGAGCTCGATGATCGAATGAACGTTCGGGATCGGGTGCGCGCGCGCCTGAGCATCCGTCAAACCATCCAGCAGCGGACGGATGTCGGCGCCGGTCCATGACGGACCGCCCCAGGCACGATTCAGTTGGTCGAGAATACGTTCGATCGCTCGCATGAAGTCCGATTCTGCTACATTCGCGCCTCAACGCAAATCGAGGAGCCCGGATGAGTTATGTCGTTCATGAGTGGCTGAATCTTGCCTTCCGCTGGATGCATGTCTTTGCGGCGATTATGTGGGTCGGACAGACCTACTTCTTCACCTGGCTGGATCACGCCTTTCAGGGCGAGAAGCAGATCTGGATGGTCCACAGCGGCGGCTTCTACATCGTCGACAAACAGAAGCGGCCGGAGTTGCGGAACCAGACGCTGCATTGGTTCAAGTGGGAGGCCGCGTTTACCTGGGCCTCGGGTGTCGTGCTGCTCATCCTCGTCTACTACGGCGGCGGCATCATGGTCGACGACAGCGTTCGCGCCATGTCGAATATGACCGCGGTCGCGATCAGCGTAGGAATCATCATCATCGGCTGGCTGGTCTACGACTTCCTCTGGATCTCGCCGCTGGCGAAACACGAAGTTGCGGGGACGGTCATCTCGTACCTCCTTCTGGTGGCCTCGATCATCGGCGTGACGCACCTCTTCAGCGGCCGCGCCGCGTACATGGAGATCGGCTCGATGCTCGGTACGTTCATGGCATTCAACGTCTGGGTCCGCATCATCCCGGCTCAACAGCAGCTCATCGCAGCGGTCAAAGCCGGCGGGGAACCGGACATGCGGCTGGCCGGCCGCGCCAGACAGCGCTCCAAACAGAACACCTTCATCGTCCTGCCGGTGGTCTTCATCATGATCAGCAACCACTTCCCCGTAGCTACCTACGGCAATCAATACAACTGGCTCGTGCTGTCGGTGCTGGTGCTGATTGGGTGGGGTGTGGCGAAGGTGATTCGTACGAGATAGGTTGCCTGGTTTCTGAGTTTCTGGGTTGCCTGAGTAGGAGCTCGGCACCTCCAACTCAGCAACCAAGCAACACAGCAACCCAGGAACCCAAAACATGAAACGCACGTTCTCCGACAACGACCTCCGCGCCGCCGCGAAGAAGCTCGATCCCGCGCTCGAGAAGTTCATGGCGCGCTTCCCTGGTGAATCGGGGGCTCGTCAGCCTGTACACACCGTCTACGGCGGGGCCCACCTCTTCACGAGCGATACGACGGAGAAGCTCGGCGTGCTGGCGTTGCGCGCGCTCGACGAATACGGCCCGGACGCGGCAACGCTTGGCGACGCCATCGGCCTCGATCCTCGCTTCCGCGACGTCGTCTACGCGCGGGTCATTGAGAAACTCCGGCGCGAGCCGGTGGAAGACTTCCGCATCGACTTCGAGGATGGCTATGGCAACCGCGCCGATGATGATGAGGACGGCCACGCGGCCGCCGCCGCGCACGAGGTGGCTGAAGGTCTGAAGAACGGCACGCTGCCACCGTTCATCGGGATCCGCATCAAACAGTTCTCGCAGGAGCTGATGCCGCGTGCCATGCGTACGCTCGACATCTTCGTGTCGGCGCTGCTCGATGCCTCCGGCGCGCTGCCTCCGAACTTCGTCGTGACCCTTCCGAAGATTCAGCTTCCGCAGCAGGTGACGGCACTGGCTGATCTTCTCGATGACATGGAACCGAAGCTCGGTCTGCCGGCACACACCCTTCGCTTCGAGTTCATGATCGAGACCACGCAATCCATCCTCAGCGAGAACGGCGTCTCCAACCTGCCCCTCTTTCTCGACGCCGCGCGCGGACGCGCCGTGGCCGCGCACTTCGGTACCTACGACTACACCGCCAGTTGCAACATCACCGCCGAGCACCAGCGGATGGACCATCCCTCCTGTGACTTCGCGCGGCACATGATGCAGGTGGCCTACGCCGGCACCGGTCTCTGGCTCTCCGACGGCGCGACGAACATCATGCCGATCGCGCCGCACCGCGGAGAGCTGACGCAGCAACAGGCTGAAGAGAACCGCACCGTTGTCCACCGCGCCTGGCGCCTGCACGCCGATCACATCCGGCACTCCCTGATCAACGCCTACTACCAGGGCTGGGACCTCAATCCCGCTCAGCTCCCAACCCGCTACGCCGCCGTCTACTCGTTCTTCCTGGAAGGGCTGCGCGCCGCCACCGACCGCCTCAGCAATTTCATCGCGAAGGCCGGCCAGGCCACCCTCGTCGGCGACGTCTTCGACGACGCAGCCACCGGCCAGGGACTGCTCAACTATTTCCTCCGCGCCCTCAACTGCGGCGCCATCACCGAGGAAGAAGCGCTGGCTTCAGGGCTGACGCTCGAAGAGCTGCGAAGCCGGTCGTTCGTCAAGATCATGAAGGGGCGTCGAGGAGCGGCTTGAGTTGATGGAGTTGTTCTGGCCCCCACCCAATCCAGCGGCAACTACACCACATGCTTCAACATTGATGAGACGCTCACGTTGACTCTACCGCGTCCCACCGCCCGGCGGACGCAATCGCCGCGGCTGCGGCAAGCTTGTGTATAGCCTGCCAAGGCGGTCCGGCCAAACGGCCCATGGCGTACAGGACAGCGTTGATATCCACCGCCGCCGCGTCGCCAGACACGCGATCGCGGTCGTACCAATGCACGGACCAGCCACGGGCCTCCGCCGCAGCCGCGACAGCCTGCCGATACATGACGGAGTCGGCAAGTCTGCGCGCGATTGTCAGTAGGCTCGTGCCGGCTCGATGTCAAGCCGGTCCCTGCCTGAAGCGTTACAATCCTCGTCGTATGTCTCTGCTCATGCAACGAAAAGGACCGGCCGGTCCCCTCCCCCGCCTCGAGGGAAAGGAAGTGCTGACCGGGCCCAATCCTGATGTAGCCAAAGTGAAGGGCGTGATGTTCGGGGGGCGTAAACAATTCCTCCTGGATGTAGCCGGCGAAGAGGGGTTTGCCGCAATCGTCGCCAAGCTCTCCCCGAGGGCGGCTGGCTACGTGAAAACCCCGCTGGCATCGAGCTGGTGCGAATTCGCCTCGCTCATCGAGCTCGATCGTGCCACCTACGAAACGTTGAAACAGAAACACCCGAACGTCCTTGCCCTGATCGGAGCGGCATCGGCGGAGTTAGGAATCGGCCGCGCCTACAAGTCACTCGACAGCGAGGAGCTGGTGAAGTTTCTGGAAAGCCAGGCCCTGTTCCACAACCAGTTTCAGAAATTCGGCAACGTCCGCTTCGAAAAAACAGCGAACGGCGGACGGATGATCTGCCGCGACTATCCGGTCTACAGCCCCATCTATTGCGCCAGCGGCGCCGGCTTCTATCTCGAGTCGATCCTTCGCCATGGCGGCAATGAGCCGAGCGTCGTCGAGACAAAGTGCCAGACGCTTGGCGACGCCTTTTGCGCGTACGAGATGACGTGGCGGTAGCGCCGGGTCTCGCGGTTGTTCGATTCTCAGTCTGCTGGTTCAGGCCGCGGAATCTCGACGCGCCTCACGCCGCGAGACCACGCAACCCCCGAGACCCAGCAACCAAACTACTCCCCCCGCCTCCCGATAGCCCGCTCGACAACCGCCAGTCGCGCCAGCAACTCGGACTGTCCCCGCAGCAGCGCGGCGATCTCCATCTCGGCTTTCAGGTTGACCTGATAGTCGTTCTCGGCGAGTAGCTTGTCTTTTGTCGACTGGCGGTTCTGGCTCATCATGATGATCGGAGCCTGAAGCGCTGCCACGGTTGAGAGAGCAAGGTTGAGAAGGATGAACGGGTAGGGATCGAAATTCGCCAGTCGAATGACGTTGATCCCCATCCAGAAGGTCATGATGGCTGCAAAGATGATGATGAACGGCCACGAGCCGCCGAATTTAGCCACGCGGTCGGCGATGCGCTGTCCGAAGGTCAGGTTCTCTTCCTGCTCCTCCAAGACGTTCCGCGAGACCTGACGCGACATGAGCTCATTCGTCTGACGAAGGCGGTCGCCCATCTCCTCGATGATGCGCAGCGCGGCAGCAGGGTTCTTGTGGACAAAGTCGACGAGATCGTCGCGGTTGAGCCGGATCACGTGCGTCGGCTTGACTGCTGTGGCCGTGGCCGACCGCGGCGCGCCGTCGAAGAGCGACAACTCGCCGAAGTACTGTCCGTTGAACAGTGACGCCAGCACGACCTTGCCTGCTCCGTCGCCGTAGGCGATGTCGACCGCGCCTTCTTCGATCACGAACAGCGACGATCCTTCGTCGCCCTGACGGAAGATGACATCTCCCGGCGCGTAGTCGGTCTCTTCGAGACGAATGGTGAGGCCGTTCAAATCCTCCTGCGTGAGTGATTCGAACAGCGGAATGTTCGCCAGAAGCTCCTGTCTCGTCATGTGACAGAAGGGTACGTCAGCGCAGCGCTTCTTCCAAGTGTTGCGCGAGGATCACTTTGTTGACGTACCTTTTTCGTTTGCCGCTTCCTCCGGGCCGAGGTAGCCGGCCTGCGGCTCATCTTCAAAAAACATCGGCGCCGGACCATCATCGGCATCAACGCCAGTCACGATCTCTTCGAATGTGTCGGCAAAGCGTTTTCTCTCTTCGTCCGGCAGCCGGTCGAACACACTCAGCAGACGCGCCTGAGCCACAGGCGGCGCCTTGTGCAGCATGGCCCGTCCTGTCCTGGTGAGATGGAGCACCAGACGCCTCCCATCGCGCTCATCCCGATTGCGCGTGATGAGCCCCGCTTCAACCAGGCGTGTGACGACGACAGAGACGGAGCTTTGGTCAGTGCGGGTCCGGGCAGCGAGCTCGCCCAGCGATAACGCCGGCGTCTTGCCGAGCTCCGTGAGTACGAAGAGCTGGGCACCGGAGACGCCGAGCTCCACCTGCGCCTGCCGGTCGCTGACGCGCAGCAGGCGGACCAGGCGCCGGATCGAATCGAGGATGCGCTGGCTGTCGCTCATACGCTGGCCATCACAATACTTGGGATCACATCCAGAGCCAAACGATTCATCGACGCCTGGGTCAGAGACCGCTCGGTGTATTTTCTCGGGCACCAATGACCCCAAAACGTTATGACCGGGCGTACTTCGACCACTGGTATCGCGGCAGGAATCGCGTAAGCACGAAGGACGACGTGCGGCGCAAGGTCTCGCTGGCCGTGGCGGAATGCGAGTACTTCATCCGGCGTCGTTTGCGCTCCGTTCTCGACATAGGCTGCGGTGAAGGAGCATGGCGGCCGCACATCAAAGCGCTGCGTCCACGGGCGTTGTACCTCGGACTCGACCCGAGCGACTATGTGGTGAAACGCTTCGGCACCGCACGCAACATCCGCAAAGCAACCTTCGCCGGTCTCGCCTCAGCCCGCCTCCGCGGTCCGTTCGATCTGGTCGTCTGCTCCGATGCGTTTCATTACATCAACGATGACGACATCCACGCCGGCCTCCCGGAGCTCGTACGCGTTGCCGGCGGCGTGTTGTTCCTCGAAGTCCTGACTGCCGAAGACGACATCATCGGCGACCTGCAGGGGATGATCCGCCGCCCCGCCGCCTGGTATCGCAAGCTTTTCCAGAACGCGGGGCTGACGTCCGCCGGACCGTACACATGGCTCGCTCCCGACTTGCGTGAGGATGTTTCGGGGTTGGAGGTGTTGTGAATTGCGCTTCGCCGCGTTGTCGGGTTTCTGCGCTTCGCGCGTTGTCTGCACAGTGTGCGTTGTCTGCACTTCGTGCGTAGTTTGCACTTCGTGCGTTGTCGGTTGTCGGTTAAGTGCGCTTCGCGCGTGCCAAAACAACACGAGAGCGTTCCCCGGATAATGCGCGGAGCGCAGACAACCGACAACGCGCGAGGCGCAGACAACGCACCCCGTGCAGACAACGCGCGAAGCGCAGAAACCAGACAACGCGCGAAGCGCAGACAACGCACGAAAGTGCAGAAACCCGACAACGCGCGAAGCGCAGAAACCAGACAACGCACCCCGTGCAGACAACGCGCGCAGCGCAATTACAACGGTCCCACACGAAACTCCGCACCACCGCCCTCACGGTTCTGCAAGGTGAACGGAAGATGATGATTGGTCAGGATCTCGGAGACGATCGTCAGGCCGAGGCCGCGGCCCTCGCGCTTTGTGGTGAAGAAGGGAGTGAACAGCTCGTCGCGAGCGGCGTCATCGATCCCCTTGCCGGTGTCGGCGACCGAGAGCACACCATCGCGGCAGAGGACCGCGATCTCGCCATCATCGCCGATCGATTCCATGGCGTTGCGGATCACGTTGATGATGACCTGTTCGAACTGACTCTGGTCGGCGTGCACGCTCGTGCCGCGCGCGATATCGATCCGCAGCGCGATGCGGCGCTGTTCCAGCTCCGGCCGTAGCAGCGTGGCGATGTCATCGACCACGACGGACAGATCCACATCGCGCGGATGCGGCGGCGGCAGACGTACGACGTCAGCGAAGCCGGTCATGAAGCGGTTGAGCGACTCGATGCGGGCAGCGGCGATCGTCAGCGCATTCGTGAAGTCGCCGCGATCGTCCGCCGAAATCTGTTCCGCGTAACGCAGTACGGACTCCAGAAGCGAGCGCACCGCGCCGACGGAGTTGTTCACCTCATGCGACATCATCCGGATCAGCTTCTCGTATGCGGTCTTCTCCGTCAGCCGCAGCTCCTCGGTCATCTCCTCGAGGAGATAGAACGTCTTGGCGAAGCCTCGGTCGCGAAACTCGGCGCGCCATATCTTCAGCCGCCGCGCGCCCGCGAGCGTGATCAACTTCGATTCGCCCGGCGCCAGCGCCGGCAGCGCGCCGGCAACCGCAGACTCGCCCAGCAATCGCTGTGCGACAGGATTCGCATGTTGCACCGCACCGTCGAAGTCGCAGATGACAATGCCGGACGGCGAGGCTTCAACGATCTTTTGCAAGAGCTGCTGCTGTTCCTCGGCCGCCAGCCGTTCCTCACGAAGCCGGTCGATCATCTCGTTGTAAATCCCGATCAGCCGATCCATCTCCGGCTGACCGACCGGGACGAACCGCGAGGTGAAATCGCGCTCACTGATCAGCTCCGCCCCCGTCCGGATCAGATCCAGCGGAACAAACAGTGCCGTCACGAGCCGGTATCCGACGACGATCGAAACCGCGAAGAAGACCTCCACGACAAACAGCCAGAGCTGTTCCTCCATCAACACCACGACCGCCAGTCCCGCGAAGACGAGATGCAACACGATGAACCAGAGGAGGAGCTTGGTGCGGAGGGTCATGGATTGGTTACCCTCATTCCGAGATCCCATACTTCTCCAGCCGCCTGTACAGTGCGGCGCGGCTGAGCCCCAGCGCCTCGGCCACGCGGGAGAGGTTGCCTTCGTAGTGCTTCATGCACTTTACGATCATGCCTCGTTCGATCTCGTCGAGCGTCATCGTCCCGGCATCGGGGAGAGAGGCATCGCGACGTTCTCGCGATTCGAGATCGCGGACGGCGACGAAATCGTCGAGTGTCAGCGCGTTTCCATCGCTCATGACCACGGCACGTTCGATGGTCTGGCGAAGCTGGCGGATATTGCCCGGCCAGTTCTGCGTTCTGAGCCAATCCATCGCCCGCGGCGCGATCACATCGACCTCACGCGAATAGATCCCGGCAGCCACTCCGAGAAAGTGCGAAGCCAGGCGCGGGATGTCGGCGCGGCGGTCGCGCAGCGGCGGAAGCTGGATCGTGATCAGGTTCAGTCGATAGAGAAGGTCTTCGCGGAACTCGCCGCGGCCGGCCAGCTCGTGAAGAGGACGGTTCGTCGCGGAGATGACGCGGACGTCGACCGTGCGCGTGCGGCTCGACCCCAGCACCTCGTAGGTCCGATCCTGGAGCACGCGCAGCAGCTTCACCTGCGAGGCCTGATCGACCTCGCCGATCTCGTCGAGAAAAATCGTCCCGCCGCCGGCTACCTCGAAGCGTCCCTTGCGATCCTGCCGGGCGTCCGTGAACGCACCGCGCACATGACCGAACATCTCGCTCTCGAAAAGAGTCGATGAGATCCCGCCCAGATTGACCTTGACGAACGGACTTCCGCTGCGGCGGCTGTTGGCGTGGATGGCTTCAGCGACGAGCTCCTTTCCAGTTCCGCTCTCGCCCATGATCAGCACCGACGCTTCAGTCGAGGCCACGCGGCCTATCAGCTCGAGCACGCGCAGCATCTTCGGATCGCTGCCGATGATCTTCCCGAAGTCGAAGTGCGCATCCAGCTCCCCTCGGCTTGGTGCCTCGGCAGCGGCATCGCGCGTCTCGGCCAGCTTCAGTGCCGTTTCCACCGACTGCACCACCAGCGCGTTCGACCACGGCTTGGTGATGAAGTCCGCCGCGCCGCGCTTCATCCCCTCGACCGCCAGACCGATCGAGCCCCACGCCGTCATCAGAATGACCGGCACGTCCGGCTGCTCCGTGCGGATCGCGGACAGCAGGGCAAGCCCTTCCTCCCCGCTCGTGCGGCGGGAGAAGTTCATGTCCTGAATGACGAGTGAAGGGCGCTCGGTGCGGATCGCTCCGAGCGCAGCCTCGACACTATGAGCCGGCGACGAACGATGACCATGCTGCTTCAGCAGGAGCGCCAGCGAAGCGGTGATCGAAGGGTCGTCGTCGACGATGAGGATCATTTCAGCAGGGAGTCGCGTGTCGGGGGCCGGGAGTCGGAGATCGAGGTGAGGTTCGGATGCCATCTCCGGCACCCGACCCCCGGCAAACGACTCCCGCATTACTCATAATGCAGCGCCTGCGCAGGTTGGACCCGTCCCGCAAGCCAGCTCGGATATAGGCCGCACAGTAGCGTGAGGCCGTAGATGGTCGCAAGCGCGCCTGAAAGTCCGAAGGTGAACACCGAAGGACTGACGATTCGGAAGACGCCGAGGATTGGCAGTTGCGCGACGACGATCACCCCGGCGACAAGCGCCAGCGTCGACAGCAGCGCCACCTCGAGCAGGATCTGGCGATTGACGTCGTTGCCGGTCGCGCCGAGGGCGCGACGGAGTCCGAGCTCGCGGGTGCGGCGCGTCACCGTCTGCCAGAGCACGCCGGAGAGTCCAAGCGCCACCATCGTGATGAGGAACGAGGCGATGATCCCGCCGATGAGCGCCGGCGCGATGAAGATTTTGTTCATGAACTGGCGCATCTGATCCATGTGCTGCACGCGCACCTCGTAATCGGGTGCCAGGCCGTGCAGCCGTTTGATGAGAGTCTCTTCAAAATCCGCGGGCGTTCCGGGACGAACGCGGAAGACGATCTCGCGGCCGACGCCTCCCTGTTTCCGAGTCAGCGACATCCGATTGAAGACCATGTTTTCGTGGTCCTGCGACAGCTCGCCATGTTTACGGAATGGCGCGATGACGCCGATGACGCGACAATACGAGTCCTTGCCTGATTCGATTCTCTTGCCGAGGACATCGAGCGATCCGAAGAGTGCCATCGCAACATCGGAATCGATCACCACCTGCTCGACGGTCGAGGATTCGTCCTCGCCCGTGAACCACCGGCCTCGCAACATCGGAATGCGCATCACCTTGTTGTAGTCGTCCGTAACGCTGTCTCGCGTAACGTCGGCCTTGTGTCCGTTTACCGAGAACCCCGAGGTCCACGTCGACGTGTTGTACGGCGGCGCGCCCGCCGAGGATACCGCCTCCACCTGTGGTTGCGCCTTCACTTCGCGAACCATGGCCCCGGCGGTTGCACGGTGCGTCGCGTCAGCCGAATCATCATCCGAAGTGCCGGCTGGGAAACTGACGTGCGCAACCCAGACGTCGCGGTAGTCGAATCCCAGCGGCTTGTTCCAGCGCATGAGCATCGACGTGGCCAGCGTCACAACGGCAAAGACGACGATGAACGAAAAAAAGATCTCGATGATCAACAGCGCGTTCGCACGCTTGCGCGCCCATACCAGTTTCAAAAGATGACGAATCACATTGCACCTCCGCGCAGCGCATTCACGGGATCGAGACGGGACATCTTCCAGGCCGGATAGAGACCGGAGAAAATCCCGAAAAAGGCAGCGATCAACATTCCCCATGCAAAGATGCGCAGGTTGAGATCGAAATGAGCACCGGGGAGAAACTCCAGGCTGGCGAATGCGCGCAGAAGAATGAAAGCCAGCGCGAATGCAGCCAGTCCGCCGAGGATCGTCAGCACGACATTCTCGAGGACGAATTGGCCGATCAGCATTCGCCGCGGCGCGCCGAATGCCTTCCGGACGCCGACCTCCGAGGCTCGCTCGAGAATGCGGCTCAGGTTCAGCGTCACCAGGTTCAGAGCGGGAAGCGTCATGAAGAGAAGCGCCAGCACCAGGAATGCGACGCGCAACGCCGTTGGACTGCGGTCGCCGAATTGGTCGCCCATCAAATGACGGGCAATCCCATCGAAGGTGGTATCGAGCCCCGCGTGGATCTCGTTGTAGTCCTGAGGTTGGAAGAGCGGGACGCGGGCCACGCGCGTACCAAACTCACTCTGTATCCTCGGGATATCGCGCTGACTCCTGGCCAGAACCGCGCCCTTCAGGGGTCCGAAAACCGCTTTCAGCTCCTGATCGGTAGGCGGGCCGAGGGGTGTCCACAGCGTGCTGTAGGCAACGGCCTGCGTGAACGGCACCGAGGGGACGACACCAACGACGCGATGTGGCTCTCCGCCGACATTGACGAACTTCCCCAACGCGGCGGCGCCACCGAAGAGCTTCTGCCGGACATCCTCGGTGATGACGACCACCGAGCGGTTCGATGCTTCATCGGAAGCGTTGAACGGACCGCCTTCGAGGAAATGGAAGTCGAGAACCTTCCAATACTCCGCGTCGGCGCGCCTGTAAGGCAGCTCGATCCGCCTCGCGCCGTCATAGACCACGACAGTCGCTAATTCCGTGAACAGCGCGACGCGCTCGGCTCCAGGCAGATTGCGAACCGTCCGTTCGAGGAAGCCGCGTCCCGGATTGGCGTTCCATATCGAATTTGGGCCGTGCTGACGGACAGTCTCCACGACGAGGATGCGATCGAGCCGCGACTGCGGCGCACGCGCCGCGAGGACGTTGTCGAGGATCGCCGTCGCCACCATTAACACGGCAAGGGTCAGGGCGATGCCGGCCAGCGAGATGGCGGTGAAGACTTTTCGCCGCGCCAGGACTTTGAGGGCGAGTTTCAGAGAGTTTTTCAGCATGGGTCGATCCTTTCGTGACGCGTGCGAGCATCAATAGATCCTTCGCCGTCTTCGCGGCTCAGGACGGCGTGACGCGCTGCGCGCGTCACGCCACTTGTCTACCGTCAAACAGGCGAATGGTCCTGCTTGTCCTTTGTGCGAAACGGTCGTCGTGCGTAACCATCACCACGGTCGTGCCGTCCTTCTCGTTCAACTCTTCGAGGATGCCCATGATCTCGTCACCCATCGCTGAGTCGAGATTGCCGGTGGGCTCATCGGCCAGGACGATGCTCGGCCGGCCGACGATGGCGCGAGCCACGGCCACGCGCTGCTGCTGCCCGCCGGAGAGCTGCGTCGGGAAGTGATGGACGCGCGAAGAGAGGCCGACGCGGTCGAGCGCGGCCAGTGAGCGCGTCCTCCGCTCCGCTGATCCCATCTTCCGATACAGCAGCGGAATCTCGACGTTGTCCAGCACCGTCAGATCGGGGACGAGGTGGAAGCTCTGGAAGACGAAGCCGAGCTTCTCATTGCGCATGCGCGCCAGCGACCGGTCGGCCGCGCCGTTGATGTGCTGCCCGTCGAGCAGCAGCTTGCCGTTCGTCGGCCTGTCGAGCAGCCCGATGAGGTTCAGCAGCGTCGACTTTCCACATCCCGACGGCCCCATGACGGAGACGAACTCTCCATCCGCGATGTCGAGGTTGATGTTCTGCAATGCGAGCGTCTCGACACGCTCTGTGCGGTAGACCTTGTCGATGTTGGTTAGCGTGATCATTGTTTTCTCCTCGTCAGTCTCACTTCAACCTCAACTCCCTCACACCCTGGTAATCGTTCATATTCGAAATCACGACGTCGTCGCCTTCATGGAGTCCTTCGATCGGTTGAATCAGTTCTTCGCCGGCCAGTCCCCAATGCACCGGCGTTCGTACGATCGTGCCGGCGTGAACCACGTAGACCTCTTCGCGCTCGCCCTGGCCGAGTGCCCCGCGGCGGACTCGCAGAACGTTGCCTCGGCTGCCGAGGATTGGGAAAACGTCGACGCGAAGGTTGTTGCGCAGCCGCGGGTGCGCGCGCTGATCGAGCTCGATGTAGAACTTCGCCACGCCGTTGTCGATGCGCGGATCGATGCTGGAGATGATGCCGTCGATGGTCGTGGTGTCGTCGAGCTTCACGTGCGCGCGCATGCCGGCGGCGAGCTTCGAGACATGCATGTCGGGGATCGTGCCCACAACCCGATACGCGGAGAGGTCTGCCACACGCGCCAGGACATCCCCTTTCCGGACAGTGGCGCCGACTTCCGGCAGCACGTAGGTGAGGATGCCTTCCTGGTCGCTGCGTGTCATCGCCAGGTTCAGTTGCCGCGCCGACTGATCGCGCTCCCGTTGCGCCGTCTGCAGGTCGAGCTGTGCAGCGGCAATCTGTGACTGCACCGTACGGCGAGTCCTCGCCAGGGCGTCCCGAAGCTGGGAGATCTCGATATCGCTTTTCTTCTTCGCCGTGACCGCGACCAGCTCGTCCTGCGCCGCCACCAACCCCTCGGCATGCATCCGCGTGTTCTGCGCGGCCTTGAGCGTGAGGATGTCGGAGTCGAGCTTCTTCTGCTCCAGCGCGGCACCGGCGTTGGCGATGTCCTCCTCCGCCTTCAGCCGTGCCTGCGCCAGCGCCCGCTCCTTCTGCGCGACTGCATCATTCAACTTGTCCAGGTCGAGCTTCGTGGCCGAGGTGTCGAGGGTGAGGATGGCATCACCCGGGTGTAAGCGATCGCCGGCCCGATGCTGAATGCGCAACGTACGCGCCTCGACCGGGCTGGAGATGACCGTCTCGATCTCGGGAACGACGGTGCCAGTCGCCTGCAGCGTGGCATCGACCACGCCCCGCTCGACGCGTGCAATCTGCAGGTCCGACCGGCGCACCGAGGGCCGGAGCCAGCTCAAGGTCGCCGCCACGCAGAAGATCAGCGCCGCGGCCGCAACGACGGTAACGATGACCCGCCGGACCGTGCGCTGTGTCCGGACTGCCTGTGCGATTTCACGATCCATGCTGGACCGCTACTTAACCAAACCCGATGCCGCCGTCGATTCATTGAAAACAAAAGACTTAGGCGGTGATACACGCGATCGATGCGTTCGGTTTCAGCGGGAACTGTTCGGAAGCGGACACCGGACCGTCAGTTCGCTTGAAGCGTGCCCAGGAACGCCGGCGTCCCGCCGCCGTGCAATCGAAAGCGACTGGTGCGGCAACAACGGAATACCTCTCGCAATTTGAATCCACCGAATCAGACGTTGCGCCTCTGACGGACGAAGCGTCTGACGTGTGATCACAAGGTCCCCGAGGCTGCTCCCGAGAGCGTCGACGTCCGATTTGCACGTTCTCGGCGTCGATTGCGAGAGCCTCCGCGTCGATCATGAGGGTGGGTGATGGACTAAAATAAAACTAAACTAAAGTCAAGGCCATTGGGCTGGACCAGGCTGCGTCCCGCCGCCTACACGCTGGCACGCGGCGGCACGAAAACATCAAGGGTTTCGCCGGGTCACGATCAGGTCGTCGACGAAAAACGCTCCGGTCCATTGAAAACCCATCCAGATTCGGACGGCACCGAACTGCGTTGCCAGCGAGGGAAGAACGACGTCCTTGCTTCCCGATGCGCCCGGTCCTAACTAACTAATAGCGAGACGGTGGCTTTGGCAGGCGAAACCGTCGTGTCGATCCGAATGGAGACGACGAAGCTCTTATCGCGGGTGAAGGAACCGAAGCGGTTGGCGTTGTGGTCGTTGATGCGCACGTTGTTCTCGGGCATGAAGTCGAGGTGAAGGAAGTCGGGAGACGAGCTGATGCTCCCGGCGAACGGCTCGAGTTGCAACGTCACCGCGCCCGTCCCGCTCGGGATGAAGACCGAGACCAGCAGTCCGTAGCGTCCCGTGCCATGGAACGAATCGAACTGGGCTCGCATCACCGTCTCCGGAGCCGGCTGCGTCGGGTGACTGATCCGCAGCCAGTTGTTTGCGGGCGATGCTGGGTCAGGCGAGGCGGCCACCCTGACCGTACCCGCGCCATCGGCGATTGCCACCGTGCCAGTGGGTTGGGTAGGTGCCGGTGGAGCACCGACCGGCTCGACATTGAAATTCGCAAGCAGGACTGTCGTCGAGTTGCAACCGGCGAGCGCAAGCAGGATCAGCAAGAGCACAGCAATCCTCAGGGACGTGATTCATGACGCCTCCTGAATAGTAGTGAGGAATGGCGCGCTATCGTTTCATCCCCTGCCAGGAAGGCGGAACCACGTTGAGTCTCGCTTCTGAGCGGAAAAACGGACCATCGTCACCACCGGATCGCGTCGGTTAGCCTGAGATCTCGATGACTTCGCCCTTATGAACCTTGCCGAGAGCGGCTTTGATGCGTGGGAGCTGTGGGGACTTGGCTCTCTGGCGCGGTACTACTAATTTAGCATAAGACTGCCCGGTCGGACTGCGAGACCCGGAAAGGCTTTGAGCACACCGCCGTCGAATGTCGCCAGCGGAACGTGTTCGCGGACGGCTAACTCGACGAACAAGGTGTCGTATACGGCAACGTTGGTGGCGTTTGCTCGCACGAGAGCCCCTTGCCAGAGCGTTCGGTTCGGCACCGTATGAATCGAGAGTGCGCCGGCCAATGCCAACCGCTCCGTCGCCTCGTCGATTGGCAACACCTTGTGGCGAACCGCCATCCAGAGCGCATTGGCAAGCTCCGCCTCCCAAATTGCCGGAGCCCAGGCGTCATCGACCTCAGCCATGAAATCGCGGGCCTCGTCCACAAATTGAGCGGTACCAAGCAGCAAGTACACGAGAACATTCGCGTCGACGACGCCCTTCACTGCCGACCGGCTCTAATCCAGGCGTCGACTTCAGCAGCGGTGGGTCGTCGCGTCTGGCGAGCCCATCCCGCTTCAATCTGTTCGAGCACCGACTTGCGTTCAGCCACGTGTCCTTCGAGCAACTCACGGACCTCCTGTTCCATGGAGCGTCGACGCCGGCGGGCCAGTGACTTGAGCGACTTCACGACTTTCGTTGGGACGTTGCGAATCGTCAGTGTGGGCACAGACATGTTTTCCTTGCCTGCAAAATGCTAGCACTACTTGAAACGACAAAGCCAGTTCCCCTACTCCGCCTTCATCGCATTCGCCAGATCGATCCTCCGCGCGAGCCTCGATGGCACTAACCCGGCAAACAGTGACGCAACGAACGTCACCCCAAGCGACGCTACGATCAACCTTATCGGTGTATGGAATGCGATCGTCCAGCCGAACGACTGTTTGTTGATCACGTAGATCAGAATCCAGGAGAGGACGTAGCCCATGGCCAGCCCGACCGAGGTCGAGGTCAGTCCGAGAACCGACGATTCCAGGACCAGCATGCGGCGGACCTCGGCGATGGACATGCCGAGGACGCGGAGGAGGGCAAGCTCGTGGGTGCGCTCCAGGATCAGGGCGGCCAGGGTGTTGATCACGCCGAGCACCGCCACCACGATCGCGACGGCCAGGAGGGCGTAGGTGATGAGGAAGGTCTGGTCGAAGATTTTCATCACTTCGCCGCGGATCTCTCCGTTCGTGACGGCGAAGGCGTGGTACTTCGGGCCGAAGAGCGCTTCGAGTTTTCGGCGTGCGCTCTCGCGGTCGACCCCTGGCTTCAGGAAGATGATTACCGTGTTGATGGCATCATCGCCGAATGAATTGATATAGAGAGGCCGGTCCATCACAGCGGTTCCGCGCTCGCTCGAATAGTCGCGGTAAATACCGGTGACCGGAAACTCTCGTGGTCCGCGAAGCGTCGTGAGAGTGAGGGTATCGCCGACGCTCTTGTTGTATTTGAGAGCGAGAGTTTCCGAGACGACCACACCATCCCGCGCGATGGCGTTTCGCAGCGCCTCGGACGACTTGCGCGGCGCGATCATCGGCAGATCGCCGAACCGCGCCGCCACGTCGAAGTCGCCACTGCCGAGCGTGATCACGGCGTCTTTGTACGATGCGCCGCGTCCGCGCCCGCGGTCGAAGGCGGCGATGAAGGGGACCTTGGCCAGATCCGCGGAGATGGCATTCGGAAAGACGGCCGAATCGGCGTTCGACAGACCTTTCGACGGCCGCAGCCAGAGGTCGGAGCTGACGGTCTGATCGACCCACACACGCACCGTCTCGCGAAAGCTGCCCACCATCAACGCAACCGCCACCATCATCCCTATCGCCAGGGATAGCGCGGCCGAGGCGATGGAGGTGCGGCGAAGCGAGGCGGGTATCGACGCCGATGCCAGCTCGCCGGCGATGCCGAACGCGGCGCGGTAGGGTGCGCGCAACAGGTCCGACGCTGCGGTGACGAACATCGGCGCGAGCACGGAGAAGCCGGCTACGACGAAGAGGACAGCGATATATCCCGCGATCGCCAGGCCATTCCATGCGGGTAGGCGGGATAGGAGTGCGGCGATGAGAAAGCAGATGACAGCAATCGCTGGGGGTCGCCAACCATTCATAGTTCGGAGTGGAACCGCACTCTTGTCTGTGCTCCTCTGAGTCTTGCGGCCTTCTCCTCTGCGGTGCGCTCCGGAGAGAAGCAGGCTTGGCCGCACCTGTGCGGCTTCGATCGAGGGCTGGATGGCTGACAATAGAGAGAGGATCGTCCCCACCGCGGCACCCGCGACGATGATTTCGGGCGTCAAGACAATGGCCTCGGGGGTGGAACTGATGTACAGCGCGTTGATTGTCCGGCCGATCAGGCGCAGGATCAGCCAAGCCAATCCACGGCCGAGTGCAACGCCGGCGGCGGAGCCGGCGATGCCGAAGACCAGGCCTTCGAGAACGAATGCGCCGAAGATCTGCCAGGCCGAAGTGCCGAGGGTCTTCAGCACGCCGACATCCTTGCGGCGCCGCAGGATCGAGATCAGAACGGTGTTGTAGACGAGGAACATCCCCACCAGGAGCGCCACACCGGCGAGGGCGAACAGGTTCACACGAAAGGCGCGCAGCATCTTCTCGACCCGCTCGTTGCGCCGTGCCGGCCGTTCGAGTCGGGCACCAGCCGGGAGCACGCGTTTGATGGAAGGGATCAGGGAATCGTCCGGTACGATCAGATCGATGCGCGTCAGGCGTCCCGCAAATCCGAAGCTTGCCTGCGCGGCGGCGATGTCCGCGATGGCGATGCTGCCGTTGAACGCCGTGGCCGGACCGCGCGCCTCGAGCAACCCGCGGACGATCATCGTTCGCTGGATGCCTTTGATGTCGAGCGTCAGAGGCGATCCGAGGCGAAGCCCATGCTCGCGCGCGAAGCTGGCCGGGATGACGGCCGAATCGTCGCGGAAGAGGCTCAGGTAGGTCGCTGCCGATTCGTGCTCGCTGGTGACGACGCTGGTGTAGCGGTAGTCGCGAAAGTGAAGATCGGAGAGGAGGTCGACGCCGAGAAGACGAATCGGTTCATGCGACGGCAGGACGATCCCCTCGAGATCGACGACCGGAGCGAAGCGCACACCGCGCGGCCAGAACGGTTGCAGTGCCAGAAGGACGTCCTCGTTCAGCCCGACGTCGGAAACGACTTGGTAGTTGGCACGCCCCGCCACGGCATCGACCGACTCCTGAAACGCCCGCAACGCGCTCTGATTAGAAAGCGCAATCGCCACCACCACCGCTACGCCGACCGCGATGCCGAGGATGGTCAGCGTCGTCCGCATCGCCTCGCGGATGATGGGACGGAGGACGAGAGCGCGGAGGATCATGAATTCGCGGGGGTCGGGAGTCGGGGGTGGGGAGTAGGAGATGAGTCTTGCCAGGAGTGACTTGCCTGCTCCGGCTCCCGACCCCCGACTCCCGACCCCCGAACAACCTTTCCGTCAAACAACTCGATCACGTAATCGCCATAGCTCGCGGCCCGTTCGGAGTGCGTCGCCATCACGATCGTCGGACGCCGTGTCCGTTGGATGCCGCGGATCAGGTCGAGGATCATCTCGCCATTCTTCGAGTCGAGATTGCCGGTCGGCTCGTCGGCCAGGATCAGAGGCGGACGATGGATGACGGCGCGGGCGATTGCCACGCGCTGCATCTCGCCGCCGGAGAGCTCGTTCGGGAAGTGCGTGGCGCGGTTGACGAGACCGACTTCCCCCAACACCTCCGCAACGCGCGATTTCACTTCGCCGCGAGGCGCGTTCGCAAGAGACAGAGGGAAGGCGACGTTCTCGAAGACATTCAGCGTCGGGATGAGGTTGAAGAACTGGAAGATGTATCCGATCGACTTGCGGCGCACCATCGTCAGCCGGCTCTCATCGAGGGCAGACGTATCGACATCATCGAGAAACACGCTTCCCGCCGTCGGTTTGCCGACCGCGCCGATGAGGTTCAAGAGGGTTGACTTGCCGCTGCCGGAGGCACCCATCAGCACCGCGAAATCGCCCGAGGCGATCTCCAGCGAGACGTCATCGAGCACCTGGACCGCCGCTGTCTCTTCGCTCCCCGGGTATGCGTGCGTGACGTGCTGGAGACGGATGCGCATGGCGGGCGATTGTACGCGGGGCACGATCATTGCCAGCTCTGATAGTCTGAGCACTCGAAGGAGACAGTCATGGATGAAACGACCAGCGGTGCGGATGCGGGCAGCGAAACCGACTCGCCCTTTGACAAGGCGAAGGACTTCGTCAACGAGAAATACTCGGCAGCCTCGGACGCCGTGCGCGACCAGTACAACCGCGTGCGTGAGAAGGTCGAGGACGTCGACTTCGAGGCCATCACCGATCAGGTTCGGAGCTACGTCCGCTCGAATCCAGGAAAAGCCCTGCTGATCTCGGTCGGCGTCGGATTCCTCCTTGGTCTCTTGCTGCGGCGCAGCGAAGAGGAGTAAGCCGGAACGGCCGGCTGCGCTGATTTCCCAAGGCCCGGCCACCGTTTTCGCCGAATCATTCAGACCGCGTGAACCCAAAGGAAGCGACGATGCCCAGCACAAGAGAAGACGATCCCGAACGCTCCGCTGCCGGGATGGACTACGACTTTCCGATTCGTGAGAAAGCCTCGCAGGTCGGCAGTGCCTTCGCCACGAGCGGCCCGCAGGGGATGTTCGAAGAAATCGAGAACCTGTTGCCTGAGCCCTGGCGCGAGCACATCCGAACCTATCCGATCGTTGCCGTGGTGATCGCCCTCGGCGTCGGTATCTGGCTCGGCATGAAAAAAGGGGACGAGGTCATCGCCGCGGGAACGTCGATGATCACGGCCGCGGCGATGGAAAACGTCGCCAGCATCATGCACGGCGGAGCCGGCGGCGACGAATAGCTCTTGCGAAGCGGGCCTCTCCTCCTCACAATGACTCTCAATGGAGACGTGGCTGCTTCCGCTCACCATCGGTGATCACAAGGAGCACTACCTGGCGTCGCTGGCCGCCGAGGTTCATCGCACCTATTTCTACAAATACCCTCCGCTTCCGGTGCGCTGGGGCCAGCAGATCACCCGAAAGAAACGCCGCTCGATCCGCCTCGGCTCGTACAACCACATCACCACCGAGATCCGCATCCACCCGCTCCTCGACTCGCCGGACATCCCTGCCTTCTTCATCCAGTCCGTAATCCACCACGAGTACCTTCACCACGTCCTCGGCGCCAGCCACAACCGCCGCTTCCACAAAGAAGAGCGCAAGTTCCGCTACTACCGCGAGTCAAAAGAGTGGATCCGCCACCACCTCTGGCTCTTGCTCGGTATCAAGCGAAACCGCGTGGTCGCCGTGCCGGCGCCGAACGCGCTGCCGCCGCAGATGGTGCTGTTCTGAAAGCAGAAGGCGGAAGGCAGAAGGCAGAAATGCTTTGCTCGGCCACCATTCCGTTGGCTGAGCGAAAACTCCTGTTTTGAAAGCAGAAGGCAGAAGGCAGAAGGCAGAAATGCTTTGCTCGGCCACCATTCCGTTGGCTGAGCGAAAACTCCTCGTAGCATTTCTGCTTTCAGCCTTCTGCTTTCATCCTTCCGACATCACGTCCCCATAGGGAAGGTCAAACTGTAGATGTAACGGTCCCGCGCTACCTGCAACACGATCGATGACCGCTCCGCCGATTGCGTCAGCGCCTGATTGAGATCCTTCACCGAGGCGATCTCGGTGCCGTTTACGCCGACGATGACATCGCCTTGCCGAAGGCCGATGTTTTCACTGCGCGAGCCGCGTGCGACTTCATCGATGACGACGCTGCGGTTCTCGTCGATCACGCGCAGACCGGCGATCTCCCGAAGAATTCGCAGCCCGAGGTCGCTCGGAGCCTCGGAGGGGACAACGGAGATCGGCTTGGTTCCGCCGTCGCGAGACACCGAGAGCGGGAGTGGCTGGCCGGCGGCGACCGTGGAAGTCAGCGTGGAAAAGGACTCGCGCGAATCGACCGGCTTTCCTTCGACCGCAGTGATGATGTCGCCGGCTTTGAGACCGGCCTTTTGCGCGGGCGAACCACTGATGACGCGCGCTATCAGTGCACCCCGCGAGGCGCCCAACCCGTTTCGCTTCGCCTCCTCGGGGGTAATCGTGGCCGTCACCGCACCGATCCACGCGCTGTGAACCTGGCCGTAGCGGAGGATGTCCTGAATCACTTTCTTCGCGCGGTCGACCGGGATTGCGAATCCGATCCCTTGAGCGTTGGCGTAGATCAAGGTATTGATTCCGATGACCCGCCCTTCGATGTTCAGCAGCGGCCCGCCGGAGTTGCCGGGGTTGATCGAGGCATCGGTCTGGATGAAGTCAGTGAACGTACGCCCCGCCTCTTTCGACGGAACCGAGCGGCCGAGGGCTGAAACGACGCCCGTCGTAACCGTGCCGCTCAGTCCGAACGGATTGCCGACTGCGACGACAGACTCGCCGATCTGCAGGTCGGAGGACGTGCCGATCGGAGCTGTCAGGAGATTCTTCGCATCGACGCGCAAAACCGCCACATCACTATCGGGATCGACTCCGATCAGTTTGGCCGCGAGTTGCGTCCCGTCACTGAAATTGACGGTGATCCGCGACGCACCCTCGACGACATGGTTGTTCGTGACGATGATCCCTTCGCCGGACCAGACGAAGCCCGATCCGAGCGACTGTGCGGTGTAGCTGCGGTCGCGGCCACCGAAGAACGTGAACGGATCAAATGGATCGACCTCACGCCGGCGGATGGTCGACTCGGTCTGGATGTTGACCACAGCCGGCCCGACATCGTGTGCCACGGTGACGATCAGCGTCCGCCGCGCCGCGCTGACCGACGCCGGAATCGGCGCCCGTTCCTGCCGCGGATGACGCGCATCAACAGTCTGCGACTCGGCGATCGGCTTACACGCCAGGCTGATGAGAAAAAGGACGAGGATGAGACGGAGCTTCATGGAGGAATGATACGTGCGAGGACCGTGCGAGGTTCGGCAGCGCCCAATTTGGGAGACGGCCGTGCTCCGTTCCCGACCCGGCCACCTCTGCAAAGGCAACCGGACGCCTCGTTAGGGATGCCGCTTGTCGATGAAGCAGCGACGCGAGCCTCGATCGCGAAGGTAAAGGCCGCCGCTCTCGCCCTTCTCGAAATCATCGTGGGCGAACTGCCTCCAGTTCAAGACTGTGAGAACCATACGGCCGGCCAAAGGGGCGCGAAACGGTTCGACCAGATCGAGAGTGAGCGAGTGCCGCCCATAGTCGGGCTGATGGAGGCAACCGAGGCAGCTGTCCAGTCCGACTGACTCGGCGATGCCGGGCAAGCTCGTTCGTGGTCAGCGTGTACGCGAAGGAGAGCAGCGCGTTGATTGGATCGGTCGCGGGATGGGGTACGCGTCCCGGCCGTTCGAAGCCGGACTTTGGATCCCGCGATCTCAGTGCCGTCTTCGTCGCGGAACTCTGGACTTGCATGCGAACGGGGCTCAATTTCTCATCGGCGTGATTTCGAGTTGAGCGGTCCGCAGATTACGCAGATTGACGCTGACGGAGCCTGGAAGCTTGCGAATCGGCTTCAAGTGAAGCACTCATTAGAACCCTTGCTGTGGACACTGCCCGTCCCGAGTTTCTCCTGTAACCCCGAGAGCTTGTTCATAGAACCCGCTTACCACTCACCTGTCCTGAGACTGCAGTAGGCGCGTTGGGCGGGGGGGGAGGAGTGGCGGAGGACGGAGAAGGATCCTACCGCGCACTTTGCCCGCACCCCAAGCTTGGTTTGGATGAACCAGTATCCCCTTCCCAAAGCGGTGGCTGGCGCCACCGCACTCCAAAGCGCGCCTGCGGCACGCGAAACCCGGTGCAGAGCTCGTGAGAATTGACAACATCATTTCGCGCGAAGCGCTGTGGAGTGCGGTGGCGCCAGCCACCGCCTTGGGAGTGCTGGGTTGGAGGAAGGACGTGCTACGTCGATGCCAGTTTCGACGAGAATCCTCGCGCTGGCCGGTGATTTTCAGGAGTAGTCGATCAAGTCAAAAGGGCTTCGGCTGGAACCAGGCGGTTGAGATCCTTCGGCGTCCTCCGTCGCTCGCCCGGGACCAACGTCCAACGTTCAGGCGCCGCACGATGCATGGACACCATCTTCCAGACCTGTATTTACTCGCTTTCCGGAAGCTAGCGCTCGGGTGGGTACCCTGACGACGATTGGGGGGTACCCTCGCTTGATTTTCCGAGGAGATGAACCAGATGCTCCGAGGAGATTGCCAGATCCCGACGCACTCTCCTGAATGGCGTCAGGTACCCTATCGAGAGCAGCAACGACAGATACCAGGCTCGCACGGTGACTCAGCACCAACCGTGGACGAGGGGGGAGCAGCGCGTGAAGTTCCGAATTGTCTTCTTCGATGCCGACTCGACGCTCGTCACTGTCGAAGGGATCGACGTCCTATCCGATGGCAATCCGGAGATCGCAAGACTCACCGAAGCTGCCATGAACGGAGAGATCCCGCTCGATCAGGTGTTCGCGAAGCGGCTGGAAATGATCCGGCCCACGCAGGCTCGCGTCGAGCAGCTCGCGGCGACCTATCTGGCGTCGCTCGTCGATGGGGCGAAGGAAACGGTCGAGGCTCTCATCGGCAGAGGAGGGGTCGTCCATCTCGTGACGGCTGGCATCGAACAGGCCATCCATCCGCTTGCAGACGCGTTGAACATTGCTCGCCGCAACGTTCACGCCGTGGCCCTGAAGTTCAGCGCCGGAGGCGACTACGCCGGCTTTGACCGCAGGTCGTTTCTCACCCGTCCTGGTGGAAAAGAGGTCGTCGTACGCGACATCCGCTCGCGTTCGCACGGCAAGGCGGCATTCGTCGGAGACGGTGTCAGCGATCTCGAGACCAGGCCGGCTGTCGATCTCTTCATCGGCTTCGGCGGCGTTGTGCTCCGCCCGCGTGTGAAGGAGAATGCGGACATCTACATCACCAGTTTGCCTGACGTACTGCCGTATCTCTTATGACCAATGCCAGTTTCTTCGTCCCCGGTCCGACGTGGGTTCGGCCCGAAATTCTGAATGAGATGCTGCGGCCGATGGTCGCGCATCGCGGGCCGGAGTTCAATGAGTTGTTCGCGCGCGTGGTGACGAATCTCAAGCCGCTCTTCGGAACGGCGCAGGACACTTTCGTGGCCGCCTGCACAGGCACCGGCATTCTCGAAGCGGCCCTCACGAACTGCGTCTCGCGCCGGGTTCTGGTAACGACCTGCGGAGCGTTTGCCGAGCGCTGGCTCTCCATCGGCCAGACCCTCGGCCTGGAGGTCGATCAGTTGAACGCCGGCTGGGGCAATGCCGTCGATCCAGCCAGACTGGCCGATCATCTGACGTCGCGGCGAGCGCACTACGACGCTGTGACGCTGACACATAACGAGACCTCGACCGGCGTCACGAACGACGTCGCCACCCTCGCCCGCATCGTTCACGAAGAGTCGCCCAATACGCTCGTTCTCGTCGACGCGGTCTCGTCGCTTGGCGCAATCCCCGTACATTTCGACGAATGGGGGCTCGACGTCTGCCTGGCCAGCGTACAGAAGGGACTCGCTCTGCCGCCCGGCATCACCGTCTTCGCCGTATCGGCCCGCGCGCTGGAGCGCTGCGCGAAGAAGCCGTATCGCGGCACGTATCTCGATTTTCTGAACTACAAGAAACACGCAGACGAGGGAAACGTCCCGACCACGCCGTCGGTCTCGCATTTCTACGCACTGGCCCGGCAGTTGGATGACATCATCAACGTCGAGACGCTCGACGCCCGCTACCGGCGCCACCAGACGATGCGTGACACGGTCATTCTCCGCACCGCCGGCTACGCGGAGCTCGCTTCCGATCCCGACTACGCCTCGGCCACGGTCTCCGCCCTCATTCCCAACCGTCCACCCCCCGACCAGATCCGTGCCGGGATGCAGAAGCGCGGCTTCACGCTTGGCGGCGGTTACGGGAAGTGGAAAGCGACGACCTTCCGCATCGGGCACATGGGAGACATCCAGGTCGATGACCTGAACGCCATGCTCGACGTGCTGGAGGAAGTTGCCGACGCATGAGAATCCTGGTCACCGACACATTGGCTGATTCGGGGTTGGCAATCCTCCACGCGGCGAGCGACATGGAGGTTGACTACCGGCCCGGGCTCAAAGACGCCGCGCTTTTGAAAGCCGTCACCGAGTCGGACGCGCTCATCACTCGCAGCGGCACGGCGGTCACCGAGGAGCTCGCGAATGCCGGCCCGAGACTCCGCATCGTCGGGCGCGCCGGCGTGGGGCTCGACAACGTCGACGTCGACGCCTGCACGGCGCGCGGCATCCTGGTCATCAACGCCCCGACAGCCAACATCATGTCGGCCACGGAGCACACCATGGCTATGCTCCTGGCCCTCTGCCGCAACATCCCCGATGCTCATGCCAGCGTGAGGCGCGGCGAGTGGAACCGTTCGAAGTTCATGGGAACGGAGCTGGATGGCAAGACGCTGGGTATCATCGGCCTTGGGCGGATCGGCACCCGCATCACCGTTCGAGCTCGTGCGTTCGGGATGCGCGTGATTGCCTATGACCCATACATCGCACCGAACGTTTTCGAGAAAGTGGGAGCTGAGCTTGTTTCGCTGGACGACCTGCTTGCCCGCGCGGACGTCATTACCGTTCACACACCTCTGAGCGATGAAACCCGCGGCATGATCGGCGCTGACGAGATCGCGAAGATGAAGGAGGGGGTGGTCGTCCTCAACATCGCTCGCGGCGGCATCTACGACGAGCTTTCGCTCGCCGATGCCCTGAACAGCGGCAGGATTGCCGGCGCGGCAATCGACGTCTATGTCGAGGAACCACCGAAAGACAATCCACTGCTCTCGGCGAAGAACATCATCCTCTCGCCTCATATCGGCGCGAATACGATCGAGGCCCAGGACCGGGTGGCGGTGCAAACGGCGGAGATGGTGGTCGCAGCGCTGCGAGGCTCGATCTTCGTATCCGCGGTCAACCTGCCATTCGAGGGACTCTCGGACGCCGATGCCGCGCCACTCATCGTCATGGCCGAAAAGCTCGGGCTCTTCGCAGCCCAGGTCATCAGCGGCCCGATCTCGCGCGCCGCGATCGAGTTGTGGGGCATCGACGAGCGCCTGACAAAGATCATCTCCGTGGCCGCGCTGAAAGGGATGTTGACGCCGCATCTCGCCCAGTCGGTGAACTTCGTCAACGCGGAGCAAGTGGCGCAACAGCGGGGTATCGCCATCGCCGCGACCACGCATCCGATGCCTGTCGACTACACGAACCTCATCACCTTCCGCGTCTCATCCGCGACTGATGAGACCTCTGTTTCGGCAACGCTGTTCAGCGAGAAGAATCAACGCATCGTCTCCGTCAACAACTTCGGCGTCGAGTTCAAACCCGAGGGCACGCTGCTCTACATCATCAACAAGGACGTCCCGGGAGTGGTGGGAAAAGTGGGCACAATCCTCGGCGACCGCGAGATCAACATCGCCGAATACAATCTGGCGCGCGAGACCAACGGCGGCAAAGCGCTGGCAATCATCACCATCGACTCCGTCCTCGATACGGATACGATGAACGCGCTACGGTTTTTCCAGGCGATCGTCGAGGTGAAGCAGATTCGCCTGTAGGGGGGGAGCGATCTCGTGGCCCGAAGTTTCTTTGACTTCCTGGCGCCCGATACTCCGCGTCAGTGCTGGGCAGAGACGTAAGGCGTGAGACCGGGTACATGGGTTGCCGCGCTTGCTGCCGCCAGAATACGGAGATCCTTGAACGGCGCCGATAGAAAGATGCTTTGCCATCCGTCTTGCGACTTCAGTCGTTGCGCTTTCACGGCAACATCTGCGTAGATGGCTCGAAGTTGACTGAGTGTCGGACGACGGCCCTGACGTGACAGCGCGTTCGACACGGCTTTAAGGACGGAAGGCGCGCTGCCGTCGTGAATCTGGATGTTCGTTCCGCTGATGTCGCTGAGAGACTTCGGTGCTCGATGAACCACTTGCTCGAGGACAAACCAACGGTGGCGCCGATTCGACGAGAGCGCCACAGCGACCGCGAGCCCGAGCTCAAATGGCATGTTGAATCTAGGTGTCTTCGGCGTCGGAGGGTCAAGACGAACGTAGGAGAGGTCGTGAAACGAGATCGCCGATTCGTCGATCAGCCGGTAGATCCGACTCAACTGCGGATCGCTTCCGGGATCGTGCATCGCGGCAACAGGCATCAGGCCGAAACCCGCCAGAGCGGCTATCAACGCGAGATAGAGATCCTGGTTCGAATCAACGTACGCGAGGTTGATGAACGCCGTTTGGAGACGGACACTGCGTCTGCCGGGTACTCGAGCTCCTACGCTCGAGACGCCCGCCCGATACGCTTCTTCCGAAGAAGTCGCGTTTCACTCTTCTTGTCGTTCTGATGAAACTGCAACAACTCTTCAGCAAGCCGCTCCACGCGTGCCTTCGGCACATGCAGGAAATCTGCTACGTCTCGCGCCGTCGGGTACGGCGACGTGATGTTTGCTTTTCTCAGCTTCGCCACGGCCATCGAAAATCCTCCGACTATGATCATCGTACGGCACATTCGGACGGAAGGCGAAGATCGAGACGAAATCCCTTAGGCAACGATTGGAGGATTACGCATCCAGTCGTCCTCGATACGGATACGATGAACGCGTTACGGTTTTTCCAGGCGATCGTCGAGGTTAAGCAGATTCGCCTTTAGGGGGGAAAATGCGTTATGTCGCTCTGCTGCTGATCGGATGTCTGCTCTCGTCGTGCGCCACGATCGTCCGCGGCCGCAATGAAATCATCGCCGTCGATTCCGATCCGTCCGGCGCGAATGCCACGATCAAGTGTGCCGGCAATGTCTCCGCCGGTGGCACGACGCCGGCCCGGATCACGATTCCGCGCAGCGCGGATGGCTGCCGCGTCGATGTCGTGAAGAACGGGATGAAGACACAGAGCATCGGCATCGAGCGTGGATTCAACGCCTCGTACTGGATGAACTTCATCGCCACGGGCGGTTTTCCGATCTCGTTCATCGCGGCGTTCAGCGACGGTGGATCGAACACAGTCGCCAGTGCGGCCTTTGCCGCCGGCATCTTCGGCGCGGCCGGCTTCATCGTCGATCGCGTCACCGGCGCGATGTACGACCACAATCCGAACGTCATCAAAGTCACACTGCAACAGGAGAAGTGACTTTAGAATCTGCGCGATGGAGTACCGCGAGCTCGGGAAGACAGGGATCAAAGTCAGCACCATCGGCTTCGGCGGCTGGGCGATCGGCGGTCCGTCCGAAGCGTCGGGCACGCCGCTGGGATGGGGGCGCACGAGCGATGAGGAGTCGCTTGCCGCGATCCGCCGTGCCCGCGACCTCGGCGTCAACTTCTTCGATACCGCCGATAGTTACGGCTTCGGCCGGAGCGAGTCGCTCCTCGGCATCGTTCTTTCGCGCAAACGGCAGGACACAGTCATCGCCACGAAAGTCGGCGTTGTCCGCAGCTCGACCGGCGAGCTGAAGAAAGACTTTTCGAAGCAGCACATCTTCGTGGCCGCCGACGGTTCTCTCAAACGCCTGCGCAGCGACTACATCGACCTCTATCAGGTCCACAACCCGACACTGGACGACCTGCGCAGCGAAGAGATTCAGGATGCCATGGAGCGACTGCAGGACGCCGGCAAGATCCGCTTCTGGGGCGTCTCGGTGTCTACTCCCGAGGAGGGGCTCGAGGTGGTGCAGCGAGGATGGGGCCACGCGCTGCAGGTGCTCTACAACATCCTCAATCAGGCTCCGGCGAAGAATCTCTTCCCGGCCGCAAAAGAGAAAGGCTTCGGCATCATCGCCCGCGTACCGCTCGCTTCCGGTCTCCTCGCGGGGAAGTTCCGAATCGACACTACCTTCCCCGCCGACGACATACGCCAGAACTTCCTCACACCACGGCGTCTGCAGGAAGCACTCGACCGAGTGGACGACGTGAAATCGATCATCGGCGGTGCCGCCCGCACGCTGATCGAGGGCGCCCTCCGCTTCGTCCTGGCCAACGACGCAGTCGCCACCGCCATCCCAGGCGCGAAGAACATCCGCCAGGTGGAAACAAACGTGACTGCAGGCGATGCCTGGCTACCCGAGGATGTCGTGCAGAAGCTTCGCAGCCGGCTGGGGGACTACAACTTCTACCAGCGGCACAACATCAAGATCTGAAGTTGTCGCCCGCGAACCGCCGGCGCTACGTCAGCCGAGCGGAACACCGTTCTAACCCGATACGTTCTCATCCCGACATGCCCTCACGCACGATCTCCATTCGCGGGGCGCGGACGCACAACCTCAAGAACGTTTCGGTTGACATCCCGCAGCGCCAGCTCACGGTCCTGACTGGGCCGTCGGGATCGGGGAAGTCGTCGCTGGCGTTCAATACGCTCTACGCCGAGGGGCAGCGGCGGTTTGTCGAATCGATGTCGACGTACGTGCGGCAGTTCCTGGAGCGCATCGACAGGCCGGACGTCGATGAGATCGACGGGATCCTTCCCGCCATCGCCATCGAGCAAAAGAACACGGTGAAGAACGCACGTTCCACGGTTGCCACTGCCACGGAGCTGGCCGACCACATTCGTCTGTTCATGACCTACGCCGGAGAGACCATCTGCCCCGATTGCCAGGTCACGGTGAGAAGGGAGACGCCGCAGTCGATCACGACTGCGATCACCTCCTCACTCGAAGGAAAGAAAGTCGTTGTTCTTGCCCCGATCTTCTTCGAGAAGGAGAACCGTGGCGAAGTGCTGACGCAGCTCGTGAAAGCGGGCTACTACCGCGCCTGGATCGGCGGCGAGGTGCTCGATCTGAATGAGACCGACACGAGCGACTCGACATCGTTGGAACTGGTCATCAATCGTCTGCTGGTGGACGCGAAGCGCAGCACGCAGATCACCGAGGCCATCGAGCAGGCGTTCGAGGTGTCGAAGGGGAATGTGAACATTCTCGAAGATGGCGGTGATGGCACATGGACAAGCCATCGCTTTACATCGCGCTTCTCATGCAACCGATGCGGCAACGAGTTCGTGGAGCCGACGCCGCATCTCTTCTCCTTCAACTCGCCCCTCGGCGCATGCACAAACTGTCAGGGCTACGGCCGGATCATCGGCGTCGACATGGAGAAAGTCATCCCGAACCGGGCACTGCGTCTCGATGAGATGCCGATCGCTCCATGGAACTCGCCCGGCTACGAGGACTGCTACGACGACCTCAAAAAGGGCGCCGCAAAGTACCGGCTCCGGCTCGACGTCCCGATCAAAGATCTCACCCCCGAAGAGTGGGATTTGCTCTACAACGGCCGCAGCAAGTGGTACGGAATCAAAGGCTTCTTCGAATGGCTTGAGACCAAGAAATACAAGATCCACGTCCGCGTGAAACTCGCCAAGTACCGCAGTTACGAGCCGTGCCCTCAGTGCCACGGCTCCCGGCTGAAGGTGTCGGCCTCGTATGTGACCTTCCGCGGATTGACTGTCGGCGACCTCTTCGCGATGAACGTACGCGACGCGCGTCGTTTCTGGGAGTTCCTGCCGTTCTCGAAGCAGGAGGAAGCGTTGTCGGGTCACCTGCGCCGGGAAATCGTCAACCGGCTTACGTATCTCGACGAAGTCGGCCTCTCGTATCTGACGCTCGACCGGCAGACACGGACGCTGTCCGGCGGCGAATCGCAGCGGATCAACCTGGCTGCGGCGCTCGGCAGCTCGCTGACGGAGACGATGTACGTCATCGACGAGCCGACAGTCGGCCTGCACGCACGCGACAGCGAGCGGCTTCTGGCAGTACTCAAGCGCCTCCGCAACGCCGGCAACACCGTCATCGTCGTCGAGCATGACCCGACGATCATTGCCGGAGCGGATCAGACGATCGAGCTCGGACCGGGAGCGGGCGAGTATGGAGGTTCGATTCTATACGTTGGACCACCCCGGGAATCAGGGACGAGGGATGAGGGTCGTGGGGTCGACTCAACCTTTCCTTCGTCCCTCTCTCGCCCCTCCCCCCTCGACGGCAGCTTCGGCGCGATCAGCATCCGCGGTGCGCGGGAGCACAACCTCAAGAACATCGACGTGACGATTCCGCTCGGGAAGTTCGTGGCGGTCACCGGCGTCTCCGGATCAGGCAAGTCGACACTCATCCGCAACTGTCTTTACAACCGCTATCAGCGCGATGTCCGCGGCGCGACGGGCCTCGATGCCGGCCTTGTCACCGCGCTTGAAGGGGTCGACAAGATCTACGACATGCAGTTCATCGATCAGTCGCCGATCGGACGGTCCACCCGCTCCAATCCGGCGACCTACGTCAAGGCGTGGGAAGAGGTGCGCAAGATCCTCTCCGAGACGACGGCGGCAAGGTTGAACGGCATTACCGCCGGGATGTTCTCCTTCAACACCACCGGTGGCCGATGCGACGTCTGCGAAGGCGCGGGAACGGTGACGATCGACATGCAGTTCCTCGCCGACGTCGAAGTCATCTGTGACAAGTGCGGCGGCAAGCGCTTCAACGAACAGGTCATGAAGGTTACGTACAAGAGCAGGAATGTGAATGACATCTTGAAGATGACCGTGGACGAGGCGATGAAGTTTTTCGTCGACAAGCGTGCCCTGATCAAGAAGCTCTCCGCCCTTCGCTCGGTCGGACTCGGATACCTGCGGCTCGGTCAGTCGACCGCCTCACTCTCCGGCGGCGAAGCCCAGCGCCTGAAGCTGGCCTCGTTCCTCTCCGAGTCGACGAAGAGCGACAGCGGCAGGCTCTTTCTCTTCGACGAGCCGACGACCGGCCTGCACTACACGGACGTCGAGCAACTCATCAAGACGTTCCGCAATCTGATCGATCGGGGCAACTCAGTGCTGGTCATCGAGCACAACATTCAACTCATCGAAGCCGCCGGCCATGTCATCGACCTCGGCCCCGAGGGAGGAGACGGAGGGGGAGAGCTGATCGGAGTCGGAACACCTGAGGAGATCGCGGCCAATCCTCGCAGCATCACGGGACGATACCTCGCTCGCGCTACCGCGGCCGCCTGATGTACAATCCGGCGTACGTCAGGAGGTACGATGAAGCGTCATCTGAGAATCGCTACCGACATCAAGCCGGTCTCCGACTTTCGAGCCAACGCCGCGGGCATGATCGAGCAAGTGAGAACCAGCAGGCGTCCGCTGGTGCTTACCCAGCGCGGCGAATCTGCTGCTGTCTTGCTGGACGTAGCCGTCTATCAGGAGCTGATCGAAGAGATCGAGCTTCTGAGCGACGTGCGTACGGCGACGAAGCAGATCGACGAAGGTCACGGCGTTTCGAACCGCGACGCCAAAGCTGAACTTCGGAAACGGCTGGCCCGTTGAGAATCGTCTGGTCGCCGCTTGCTGTCGAGCGGGCCTGCGAAGCAGCGAAGTACATCGCGAGAGACAAGCCCGAGACGGCACAGTCGTGGCTGGAAGGCGTCTTTGCCGCTGTCGATCGCCTTGAAGCCTTTCCGCAATCAGGCCAAATGGTTCCGGAGACCGGGCTGCCCGAGTACCGCGAGATCGTCTACCGGAAGTCGCATCGCATCGTGTACTACGTCGACAAATCCAGCGTACGGATTCTGACGGTCAGGAGCTCCGCCCAACTTTTGAATCGCGACGAGCTCGGTTTCGACTAATCCTGGGCGCGGACTAACTAGTTCCTGTCCTAGGTGGGCTAAATAGTAGGAAAGAAAGATAGATAGGGCGCATTTGGGGTTGCTGTTTCCTGGCGATCACGATAGAATAGTTGTGACTAAACGACTGATTCTAAACGGGATAGTAGAAAGAAA
>JBBRNB010000075.1:0-34984 GCA_038230535.1 Thermoanaerobaculia bacterium
CAGATTGCGCGCGCCGGCGTTGATGAACATGCCGCGACCTCGTTTCGTCTCGACGAGCTGCTCGTCGACCAGTTGCTGATAGCCCCGGAGCACCGTGATCGGATTGACCCGCAGCTCGGCGGCGACGTTGCGCACGGAAGGGAGCGGATCGCCTTCGTTGAGCACGCCGTCGAGGATCATGGCCACGACGCGGTCGCGAAGCTGGCGGTAGATAGGCTGACTGTCGTTCCACTCGGTGTCCATGTGAGTCTCTTTGTTACTGGTGATGTAGTGAACTACAACACAGTTCCACATGCAAGCTTTTTCTTTGATGCTCAAGGGGACGAGCCCGAGGTCCAGCGACTCGGTGACTGGGTATCATTCATGGGGCTCGCAGCCGGCCTCCTGCCCAATCTGATCGATAGCTAATATTTAGGCATCAATGCCTGGGGCTTAGGTATCGATGCCTGACACTTAGGCATCGATCTCTATCAACTAGGTATCGATCCCTAATACTTAGGTATCGATCTCTATCAACAAGGCATCGATGCCTAGTACTTAGGTATCGATGCCTACTAGCCAGGTATTGACCCCTAGCACTTAGGTATCGATACCTACTAGCCAGGTATTGACCCCTAGCATTTAGGCATCGATTCCTACTGTCTAGGCATATGTCTCTATCGTTACATGTATACTCGGAGGGTAAGCGCTTCGGCTATCACCAGCTAACCGTCGCCAGATGAGTAATTTAGGGGAAAAGGAGTCTTCATGGCCACCCGGAATGAGCCGCAAGCAACATCAGTGTTGGCATCGCACACACGCGAAGCCCAGGTCCGCATCGACGAGCTTCGCGCCATGCGGCAGCGGATCCCGCATTTCAAGATCCCGGCCGGGAAAGGCTCGTTTCATCGCCTGGTGAGTGCCGCCTCACTGCCGCCGGAGTTCATCGAGTTGACGGCCGTGGCAGTCACGAACAGCCGGCCACTGGTCCGTGAAGGAGGCGCTGATCCACTGTTGACGCGCGATCTGATGAAGTTTGCCGAGGCATACGATCCCTTGGCCGACGAACTGGAAGCGCTGGCGCACTTCGTCCGCCACAGCACGACCGCGGCGAGGAATCGGGCCGGGAGAGATGCGCTCGTCACGTACGCGTTGGCAAAGCGCCTGGCCAGGCTTCCGGAAACCACCGGTCTCGCTCCTTACGTCGATGACATGCGCCGCGCCCTCGGCAACCGCATCCGGAAGCCGAAGGCGAAGCGGGCAACCTCGGATACGACGGAACCGGTGACGGTGACGGACACGCCATCGAAGGAGTGACGATCTGGTTTCGCGCGAAGCGCTTTGGAGTGCGGTGGCCGCAGCCACCGCTTCGGGAGGGTGGGGCCTCGCAAGGAACCTCAAAAAAGCGGTGGCTGGCGTCACCGCACTCCAAAGCGCTTCGCGCGAAATCGATGACACACGGAGCGCGAGAAACGAGGACGAGGACCGGGGCTCAGTCCCCAGCTCGCGTCGCTGCCGCTTTCACCGCGGCGCGATGCAGGCCAGCGGGACCTTTCGTCTTGATGGCTTTGAGTGCTGCGTGATGACGGGAGGTGGCGCCTCGCTGCCGGGCGGCGTTGCTGGCCTGACGCGAGAGGGCTGCGTGCGATGCGGCAGCGCGTCCTTCGTGCTTCAAGGCTTCTTTCGTCTCTCGGGAGCGTCGGGGTGAGATCTCGTTGTGCAATCGCCCTTTGGCCAGAGCACGCTTGGCCGATTCACGAGTCTCGGCGCTTGCGCTCCCCTTTGGAGGCGGAGGTAGCTTGACTCCGGCCCGTCTTGCCTTCGACAGGCCGATGGCGATCGCTTGTTTCGCCGGCCGCGCGCCATGCTTGCCGCTGCGAATGTGCGCGATCTCTTCGTGGACGAGCTCGCCGGCCTGCGTCGACGGAGCCTTGCCTGCTCGCTTGTCCGCTCTGGCTTTCCTGATGGTTTGCTTCTCGGGCATTTGCATCCTCCCTGGGATGTGAAGTGCATACAGCTCGCCAGTGAGATGGGGGATCCAATTCTGCAGTCCGTCAACACGGCGGCGAGACGCCAGCGTTCCGTTGGATCCGCGCGAGAGGGGGAACCTGGCGCGAAGCCTTTGCATCCGCGAGAAAGGGCAAAATCAGCGCGAAGCCGGAACGCTGGCGTCTCGCCGGCTGGCCAGGCGGCGTCCCGCCGCCTAACCTAACCGCCGCACCCCACCCACTTCCAATCTCGCAGCCCGGCCTTGAACGGATCGTTCAGAACATAGCTGCGTGTATCCCAAAAGTCGCGAGCATCGCGGATGATCCGGTCGAAATACTCCCGCTGCCAGATCACTCCCTGTCCGATCTCGTGAGCGGTGAACGATTTCCAGGAGTGCATCACATGATCGAGATCGGCGCCGTGCTGCAGGTAGAACATGGCGTGAACGTGATTCGGCATCACACACCAGGAGTGCAGTTCGTAACGAGCGCGATCGAAATGGCGGAGAGCGCCGGCAACGATTGCTGCGTTCCTGTCGTCGCGAAGGATGCAACTGCCGTAGCCCTCATCAAGATGGGAATCGAGTTTGAGGCTGAAGAGCCTGTCCACTTCAGCGCGCTCAGACGGATTCATTGTCAGTCGCAGCATCTGCTCACGCTCTTGGAAGAGTGCGATTGCGATGTTGTGGGGCAGCGAATCACGAAGTCTGAATGTGATCGAGTACGTGGCTTCGTCGAGTTGCCAGTGCGGTAACCGGCCTCGTGAACGACGTACGAGTCTCTTGTCCGGAATGAAGTTGTCGTGGCGCATGCGCGCTGGAGAGAGCGCGGCTGATGCGTGTGGGGCGATGAGGCTACCTCGGAGTGAGTGGCAACGCAAACGGCGGCGAGACGCCGCCGAGCCAGCCGGCGGGACGCCAGCGTTCCATCGGCTCCGCGCGAAAGGGCAGACTGGGGCGAAGACTGTTGGCATCCGCGCGAAAGGGCAAACTCGATGCGAAGCCGGAACGCTGGCGTCTCGCCGCCTCCTTACTTCAATCGCACCCCCAGCCCGCTGACCATCAGCACGACCTCGCCGGCCTCGTGGGCGAGGTGTTGGTTCATGGCGCCGGCGAGGTCGCGGAAGGTTCGTCCTGATTCGTACTCGGGGACGATGCCCCAGCCGACTTCGTTGGTTACGAAGATGGTGAGGCCGTGTCGCCGGCGGGCGGCTGTGAGGGTGACAGTAAGCGAAGCGTCGATGTCGATGCTGGCGTACATGGCGTTGGAGAGCCAGAGGGTCATGCAGTCGACGAGGATTGCGCCGTCGGGGTGCGCGTCCAGCTCTCGTGCGAGATCGAGCGGTTCTTCGACGGTGATCCATGAGGCATCGCGCCCTGCGCGGTGAGCGGCAATGCGTGTGCGCATCTCGTCGTCGCCGGCGGTGGCGGTGGCGAGGAAGGTCTTTGGTGAGTGAGGGGCGGCGAGCTCCAGGGCGCGGCTGCTCTTGCCGCTGCGGACGCCGCCGGTGATGAGAACGATCTGGTTAGGCATACCACTCCTCTTCGTGGATATCGAAGACGCGTGTGAGCATCTCCCGGGTGAGGGCGTCGGGTGTCGTCGTCGATGCCTGGCGATCGGCGAGGATGACGATCGACGTGGCGTGACGGCGCAGGAGTGCGAGGTCGTGCGAGGCGCAGACGATGGTGATGCCGTTGCCGCTCAATCTCTTCAACAGGGCGGAGAGGCGCGCGGCCTGGCGGAGGTCGAGAAAGGACGTCGGCTCGTCGAGCAGCAGCACGCGGGTCTGCTGTGCGAGCGCGGCGGCGATGAAGACGCGCTGCAGCTCGCCGGCGCTCAGCGTGGAGGCGATGCGTGAGGCGAGGTGCGCGGTTTGCGTCTCTTCCATCGCTTTGCCGGCGATGGCTTCGTCGTCGCGCGTTTCCCACCGCAGCGGCGAGAGGTAGGGGGTGCGGCCGAGCAGGACGATCTGGCGTGCGGTGAAGCCGAAGGAGAGAGAGGGCCGCTGCCAGACGCCGGAGACGAGCCGCGCGAGCTCGCGGCGCGAGTAGGAGGCGACGTCGCGGTCATCAACCAGCACTTCTCCGGTGTGTGGCGTGTGCAGCCGTGCCATCAGTCTGAGGATCGTGGTCTTGCCGGAGCCGTTCGCGCCTGCCAGTCCTGTGAACGCGCCACGCTGGACGCGAAACGATACGCGTTCGAGCACCTGCGAGGTTTCGTATGCGACGGAGACGTCGCGCAGCTCGATCACCGGCGTCTCCGCATCAACATGACAAATACCGGTACGCCGATGAATGCCGTGACGACGCCGGCTGGCAGCTCGTTCGGCGCAAGGAGCGTCCGCGCCAGCAGATCGGCGGCGACGCAGAGTGCCGCCCCGCCGAGTGCGGCGACAGGAATGAGCTTGCGGTTGTCGACGCCGATCGCGAGCCGAGCCAGATGCGGTACGACCAGACCGACGAAGCCGATCGTGCCGGCGATGCTGACGACGAAGGCGGTGAGGAGACTGGCCAGCACGAAGAGTGCGGTTCTGGTCCTTTCGATCGGAACGCCGGCCTGCGCCGCGAAGTCGTCGCCGACTCCGAGCGCGTTCATCTGCCAGGCGAACGCGTAGAGCACGATCGACAGCAGGGCGACCACGACGGCGACCGGGATGAGCGTCGTCCATTCCGAGTTGGCGAAGCTCCCCATGAACCAGAAGAAGAAGGTGTGCAGCTCGTTCGGCGAGACCACGGAGAGGATCAGGCTGAGTGCGGCGTTGGCGAGCGAGGTGAAGATGACGCCCGCCAGGATGGTGGAGTTGGTCTCGAAGGCCAGCCGGGCGCGCGACAGCCAGATCACGATCGCGATCGTGGAGAGAGCGCCGCCAAACGCGAAGAGCGGCGTGGCCAGCGGCATGGCGATGTGCAGGAGCGCCACGAGTACGGCGCCGAGGGATGCGCCGCTGGAGACGCCGAGCGTGTACTCGGAAGCGAGGGGGTTGCGGAGCAGGGCCTGGAAGCAGAGGCCGGCCAGCGCAAGAGCCCATCCGACGACGATGGCGGAGGCGACGCGTGGGAGGCGGATGACGCGGATGACGGAGTTGTTGATGTCGCTTGGATCGGAGTGCAGGATCGCGGAGACGACGTTCCGTGGCGCGATCGGCATGGCTCCGGTGACGAGCGACAGAACCGTGCATACGATCAGCGCCACGAGCAGCACTGCGATCGTGGCGAAGAACCGCGTGCGCTCGGACACTACGGCAGCTCCGCGCGGCATTCGCCGTGCGCGAAGAGCGTGGGATGGATTGTCCGAGCCAGCAGCTCCAGCCCGATGACGATGCGCTGCGAAGGGCGATCGACGTTGGTCGAGTCGACGATGTGTACGCGGTTGCGCTGCACCGCCGGAATGGCCGGCCATTTGCGCAGCCACTCCATCCACCGTTTGGTATCGAGCTGGGGGTTCATGCTGCTGACGATGATGACGCCGGGCTTTCGCGCGACGACGCTCTCGATGGTCAGGCGCGGGTAGGGCGTGGCGACGTCGTGGGTGATCGACGCGCCGCCGGCCATGGTGATCAATTGATCGGTGAACGTTCCGGCGCCGGCGGTGACGATCGGTGCCATCTCGTAAGCGAGGAGGACGCTGGGGTGCGGGACGTTTCTCGTGCGCGCGGCGACGCACGCCTCGACGCGCTTCATCTCGGCGACCAGATGACGTGCTTGCTGACCGCGGCCGACGGCGTCGCCGAGGGTGACGATCGACTCCTCGATCGCGCCGTAGCTCTGCAGTTTCAAGGTCACGACGCGGATGCCGAGGCGCTCGATACGGCGCAGTGCGTCGCTGGGATTGCCGTCATCGGTGGCGACGACGAGGTCAGGCTTCAGTGCGGCCACCGCCTCGATGGAGAAGTCGGTGAAACCGCCGACTTTGGGGAGCGATTGCACACGCGGCGGCCAGTCGGTGTACTGAGTGACGCCGGCGATCTTGTCGCCGAGTCCGAGGCCGGCGACGATCTCGGCGCAGGATGGTGCGAGGGTGACGATGCGGGTGGGAGGGTGTATGTCACGAGGCTGTGCAGAAACCACGCTGTCCGGGTTACCTGTCACCCAACCTGTGAGGATGAGGAAAAGCAGGAGATAGGCATTCAACATTTGCTTACCTCCCTGACTGGTTCCTGTACAACAGGAGCCCACTCACGACCGACCCGAGCGCCCAGGCGATGGCGAAGAACGCCACAGCCGCGTTGATGCCGGCGGAGTCGGTGAACTGGAAGGCGTGGAACCAGTAGTACATCGCGCGGATGACCATCCCCTCACGGTCGGTCCACGATTGCACTTCGCCGCTCGACGCGGAGATGTGGATGATCCGGCCGTTGGCGAATTCGCCGCGCCAGGCGGGGAGCTCGCCGTAGTGGTATTCGTAGCCGCGCGAGGTGATGCGCTCGACGCGCAGAGGTGGGGCGCCTTCATAGCCTTCGAGGAGAGCGCGAGCAGTGGATTCCTGCAGCGGAGTCAGGAGGGCGCCGTTCGTGGCGTCGAGGAGCACGGTGCCGTCGCCGGTTGTCGCCTGCGCGTACGAGCGTCCACCCACTGTGAGAACGACGAGTTTGGAGACACGGCCATGCAGATTGTGCGCGAGCTCGGCAGGTGTGAGCGACACGTTGCGTACGTCGCCGCTCTTCTTCACGTTAGGGAACGCGTGCAGGCCGCCTCGAATCGAGTCGTACACCATCGCACTGCCACTGATGATCCAGAGGGCGAAGAGGAAGCCTCCGGGGATGGAGACGAAATAGTGGAGAAGACGTTTCTTGCGGACGGTCATAGGTTGCCGGTTGCCGGCTGCGCCGAAAGAAGCGCGTCGCGGAGTACATCTACATTCACATGCGAGCGGAAGTGCTCGGCGAGGCGGTCGTAGGGATCGGCACGCGCTTCGATCGCCGATGCATCGAGCTGCGGCATGGCGAGCAGCGCGCGGAAGTGATTGAGGATTGCCAGCGCGCCGGCGGGATCGTCGAAGAGGCCGTGGACGTAGGTGCCGGCGATGCGTCCGTCGGGGGAGATGGCGCCGTCGTGACCGATACCATCGAGGTGGAGCAGCGGATCAACACCCTGTCCGCGGTGCGTCTCTCCGGCGTGGATCTCGTACCCGCGGAACGTTACGCTGCCGAGTCGCGCGACGACCTGACGTGTCGTCTTTGTGCGCGCCATGACAGTTACGACGTCGAGCAGGCCGAGGGCCTCAACGCGCGGCTCGTCGCTTTCGACGGCGAATGGATCTTCGATGAAACGGCCGAGCATCTGGAAGCCTGCGCAGATGCCGAGGATCGGTTTGCGGGTGGCGGTGAGGAAGCTGGCGATGCCGCGTTCACGGAGATAGCTGAGATCGCGCGCGGTGTTCTTGCTGCCGGGGAGGATGACCAGGTCCGCGTCTTCGAGGTCGTGTACGGTGCGTGCGTAGAAAGGAGCGATCCCATCGATGCGGAAAAGTGGGTCGAAGTCGGTGAAGTTCGCAAGCGACGGGATCAGCACGACCGCGATGCGCATTCCGTCGCGCGCCGCCTGCAGCTCATCCGGCAGCGAATCCTCTTCATCGATGCCGATGTCGTGCAGCCACGGGACGACGCCGAGACAACGCTGCCCGGTCTTCTCTTCTAAATAGTGGCAGGCATCGCCGAGGAGTGAGGCGTCGCCGCGGAAACGATTGATGATGAAGCCGGCGAAGCGCGCGCTCTCATGCGGCTCGAGGAGCGCGAACGTGCCGGCGAGTTGGGCGAAGACGCCGCCGCGGTCGATGTCGGCGACCAGGATGCACGTGGCGTCCGCGTATTCGGCCATCGGCAGGTTGACCATGTCGAGGTGTTTGAGGTTCATCTCGACAGGCGAGCCGGCACCTTCGAGGACGATGAGGTCGTGGCTGGCCGCGAGTCGATCGTACGCGGCGCGGATATGGCAAATCAGTTCGCTCCGCCGCCCGTAGAGCTCCGTGGCGGTGAGGTTGCCGTAGATGCGGCCGTTCAGTACCACCTGCGATGCCGTGTCGCTCGACGGTTTCAAAAGGAGAGGATTCATGTCCGCCGTAGGCTCGACACGCGCGGCGCGCGCTTGCGCGGCCTGAGCACGTCCGATCTCGAGGCCGTCGATCGTGGCGAAGGAGTTGAGGGCCATGTTCTGTGCCTTGAAGGGAGCGACGTCGATGCCGTCGTCACGGAAAAGGCGGCAGAGTGCCGCGGCGGTCACCGACTTGCCTACGTGCGATGCGGTGCCGAGGACCATGAGCGCGCGTGCGCGCGAATCACCAGGCACGCGACCACCTCCGTTTGTCGTCGCCGGGACCGCGCATGCGGCTGTCGATGCCAGCGCGTACTTCGATCAGCCGTCCGAAAAGCCACAGCAGATCGGAGAGCCGGTTGAGGTAGGGGATTGCGTTCGCCTGAACCTCCTCCGCGTCCGCGAGACGAATGACGCAGCGTTCCGAGCGGCGGCAGATCGTTCTGGCGACGTCGAAGGCGGCGGCTACTGGATGTTCGCCGGGGATGGTCCAGTCGCCGATCACCCCTTCGATCTTCTCGATGCGGTGTACTTCGTCAGTGAGGCGGCCGGGCATTGCTTCGGTGATCTCCGTTACCGGTCCGCCGGAAGGCGTGGCCAGCGCGGCGGACACCGTGAAGAGCTCGCGTTGGATCGACTTCGTCAGGCCGCAGATCTCGTGGTCGTCGCAGATCGAACGGGCAAAACCCATCGAGGAGTTGAGCTCGTCGACGGTTCCGAATGCTTCGACGCGCAGATCGCCTTTCGAGACGCGCAGGTTGCCGGCGAGCGAGGTCTGGCCCTGGTCGCCGCCTTTAGTCGAGATGCTCATGTCTGCCCCATCACCTGAGCCATCGCCAGAGTGGCCACTTCCGTGATCACGTTGAGCGCGCCGAGCGTGTCGCCTGTGATGCCGCCGAGCCGCCGTTGCAAGTAGAGGCCGAAGAGCATCGTCAACAGCCCTGCCGCGACGATCATCGAGATGGCGATCTTCACCGGCAGCAGCGCGGTCAGGGCGATGGTCATGACCAGCCCCAGGATCACTGTCAGTGGACGAAGCCCGCGCGCGGTGTTATCGGCGACGCTCTCAGCACGCGCATTCGGAAGCCAGGCCATCAGTACGATGCTCGTGGCGCGGCCGAGTGCGAATGCGGCCGGCAGCACGAAGAACAGCTCGCGGCCGAATCGGGCGAGCAGCGTGAACCGCGCGAGGTAGAGCAGCACGAGGGCGGCCGCTCCGTACGAACCGATGCGGCTGTCTCGCATGATCTCGAGAGCGCGTTCACGAGTGAAGCCGCCGCCGAGTCCGTCGCAGGTGTCGGCGAGCGCGTCTTCGTGAAAGGCGCCGGTGAGAAGGGTGGCGACGATCAGTCCGAGGACGATGGCGGCGTCTCCGAGGAAGGGTTTTGTGTAGATGATGACCCCCGCGACCACGCCTCCGGCGAGCGCGCCGACGAGAGGGAACCACGCCACCGAGGGCGCGAGCTCATGAACTTCGACGTCGCGTCCCGGCATCGGGATGCGTGTGAGAAAGCGCGTCGCCACGACGAAGCCGCGCAGCATCACGACCGTCCTGAGACGCCGGCCGAAGCGAACGTCGCCATCTCACCGTAGATGCGGCAGGCTGCTTCGAGAAGGTGCGACGCCAGGAGAGCGCCTGTGCCTTCACCGAGGCGCATACCGAGGTCGAGCAGAGGGGTTGCGTTGAGCTTGCGGAGAACGATGTCGTGCGCCCGCTCGGTGGAGCGGTGGCCGAAGAAGAGGTAGTCGCGGACGAGCGGATGAAGCGCGATGGCGATGGCCGCGCCTGCGGTGGCGATGAACCCGTCGACGACGAGCGGTACGCGGCGCGATGCGGCGCCAATCGCGAATCCTGCGATCGCGGCGATCTCGTAGCCACCGAGCGATGCCAGGATTCGCATAGGGTCGTTGCAATCGGAGGGATGCGACCGATGTCGCTGTAACGCAATCTCGATCGTCTCCACCTTGCGGTGCAGTGCAACGTCGTCGATGCCGGTGCCGCGTCCGGTGACGTCGGCAGGATCGAGGTCGAACAGCGCGCAGAAGATCGCAGTGGCGGCGGTGGTGTTGCCGATCCCCATCTCGCCGGCGATGAAGAGATCGGTGTCGCGATTGGCCAGCTCCACCCCGATCGCCATCGCACGGCCGCATTCGTCCGCGGTCATGGCATCCTCGGCACAAAGATCGCGGGTACCGCGGCGGATTTTGCGCGCGAGCGGCGGGGCGCTTTCGAACGCGAAGTCGACGCCCATGTCGACAACGGTGACGCTGGCGCCAAGCTGCCGCGCGAGAACGTTCGCCGCCGCGCCTCCTCGGATGAAGTTCAACACCATCTGCGGCGTCACTTCCGACGGATAGGCGCTGACTCCGCGCCTGGCGACGCCGTGGTCTCCCGCAAAGATGACCAGCGACTTCCTGGTCACACTCGGCGGGCCGCCTCGGATTGCCGCAAGCCGCGCCGCGATGTTCTCGAGCTCACCGAGTGAACCTGGCGGTTTTGTCAGCGAATCGAGATGCACGCGCGCGGCGCGCTCCGCATCGGCATCGACCAGACGGATCGTATCGAGGAGTGCAGCAGTCACGGTCATCAGAACCCGAACTGCGCGCCACCGTAGAGCGTGCGGCCCACGGCGGGGAACGCGAGTACTTCGGCGTACCGGCGGTCGAGCGCGTTCTCGATTCGTGCGTTGAGGCGGAAGCTCCCGCGCAGCCGGTAGAACGATGCGATGCCGACCTTGGCGTAGCCGCCGTTGTAGCGGTTCGTGAACGTCGAGAAGTCCTGCTCGAGGCGGCGGCCGGCGGCGATGACGTTGGTTGATAGGCCCCATGCCGCGGTGTCGTACGCCAGCGTGACGGTGCCGAGGTTCCGAGGACGGCGGACGAGCGCGAGGCCGGTCACATCGTTGCGCGTCTGGAGGAGTGTGTAGGCGGCATTCGCACGCCATCCCTCGCCGAAACGCACGCCTGCTGTCAGCTCCGCACCGCGGATGGATGCGCGGTCGACGTTCCCGGCAATGAACGTGACCGGATCGAAGGTGATCAGTTGGTGGTACTTCGACTGGAACGCGGTGAGCGAGAGCGAACTGCGCGTCGTGGCGAAGTCGAGGCCCGCTTCGTACGTCCGATTTGTCTCCGGCTTCAGGTCGGGGTTGCCATAGAACGGATACGCCAGCTCACCGGCGGACGGTGCACGGAACGCGCTTCCCGCGGCGGCGCGCAAGCGCCACGATGGCGCGAGCTTTACCGCGGCGGAGAGGCGTGGAGAGACGTGTGTGCCGAACGAGTTGTGATGGTCCCAACGCGCCCCCGCGGTGAGCATCAGCGCGCTGCTCTGGAACTTGTCCTGCGCGTAGAGCGACGTGTTGCGGATGTGTTCATCGAGTGCGCTGACGCCGTCATTCGAGCCGGTGACATCCTGGTTCTGCTGCTCCGCGCCAACGGTGAGGGTGTGCGCTCCGATGACGGAGAGATTCTGCACCGAGGCGTGGTAGATCTTCGAGTCGTCGATGGTGCGCTTCGAGAAGGCATCGAGCGGATCGTGGAAGTCGTCGTGGCGGCCGGTCCAACTGCCGCGAACGTCGATGTTCGCGAGCGGCGACGCGTGCAGCGAGTAGCCGGCTCCCGCGGCCGTCATCGTCGCATCGCTGTTCCGCTCGGGCGATGGGGTTGCGCCGTTGAACGGGATGCCGATGTGCGAGTCGTTGTAGAGAGAGTGAATGGTAATCGACGATGTAGGCGTGAGGTCGAATCCGATACGCCCGTTCAGTTGCGTCGATCGGAACTCGTCGTTCGTGAACTGGCCATCGGTGCCGATGTGCCCCGCCGCGATCGACCAGTGCAGTTTGTCGTGCGCCTCGCCGAGTTGTACAGACTCGCGCTGCGTCGAGTGGCTGCCGCCTTCCAGGTTCACAGTGCCCAGCGTCGAGTCCTTGTTCGCGCCGGTGATGATGTTGATCACGCCGGCCATGGCGTCGGTGCCGTAGAGCGGCGACTGCGGTCCGCGGACGACCTCGATCCGCTCGATGCCGCTGGTCAGCATCGAAGAAAGGTCGACGCCACCGAAGAAAGGATTGTTGACGTCGATGCCGTCGACGAGCACGAGCACCTGCGCGGGGTTCGCGCCGCGGAGGAAGATCGAGGACGTGTGTCCTGGCGAGCCGCTCTGCATCACCGAGATGCCTGCTACATCGCGCAGCGCTTCGATGACGGTGGGCGTCTGCGACACGCGCAGTTGCTGTGCGGTGATGACGGTGACGGAATCGCTCTGATCGCCGAGCGGCTCGGTGGTGCGGTCAGCGGTGACGACGATCGTTTCGTCGACATGCTGTTGTTGCGGTGTTTGGGCGAAGAGGGAGAGAGAAGCGGAGAGGAAAACGAAAAACGCTGCGAGAGTGCGCAAGGAAACCTCCTTAGTCCACGAAGGGGTTGATGGAATGTTTCGCTCCAAGGTTTCCTGGCTTGCGACGTCCTACTCTCTGCGCCTTCCCACCCGCGCCGATGCGGAGCAGTGGCTGATGCAGATTTCGTTTCGCTCACAGTAGCGGGCCTGCCACGGACTTTCACCGTGTTCCCTTGCGAGAGCAAAACTGCGTTTGAGAAAGAACTGCACGAACTCTAGCACACCCCAAAACGAATGGTCGCACCACGGTCGAGGAAGCGCATACGGCCATTCTCGAGAACAACGGCTCGATCAGCGTCACGCGCAGAGTGAACGGTATTCATTCAGCGATGGAGAGGGATCACGGTGGTGACTGAGCACTGTTTACAGGAAGAGAGTGCCCACGCTCATGCGAAGTGGAACCGCGCTTTATCAACAGAGACGCACGTAGGTCGGACTTTGATCCGACTCTCGAGCTTGGACGGTCCTCATACGCGGACTCCGTCGGCGGGCACCACGAAGTGGGGACTGGAGTTTGGACGTTTCAGACGGCATCAAATGCACGCTGAAGGCGTGCGTGAAGGTAGCCGGTGGCGACGCCGGAGGCGTTGCCACCGGTTTGCAGGGGCATGAAAAAGGCACCCCGGCAGGGGTGCGTGAAACGTCGAGCTGGATGTCGTTCCATACGATCGAGCCTGCCCGACTTCACGCACCCCTGCCGGGGTGCCCTTCTTTTCCATAACGAAACCGGTGGCAACGCCTCCGGCGTGGCCACCGGCTATCCTCACGCACCCCGCTGGGGTGCCGAGAAACGTCCAATCTCCATACGCCGGCTCCGTCGGCGGCAACCGGTGGCTTGCGCTGGCGCCGTCGTGAAGTCAGGTCCAAGATGCAGACAGAGAAAGCTCGGACAACTTGCCGTTTAATCTCCGCTCTTGCCGGTTTTGATGAAGGTGCCGCGATCGAGCTCCTCGAAGGCTGTCTGAAGCTCTTCCTGCGTGTTCATCACGATCGGGCCGTACCAGGCGACCGGCTCACCGATCGGTGAGCCGGAGATGAGAAGAAATCGCACGCTCGACTCCTCAGCCGGCATCGAGACCTCGTCACCATCGCCGAAGAATACGAGGTGACCATCTCCGATCAGACGATCGCGCTTCATGTCGAAGTAGTTCTCTCCGTCGGCTTCGTAGCTGTAGGGATCCTTCTGTTGGCAGAACACTCCTTTCCCGCCGATCACGTACGCAAATACCGTGTGCCCGCGCGGTGTGCTGTGAGAAAACGTTGTTCCCGGAGGCAGACACACGTCGAGGTACTCGGGGTGGGTGACGACGTCTCGCACCGGGCCGGTTATGCCATTCAGCGTTCCTGCGATCACCTTGACCGTCGCTCCGCCCGGGTCGGTAACGCTCGGAATCTCGTCATGGGTGATGCCTCGGTAGCGCGGATCCATCATCTTGTTCGCGGCCGGCAGGTTCGCCCAGAGTTGGAAGCCGTACATGGCTCCTGACGCGTCGCCTTTCGGCATCTCCTGATGGACGACGCCGCTACCGGCGGTCATCCATTGCACATCGCCGGGAGAGATGACGCCACGATTGCCCATGCTGTCGCGGTGCTCGACCTCGCCCCGCAACACGTAAGTGATGGTCTCCATCCCGCGATGGGGATGCCAGGGGAACCCGTCCACGTAGTCACGGGGATTGTCGGAGCGAAAATCGTCGAGCAGGAGGAACGGATCGTATTGCTCGGGTGGACCGAAGCCGATCGCGCGATGAAGATGGACTCCCGCGCCTTCGACCGTCGGATGGCTCTTGATCACCTTGCGTACGTGTCTCTGTGTTAATCGATCGGCCATGTCATCACCTTCGGCAGCGTAATCGCCTCGGGCGTCTCGGGTTCCGGCTTGTGCGCAGTGGTGTCGACGAGACGCCACCACGGCTCGACATCCTCTGTATATGCCGGCTCGACGGGCTCGCCGAGTCGCGGCATCACCAGCCGCGCACCTGTCTTCGGGCCCAGCTCGAGCAATCGCTCGGCAGGCTGATCCCAGGCATGCATGGCCAGATTGAACGTGCCCCAGTGTATGGGGAGGAAAGGGGCACCGCCGAGCAATGCCAGCGCTTCGAGGGCGTGCTCAGGTCCGAGGTGGATGTCGCCCCATGCAGGGTGAAAGGCGCCGACTTCGAGCATCACCAGATCGAAAGGCCCCAACCGTTCGAGAATCGACGCATACTCGGTGGTCAGGCCGGTATCGCCGCTGAAGAAGACCGCGTGATTCGCCGAACGCACGACGAGCGATGACCACAACGTTGCGTTGCGGTCCCGCAGACCGCGTCCCGAAAAGTGCTGCGAAGGGGCTGCGGTCACCGTGAGCCCGGCAGGCAGTCTCAGAACGGTTTCTCCAGTGACTCCGACTGCGGCGTGAACAGCTTTGCGCCGTCGGGCGTGATGTACATGTCGTCCTCGAGCCGCACTCCGAATTCACCGCGGATGTAGACGCCCGGCTCGTTACTGAATGCCATTCCCGGCTGGGCTTTCAAGGATCTCGCCCATCCGTACATGTTGTTTTTCACCAGATAGGGCCACTCGTGACCTTCCATGCCGATGCCGTGTCCCAGGCGGTGAGAGAAGTACTTGAAGCCTGGGCCGTAACCGGCGTTGACGATGACGCCGCGCGCCGCGGCATCGATCGATTCGAGTGCCACGCCGGGTTTGGCGGCCTCGAGCGCGGCGTTCTGGGCGTGCCGGACGATGTCGAAGACCTTGTTCATCTTTTCTGTCGCCGAGCCGAGCACGAACGTCCGCGTGATGTCGGACTGGTAGCCTTCCACGGTGCAGCCGTCGTCCACCATGATGATGGTGCCTTCGCGGATGACCTGCGGCGTGGTGGAGCCGTGCGGAAGCGCGGTGTACTGGCCGGTCTGCACGCTCGCTTCGCCCGGGAATCCCACACGGTGGTAGGCCTGCGAGATCAGGTCGGAGACCTGGTGCTGTGTCATGCCGGGTTGAATGGCCTGGTAGACCGCGTGGTAGACCTTCAGCGTGGCGGTGTTAGCCAGTTGCATCAGCTCGATCTCGTGGGCGTCTTTGATCATGCGGCAACCTGCGGTGATGGCGGTTCCGATGACGACCCTGGCCTGAGGGGCCGCGGCAGCGATGCCCGAGCTCCAGACGAACTTCGCGGTCTCTTCGATGCCGATCGAACCGGTACGGATTCCGCGGTCCTCGAGACCGTGCGCGACGAGCGTGTAGGGGCTTTCATCCTCCTGCCAGGTGCGTACGCCGGCGGCTCCGGTGCCGAACGGTCCGAGCGCGATCTGCTCGCGCGCCCGATCCTCTTCGAACACCGGACAGACGAAGAACGGCTCTCCCTTGACCGGGATGACGCAGGCGAACAGACGTTCCCCTCCCGACCAGCGGATGTTCGTGAAGTACAGGAGCGACGCGCCGCCGGTCAGGATGAGTGCGTCGATCTTGTGCAGCGCCATGAGACGCTTCGCCTTGTCGATGCGCGCGCGGCGCTCGTCGTTCGTGACTGGCCGCGCCTGATCCCGCATGGAGGTCAGCGCGGCGATGGACGCCGGCAGAGGAGTGTCAGCCTGCTCGCGCTGCGCGAAGAGCGACGGCGCTCCCGTAAGTGCAGTTAGCGCTGCAGAGGCGCCGATGAACGTGCGGCGGTTCACGATTGACGCTCCAAAGTCTGTGAAAGTGTGACGAGTCTCCGGCAACAGACGTGGTCAGGAGTTCCCATTTCCTTCCGCTCCCCAAACCGAATTTTGCGAATTCTAGTTTCTTTTGAGTGAGGGAAGGGGCGTGGATGCCGCCGTAGCGTTCATGCCGGCGCTTCTCATCCTGGTCGTACCGTGAAACAGCGCGACGACCGCCCGCGAGTTCAATATGACCTTACTGATCATCGGGGTCCTTCAATTGCCACTAACTTCCCAATTAATTGATGCAGTAAGCGGGCCGTCCGCGGCTGCGATCGGAATTTCGATGTCGAGGGTATGCACGGCCACTGCTCCGACGGTTGCGTGCCCATCGACCAGGAGCGGTGCCATCGTCAGCGTCCGGCCGTCCAGCCGGTAGGTTGCGCGCCCGTCCCAGGATTCGAGTCGGGCCGTGATCGCGGCAGTTCCGAATGACAGGCATCCAACTCGCTCCACGCGGACCCCGAACGTCTTGAGCAACCGCGTGCTCCGCTCCTTCACTGTGCCGTGATGGCTGACGGTCTTTAGATCGAGCCACGCTTCGCTGCCTGCTGCCGCGAGCGAAGCATCGCTCGTTCCGGCCTCCACAAACGCGATCGAAAGCGTATCGTCAGCCGGTGCCGTTACGCCGCGGCGCTCGCCCCTGATTGGCAACCTTTTCATTTTCTCTCCCCTCGAGTTTGTCTTCGAGCATGAGTCAAGGAGAGTTGTAGAAAAATACAACGTGTAAGAAATACTTCGCTCGATCGAGCGCAGGGGAGGTCTGGATGTCGAGCCGAACGTGGCGAACGCCGCCGTTCCCGCTTTCTCGATAAGATCCAGGCCGGAGGAAAAACAATGAAGAACTTGCTGATCACCCTCACCCTCACCCTGCTCTTGCTGATCGTTGTCCCCGCGTGTGCGCAGGAAGCGACTTCTACTCACGCCGAACATGCGGCCGCGGCTCCCGCGAGCGTCTCGCAGGACTGGGCCAGGCAGAAGGTCGATAAATCCCCTCGGCATCACGAATGGGTCAACGTCAAGTCCGGCAACCGCGTCGTCAGCGCGTTCGTGGTTTATCCCGAGGTGAAGTCGAAAGCGGCCTCGGTGGTGGTCATCCACGAGATCTTCGGGATGAGCGACTGGGTGCAGATGCTGGCCGACGAAGTGGCGGAGTCCGGCTACATCGCCATCGCCCCTGATCTGCTTTCGGGGATGGGACCGAACGGCGGAGGGACGAGCTCGTTTGCGGACGGTACAGCCGCCGGCAAAGCGATCCGTGACCTGCCGCCAGACCAGATCACCGCCGATCTGAACGCCGTGGCCGGCTACGTTTCGAAGCTTCCCGCGGCGACCGGCAAGGTGGCCGTGGGCGGGTTCTGCTGGGGAGGTTCACAGTCGTTCCGCTTCGCCACCAATCGTCCGACGTTGTCCGCGGCATTTGTCTTCTACGGAACCGGGCCGGAAACAGCGGAAGCGACGGCGGCGATCAAGGCACCGGTCTATGGTTTCTACGCTGGCAACGATGCACGCATCGGCGCCACCCTGCCGAAAACAACCGAGATGATGACGGCTGCGAAGAAGACGTATGACCCCGTGACGTACGATGGCGCGGGCCATGGTTTCATGCGCGCGGGCGATGCTCCGGCGCCGCCGGCTGACGCCGATCAGAAAGTGCGCGACGCATACGCGGGCAACAAGAAGGCCCGCGACGAAGCCTGGGTGCGCTGGAAGACGTTGCTGAAGAAGCTGTAAATGCCTTGCCGGGTGTCGGTGTTCCATCTCCGACACCCGGCACGACTTTCGGCTCGTGGAGTGCCCGACCCCACCAGGTCATTGACCTCAGCGAAAGCGCGTCGTGCGGCGGATGACGATTTCCGGCGCCCGTTTGACGGTGGCCGGGTGGCTCTCTGCAAGCCCGCATTGAGGACAGCGCGGCTTGCCGTTCAGCGCATCCGCCACCCCTTCTTCGAATAGCGTTTCGCAGGCTGCGCAACGCCATAGCGTCTCGCACTCACCGTCGATCACAGGCTGATCAATGGGCACGTCGCGCCTTTGGTACGGCCGGGAGACTGGCCGCCTGCTGTGCGACGCGTGTTCGCAGACTGGAGCAGACGACGTCGCACAACTCGAAGACTGTCGGGTCGGCGATCGAACAGTAGACGGTGTTCCCCTCCTGCCTTCGGGCGAGGAGCCCGGCGTCCTGAAGGATGCGCACGTGCTTGCTCACGTTGGGCTGGCTGGCCTCCAACTCCTCTGCCAGCGCTCCGATGCTCATCTCTCCCTGCTCGAGGGATTGGAGGATGCGAAGCCGGAAGGGTTCTCCCATCACCTTGAATCGAGCGGCCACGAGAGCAGTGGCTTCAGGCGATAGCTGGGGTCGTGTTTTCATGCTTGGTTAAACCGCCGGCCTGGCGATCTTCATTCCTTTATCTCATCAGAACTATATCACGATGTTGGAATGTAGCTACAGACGCTCCGGTTCACCAAACCAGAAAGAAGGCTCTCCATGACAGTCGATCGTTATCTTCGCCTCATCGCCGGCAGCGTCGTCATCATCAGCGTCGCTCTGGCGCGCTTCGTCAACCCGGCCTGGTTGCTGCTGACCCTCTTCGTCGCCCTCAACCTCGTTCAATCGGCATTCACCAACTGGTGCCCGATGATGACCGTTCTCCGGCGGATCGGTGTGCGAGACATCCCGTGTCAGGTGCCGGAGCAGTCGTGATCGCTCGCCGAACGGCAACCTTGCTGGCGATCGTCGCGTTTTCGATCTCGCTGAGCGCGGCAACTGCATCTCCCCGCCGCATCAGCCTTGGCGAAGCGATCGGCATCGCGCTTGCGGAGCATCCGTCGATGACGGTCGCCGCGGCGAACGAGCGTATCGCGCGAATCGGGCTCGATGAAGCGCGGAGCGCATGGCTCCCGATCCTGGAGGCGAGCGAATCGTACAGCCGGGGAAACAATCCGGTGTTCGTGTTCGGGTCTTTGCTCGAGCAGGGACGGTTCGGAGCGGCGAATTTCGATCCGGCCTTCCTCAACAATCCGCCGCCGGTCAGCAACTACCGCACGGTCATATCGCTCCGCTATCCGCTCTTCGATCAGTTCAAGCGGGTGGAGGGCATGGCCGCGGCAAGGTCTGGCGTGGCTCGTGCCGCCGCGGAGTGGTCCGGCACTGCGCAGTCGTTGCGACTAAACGTCCTGCGCGTGTTCTACGGCGCTCTTCTTGCCTCCGAGGAGCAGCATGCCGCTCAGGAGGCAGTGAAGAGTGCTGAAGCAGACACGAAGAGAATTCGCGACCGCGTCGAGACGGGGCTGCTGGTGCAATCGGATCTCCTCGCGGCGGAGGTGCAGTTGGCGACGTTCCGCCAGCGCGCCGTAACGGCAGAAGGAGAGACCGCAATCGCGCGCCGCGCTCTGTCGGATGTCCTGGGCCGGCCGCACGAGTCATTCGAGCCGGGCGGTGCTCTTGTTCCGCGCGATCTTCCACTCCCTGAGCTTTCCACTCTGGTGGGGCCGGGCGTCGAAGCACGTAGCGATGTCCGGTCGGCGCGGCTGAACGAGACGATTGCCACGACCCGGCAGCGTGTGGCCACAGGCGCGGTTCTCCCACGCCTCGACCTGTTCGCGAACGTGGGAGCCAGTGGCGGTTCGCTATCGCAACGAAACAGTGACCACACATACGGCGTGGCCGCCACGTGGCATCTTGCCGATCCCGCGATCTGGGCGGAACGGCGTCGTGCGGCAGAAGAGGTGAAGATCGCGGAAGCTCGTAGCGCGGAGACAGCAAATGGCGCGGAGCTCGAGATCGCTACGGCCTGGGAGCATGCGCGTGCAGCGGCCGCGCGTGAGGTGATCGCATCGCAGTCGATTGCCCAGGCAGACGAGGCTCTGCGCATCGTCCGCAACCGGTACGAGTCGGGACTGACGTCGATCACCGAGGTGCTGCGCGCGCAGACGGCGCTCCTCGAGGCGAGGCTGCTGGCACTCCGCGCGATCTACGACCACTCCATCTCCTACGTTCAACTACTGCAGAGCAGCGGCCGGCTCGACTCGCTCGACATGTTCACGCGCGGGGCCGATGGATCAACGGGAGAAGCCCAGTGAAGCCCTATCGAACCCTCACCGCATTCGCGCTGGCGTCATTCGCAGCAGCATGCAGTCCTGCAGTACATGAGAATAATGATGTCCCGGCTATCGTCGTCAACGCTATCGAGACCGTTCGTCCGAGCGCAGTCGAGCAGACGTTCTCCGCCTTCGGAACCGTGCGCGCCGGGACGGTGTCGACACTGGCATCGAAGGTCGTCGGAGACGTGACGGAAGTGCGCGTCCACGAAGGCGGCCGCGTTCGGCGCGGTGACGTCCTGGCGGTCATCGACGCGCGTGACATTGTCGCGCAGCAATCGCGCGCCGTAGCCGCGGCGCGAGAATCCGATAGTGCGGCGGGGGCAGCGCGTGCGGCACGAGACGCCGCCGCCGCAAATGCACAACTGGCCAGCGTCACATACGAGCGTTACAAGACGTTGCGTGATCGGAGCTCAGTCAGCGCGCAGGAGTTCGATGAAGTGGAGGCACGCAATCGCACCGCCAGCGCTGAGCGGGAGCGGACGGCGAAAGCATTGGAGCAGGCCGAGGCAGGGCGACAGGTGGCCGCGGCAGACGTCGCCGGCGCATCGGCGGCGTTGAGCTGGAGCCGCATCACCTCACCGATCGACGGCGTGGTCACTGCCCGCTGGATCGACCCGGGGGCGCAGGCTGCACCGGGAGTGCCGCTCCTCGCCGTTGAGAGCACGAACAACATTCGCGTCGAAGCGTCGGTCGACGAAGATCACGCACCTTCGATCCGCCGGGGTCAGCCCGTGACGATCGCTACACGCTCCGGCGACGAAGCCGCTACCGGGCACGTCGACCATGTCGCGCCGTCACCGGATGTAGCGACACGCAGTTATCTCGTCAAGATCGCGCTGCCGGCTGACACGACGCTGAAGTCTGGAATGTCAGTCACGGTTCGCTTCCCGATCGGTCAGCGCAACGGCATCTCCATTCCACACGCCGCGCTCATCGATGGTGGCGAACTGCACGAGGTCTGGGTGGCGGACACTGGGGATGTGGCGCGTCTTCGTTACGTCACTCCCGGGGTAATCTTCGGCGGCCGCGTCGAGATCCTCACCGGGATCTCGCCGGGCGATCGCGTGATCATCAGCGCGAGCAAGCCGCTCTTTGACGGAGCTCGCATCACATTCAGGGGCCGCTCTTGAGCGACCACGCGAAGCTTGGAATCGCAGGCAATCTTGCCCGTCTCTTCATCCACTCGAAGCTGACGCCGCTCATCATCGGCGGCTCCATCCTCCTCGGGCTCGGCGCGGTGGCACTTCTTCCGCGCGAGGAAGAGCCGCAGATCGTCGTGCCGATGATCGACGTTTTCGTGCAGATGCCGGGCGCATCGCCGAAGGAAGTCGAGCAACGCCTGACCCGGCCGATGGAGAAGCTGCTGTGGGAGATTCCCGGCGTCGAGTACATCTACTCCACATCGTCCTCAGGGAACGCGCTGACGATCGTCCGCTTCAAGGTCGGGACAAAGGAAGAGGATGCGATCGTTCGTCTGAATCAGAAGCTTCTGGCGAATGCTGATGTCATCCCGGCCGGAGCTACTCCTCCGATCGTGAAGGTGCGCTCGATCGACGACGTGCCGGTTCTGGCGTTGACGCTCTCGAGTGCGCGATACGACTCGATGACACTCCGGCAGATTGCTGTACGTGTTGCCGATGAGGTCAAGGAGATCGCCGGCGTCGGGCAGGTTGAGATCATCGGCGGTCAGCAGCGCCGCATCGTGGTCACACTCGACCCTGCACGGATGGCGGCCAGGAACATTGCGCCAGCCGCGCTTCCGCAAATCATCCGCGCCGCGAATCAGCAACTCGAGTCCGGCACGATCGCCGAGGCGAACCGGGAAACGGTCATCGAGGCGGGAGACTTTCTGACGAGTGCTGACGACGTCGGGGGAATCGTCGCCGGCACCTCGAACGGACGTCCGGTCTACATTCGTGACATCGCCGTGGTGCGCGACGGCGCGGAAGAACCGGTCACATACGTTCTGCACAGCGAGCGCGATTCCCACTCGGGAGCGATGTCCGGTGTGAAGACCGCTGTGACGATCGCCGTGGCGAAACGGAAGGGAACAAACGCGACGGAATTGTCGCGGCGCATTCTGGAGAAGATCGAGGCCACGCGTGGCAGGCTCATTCCGTCTGATGTGGCGATGAAGGTCACGCGCAACTACGGAGAGACGGCGGCGGAGAAGTCCAACGAGCTGCTGCTGCACATGCTGATCGCCATCTTCTCCGTCGCGCTGCTCATCTGGATCGCGCTGGGCAGGCGGGAAGCGTTTGTCGTGGCCATCGCTATCCCGGTAACGCTCGCGCTCACGCTCGCGGTCTTCTTCATCTTCGGCTACACGCTGAATCGAGTGACGCTGTTCGCGCTGATCTTCTCGATCGGCATTCTGGTCGACGACGCCATCGTGGTGGTCGAGAACACCGTCCGTCACTACCGCATGCGCGCCAATCGCGATCGGCCGGCGGGCGACGTGGCGATCGAGGCGGTGGCTGAAGTCGGGAATCCGACCATCCTGGCGACGTTCGCCGTCGTGGCCGCCATTCTTCCGATGGGCTTCGTTCGCGGGTTGATGGGACCGTACATGCGGCCGATTCCGGCCGGCGCGACAGCGGCGATGCTCTTCTCGCTGCTCGTGGCATTCATCGTCACACCGTGGGCAAGTGTCCGCCTGCTGCGCGCAATCGGCTCGCATGGAGACGAGCGCGAGAGCAAGCTCACCCTGCTGTATCGCCGCCTCATGCAGCGCCTCGTCCACAACGCACGCTGGCGCGCCGGCTTTCTCGTCGCCCTCGGCGTGTTGCTCGTCCTCACTCTCGTCCTTGTACCGCTCAAGCTGGTACGCGTGAAGATGCTGCCGTTCGACAACAAGAGCGAGTTTCAGATCATCGTCGATACGCCGGAAGGGACGCCGCTCGAGAGCACGCTGGCCACGGCGCGGCAGATCGCAGGGACACTCACCAGTGTGCCGGAGGTCGCCAACTATCAGATCTACGCCGGAACCGCGTCGCCGTACAACTTCAACGGACTGGTGCGGCACTACTTCCTGCGGCGCGGTCCAAACGTGGCCGACATCCAGGTAAACCTCGTGCCGAAGAGTGAACGCAGCCGGCAAAGCCATGACGTTGCCAAAGAAGTGCGTCGTGCCATTGCGCCGATCGCTCTGCGCAACGGCGCGCGCGTGAAAGTGGCCGAGGTACCGCCAGGACCGCCGGTGCTGCAGACGCTTGTCGCCGAGGTCTACGGGCCGAACTATGGGCGGCAGATCGAGATCGCGCGTCAACTGCAGAAGATCTTCGACACCACCGGCGGCGTCGTCGACGTCGACACGTACATCGAAGACGATCAATCGCGTTACCGCTTCGTCGTCGACAAGGAGAAAGCGGCGCTCAGCGGCGTCACTGCCGAGCAGATCGCCGTGACTCTACGGATCGCGCTGTCGGGAATCGATGCCGCCAATCTGCATCAGCCGGCGGCGCGAGAGGCCGTGCCGGTCACGCTGCGCCTGCCGCGTATCGAGCGCTCGACGCTCGAGACTCTCGAGCAGCTTCGCGTCGTCGGTTCCAGCGGTAATGCCGTCCCCCTCGGATCGCTGGTGCGCATCGAGCGCGACCTCGCTGACAAGAGCATCTACCACAAGAATCTGATGCCGGTCGTCTACGTGACGGCCGACATCGCGGGGAGTGAAGAGAGCCCCGTGTACGCGATCCTGAAACTCAATCGCGCCATCGCGGCCATGAAGCTCCCCGAGGGCTATGAGTTGAAGCGATACGTTGCCAGCCAGCCCTTCACCTCGGAGCGCTTCGCCATGAAGTGGGATGGCGAATGGCACATCACCTTCGAGGTCTTCCGCGATCTCGGCCTCGCCTTCGCCGTGGCGTTGCTGTTGATCTACGTCCTCGTCGTCGGGTGGTTCAAGTCGTTCAAGACACCGCTGGCGATCATGGCCGCGATTCCGTTCTCACTGGCCGGCATCCTGCCGGCCCACGCGGCGATGGGCGCGTTCTTTACCGCGACGTCGATGATCGGCTTCATCGCCGGCGCCGGAATCGTGGTCCGTAACTCGATCATCCTGGTCGACTTTATCGAGCTGCGCGTTCGGGAAGGCATGCCGCTCGCCGAGGCGGTGATCGACGCCGGCGCGGTGCGCTTCCGGCCGATGATGCTGACCGCTGCTGCTGTCGTCGCCGGCGCAAGCGTGATCCTGTTCGATCCGATCTTTCAGGGACTGGCTCTGTCGCTGATGGCCGGCGAGATCGCTTCGCTGGCGCTTTCACGGGTAGCGGTACCGATCCTCTACTACCTGTCGCAACGGCGATCCCCGATTCAGCCGCTGTCCGCGCAGTGATCGACGACAGGGCACGTTCCGGCTTACGCTGCTCATGGGCGAACCGGAATTGACTCTGAAACAACTACGCTGGCTGGCGATCCTCGCTCCACTCATCGTCGTGGCACTGCTGGAGCTCGTGCGCGTCGCGACGGCCGGAGCGACGTCGCTGCAGAGCAGGATCCTGCTCGACGGTCTGGTGGCCATCGCGCTGGTCCTCATGAGCGCCTTCATGGTGCGTTCCATCGGACGGATGCAGCATCGGCTGGAACGTCACAACGAAGAGCTGCTCGCCCTCCATGGTGCGGGTCTCGATGTCACTGCCGAGCTGTCGCTCGACGTCGTCCTCGACAAGGTCGTGGAACGGGCGCGAACGCTCGCCGGTGCGCGGTACGGCGCTCTATCGGTGGTCAATGAAGACGGCTCGATCCAGACCTTCATCACGTCTGGCGTCACGAGCGAAGAGCGCGCACGAATCGGTCCGCCTCCGGTCGGCCATGGCCTCCTCGGCGTCGTCCTTCATGAAGGCGAGCGGCTGCGCCTGCCCGACATCGGCAAGGATTCCCGCTCGCATGGCTTTCCACCGAATCACCCCGTGATGCATTCGCTGCTCGCAGTCCCGATCACCTGCAAAGGGCCGTTCGTCGGGAATCTCTATCTCAGCGAGAAGGAGAATGGCCGGCAGTTTTCCGAGAGGGATGAAGAGACCCTCGAGCGCTTCGCCGTGCAGGCCGCGATCGCCATCGACAACGCTCATCTTCATCGTCAGGTCGCCGATCTCGCCGTGGCGCAGGAACGGCTGCACATCGCCCACGAGATGCACGACGGCATCGCCCAGGTCCTGGGATACGTCAACACCAAGGTCCAGGCGGCAACCGAATACCTGCGCCGCGAGAAGACGGAGGAGGGGATGGAACAACTCCGCCAGCTTGCCGCCGCCGCGCGCGAAGCCTACGGTGACGTGCGCGAAGCTATCGTCGACCTTCGCACGCTCCCCGGACCGGCGCGCTCCTTCGACGATGTATTGCGCGAGTACATCAGCCGCTGGAAAGAGCAGAGCCAGGTCGCGGCCGAGCTTGTCATCGACGGTGAGCTGAGTATGCCCCACGGCATCGAGCTGCAACTCGTCCGCATCATTCAGGAGTCCCTCACCAACGTCCGCAAACATGCCAGGGCCACCACCGCGAGGATCCAAGTCCGCCGCCAAGACGGCAGGCTGTTCGTGACCGTGAGCGATGACGGAGTCGGACTAGCGCAGACAGGCCGGAGCCGGAGCGTGTTCCCTCGATTCGGCCTGTCGACGATGCGAGAACGCGCGGAATCGATCGGCGGCACGTTCACGATCGAAAGCCCACCGGGCCGTGGGACGGTGGTGAACGTTGAGGTGCCGTTAGCCGGTTGACATCCTTGCGACATTCCACGCCGTCAACATCGACGAAGTAGCACCAGTTTCGGGCGCTATAAACTACGCTCGTGCGCATCCTCATCGCTGATGACCACGCCTTGTTTCGCGACGGCCTTCGCAGCCTTCTGGAGTCGCAGGGGCATGAAGTCGTCGGGGAGGCGCCGAACGGGAAGCTGGCGATCGAACTGGCCGGTAAGCTTCGCCCCGATCTCGTCCTCATGGATATCTCCATGCCCGAGCTCGATGGGGTTGCCGCGACGAAGGAGCTGACGGCGCTGCAGCCCGATGTGAAGGTGGTCATTCTGACGGCCTCGGAGCAGGACGATACGTTGTTCGAGGCCATCAAGGCCGGAGCGCAGGGGTACCTGCTCAAGAACCTGGAGGCAGAAGAGTTCTTCGCCCTTCTCGATCGCGCCAGCCGAGGGGAGCCCGCATTGACACCGGCGCTGGCGCGCAAGCTCCTGCACGAGTTCGCGAAGCCCGTGATGGCAGAACACGCTCCGAACGATCAGGACGCGCTCACCGACCGCGAGCGCGAAGTGTTGGAACTGATGGTCGAAGGCGTCACCGCCAACCGCAAGATGGCCAAGCGCCTCGGCGTCAGCGAAAACACGGTGAAGTTCCACGTCCGCAACATCCTCGACAAGCTCAGGCTCAACAACCGCGCCCAGGCCGTGGGCTACGCGCTTCGGCACAACATCGTCGACCGGGAAGAGGGAGCGTAGGAAGGATGAAGGCAGAAGGATGAGGGAAGGAATTAGCTGTTTCCGACTTAACCCTTCATCCTTCTGCCTTCATCCTTCATTTCTCCCTCCGACGCGAACCAGCACGATGCCGCGGCGGACCTCGTCGACCTCCGTTCGCACATTCACAAAGCGGCGGATCACATCGAGGTTCGTCGTCGAATGTCCAGATAGAGGCGTGGTTGTGAACGAGCCGCCTTCACCGAGCGCCAGGGGGAGTAGCAACTGGTCAGCGAGGTGCTCACCGACCGCGGCGGTGCTGTTGATGTAGCGTTTGGCCTGTTTCGCGGCGTCGTGGCAGACCTGCTCAGCGCGTACTCCGCGAGCGCCGAACGCTGTGAAGACATCCGTCACGTTTTCCGAGGCGATGGTGATCGAGACAGCGTTGCCTGGGCCTATGGAGCCGGTGAGAGTATGTGCCTGCTGGCAGTCTTCTCCCCATCCGAGCTCCGCGGCGGCTGTCTGTGCTTCCCGTTGCGCGATGGTGTAGGGGAGGTTGGCGACGACGGCCCGCACGCGGCGGCTGACGATCTCGCCGCGCTCTTCGACGTGCAGCGCGCTGAGGCGATTTGGGGTGATGAGCACACGGATTGCTCCTCCTCCGGCCGGGTAGAAGCCGGGGCGGACGAGTTGCAGATCGACGCCCGGCCCCATCCGTCGCAGCAGAGGGAGAAACGCTCCATCGAGAAACTCGAATGGTGGTGCGTGAGGGTTGTGCGTGCCCCCTTCGATCTCGATCGTCGACGGCTCATCCGCGAAGGCAAGTGGAAGCAGAATCGTCTGAAGAACGAGAGTCGTCGAACCGGCGGTGCCGATGGCGAATCGATAGTTGCCGGCGCGGACCGCGCGCGGCACGAACGTCAACGTCGTGGACCCGAGTTGAGGCCCTCGGCCGCGGCGTCACCGACCTGCGTTGCGGCATTGACGGCGGTCAGGTGCTGGCGCAGGAGTCCCGGCTTGTCGCGTTTCGCTCGGATATTCTCGATGCGAAACGGCTTGCCAGTGACCAGCGAGAGGGCGAGCGAGGTCCTGAGGACCTGCCCGCCCCCTTCGCCCTGCGATCCGTCGATGACAATGATGCTCATGGGAAGTACCCGTTCATCCTTTCACGCAGATGACCTGCTTCAGCGTATGCATGATGTCGACGAGATCGGCCTGGGCCTGCATCACGGCATCGATCGACTTGTATGCCGCCGGCGTCTCGTCGATCACGTCCGCGTCCTTGCGGCACTCGACGCCTTCGGTTGCTCGTACGTGATCCACGATCGTGAAGCGCCGCTTTGCCTCGTTGCGCGACATGGCACGCCCAGCGCCGTGACTGCAACTCTCGAAGCTCTCCGGGTTTCCTTTTCCTCGCACGATGAACGTCTTCGCTCCCATGCTTCCCGGGATGATGCCGGCGTCGTTGATCCCCGCACGAACGGCGCCTTTGCGCGTGACGAAGACCCGCTGGCCGTAGTGCTCTTCGACGGCGACGTAGTTGTGGTGACAGTTCACCACCTCGGCGCCGGCCGTGAACGGCGGCAGCAAGTCTGCCGCCCGGACGGCGTCGATCGTCGCGGCCATCATCAACTCGCGGTTGGTCATCGCGTACGACTGTGCCCAATGCACGGCCTTCACATAGTCGTTGAAGTGATCGGTCCCTTCCGGCAGGTAGGCGAGATCCTGGTCCGGGAGGTTGATCATGAACTTGCGCATATCCTGCTTTGCCAGCTCGATGAAGAACTGGCCGATGCGGTTCCCGACGCCGCGCGAGCCGCTGTGCAGCACGATCCAGACGTTCTCCGCCTCGTCGAGGCAGACCTCGATGAAGTGGTTGCCGGTACCGAGCGTACCGAGATGGTTGGCGTCATTTCCACGCCCGAGTTTCGAATGCTTCTCCACGATCTCGCCGTATGTTGGCGCAAGCTTCGCCCACGCTTCGGTGTTGCGCGCCGGCGGCTGACGCCAGGCGCCGCGGTCGTTCTTGCCGCCGTTGTCTGTGCGGCCATGCGGAACGGCCGTCTCGATCGCGGAGCGCAGCGCGTGCAGGTCGTCCGGCAGATCGCGGGCATTGAGCGAGGTGCGGACGGCCATCATGCCGCAGCCGATGTCGACGCCGACGGCCGCCGGGATGATCGCCTTCGTCGTCGGAATCACACTGCCGACCGTTGCGCCCTTGCCGAGGTGTACGTCGGGCATGACCGCGATCCAACGAAAGATGAACGGCAGGGATGCGATGTTGAGGAGCTGCTGCTTCGCGGCATCCTCCACCGGAACGCCGCGCGTCCACGCTTTGATGGGCACGCCGTGCGCGGGTGAGAAGACTTCATAGGCATGATCGTTGGACATTTTGAATTCCCTTTCAGTAGCAGCGACAAGAGTGTCGGGAAGCCGGAGTTATCTCCGGGCGGGAGTCGAACCCGCAATACCATGTATTCCCGGCGGGCATTCGCTGCGTTGCTTTCTTTTCTATCGAAATGCGGCGACAAGAGGTTGAGAGACGCGTTACTGCTGCTCTACCCCTGAGCTACCGGCCGTGTAGCCGGCCCGGATTCGAACCGGGGACCAACAGTTCATGGAGTCCCTCGGGCATTCGCCGCCCTTCAGTTTTCAGATTTCGCGCAAGGCGCGGTGACAAGGTTCGAAGAGATCAATTGCTCTATCCAACTGAGCTACCGGCTCGAAAGCCGGGCCGGGATCGAACCGGCGACCGCTGCTCTTACGCTGTCTCGGCAAGGATCGCCTGGCGGCGCTCGACTCCTTCGACCGCGTGCAACTGGAGCACGTCGTCGAGACCCTCCGCCGTACGCCGTCATTGTCTCAGGCTGGACGCTTCTTATTCAGCGCGTCGCGTCAGCAGAAAACCAGCCCCAACGACGCCGACCGCCTCCGCAAGTACCTGGCACGCTTCGGATTGGACTGGAAGAGCGTGCGGGAGAAGGGGGAGGCTGGGCATGTGTAGCAGTTGACTGTGCGGGAATCGGAGAGTGCCGAACGCCGGGCTCCCACCCCGACCCCCGACTCCCACTTCCCACTCCTGCTATGATTTCCGACCTTCCATGACACAGAAAAAAGGTTGGGGATCGACCGTGGCCGGCTGGTTCATCGTGCAGGACGAATCCGCGCCGGCAGGTGATGGCTCAGACGCGGCTCAGACGGACTATGGCGGATATCAGCCGCCCGCCGACCCGACTTCGGGTGTGTCGTCCCAGTCACAGGCCGCTCCGAGCCCTCCGCTCGATGTGTTCAAGACGGCTCCTCCCGATGCTCCGGGTGGGAAGGTTGATTTCGACAGCGTGTTCGAGGCCGCGGGTATCGTCGCCGAGGAGCGGGAGCGCGTCAGCCGGACGCTGTCGCTGTTGACGGACCTTCCTCCCGGTACAGACGAGACTGTCAAGAAACAGATCGTCATGGCGTCGCTGCGGGCGTTCAACGTGCCGGTGGAGAAGATCATCGAGAGCGGCGCTCAGGAACTGCAGGCCCTCGAGGCCTACATCCGCACCGGCGCCGCCGATGTCGAGAAGGTAACACTCGAAGCCGATCAACGTATCAAGCAGTACGAAGAGGAAATCGGAACTCTGAAGACCGTGATGCAGCAGCGCGTCGACGAGCAGAATGGCGTCATCTCGAGCTGCAACGCAAAGAAGCTGGACGTGCAGAAGGTGCTCGAATTCTTCGGGCAGGAGGCGGTGGCCCGCGTCGTGCGGGAATCGCCCAAGCTCCAGGAACCCTCGCAGTAACATCACGAAAGGACCACAAGACATGGGTGTGATCTCCCGACTCGGCAACCTCTGGAAAGGCTTTCTCTCGATCTGGATCTCGGACATCGAGAAGGAGCATCCGGAGATCGCTTACGAAAATGCGCTCAACTCGATGGTGACGAAGTACGCGAAGCTGAAGAGCGCCACCGCCTCCATCATCCGCCGCCGTGAAGAGATCGACGAGCGGTATCAGAAAGCCACGAAGGACCTCGCGCAGACGGAGGCGGAGCTGAACACCGCCGTGTCGACGAATCAGGACGATCTCGCGGTCGTGCTGATCCAGAAGAAGAATCAACTAGCCGCCGACATCGCCGACATGAAGACCGAGATGGAGACCGCCCACGACGATGCCGACTCGGCGAAGACGTCGCTGCTGTCGGTCCAGACCGAGATCCGCAACCTGAAAGGGGAGCGCGACTCCATGCTGGCCAAGATGCAGTCCGCGCAAGCGCGCATCAAGATCCAGGAGCAACTGGACGGCCTCTCCGTCGATGAAGAAGTGCGCGCGCTCGACACCGTCCGCACTCACATCAAGAACACCATCGCCGAAGCGAACCTCGGCAAGGAGCTGGCCGACTCGTCCCTCGACTCCCGCCTGACCAAGCTTCGCTCGCAGGTCGGCGACGTCCAGGCACGCGAGGAGCTGGCTGCTATCAAAGCGCGCAAAGCCGCCCAGGGGCAATCGCAGAAGACGATGTGACGCACGCCGGAGGCGCGAAGCCGACGGAGCCGGCGTCTGGAGTTTGGACGTTTCTCGGCACCCCAACGGGGTGCGTGAGGGTAGCCGGTGGCCACGCCGGAGGCGTTGCCACCGGTTCGGTAATGCAAAGAAGGGCAGGCTCGATCGTATGGAACGACATCGAGCTCGACGTTTCACGCACCCCTGCCGGGGTGCTTTTTCATGCCCCTGCAAACCGGTGGCAACGCCTCCGGCGTGGCCACCGGCTACCTTCACGCACGCCTCTGGCGTGCACTTGCTGCCGTCTGAAACGTCCAAACTCCAGTCGCGACGGAGCCGGCGTTAGTTAGCCCGCTTGATATTTGTTCAGCCCTGCCCCCCCCCATCTGAAGTGTGCTACGGATCTCACGCAGGCTCGGCCGGCCGCGAACATGCTCGGCCTGCGATCTTGGGGCTGGATTGGGTGATCCGGCGAGACCCCACCCCAACCCCATCACACTCAGCCGTGCCAGTCATCACCTGCGCGAAACCACATCACGACCTAATCTTCGCCCGTGAGTCGCCACATCCTCCCCTTGCTCGTGATCGCAGGCACCTTTGCCGGACTGCTGCTCTTGCCCGCTCCAGCCCGTTGCCTTTCGCATGACGCGTGCTCTCCAAGCCACGCCTGTTGCGAGATCCGTGTGCCGTATCGCCCGGCCACGTTGGCGGTCAACGTGACGCTCACCGTCCCCGCGCTCGTGCCGTCGCGCGAGCTCCTCCTCGCAGCAGCGGCCGAGCGCGGACACGATGGCTTCAAGGCTTGAAGCGTTTTGGAACAGCCGATGACGGCGCTGTCAGGCCGACGCCCAGAACGTTCTCAGCTCTTCAGCCGTCCCGTTGAATCGATCGCGGTCGCAGCGGCCGGTGATGCCTGGGACCGTGTGCGGCAAAGGACCAAGACTGCCGTCCGTGTACTGCCAGAGCGTGAACCTGCTCCAGTTCGCGGGAACGACAGGCGTAGTGCCGTACTGGGCCAGCCACAGCCAGCAGCGGGCCAGCAACGGATCATGCTCATCGCCAAGCGTCTGTTTGATCCGGTCGCCCGAGTAGAAACCCGGCACCCGGTCGGGCAACTTCTCGAAGAGGTGACTGATGAAGGCCCGCGCCTGATCGAGGGACATCGTATTGGCGGGCTTCAGCTCATTCTTCTCGAAGTCGAGCGCGATCAGTTCGCCCGGCTGCGGCGTGACCACGGCCAGATAGTGCTCCGCCTGCGCGATGGGATCCGACGCGGTACCGAAGTGGTAGGTCCCGAAACGCAGCCCTGCAGCGAGAGCGCGCATCCTGTTTCCTGCCAATGACTTATCCGTAAAGTCGGTCCCCTCCGTCGCCTTCTGGATGACACCGATGACGCCGGCCACAGCGACGGTGTCGAAGTCGATGTGGCCGTTGTGATGTGAGATATCGATTACCGCGTCCAATCCTGGCAGGGTCGAAATGGCCATGCACTCTCCTAGCTTGCGGAGCTCTTCCCGAACCCGCTGTCGATAGGAGTGACGCGGTTGACATTTTTGCTCCCTTTTCAGCCGCCCACCAGATAGTACTGATCGTCCTGCTCCGACAAAAAGGGCCGCTCGACCTCTCCGTCCTGCTCGGATTGGATCAGTTGATCCTGAACATGAAGCGCAGATGGCAGTGCTTTCCAAAAACAAAATGCGCGGGCGCGCCTTCGGACGCGCCCGCGCGGGGACTTACTGCTTACGGCACGAACCGGGTCAGTTCGTCTTCGACGGGGCCGCCGGTGACTCGGTCGTCACCGGAGAGGCTTGCGTCGAAACCGGACTTGCCGGTACCGGCTGGGATTTGACCTTCCGGCTTCTTCCCTTTCTGCCGAGGGCGCGGCTCATGTCAGCGACATGCGGGGCGAGATCGGCAGTCCCCGGACGTTTGGCCAGACGCTTCGCCAAGGCGTAGGTAGTGAGTGCGTCACTACCGACCTTGTTCTTTGCCACGATGGTGCTGTGACGAACGAAGTGAGCCAGAGCTTCCAGCTCGTCCGCAAACGGGGCATACGCCTCGGCATAGCTGAGCAGATCGCGGTTCTGAGCCGCATCGGCTCCGCCTCCACGAACGAGCTCTGAGCTGCTCCCCACCGCCACCGCCGTCAGTTCAACGAACTGAGGCGGTATCGTGGCGGCACTGGACAGTCGCTGGCTCTCGTTTCTCGAAGACGGAATTACGAAGTTCGGAATCTGCTGTCGCATGGCGCGGATCTGATCGATCAGCGCCCGTGCAGCATCAGTGTGGGAAATCGGCGCCGGTGTAACCGGCACGTCATTCAGAAGTACTCCATCATTATTAGACACGGTGGTCTCCTATATCGTTTCTCAAACTGCAAGTGATCAGAGCGAGCAGGTTGATACGACGGGAGGAGCGCGTCCTCTGGTGACCTTTCTGACAGCCTCGGCGACGGTCGCCGGGGCGGACCGTTGACGCCGTGTGAGGAAAAAACAAAGACAGTCGCTCTTGCGCGACTGATTCAGTGCCTCGAACAGATACGCGAGATCGTGCCGCGGTTCAGCAAATGACGGCCCTGAATCGGTAGGCAGCTCCGAGAGGTCGAACAGCATGTCGCCGCTCGCCACCGACTCGGCCAGCTCGTCGAGCGCGACATCCAACCGCGCGGAGACCGCCTCCAGCCGTTCCGCGGCCTTGATCCATACCATCGTGTTCACGAACAACATCACCGGTGCCTCGGCTGCTTGCTCTGGTGCCTGCGCGATGCATGCGTTGGTCCCGTCCAGACCACGAAGCGCCCGGCCAAGGTACGTCGCGGCGTCGCAAAGCCAGCCCGAGGCCTCCTGCAAACGGCGCGACGTCCGGATAGGGCCACCCGTTTCGAAATTCTCCACCGCGTCGATGACGCGTTCGGAGAGGTCGATCAGCTCGTGGGACCCATCGATTCCGCGAAGTGCGCGGCGCATCGGACGATACCAGAACGGACGCCGCGAGCGCAGCTCTCTCCGCCGCGAATGTTTCGCGGTCTTTCGGGAGGCGTGCCTGCGGTTTGCGTTTGTCATGTCGATCGTCGCTATCTATCTAAGGTAATTAGACGGATCTGGTGGGCAAAATGTTTATGGCTATTTGCAAATACTTTGAGCGCGCGCGTAAGTTGCTTATTCAGCGGTAGTTGCCGCCGCGACGCAAAAGCGCCGGCGAAATCGTAAAGTCTATAAGGAAGGCAACAAGAACCGTTTTCGCGGTTTGGCCAACGGATTCGCACCTGGAAGGAGTCTGGATCGACTATGACGCGGCCGGCTCACGTCATGAAGATCGGAGACGTTACCGGCCAGGATGGAACCGCGCCGGAAAAAAGACGCAATTATGGCCCTGAAATGTCTGTATCAACGCGTTCCTGGACCGTCAATATCTGCTGGAATTAAGACGTTAACGCGGTCCCCGATCGCGACATCAAGCAAGAATTACCTGTTCACGCGTAAAATCTGGCAGTTAACGGCCAAACTCAGGCAGTGAACGCGTTCCGCGAACGTGATGACAGCCAATTCCTGGCAGGGAACACGTTCTGCGAACGCAACCACTGCTCGATTGAACCAGTGATCGCGTTCCGCGAACGCAACAACTGCTCAATTTAACCTGTGAACACGTTCCGCGACCGTGATCAAGACGTCATCGGACCGTGACGATGAGATCAGTAACCCAAGTGCTGTCTATAGTTTCGACTCAAAATGGTCAGAATCCGATGGTTGGCTGTGACCACCGCGGATGGAGCGCTGACCGTCATCCTGAGGCTGCCAGCGCGACAGTGTAGGGCCGCCGCCCCGGCGGCCAACGGCCGTGAGGCCGTGTGTTTGCTTCGAACTATCGCGCCGCGTGCGGCGCTGGCCGCCGAGGCGGCGGCCCTACACTGCAGCGGAAAA
>JBBRNB010000076.1:0-34781 GCA_038230535.1 Thermoanaerobaculia bacterium
ACGGCCGTGAGGCCGTGTGTTTGCTTCGAACTATCGCGCCGCGTGCGGCGCTGGCCGCCGAGGCGGCGGCCCTACACTGTCGCGCTGGCAGGCTCAGGATGACGGGTATGTGGGAAGCGGCGTCTCTTCGCGGGCTCTTCAGGACGACAGCTTGTCCCTCTTCCGTTCCCCATTCACCAACCGCCAGATCCCGCGTGGATTGGCGGTGCGCAATTCCTCCGGTAACGCGTCATCCGGCCAGTTCTGATAGGCGACGTAGCGGGTGAAGCGTTCGATGGCGTGGGTGCCGACCGAGGTGCTCTGGCCGTCGGACGTGGCGGGGAAGGGGCCGCCGTGAACCATGGCCGGTCCTACTTCGACACCGGTCGGGAACTGGTTGGCGATGAGCCGGCCGGCCTTCTGCTCGAGACGCTGCAGCAGCGCTTCATGCGCGCGAAGTTCTTCAGGCTCGGCGTGCACAGTGGCGGTGAGCTGTCCATCGAGCGCGCTGAGCAGGGTATCGAGGTTTTCCACGCCGTCATAGCGGACAAGCAGAGAGCTCGGGCCGAACACCTCTTCCAGCAGGGCCGGCTGGTCGAGAACGTGCGCGCTTTCGACCTGCCACAGCGCCGCCTGTCCCGAGGCGGCGAAGTCTCCGCGGCCACCGCTGGCAACGAGCGTCGCACCGTGGTCGCGCAAGGCAGCCTGTCCCTTTCCGTACGACGCGGAGATCGGTGACGTCAGCATCGCCGCGGCCGGCGTCGCTCGTGTCCGTTCGGCGAGCAGATCGACAAACGCATCGCCTTCCGTTCCGGAGGGGACGAGAACCACTCCCGGATTCGTGCAAAACTGTCCGACGCCGGCGGTGAACGACGCATGCAATCCCTCGGCGATGACCGGGCCGCGCTCGTGCAGCGCTCCGGGGAAGATGACGATCGGATTGACGCTCCCCATCTCCGCGTAGACCGGAATCGGATCGGGACGCGATGCCGCCAGACGCATCAACGCCTCGCCGCCCGTGCGTGAGCCGGTGAATCCGACCGCGCGAATGGCCGGATGGAGCACGAGCGCCTGACCGGCAGCAATCCCGTTGTCGAACAGGAGAGCGAACGTGCCCGGGGGAAGCGAGAGCTCGCGCACAGCCGCGGCGATCACGCGTCCTACCAGCTCGCCCGTCCCGGGATGGGCCGGATGCGCTTTCACGATCACCGGATTCCCAGCGGCCAGCGCCGACGCCGTGTCGCCGCCGGCCGTGGAGAAGGCCAGCGGGAAATTGCTCGCGCCGAAGACAGCGATCGGGCCGAGCGGTCTGCGCATCGAGCGGACGTCGGGCTTCGGCGGCTTTCGGTTCGCGTCTCCTGTATCGAGTCGCGCGTCGACCCACGAGCCTTCCTCGAGCACGTCCGCGAACATCCGGAGCTGGTTGCACGTGCGTCCCAACTCTCCCTGAAGCCGCGGCAGCGGAAGGGCCGCCTCGGCGTTTGCTCGCTCCATGATGACCGAGCCCTCGGCTTCGAGGCCCCGCGCGATCGCTCGCAGCAACGCGGCGCGCGTCGCAGGCGGCGTTCGTCCGTAGATGTCGAACGCTTCGCCGGCGAACTGGCAGGCGCGGTCGATGTCGTCTTCCGTCGCCGCATGAAACGGCGGCGCCAGGACCTCTCCGGACGCGGGATTGATTCCGTGGAATGACTGCGGGCCGGGCGTTGCCGGTTCGCCGCCGATGATCGAAGTACCGTTCAGATCTGGCATGACGTTACATTCACCTGAGGACGAGTGGCCAGCGCCTCATCGAGGATGGCCAGCGTCTCCTGAAGCTCGGCTCCGATCACTTCCATCCGCGGAGCGCGGACGCGTGCGCTGCCCCGTCCGACCTTCTCCTGCACCAGTTTGATCAGTTGCACGAACTTGGGAACCGTATCCAGCCGAAGAAGCGGAAGGAACCAGCGATACAGCGCGAACGCTTCCTGCCGGCGCCCCTCCATCGCCATCCGGTAGATGGCAACGCATTCCGCCGGGAAGGCATTGACCAGTCCTGCGATCCAACCGACCGCACCCGCGGCCACCCCTTCGACGATCAGATCGTCCACGCCGATCAGAATGTTCAGCCGGTCACCGATGAGGGCACGGATCGCAGTCACCCGCCGGACGTCCGTGCTCGATTCCTTTACCGCTTCTAGATTCGCCATCTCGCCGGCCAGCTCCGCGATCTGCGGCGGCGTGAAGTCTGTGCGGTAAGCGACCGGGTTGTTATAGAGCATGCACGGGAGATCGGTTGCCGCGATGACCGCCGCCACGTGCGCCTTCATCTCGCGCCACTCGCTGACGTACACATACGGCGGAAGCACCATGAGGCCACTGCATCCGATCGACTTCGCATCGAGCGCCAGCGCGACGGCGTCGCTCGTGCTGAGCGCGGAGATGCTGGCGATGACCGGCGCGCGGTCACCCACCGCGGCGATGCACGTCTCCAGCACCTGCCGCTTTTCCGCCCCCGGCATCGTGGCCCCTTCACCCAGCGAGCCAAGGGGGACCAGGCCGATGCATCCTTCATCGATCATCCACCGGCCGTGCTCCGCCAGGAATCGATGATCGATGCTCATGTCCGCGTTGAACGGGGTTGTGATCGCGGGAAGTACGCCTTTCCAGTCAACCTTCATCATTCACTCCATTATCGATATCGATCCGGGCTCAGTGCTCGAACATCGATCGAGGGTTCTTTGTCAGAAAGGATCTCCACCATCAGCTTTCCGGTGATCGGCCCAAGGCTGACGCCCATCATCGAATGTCCGGTTGCGGCGGAAAGGTTCTCATAGCTTCGGAAGCGTCCGATGTAGGGCATGCCGTCGGGAGAGCACGGCCGGAAACCGCACCAGACCGGCGCATCGCGGAAGTCATCAGTCGTGAAATCGGGGAAGTACTCCGGCACGGCGCGGACGATACCGCGGACGCGGGCAGGATTGATTCTCTCGTCGAGACCGGTGAGCTCCATCGTGCCGCCAACGCGCAGCGACGTTCCCATCGGCGTCACCGCCACCCGCGCTTCGCTCAGAATCGCGCAGATGGCGGGGAGTCGCGGCGGAGAGGTCAGCGTCATGCTGTAGCCCTTCCCCGCCTGCATCTGCAGCCGCACGCCGAGCTGCTCCCCCACCTCGACCGACCAGATGCCGGCAGCGAGCACGAACTCATCGCCCTTTAGCAAACTACCGCCACTCGTCTCGACACCATCGATGCGGTTCCCCGAAGTTCTCCAGCGGAGCGGAACGGTCTCCCAGCGGATCTCGACACCAGCGCTGGTGACCGCATCGCGAAGAGTGGCGATGAGTTGCTCGGGCGTGAGGTGACAGTCCCTCGGGAAGAAGACCGACCCCGCGATGTCGAGGCGCAACGACGGCTCGATCGCCTCCGTCTCGCGGCGCGTGAGCACCTCCGCGGGAACCCCGAGCCCGCGGGCCAGCTCCGCGGTCTTCGCCTCTTCGTGCAGCCCAGCTTCGGTCTTGCACAACATCAACAAACCCTTCTTCGTCAGGCCGAACGCGTCGTGGAACTGTTCCGACCACTCCTCGTAGCAGGCACGGCTGGCCAGATGAAGGTCGCGAAGAAGCGGCGCCGCGCGCGCAACCTGTGCGGCGTTCGCCGCGCGCATGAATCGCCATCCCCAGGTGAAGAGGTCGAGGCTGAATCGCGGCCGGATGTAGAACGGACTCTCGGGTCTCCACATCCACTTGAGACCAAGCGACACCATGCCGGGAGCGGCCAGCGGGATGAAATGACTCGGGACGATCATCCCGGCACTGCCGAGCGAGCATCCGCCGCCCGGCGGCGCGGAGCGCTCGAGAATCGTCACGCGATGCCCGGCGCGTGCCGCGTAGTACGCCGTCGCCAGTCCGACGATGCCGCCGCCGGCGATGACGATTCTCTTCGTCATGCTCCGGTGATCCCCCAACAGAACGGGTCGCCATCATCAAGAATCAGCGTGGCCTCGGCGTTGACATACGCGGTGCCGGTGATGCGCGGCAGAACACCTCCGTCCCGCTCCGGGTCGGGCACGAACGATCCCTCGAACACGCTGCCGATCACGCTCTCCTGCTTCCACACCTCGCCCTCACTCAGCTTGCCGTCTGCCTGGAGGCAAGCCAGCTTCGCGCTCGTTCCCGTTCCGCACGGCGAGCGGTCGTAAGCCTTGCCGGGACACAGCACGAAGTTACGGCTGTCGAGTCCCGGCACAGGCGATGGAACGAAGAGCTCGATGTGATCAATCTCCGCACCGTCCGCGCCGCGGATGCCGGCAGAGTCGAGAGCCTGGCGGATGCTCCAGGTGAACGACGTCAGATTGTCGATGTTTGCAACAGAGATGGGCAGTGCCTCTTCGCGAACGAGGAAGAACCAGTTCCCTCCCCAGGCCACATCACCGCGAATCTGTCCGAATCCCGGCACGTTGACAGGAACATTCGCAGCGAACCGATAGCTCGGTACGTTCGTGACGGATACGCGGCCGTCGTCGTGCAACTCAGCGCTGACGGTACCGACCGGCGTCTCGATGAGATACGTTCCCGCTGTAATCCGGCCGAGGTGTGCGAGCGTGACCATCAAACCGATCGTCCCGTGACCGCACATGCCGAGGTAGCCGGCATTGTTGAAGAAGATCACGCCGGCTGCGCACCTCGGATCGACAGGCTCGCAGAGCAACGCGCCGACCATCACGTCGGAGCCGCGGGGCTCGTTGACGATCGCGGAGCGATAGCGATCGTGCTCGATGCGGAAGCGATCACGGCGTTCGGCGAGACTACCGCCGCCGAGGTCAGGGCCACCGTCGATCACGACCCGCGTCGGCTCGCCGCCGGTGTGAGAGTCGATCACGCGAATCCGTTGCATGTCGCAACGATATCGCCGAAGGCGCCCCACTCTCCACGAAAGGATTATCCGCAGATTACGCAGATGGGGACGCAGACGGGAAAGCGAGAATCTCGCTTTGAAAACATAGAGTCTGGCTTTGCAAAGGTAAGAGTTACCTTGGAAAACATAGGAACTGGGTTTGAAAACATAGAAACTAGGTTTGCATCGGTCGTGGTCGACTGCTTCAGCTCTGACGTGCCGATGCCGTAGCTCTTCTCGACGAAAGGCTCATCCGCAGATTACGCAGATGTACGCAGATAGGGGAGGTGGCCATCTGCGTTAATCTGCGTAATCTGCGGATGAGCCTTTCGTAGTCCGGGTAGGGAAACGCGCCCCGCTGTCACTCCCTTACTGAGTGACCAGCCAGCCCTCGACTACGCCGAAGGTGATGATCAGCAGCACCGCGCTCGATCTCCCCGAGCATCGGAAGCAGGTGATCGACGGCTGTCTGCGCACCGGCTGTATGCCGTTGGCGATGGATACTCTGGGTGCCGTCGATGCTACCGCCGTGCGGGAGTCGCTGCGGATGGGGGACGAGGCGGACATCTACATCGGGATCTTCGCATTCCGATACGGCGACGGCCCGGTAACTGCATAGATCCTCGAAAGACTGCCCGCGCCATGAGATCGCGTCCGGTTGAATTTGACCAGGAGGCGATCATTTGAACGGAACCATCTTCGAGCCAGGCGTCCACGACGGCACGCAGCGAATCAAGGTCCAGCCGCTCGTGGCGGACATTCAGAACTTTGCGCAGGATGTGTTCGATACCGTGCGGGAGCCGTTGATCGTGCTCGACGCCGGGTTGCGGGTCCGCTCGGCGAACAGCGCTTTCTATAAAACGTTCGACGTCAAGGCGGTGGAGACCGAGGACCGGCTCATCTATGAGCTCGGCAACGGGCAGTGGGACATCCCGGCGTTGCGCACGCTGCTGGAAGACATCGTGCCTGGCAGCTCCGTCTTCAACGACTTCGTACTCGAGCACGACTTCCCTCATATCGGGCGGCGCACCATGCTGCTCAACGCCCGGAGGCTGCACGACGAGCTGGTTCTGCTGGCGATGGAAGACGTCACCGAGAAACGGCGCGCGCAACGGCTTCTCGAACAGATCGAGACGTATGCGCAGGACGTCGTCGACACGGTGCGCGAGCCGTTGCTGATTCTCGACAGCAGCCTGCGCGTCCACTCCGCAAACCGCGCCTTCTATCAGACCTTTCACGTCTCGCAGGACGAGACCGAGAACCGGCTCATCTACGAGCTCGGCAACGGACAGTGGGACATCCCCGATCTGCGGACGCTGCTCGAAGACATCGTCCCTACCAGCTCCGTCTTCAACGACTTCGAGCTCGAGCACGACTTTCCGGTCATCGGACGGCGGGTCATGTTGCTGAACGCCCGAAAACTGCGTCAGGGCAGCCACGCCGAGCTGCTTGTGCTGGCGATGGAAGACGTCACCGAACGCCGGCGCGCCGAGGGAGAAGTGGCCACGGCGAAGGAAGCGGCGGAGAACGCCAACCGGACCAAGAGTCTCTTCCTGGCCAACATGAGCCACGAGTTGCGTACCCCGCTCAATGCCATCCTGGGCTTCTCCGAGATGCTGCAGGAAGAAGCCGTCGAGCGGAACCTCGAGGACTTCAGCGCGGACCTCGGCAAGATCTCCACGGCGGGGAAACATCTGCTGGGGCTCATCAACGACATCCTCGATCTGTCGAAGATCGAAGCCGGCAAGATGGAGCTGCACCTGGAGTCTTTCCACATCTCTGCGTTGATCACCGAAGTGGCGTCGACGATCGAGATTCAGGTCGCGAAGAACGGCAACAAGCTGGAGATCACATACGCTCCGGAGATCGGCACCATGCGCGCCGACCTGAGCAAAGTGCGCCAGGGGTTGTTCAACCTGGTCTCGAACGCCGCGAAGTTCACGCATGACGGCATAATCCGGGTGGAAGCCGAGCGGCAGGTGATGGACGGCGGCGAATGGATTCTCTTCCGCGTATCCGACACCGGCATCGGCCTGGGCCCGGAGCAGATCGTCCGGCTCTTCCAGTCCTTCACGCAGGCGGACGCGTCGACGACGCGGAAGTTCGGCGGAACGGGACTGGGGCTGGCCCTCACCCGCCGCTTCTGCCAGATGATGGGCGGCGACGTCACGGTACACAGCGTGCCCGGCGCAGGAAGTGCCTTCACCATCAAGCTGCCGGCCACGGTCGTCGAGCCAACCGGCGAGACCGCCGTGTTTGTCGGTGAGCGCCGCGAGCCGGTGCAAGTTCCTGACGTCATCATTGACGCGGAGCTTCCCGCGGTACGGACCAGCGTGCTGGTCATCGACGACGACAAGATGCAGCGCGACCTCATGCAGGCCTATCTGCGCAACGAGGGCTTCACCGTATGCACGGCCAGCGGCGGCGTGCAGGGGTTGCGGCTGGCGCGGCAACTGCTTCCGGCGGCCATCACGCTCGACGTGATGATGCCGGACATGGACGGCTGGAGCGTGCTCTCGGCACTCAAGAGCGACGCCATGCTGTCCGACATCCCCGTCATCATGCTGACGATGGTGGACGACCTGGCGCGCGGGTTCACGCTCGGCGCATCGGAGTACGCCACCAAGCCGGTCAACCGCCGTCGCCTCTCCAAGATCCTGAAGAAGTACACCTGTCTGAAACCGCCGTGTCCTGTCCTGGTGATCGACGACGATCCGTCCAGCCGCGCTCTGACGAGGTTGATGCTGGAGAAGGAAGGATGGGCGGTCTCCGAGGCGGGGAACGGAATTGAAGCGCTGAAGAAGATGGAGCAGGAACGCCCGGGGCTGATCTTCCTCGACCTGATGATGCCGGAGATGGACGGCTTCGCGTTCGCCGCCGAGGTGCGGAGGCATCCGCAATGGCGGACGATCCCGATCGTCGTGGTCACCGCGCAGGACCTCACGAACGGCGATCGCGCGCGGCTGAACGGGAACGTCGAGAAGATCCTGCGAAAAGACGGCGATTCGCGCGAGTCGCTTCTCGAACAGGTTCGCGATCTGCTCGCCGAAAGCAATGCGTTGCGCCTGCCTCATGCGTCGCCTCCGCTGAGTGAAGGGACAACACCATGACCACCATCCTCATCGTCGAAGACAACGAAATGAACCGCGACATGTTGTCGCGGCGGCTCGAACGGAAGGGCTATCAGGTGCTGATCGCCGTCGACGGAGCCATGGGCATCGACGTGGCCCGCGCAAACACGCCGGATCTGATCCTGATGGACATGAGTCTCCCGGTGGTGGACGGCTGGGAAGCGACGCGGCGGATCAAAGCGGACGACGTCCTGAAGCACATCCCCGTCATCGCGCTGACCGCGCACGCGATGGCCAATGACCGCGACAAAGCGCTCGAAGCGGGATGCGACGATTACGATACGAAACCGATCGAGCTGCCTCGCCTTCTCGGAAAGATGGAGGCGCTGCTGCTCCCGTCAGTATCGGAGCGGGTGTCGTGAGCGCCGAGCCGCATGCGGAAGGAAGGACGAGCCTCACCCCTCAGCTCCTCCACGACCTGCGCAGCCCTCTCAATCACATCATCGGCTACTCGGAGATGCTGACCGAGGAAGCCAGCGGGCAGCGGCGTGATGACTTCATGACGGACCTCGGCAAGATCACGGCGGCGGGCCATCAAATGCTGGCGCTGATCAATGACAATTTCACTTCCGGCGAGGAACGCATCTCCTCGGTTGACGAGAAAAACATCGCAGTCAAGGACAATGCGCCGGAACCTGAGCTGATTGCTGCTGTCCTGCCGCATTCGGTCGCGCCGGGCCTGCTCCTGGTGGTCGATGACGACCCAAACAACCGGGACGTGCTTTCCCGGCGTTTGATCAGACAAGGCCATCGCGTCCTGACAGCGAGCAACGGGTGCGACGCGCTCCTTCTGATGCGCGAGACCGCCTTCGACCTCGTCCTGCTCGACATCATGATGCCGTACATGGACGGCTACGAGGTGCTTGGGCAGATCAAAGCGGACGGCGGTTTGCAACACATCCCGGTGGTGATGATCTCCGCACTCAGCGAGGTTCAATCAGTGGTGCGTTGCCTCGAAGCGGGAGCTGAGGATTACCTGACCAAACCGTTCAACCCCATCCTGCTCAAAGCGCGCATCGACGCCTGTCTGGAAAAGAAGCGCGGCCGCGATCGGGAGATCGTTCTCTTCGAGCAACTGCAGACGAATTACAAGCGGTTGCAGGAGGTCGAACGGCTGCGCGACGACATGCGGAACATGATCGTTCACGATCTCCGCACACCGCTCACGGCGGTGATCGTCGGCGTCGAAATGCTGGAGAAGGACGGCGCGCTGAACGAGATGCAGCACGAGATCATGGCCATCGCTGCCGGCGGAGGCAGGACGCTGCTCGGAATGATCAACGACCTGCTGGACGTGGAGAAGCTCGAGTCAGGCGCCACGCAGCTTCGGTACGACCAGCTCTCGGCGGCCGCACTTGTAGCCGGCGCGGTCGAGCAGGTGGCGTCGCTGGCCGTTGAGGGAGAGACCACACTGATCACCGAGATCGCACCCGGACTGCCACCCTTCCCGGGCGACGAGAAGAAGCTGAGCCGGACGCTGGTGAACCTCATCGCCAATGCCATCAAGTTCACTCCAGCCGGCACGGTGACAGTCTCCGTGTCGCAGGCCGATCACGAAAACATCCGCTTTGCGATCCGCGATACCGGCGACGGCATCCCTTCCGATGCGTTCGAACGGATCTTCGAGAAATTCGGCCAGCTCGACTCCAGCAAAGTCGGCACCGGCCTCGGACTGGCCTTCTGCAAGCTGGCGGTGGAGGCTCACGGCGGACGGATCAAGGTCGAGAGCACGCTCGGCGCGGGAAGCACCTTCTCGTTCAATATTCCGCTGATCAGCGCCGTGAGCGTCCCCGCCGTAGTCGCACCGAAGCGAATCCTCGTCGCCGATGATGATCCATCCATCCTTCGCCTCGTCACCACGATCCTGAAACGCGCCGACTTCGCGGTCGACACAGCGGCCAGCGGAAGCGACGCGCTCGACAAGATCGGTCTGACGCAATACGACGTGGTCATGCTGGACCTGATGATGCCCGGCGTGAGCGGCTTCGACGTACTGGCGCGCCTTCCCGCGCGCGGCTCACAACCGAAGTTCGTGGTGATCATGTCCGCCGCACCAAACGACGTCATCGCCAACGCCGTCACCCTCAACGTCTTCGCCGCGCTGAGGAAGCCATTCGAGATCGAGGAGATGGTCACGACCGTTCGCGCGTGTATTGCCGCGCCGGGGTAATGGGGACGCGGTCGCGTGTCGTACGGCTGCGCGGCAAGCGTTGCCGGTTGTCGGTTGATTGCGCTTCGCGCGTTGCCGGTTGCCGGTTGATTGCGCTTCGCGCGTTGCCGGTTATCGGTTGATTGCGCTTCGTGCGTTGCCGGTTGCCGGTTGATTGCGCTTCGTGCGTTGCCGGTTGCCGGTTGATTGCGCTTCGTGCGTTGTGGGTTGTCGGTTGATTGCGCTCACGCGCGTTTTGGAGTTGCACGTTCCAAGCGCCGGCGAAAGCACACCGGAGGTGTGCATGAAGGTAGCCGGTGGCCACGCCGGAGGCGTTGCCACCGGATTACGAATGCCCTCAAAGGCACCCCGGCAGGGGTGCGTGAACGATTTCATCGATCTCGATATCGTTCTACCGGAGCATGACCAACGAATACCGCTGGTCGCCTTCACGCACCCTTCCAGGGTGCAAATTCCTGTACGAAACGATCCGGTGGCAACGCCTCCGGCGTGGCCACCGGCTTACCCTCATTCACCCCTTCGGGTGAGGAACATCATTTCGGTGTCAGCGTGCGAAGGCGCGCGAAACAAGATAGCGCCGCGCTCGGCGCGGGGTAACGGGAAGAGTTTGAATCCGCCGCAAACATCACCCACCGACGAACACCCCTGGCCGAGCCAGGGGCTACATTGTTCGAGGCGCCTCACGGGCATCGACACCGCGCGGCTCCGCGGTGTCTCATTTTCCAAGGTGCGGCGACCCCCGCTGTCCTCCGCTCAGAAAGGCAGTTTTGGATAGCCGGCAAGCGAGGGTCGCCCCCTCATTCGCCTTCGGCACCCTTCGACTCGCTTCGCTCGCTCAGGGCAGGCTCTTCTCCCCCGTAGGGGAGAAGGGCTCTCGATGGTTGGGCGGCGTATCATCACAATGTAAACGGAACAGCCTTCACTCCTCACTCCTCACTCTTTCACCCTTCCCCTTCACCCCTCGCCGTTGCGGCGTCTGGTACGACCCTTCAACCGGAGCCGGTCGAAAGAGCCACCACAGCGCAAAGGCGGAGCCGAAGACGCCTACGATGCTGTAGAAGTGGGCGCCGGCGCCCCAGAAGTTGCGGGCGATCGGGCCGTAGTTTCGTTCGCTCCAGGGGCCGAGGCGCAGGGCGTAGATCGACTCGACATTCATCACTACGGCGGCGATGTGTACGACGACGAGACCGAGGCTGGCGAGCAGCAGGCGGCCGATGTTTCCGTCGCGCAGCGGGCGGCGGGCCACAGAGAAGAGTGTCGTCAGCAGAATGATGTTCGAGGTGAGGTCGGTCAGCAGCAGAGAGGGGCGGGGAGAGGAGCGAGGGAAGTCGTCGCGGTCGATCGTCAGCTCCGTTCCGTCCGCGATCAGGCGGGTCACGGGAGGGCGCTCCGCGATTCGGATCAACGGCTCGGTCAATGAGGCCAGCAGGCGGGCGTACGGAGCAGACAGAGCCCACCAGAAGGCCAGCCCGAGAAGAAAGCCGGCCGCGCCTTTAGCGAGATTCGACCAGAGGTTTTTCGGCAAACTTCCAACTCCAGAGGATGAAGATCGAGATCGCCGCGAGAATGATGAGCGACTGCCAGACCGCCACGTGGAAGAAGTCGAAGATCCGGCGATGGTGCTCCCCCAGCCAGAAGAGTGAGCTGAGGCGCACCAGGTTCAGCAGCTCGATGGCCACGCTGGCGATCCCAAGCCCGATCAACCGCGAACGCAGCGACGCCGGAAACGCCAGGATGGCCGCAGCCAGCAGGATCGCCGCTTCGACACCGTTGCAGCCGTTGCGGACGTCGAGGGCGAATCGCGGTGACCGCATCACGGTCCCCACGGTGCCCACTCCCCCCTCGACGACGCGCAGGAGTGCCGACGAGCAGCGCGCCACGAGGACGGTGAACGGAACGATGACGTGATCATTCACCGGGTTGAGTGCCACCACGGCGTAAAACCCGATCAGTGCCACGCCGAACTTCGTGACGAAGACGATCCGCGGCCGGAGCGGCCGCGGCGTCTTCATCTGTTGTTTCTTCGACGCGGTCAGATAGAGAACCTCTTCATGACGAACAATCCGGCGACAGCGAGGAGAACCGTGAGAATGGTCAGTCCGGCGATATTGAGTGTCGGACCGCCGGCCGCGGCGATCGCGGCGATGCCGATGGACACCCCGCTGATACGGCCCGGGCAGCCATTCGCGTCTGTCGCCTGGATCGTGAAGCTGAAGAGTCCCGACCCTTGCGGTGAGCCCGAGATGACTCCCGTGATGCTGTTGAGCGACAGTCCGGTTGGCAGCGCGCCGGCGAAAACAGTGAACGTATAGGGCGCCACTCCTCCCGATGCCGTCATCGTCTGGCTATAGAACACGCCGATGGATCCGGGAGGAAGAACGGCCGGACTCAACGAGATGGCTGGACAGCCGATCGCAGCGATGATGATCTGGTAGGCCCTGCTGCCGGTGCAGCCACTCGGATCCGTTGCCGTAACCGTGAAGTTGAACATTCCTGGCGCGAGCGGAGAGCCGGTGATCGCTCCGGTTGCGCCATTGAGGAGCAGTCCGTTAGGCAGGTTCCCTGCGCTGATGGAGAAGGTAAACGGCCCAGCTCCGCCAGTGGCTGTAACAATCTGGTTGTACGGCGTTCCGACGACACCGTTGGGCAGGCTCGGCGGGTTCACGGTGATGGTGGGGCAGATGATTATCGGGCCACAGGGCGACACCGAGTTCGTGTCCAGTGTGACCGCGCCGTTCCGCGCCAACGCTCTCCCCGACAACCCCGCACCGGTGGTCAGGGTGATGCTGCTCAGAGCGAGAATGTTTCCATTGAACGTACTGCCGGTGCCGAGAGTGGCAGAGCTTCCGACTTGCCAGAACAGATTCTGCGGGCAGTTCGAGCCGCCGTTGTTCAGCAGGACGATGCCCGACGCGCTCGCCGTAGTGAGCGTGCTGCCGATCTTGAACAGAAACGACGCGTTCGGGTTGCCCTGAAAGTCGAGCCGGAGCGTTCCGGTCAGGAACGCGGAGGTCGAGTAACAGTAGACGCCGGGAGTGAGCGTGAGCCCTCCGAGATCCTGTCCCGACAAATCGACATTGCACGGCGAGGCGGCGACGGCGTTGTAGGCCGTGGTGAGATCGGTCTGCGCCTGTCCGGCCACGGCATCGTTGGCGTGAATCGAACCTCCGGTGACGACGCCGGGAGGAAATCCCGTAACCGATGAACCGGGGGAAACGCCGACATTGCCGGTGATGGCGCTCGTACCGGTGTTGGTCACCGTCGAGCCTCCGAGAGCGGCGAAGCCCTGCGCGGTCCCGAGAGAAATCTGGGCGAAGGCTGACGAGGGGACGAGACCCGCAAGCCCAACGATGGCGATAAGTCCGATGTAGGTTCGATTCATGTTGAGTCTCTTCATGTTGAGTCTCTCCTTCAAGCATCGAGCCAGACCGGGCTCTACCGAGATTGGATGCTTAAATCGGGCAGATGGTATCAGGAAGCAGGAAAAACAGACGGATTCTGGTGCGCGGCCATTGATGGTGCGACCTTGATGGCGCGACCTTATCCGTGCTCCGGCGTGGCAATCTGTTCAAAAAGAGACAGTCCCCTGGAGAGGGATATCAACCCGAGGGCGTCAATCGTGAAGGATCACGTTGAGGAGCGAGCTGTGAACCTCGAGGTGTCCGTTGTACTGGATGAAGCCGAGCTTTCGAAAGCGGTTCATGAAGAAATTCACCCGTGAGCGCGTCGTGCCGACCATCTCCGCGAGCACTTCCTGGCTGATCTTCGGGATCACGCTCTCCGGCGTCCCTTCCTTGCCGAAGTGCGCGAGCAACAACAGAACGCGGGCCAACCGCTTCTCGCTGGAATTGAAGAGCTGATCGACCAGATCCGCCTGGATGCGCGCGTTCCGCTCGAGCAGGAATGAGACGAAGACGTCGGCGAAAGCGTGCTCCTCATGCAGTACGCGCACCATCTCCTTCATTTTGATCCGCATCAGCGTGCAACGGGTCAGCGCGGTGGCGGTCACCATGCGGATACGCTCCAAGGCGGCGACGCACGCCTCCCCCACGAAGTTCCCTTCCTCCAGCAAGGCCACGGTGGCCTCTTTGCCACGCGGAGAGACGACGGTGAGTTTGATGCCGCCTTTCTGGATGTAGAACACGGCGTCCGCCACGTCGCCCTGCGAGAAGAGAACCTGACCCTTCTTCAGCTCAGCCAGAGTTCTTCCAACACCTGCTTGCTCGAGGAAAGCTTCAGGATCAAACGGGGGGCGGGGCTCTCGATTGCGGGTACTGCTTTTCGTTCCGGTGGTATTCACGGGGCGAATCTCCTTCGCTAAAAGAGTAGCACTTGAAGCGCCGATTGTCTTGCCGGAGAGGTAGGGTGCGGAGTCGGGAGTGAGGGGTGGGGGATCGTATTGTCATGCGATTTGTTCCGACGCCAGACTCCCGTCTCCCGTCTCCCGGCCCCCGGCTGCCACCGTCCCGTTTTGAACAGATTTCAAATCCGGCCCCGAATACGATCCCGGGCTTGGGGGCGGTCCAAACCCTCATTTAGAGGGGTTCTGATGATGCGATCAACAACAAGGAGAGAGATGACGACTTCTTCCCCGAACGCTCACGGACAGACAGCAACCAACGGTTCCCCTCCATGAGCACGATTGTCAGGGAGGAAGCTTTTGAGCTGCGGAAGAATGCGGAGGAGACTCGCGCCATGGAGGCGTCCGAGGTTCGCTACCGGCGGCTCTTCGAGACCGCGCAGGATGCGATCCTCATTCTCGACGGCGACAGCGGGAAGATCATGGACGCCAACCCCTTCGTGATCGACCTGCTCTGCTACTCGCTCGATGAGCTGATTGGAAAGGAGCTTTGGGAGATCGGCTTGTTCCGCGACATCGAGGAGAACAAAGCGGCGTTCGAGCGTCTGCACCGGGATCGCTACATCCGATACGAGGACCTGCCGCTCCAGACCAAAGACGGTAAGGGCGTGGAAGTGGAGTTCGTCAGCAACTCCTACAAGGTGAATGATGAGAACGTCATTCAATGCAACATCCGCGACATTACGAAGCGGGCGGAGGCGACACGGGCCATGCGCACATCCGAGGTCCGCTACCGGCGGCTCTTCGAGACGGCGCAGGATGCCATCCTGATTCTCGACGGCGACACCGGAAAGGTCATGGACGCCAATCCCTATGTGATCGATCTGCTCCGCTACTCGATCGATGAGCTGATCGGGAAGGAGCTTTGGCAGATCGGCCTGTTCCCCGACATCGAGGCAAGCAAAGCGGCGTTCGACCGATTGAAGAGAGACAGCTACATCCGCTACGAGGACCTGCCTCTGGAGACGAAGGATGGCCGGCGTGCGGAAGTGGAGTTCGTCAGCAACGTCTACCTCGTGGACGGCCAGAACATCATTCAATGCAACATCCGCGACATCACCGACCGCAAGTCGGCCGAGAACGCGGCGCAGGAAGGGGCGGAGCGTTTTCGTTTCCTTGCCGAGTCGATGCCGCAGATGATTTTCACCACCCTGCCCAACGGCGACGCCGACTACTTCAACCAGCAGTGGAGCGTATTCACGGGGACTTCTCTGGACGAGATCAAGGAGTGGAGATGGACGAGGTTCATTCACCCGGATGACCTGAAGGCAACCGTCCGGCAATGGCAGCACTCGCTCGACACCGGTGAACCGTTCGAGATCCAGCATCGTTTCCGCCGTGAGGACGGCGTCTATCGCTGGCACCTCAGCCGCGCCCATCCCATGCACGATGCTGGTGGAACCATCACGATGTGGATCAGTTCGAACACGGACATCGACGACCAGAAAGGCACCGAAGACAAGCTCTCCCGGCTCTACAAAGAGGCTGACTCGCTCAACCGGGCCAAGGACGAGTTCCTGGCCACACTCTCACACGAGCTGCGTACACCGATGACCTCGATCCTCGGCTGGACGGCGCTGCTCGCCGCGGGCACACTCGATGAGACGACGCGTAACGAAGGACTGTCCACCATCCATCGAAGCGCGAAAGCGCAGGCCCAGCTCATCGATGACGTGCTCGACGTCTCCCGCATGATCACCGGCAAGTTGCGCCTGACCATTGAGCCGGTCGACATGGAGAGCGTCCTGCGTGCGGCACTCACTGCCTTCGTTCCCGCCGCCGAGGCGAAGGAGCTCCGCCTCAGAATGGATTTCCAACCGGGTCTCCTCTACCTCGGCGGCGATCCCGCGCGGCTGCAGCAGGTGTTCTGGAATCTCCTCTCCAACGCCGTGAAGTTCACGCCATCCGGCGGGCGCATCGACGTGCGGCTCTTCTCTCACGATTCGAACGTGGTGGTGGAAGTACAGGACACGGGCGTGGGTATCCGTCCCGACTTTCTCCTGTACGCCTTCGACCGCTTCGCGCAGCAGGAAGGCGGCACCATACGGCACCACGGCGGGATGGGTATCGGTCTGTCAATCGCGAAACAGCTCGTGGAGTTGCACGGCGGAACCATCTCGGTCGCAAGCGAGGGGCAAGGCCTCGGCGCCACGTTTACCGTCACCATTCCGGTTCAGATGACGATGCCGCAGAGGCTCGTTCCGGTCGAAGCACAAGACCGGCGTCCGGGATCGTTGCTCGACAAGAGGCCGTCGATCGCCGGCCTCCGTGTGCTGGTCATCGACGACGAACCGGACTCACGGCGAACGATCTCCGCCATCCTCGAACAGTACGGAGGGAACGTCACCCCGGCATCGAGTGCGAAAGAGGGACTGCTGCTCGTGCAACGAGGCTCTTTCGACGTGCTCCTGTGCGACATCGCCATGCCGGATCACGATGGCTACTCGCTCATTCGCCGCATCCGATCCCTTGACGACGAGAAATCGCGCCTTCCGGCCATCGCTCTGACGGCCTACGGCCGCCCCGCGGAACGAGAGATCTCTCTCGCCGAAGGGTTCGACGAGTACCTCAAGAAACCGGTCGAGCCGGACGAGCTGGTGGCGCTGGTGGCGAGTACCGCGCGTTGGAACGCGTAGCGGGTTTGGTATCAGTCCCACCCGCCCACGAGGGTTCGGCCCAGCGCAGCTGAGCCCTACAAGCGAAATCCTGCTCGTAGGGCCCAGCTGCGCTGGGCCGAACCCAGTTTACATTCCGAACCGGCGCTGAACGACCGCGCCATTCACCGGCGAGCTAACCTCAGAACGTCCATGACAGGCTTCCCACAACTGAACGAGGGGCGGAGATGTAGCGCTGGCCGTCGGCCAGTTCGCTGTCGGTCGTGTAGAACCGCTTGTTCAGCAGGTTCCGGCCGAGGACTTCGAACCTCGCTCGCGCCAGCGGCAGAAAAACGGAGGCGTTCACCATCGCGTACGACTTCGTCGTGAAGACGTTGTCGCGGTCGAGAGCGCGCGGCCCCACTCCCTCCACCATCAGGGAGCCGCCCGGGCCGGTGCGCGGCGAATAGATCACGCCGAGGTTCCAGGTGTGGCGCGCCACAAGCTCCGCGTAGTGACCGCTGTCGTCTTCCACCACGCCCGCTTCCGGAGAAAAGACGAGGTGGACGAAGCGTGGATCGTGCTGCGCGTACGTAGCGCGAAGAGTGAGCTGCTCGGTCGGATGAAGCTGCGCCGCGAGCTCGGCACCGCGAAACCGGTCCTCTCCGGCGTTGATCCGCGTGGGATTACCATTCACATCCGCGTTCAGGACCAGGTTGAAGAGACGCATATCGAAGGCGCTGAGCTCCACATCCCACAGACGGCCGGTGCCGGCGACTTTGATTCCTGCCTCGACACTGCGGCTGCGCTCCGGTTTCAGGAGTCCTTCATCCGATTGCGGAGTCGGATCGAAGGCTGCCGGTTTGAACGTCCGGTTCACGACCAGGTGAATGTTGGCGTCCTGAAGCCCGGCAGATGGTTGTTCCAGCAGACGAACCACCACGCCGGCCCGTCCCGATAACGCGCCATCGTTCCTCGATTGATGTGAGCTGCCGCCGTCCGTGTCGCTGAACCGGCGATGCTCGATGTCGGTGTCGTATCGCAATCCGCCGGTCGCTGTGATCCTGCGAACCGGAGTCCACTCGTCTTCCGCGTAGATCCCCGCGAAGGTACGGCGATCGGAGACGCGAATCCCGGTCGCACCGGTGACATCGTTGATCGATGGGATCGGCCCGCCGAGGTCGTAGGAGAGATCGAAGCGGCGTCCGTTACTGTGCAGAGAACCATAGGCAACCGACGTCCCGAGCACGAGGCGGTGCCGCGCAGGCGTCCACTCGAGCCGGAGATCCTCGAAGAGATCGTTGTGCCTGGGGGTGAAGTCCGTGCCTGCGCCCTCAGCAGTGCCTTCGTCAACGACATCGACGAACGTACGCGCAAGAGTACGGTTTCGGTGGGTATACCCGAACACGTTCGTGAAGGTCAGCGACGAGGAGACCGGATGGTCGTATCGTGCCGTGAAACCGAAATCGCGTGACGCGATCTCAGAGCCGCGAAGGGCCAGGTTGCTGTGGAAATCAACACCGTCCGGCAACGTCCCCAGATCACTGTCCACCGGCAGCGGTGAACCGTAGTCTTCATGACGATTGAGCGCGAAGAGGCGCAGCTTCAGCGAGCCACCGGCCAGATGTTCCTTCGCCCACGAAACGGAGATCTCGTCACGCCGGCCGGCTGTGCGTGGCCGCCACCCCGTGTTCGCAGTGGCGGATACGTTCAGGTTCCAGCGGCTGTCAGCGTCCGCGCCTCCAGTCGAAAAGCGAGCTTCCCGCTCTCCGAAACTTCCTCCCGCAATCTCGGCATGCGTGGCGGTGGCATTCGAGGTGAAGATACCGATCACTCCGGCGAAGGCGGTCGATCCGTGGACTGCTCCCGCAGGCCCGCGAACGATCTCGATCCGGTCGATGGTGCGAACGTCGATCAGTTGGAGATCGGGATCGTAGTTCCCGCCCAGCGGGACTCCGTCCAGCTCGACGAGATACGCGTCAAATTCTTTCAAGCCCCAGAGCGAGACATTCGGAATGAGGCCGCCCTGGTCGCTTCCCGCAAACGCCTCGACCCCCTCGGCGGTCGCCAATGCATCGGCAAGCGTGCGCGCGCCGCGGGCACGAATCTCCTCACCAGTGATCACAGTCGTATCCGCGGGAAGATCGATCGGGGCCTCCGGCAGCTTGGTCGCGCTCACGACAATCTGTTCCGAGACCGGCGGGGCAGAAGGCGTCTGAGCGCCGAGAGGAATGGTCAATTCGATGCTGAGAAGAATAATGAGAAGCGTGTAGAGAGCGAGTCTCTTCATATGCGAACCCTTTTGTCTCATTCGTCCGGCGTGCGCGGACGAGCGACCGCGTGCGATCCTTCGAGACTCGAAGCGCACGACTCGATATGTTGGGGAGGGACGGAAAGGCTCGCGTCTAAATATTCAGCCGTTGTGACAGCTTGAGAATGTCGAGGCTGCGGGATAACGACAAGCGCCGGCCGTTCCGCCGGGATCGCGTGACGCCGTCACCCGCTGCTGACGATGCAATCGCCGCGGGATCGAGTCGCTTCGACGTGCCGGCCGCGGCCACCGATCGGCCGCCGCGATCCTGATTCCACTCGCGGCTGGGAACGAGCGCCAACTCGCGCGCCGCTACCTGCTTCAGATCCGAGCCCTCGCGCGAGCCCTCGACCCATTCGACGAGATTCAGACCATGGTCGTCTTCTCCCTCACTCCGAAGAGAGGCCGATGCGTGCCACATCGTCGCGCGCGGCAGGGAGCCCGTGATCCGCATTCGGACCGGAAAGGCGAACGGACGTTCCTGCCGTTCGTCGCCGAAACGGAGCAGGATCGACAGTTCAGCACCGGGCAGAGAGGGAACGGTCCAGTTGAAACGCCGGATGCCGGCATCGAGATGCGGTGTGACGCGAATCGGATACGTTCGTCCACCGTCGATCGAGACAAACGCTTCCCACTCCTCGACATCGGCCGGCGTGTTGTCCGCTTCCCAGGCGATGGACGCCGCCGACCCGGCTACCGCCGAGGCCCCCGCCGCCGGCTCGATGAGATGGACGTTGAAGGCTCGCTGCTCCGCGCCGGCGGTGAACGCCGCAAACGCCAGAAGCAAACCGAACACTACGCGCTTCATCATCGGGACTGATTCTACCGCGGACCAGCGTAGCGCCGGCGGGGTCGCTCGGCTCTATGCAAAAACTGGAGGCGTCGGAGGGAATCGAACCCACGTACACGGCTTTGCAGACCGCTACCTAACCACTCGGTCACGACGCCATCAATGCGGAATTGTGGTTGAGGATAGTTGAAAATAAGCTTTGGATCAAGCCTTCCGTCTCTCATAGACGTTTCGATGTTGTGACAATAAACTGAAACGGACGTGTGAGTTACGTGGTTGGCCGGCGAGCATATGAGCAGTACAAACACTCCTGTCAGTCCGAGCCGGCGAAGCGCGGCGAGTAATCCCCAGATGATCGCCGCCGCCCACCGTTTCATCTGGGGATTCCTCGCCGCGCTTCGCCGGCTTGCAAGAAACTCCCAGGATTTATGCGGCTTTCTCGCGATCTCTCAACCTGGGGAAGCGACATGAACGAGGTGATCGGGGCTGCCGGTCGTGGCACGTTGCGCGCGAAGGCGCGCGAAACAATATAGCCCCGCGCTCGGCGCGGGGTGCTTCGTGGTTGAGGAATCTGCGGCCGCGAAGGCGGTCGCCACAGGATCCAGGCGCGATGGTCGCCGTTATGGCGACCGCCTTCGCGGCCGCAGACCATCCACTACGACGATTACCCCTGGCCGAGCCAGGGGCTACATTGTCCGACGCGCCTGCGCCCATCGACACCGGCAATCGCTCGGCTTTCGCCAGCTCCATGTTTCTTTTCCCAGGTGCAGCGCCTGCGCTGTCCCTCGCTCGGAATGACAGTCAACCCTCCGGCGCCGCTTCGCGGTCGACGAACCACCACGTCTCCGTCCCCGCCGTCACCTGCGCGATCGGATAGTCCGCGCCATCGCGGACGGCTTCGAGCACCGGCTTCTTTTTCGCTCCAGTGGCGAGTACCAGCCGGAGCACGGCGGCGCGCAGCACCGGCTTGGTCAGCGTGACGCGCCAGGTGTCGAGCCGCGGGACAAAGACCTCGGCGGCGATGCGGTCTTCGACATCGAGCACCGGCGTACCGGGAAAGAGCGATGCGGTGTGGCCGTCGTCGCCCATACCGAGGAGGACGATGTCGAGGTTCTCGATGCCCAGGGAGCGCCATTCGTCCTCGAACGCGCGCGTCGTCGCCGGCGGATCGTTCAGCTCTGTCCGGAAACCGAGAAAACGGTGCGTGGATGAGATGCCGTTGGCGAAGAGCGTCTTCTGCATCATGCCGGCATTCGAATCGGGATGATCGATCGGGACGTAGCGCTCGTCGACGACGACCCAGGTGATCGGGAAATCGGCGAGCTGTTCCCGCAGCGGCGACGCACCGAGCATCGTATAAAGCGGCTTCGGCGTCGAGCCACCGGAGAGAGCGATCGTCCGCGCGCCCGACTGTACGCGCTGAAGGATCGTCCGCGCTGCGGAAGCCAGAAGATCGTCTGTGGTGTCGAAGATGCGAAGGTTCACGCCCCCCTACCCCACCCTCTTCGCCAGCTTCAGCGCGATCGGCAGAACGCGGCGGAGAACGCGATCGCCGTCCGAGCGTTTGAGTTGGCGGACGATCAGTTCGTCGAGACGCTGGTTGAGGGTGCGGGTGACGGATTGAACCATCACGCTGCCGTCGACGTTGGCGACGAGCACGCCGCGTTCGCGGTCGCGAAAGATGCCGGCGCATGTGCCGTCTTCGAACGAGATCTCGACCAGGGCGATGCCGCCGGCGTCCGTCGACTGGTAGCGCCGCTCGAAGGCGTAGTCGATCGGACCGCCGGCACCTTCCACCGCACCGGTGGAATCGACGGTGTGGCCGGTCTGCACGCTCAGCCACGATGCGTAGAGCAGAGACTCGATCGACTCTCCGAAGAACTCGTGGTTCGAGCTGCCGGCGATCACACGGACGCGGCGGATGCTGCCGAGACGGTTGCGCATCGCCGGCGGATCGAAGATCGAAGCGGTGGCGGCGCGCCACTCTTCCAGCCGTCCCCAGTTCAGATCGGCCGGCGACGTCGACGTCTGCTCGGCGATGCGCGAGACGAGAGCGAGGTCGGCGGGCGAATCGAAATTCACCGAGTCGACGATCAATCGGTCGGCGGACTCGAGCAACAACTCCACATAGGCCTCGTGCTCGTTCGGCAGATCTCCGAGCCACCAGAACGCCACCGGCATGTCGGGGATGAGCAGCGCATTGACGACCGGCGGAACGCGGTGAATCCGGTCACCGCCGGCGATGATGTTGATCTCTTCCGAGTAGACCTGTTTGCCGCCACCGATGGTGTGGCAGTTGGCATTGATCCACGACGTCAGCTCCGCTTCATCGGCGGGATTGGAGCGGATGACGATCGTCCGCTGCGGAACGGCAGCGCTGGCTTTGCCGAGCGTCTCACTGGCCTCGGCGTGCCGGTCGCTGTTGGACGTGTGCGCGACGACGTTCCAGAGAGCGGCACGCGTGACGGCGTCATCCCCATCCTGTTGCGTGCGCCAAAGCTCGGAGAGATTCTTCTCGATGGCGTTGACGTCGATGCGGGTGTTGGGAGTTTCGGTCATTGCTGTCTCGTACTCACGACCTTCTCCACTTGCGCTTGTCCCGCTCGATCAACTTGTCGGCGGCATCGGGTCCCCATGTGCCGGATGAATACAGCTCCGGACCGATCGGATCGGATGCCCAGGTTTTCAACAGCGGATCGAGCCAGGCCCACGCCGTCTCCACTTCGTCGCGGCGCGCGAAGAGCGTCGAGTCGCCCAGCATCGTCTCCAGCAGCAGCCGTTCATACGCCTCCGGCGGCTCAGCGCCGAACGACGTGGCGTAGCGGAACTCCATCGTCACCGGCGCCGTGCGCACCGTCGGTCCTGGGACTTTCGAGTCGAACTTCAGCGAGATCCCTTCATCCGGCTGAATGCGGATGGCCAGCACATTCGGCTGCATGGTCACATTCGTCAGCTTGTTGAACAGCGGGTACGGCGCGGGACGGAAGTGGATGGAGATGTCGGTCACCCGCTTCGGTAACCGCTTGCCGGCGCGGATGTAGAACGGGACGTCCGCCCATCGCCAGTTGTCGATGAAGATTTTCAGCGCCGCGTAGGTGTCGACATTCGAATTCGGATTGACGTTGACTTCCTTGCGGTAGGCGATGGCTTTCTCGCCGAGCACCGAGCCGTCGCTGTACTGCCCACGCACGGCCACCTCGGTCTCGCGCCCTCGCGGGAACTCGCGCAGCGCACGGAGCACTTTCACCTTCTCGTCGCGCACGGCGTCGGCCTCGAAGGCCACCGGCGGCTCCATCCCGATCAGCGAGACGAGCTGCAGCATGTGGTTCTGGATGATGTCCCGCGAGATGCCGGCGGTCTCGAAGTACGGCCCGCGCTTCTCCACGCCGATGGACTCGGCCACGGTGACCTGCACGTGGTCAATGTATTGACGATTCCAGAACGGCTCGAAGATCCCGTTGGCGAAGCGGAGGACCAGCAGGTTCTGCACGGTCTCCTTGCCGAGGTAGTGGTCGATGCGGAACACCTGCCGCTCGCGGAAAGTCGACACCGCCACCCGGTTCAGTTCTTTCGCCGATGCCAGATCGTGGCCGAATGGCTTCTCGATGATGCAGCGCGTGAACGGTCCGTTCTGCTCGGGATCGCTGACCATCTTCTCCCTGCCGAGAACCTCGGCGATCACGGGGAAGAAGTTCGGCGGAACGGCAAGGTAGTAGATGCGCCGGCCCCCGGTGCCACGGGTACGGTCGAACTCCTTCATCCTGTCGTTGAGCCGGATGATGCCGTCCGGCTCGTCGAACTGACCGCGCACGTAGAAGAGGCCCTTGGCGAAGTTCTCCCAGACGGCCTCGTCGACGGGGCGGACGCGCGCGTACTTGTCGCACGACTCGCGCATGAGCTTCCGGAAGGAATCGTCGGTATGGTCGGGACGAGCATAGCCGATGATCGTCTGTCCAGCCGGAAGGAGCCCGTCGTGCGCGAGCGAGTAGAGCGCTGGAATGAGCTTGCGCTGGGTCAGATCGCCCGACGCACCAAAGATGACCAGACAGGAAGCATCCGGCACTCGCTCCTGCTCCAGACCTTCACGAAGAGGATTTGCTTCGATCGCGGGAGCGACCACGGACATGTTGGCTGCCTCCGTTAGGGATTGTATACGTGGCTGCACAAACGTAGCGCCGGCGGCTCGCGGGCGCTACGGCTGATTCCCCGCGTTAATCAGAACCCGTACCGCAGTCCAACACCTATCGTGGCATAGCGTGCTTTGGGGCTGTAGAAGTGGACCCAGTGATAGGCCGCTTCCGCGGTGATGCCGAGGGAACGGGAAATGGGGAAGAGTCCGTTCACGCCGCCGACGAAGCCGTAGTCGCTCTCCTGCCGGCTCCCGGAGCTCTGGCGGTAAAGGCCGGTGCCGGCGAAGAGTCCGGTGTAACCGAACGGCTCGGCGAAGCGGTACTCGACCGTGACGTTGGCGTACTCGACCTGACCTTTCGGGTCGACGAGGTCGGTGACCTGTTTGCCGTCGGCGCCTTTCGAGACGAAGGCGGTCTTGGCATCCATCCGGCCGGCCTTGAGCTTCAGGATCGTGCCCTGATCGATGTCGATGCCGTAGGAGATCTCTTCAAACCCGTGCTGGAAGTCGGACTTGCCGCCAGCCGCGGTCTTCATCGCTTTTGCTCCGCCCACGAGAAGGCCGATTTCGTTGTTGTTTTGCGCGGCCGCCGGGAGAGCGGCAATGAGTAGAAAGCCGAGGAGGATCAAGGTCTTTTTCATACGAGCCTCACTATATTTGAAATGGGGAGTGGCGGGGGTCGCGAGTCGGGGAACGATCCGCTTTTTTCTCTACGACACCCGACTCCCGGCCCTCGACTCCCGTACAATCGGCCTATGTTACAAACGCTGTCGTCAATAGGACGGGAGACGGCGAGAATCGTTCTGCACGCGGCGTGCGTGGTCTGCGGCGGCGAGTTGCCGTGGCGGGCGCGGACGGCGTCGTGCTGCGCCGCGTGCTGGGCGTCGCTGCCCGCGATTTCCGCGTCGAAGTGCCGCTTCTGCGCGATTCCGTGGAGCGGCGACGACCCAGATTTCGTCTGCGGCCCCTGTCTCGCTGATCCACTGCCGGTCGACTGGATGGAAGCGTGGGGCTGCTATCGCGGTCCGCTCGAACGGGTGCTGCGCGCGTTCAAATTCAAGCGTCACGATTTCTTCGCCGATCCGCTCGCGGAGCTTGTGGAGCGGATGGTCCGCCGCCGCGGCGATCTCGACTTCGATGCCGTGGTTCCGGTACCGATGCACCGCGCCAAGATACGGCGCCGCGGCTACAACCAGGCCGAGCTCCTCGCCCGAGCCCTGGCTCGGCGCATCGGCGTCCGCTGCCAGCCGGAGCTCCTTTCCAAGACAGCCGACCTCGATGCACAGTCGAAACTGGCGCGTAAGGCGCGAGCAACAAACGTGCGCGATGCGTTCCTGGCATCGGCGCGGGCGGACTCGCAACGGATCCTGCTCGTCGACGACGTCTGTACGACCGGCGCGACCGTCCGCGCCTGCGCCGCCGAGCTCGTTCGCGCCGGAGCGGCGAAGGTGGCGGCGGCTGTGGTGGCGAAAACAGAATGATTTTAGTGGATCGGTGGATCGGTGGATCAGTGGATCGGTCGGTCAGTCGGTCAATCGATCGGTCGGTCAGTGGATCGGCCGGTCAGTCCGTCAATCGATCGGTCGGTCAGTGGATCGGCCGGTCAGTCGATCGGAGTCAAACGAAACATGGTTCTGTGATCCACACGATCAACTGCTTCTGATCCACTGATCCACTGACCCACTGACCCTGATCCACTAATCCACTGACCCACTGATCTACTATCCACCAAATCCACCGGAGAATGAATGCCCGATTACGATCTGATCATCATCGGCGGCGGAATCATCGGCGGTAGCGTCCTCTACCACCTCGCCCAGCTCGGCTATGGAGGCCGCGTGCTCGTGCTCGAGCGGGAGGATGCGCTGTCAAAAGGCTCCACGGCACTCTCCGCGGGCGGCTTCCGGAACATCTGGACCACGCCGATCAACATGCGGCTGACCGGCTATTCGATCAAAAAGTTGAAAGCGTTTCAGGACGAGCTGCGCTTCCCCATCGGCTTCGATCAGCGCGGCTACCTCTTCTGCCAGTACGAGGAGAACTTCGAGAGCGCCAAGGCCTACGGGCAGGAGTGGGCAAAGAACGGCGTGACCATCGAGTTCCTCGACGCGGCCGAAGTCGAGGCGAAGGTTCCGGGCCTCCGGGCAGGAGTCGGTCATATCGACCCCGAGGTCAACGAGATCCTGCAGATGAAACCGATCGCAGGCGGCGTGTTCGGACCGGAGTGCGGCAGCTTCGATCCTTCGGCTGCCGCGCAGGGCTACTTCGAGCGCGGGCTGGAAGGGTTCGCCGGCCGCGCCGAGCTGCGCCTCAACGCTACCGTGAAGAGGCTACGCATCGTCGACGGCGCATACCGCGGCGTGGAGATGGCCGGCGGCTCGTTCATCGAGAGCGGGAAGATCGTCGTCGCAGCCGGAGCCTGGACGGTCAAGCTGTTCGAAGACTCCGGCCTCGCCGGCGACGATCTGCCGCCGGTCAGCGCGCTCAATCGCATGCTCTTCATCACGAACATGCCACCGATCGAAGGCTTCGAGCACATCCCCATGACCATCATCGACAACGGTATCTATTTCCGCCCCGAGGGGCCGAACCTGATGATCGGCCGCGCCGATCCCGATACCAGGGCTGGATTCGACACTACGCCCGATGCCAGCTACTACGAAGAAAAGATCAACTACTACATGCAGGAGCGCATCCCGGGCATGGAGCGTTGCCGGCTGATGTCGATGTGGGGCGGCCTCTACGACACGAATGACGTCGACCACAACGCCGTCTTCGGCGAACATCCGCACGTCACGAACATGCTCTTCGCCACCGGCTTCTCGGGCCACGGCGCGATGGAGTCGCCGGCCGCGGGCCTGGCACTGTCGGAGCTGCTGCAATACGGTGAGTACCGCACGCTCGACTGCAGGCCACTTTCAATCAGACGCTTCTGGGAGAACAAGCCGATTCACGAGACGATCGTGATTTGAAATTGCTGCGCTTCGCGCGTTGTCTGCGCGTTGCGCGTTGTCTGCGCGTTGCGCGTTGTCTGCGCTTCGCGCGTTGTCGGTTGTCGAGGAGGATGAGTTGAAACGGTTGGTGATCACACTCGGTTCACTCTTCGCTCTTCACACGTCGCTCTTCGCGATCGAGTTGCCGCCGCAGTTGCATGTGCCTTCGGGGTATGTCGCAGATCAGGTGCGTTTCTGGCAGTTCGATGGCGCGACGTTCGAGTACCCCTCGAAAAGCGGACCCAATGAACATGTCGTCGTTGAAGGGCATCGATGGGAGCTGTATCTGAAATCGGCGGCGCGCCCGATCGTCGAGCCGGGAGCGGCCGCGGCGAGCATCGGCGGCGCCCTGCAGAAAGACGGCTGGACGATCCTGCGTCCGGGCCAGCTCGTGATCGCCAGGAAGGGCGACACATGGTTGAACGGATACGGCAACTCATCGAGCTTCAAAGTGCTCATCGTGGAGAAAGCCGCGCTTCCCCGTCCGGTTACTCTGACCGCCCCCACGTCCGCGATCGAGCCGATGACCGATGATCACGACTTCCCCTGGTTCGCGTCGTTTCCCGGAGCGAAGCTCAAGTCGGCCCGTCACGATGACCGGCCAGTCAACATCACCGCACCGAACGCGAAAGAGACGTCGTTCTCAGGGCCGGCGATCACAAAGACCTACGAGATCCCGGGCGACGTGTCGTCGTACGAATTCGTCACCACTTACAAGCGCGCACTCGAGAGTGCCGGATGGACCGTCGTCCGTTCTTCGATCGGCAGCGACGGAGCAGTCCTGGCTCACTACACCGCAAAGGACCGCGATCTCTGGCTCTACACCCACGCCATCGGCACGGGACAATCGGTCAGCGCTGCCGGCACGGGAGCGGATTCAGCGGCGGCGAAGCTGCAGGATGAGTTGACCAAAGCGGGGCACGTCGCTCTCTACGGCATCTACTTCGACGTCGACTCCTCGACACCACGTCCCGAGTCTGCGGCGGCGTTACAGCACATTCTGGAGCTCCTCCAGAAAGCCACATCGCTGCGAATCGAGATCCAGGGCCATACGGACGACAGCGGCGCTGCGGCGCACAATCAGGCATTGTCCGAGGCGCGGGCGAATAGCGTTCGCACCTGGCTGACCGGGCATGGCATCCCTGCCGCCCGGCTGACCAGCCACGGCTACGGCGCCACGCGGCCTGTGGCTGACGACAAGACTCCGGAAGGGAAGGCAACGAACCGGCGGGTGGAGTTGGCCAGGGTTCCGTAGAGCGGTTGTCAACAGTTGAACGCCAGACTCACACATGGAAGAGGAGCTCGCAATGATGAAATGTCCAAGTTGCGGGACAGAGCCGGGTCTTTGCGTCATAGATGTTGACCTTCTCGCTCATTGGTCTGACTTGACCAAATCGAGAGCCGCGCGTGGCTTTCCGCGCGTTGAAGAGGGTCACGTACGCACGTGTGCAAGCGGGTCGACCTTGCTGGCGCGGCCGGCGCCGACACCGAGCCTCGTCAACTGCTCGAGCAACAGCAGCACGTTCGGCACTTTGTTCGACCGGACCGAGACCAGGCTGAGAAACTTTCCGCTCTTTTTGATTTGGAGCATCTGGCCGGCGATCTCGGCATAGGCAAGCTCGCTCAGCGGTACTGGTTCCTTTGTCTTCCACTGCACCTCGCGCGCCGATAGGCGAATGGGGCCGAAAGTCGCGCCGGAGCTGGCGATCTCGTTCTCCACACGCGGTCGCAACAGATCGTGCACTTTGCTCAGAATCGTGCCGATGGCGTCGTAGGCCTTCTTGAATGACGACGTGGTCACCCACAGCTTGGTGCCATCCTGCCCGATGAGTTGGAGGTAGAAGTTTGTCGTCGCCTTCCGTCCGCCCGATGTGCGGTTGATGGCAGCGACGACCAGAAGGCCAATCAGCCCGCCATGAACGCCCGCGGCGTTGGAATTGACGATGTGGTAACGGTACTCCTTCACGTTGCGCCACTCGATCTCTTTCGTGCCGGCGACCGAGACCCGGCGCACGCCTTCGTCGTGAATGCTGAGCTGCGTTTTGCCCATGGCCACACTGAGCACCACGCCGATGACGACGACCGCCACGGCCATCCATGGCGTAACAGTGGATTGCTCCGAGGCGCCGATGAAGTAGGTCGCCGCCCCGATCCCGGCAAACAACAGCATGAGCAGGATTCGCACGGTAATCGACTGACGATACGTCTCACGCGCTGGCGAGATGATCATGGAACCCTCCGTCTGCTGGTCCTGGAGACAAGAATACGCCCCTGACAAGACGCCTCCTCGGCACGCTTTCACTGAATGGGGTCTGGAAAATCAACTTAACGCGGCGTCCGGCAAGCCGGCTCTTCAGTTCGACCCGCACCTGATGACCTCAGCCTCTGACTCGCGACGGAGTTACGTTGATTTTCCAGATCCGGCCCCGACTTGCGGTCTCGCCTGGGCGGTCTCACAATCGAAGCAATGGTCACCGCTCTGGTTCACCTGCGAATCCGCGCTTTCGGAAGCGTTCTTTCTTGCGGGCACCAAAGGGAGGCAAGCGTTGACCGGTCTCTTGCGTCGCGGCCTCGTAGCATCTCACTTCGATCTTGCCACCGAACTGGATCATGGTCTGAGCCACAAAACCCGCTCTTTTGTGGCACAAACACTCTTGTCTCTGCCGGCGTGGCGAAAATCTCCACTCCGGCTGGCATAGGGATTTATCTATCCCGAACATCCCGAACCGATTCGGAGCCCTTCTCCCGAGCTGAATCGCTGGAGTTCTAGCTGCGGACCGACACAAGCAACTTCTTATTCTCGGACTTTCGTCGTCCGCGCAGCGCTCGCATTGAAATCATAGACTTCAGCTGATTTGGAGTGAGTGGCTGCCCGTCAGGATCAGTCTTTGCTGCGGCAGTGATCGCTTTGTCTTCCTCCGCCGTGGGCATCACGATGGCAGGCTTCTTAGATACTCTCGACATAGTATTTCACCTCGCGGCGGTTGGCTCGGCGAAGGCTGACGATCCTTCGCACCTCGCCGTGGTCAACAAAGGCTACGTAGTAAAGAATCGCGGTCTTCGGCGCGAGAGCGATCATACGCGTCTCGCTGTAGTCGAAGCGATCGTCAATCCAAACCAGCGCAGCCTCCCAGCGAGTTCGCTTGCCAAGGCCAGAGACACACCGTGCTTAGCTCGGTTCGCCACATCCTTGGCAGGATCGAACTCGATTTGCATTCTCTATTGTAGCGTGCGTGTCGAGAAGCGGCGTCATCGTAGAGCGTCGATCTCGTCCTCGTCGACCGCTGGCGCCAGGGGGTCACCATGCCAACGCGCTTTGCCCCGAACACGCTCCCAGGGGCGTTCGCCGGGCTCCCCCGCCGGAACCAGCCGGGCAACCACCCGTCCGCGCTTGGTGATGGTAATCGGTTCGCCGCGTTCATGAACCTCGTCGATGAGCGCCAGACAGCGTGCTTTGAACTCGGCCGCGGCAACCTTCATGTGACCAGTCCAGGAGACCAGTCACCGGGCGTCAAACACGCACCATCTTGGGCAATCTTGGGCAGACAGAAGCAGTCGTCGTGGGACGTGCTACGCGATTCTTTCGCACCGTCTTAAACTGGCTGACATGCTCTTCGTAAAGTATCTCCGCGACGGAGTCCGGTCTGGTGAGATCACCTCGAGCGTTCGCGTATGGCTTGGACCGCGCGTAACCGTGGGCAAACGATACCGAATGCAAGCGGGCAAAATCGAAATCGATTCGATCGTCCCGATCACGTTCGCTGACATCACTCCCGACCTCGCACGGGCCTGCGGTTTCGAGGATGTAACCAGCCTCCTCAAAGTGGCGAAACACGGACGAGGCGAGAACGTGTATCTCGTCCGGTTCCACTACCTTCCGCCCGAAGCCTCGGCTACAGACGCTCCTCTCCGGAATCGAGCAAAGGGCGTGGGACGGATGCGACGACGGCGTGGATAGAACGGTCTGCCCAACTGAGCGCCTGCGGCCGGCGCAGACACGCTACCTACTGCAACCGGCAAGGTCAGGCCTTCGCGAGAGGTAAGTTTGGTCGATTCTCAGAGCAAGACGAACGACGTCTGTTTTCCCAGCAGGCGGTCGAACGTGACCGTGTGCTCGCATCCGGAGCGAGCGTTGCGCCGGCCGATCAAATAGTCGGAGAAGTCGCCCGGCCCGTTGAGGTAATCGGCCAGCGCACCTCGAAGCAACTCCCGGTCATCGAACGAGAAAATCACCGTACTCATCAACTTGTCCAGGGCCTCGGAGATGGCCGGTTTGCCAAACCGGTACGCCGCACGAAGAACCCAGACCATCTCGCAAAGAACGATGTCATCGACATGGAGGCGCGATTCGTCATCAACGGCAACCGCCAGAAACGTATCCACTTTCCGAGCCTGAATCGAGTCGTCTTGCGTGAGGTAACGAACCAGGACATTCGTATCAACCCCGATCACCGAGTCACCGTTTCCTGGCGTGCTCACGCAGGACGGCTGCGTTCATCTCCTCGACGCTCACGCTGCGCCGCCGAGGGCGCTTGAGCAGGCCCCGAAGCTCGCGAACGTCGAGGCTGACACTCCGGACGAGAACGTCCCCGCGATCGGTCACCACGAAGTCGATCTGATCGCCTACGTTGATGTGCATGTGCGTACGAACGGCCTTGGGAATCGTTACCTGCCCCTTGCTGGTCACGGTCGCGGTTGGCATTCCTTACTCCTGGTTGGAATTCTAACCGGAATCCTTACCGGAGGAATGACGAAAGACCGTTGCGAATGGATGCCCTACTCCCCACATCTCACTCGAAGAGAGGTACCCGGAAGCGACGCGTCACCGACGGAAAGCAGTTGGGGTCTGGAAAATCAACTTAACGCGGAGTTCCGCAAGTTTGTCTCTTCGGCTCGACCCGCCACGTGATGGCCTCCGCCTCGAACGCGCGACAGACCTAAGTTGATTTTCCAGATGCGAACAACTTAACAGATACCGACCCTCCTCTTCTGTCAAGGCTCAGATACCCTTCTCCCCGTCACCGGACTAAGATGACAACACTGTGGAGAACCAGCTTCCGAATTTCAACCGCGGTAGGCGCATCGACCTCGTACGTCCGGTTGATATGGCGAAGTCACGTCTGTTGCGAACTGGTGGGGGGCGCTACTGAGCAGGGGCTATGGCCGACGATGACCTCTTGCTAGTACCGCGTGTGCCGGACGCTCTACGAGAAGCAGCGCAGATGGGCATCCTGATTCCGTTCATCGGAGCAGGAGCCTCACGTCTCGCCGGGTGCCCAGGTTGGGGCGAACTCGCCGACGCTGCGTTCAGTTGCTTTGTCGACCAAGGCAAGTTCAGCCACGCGCAGCTCGCTCAGATTAGCAGTCTCGGACCTCGTGTGAAGCTCTCGCTGGCTGTCGGTATGCAGGACGAACTGCGGATCAAGATTGATTTCATGGGCTGGTAAGTTGGGGTCGTATCTGGAAAGTCAACTTAACGCGGTGTCCGGCAAGTTGGCTCGTCAGTTTCGGACCTCGACGAAGTTAACTTGATTTTTCCAGATGACCCCAGGCACCCTCAACTTGGCCTTGCTTGAATCAATCAGGTTGGTGCGAGTTGGGGTCGTATCTGGAAAATCAACTTAACGCGCGATCGTCCCAGTCCGGGAAGTTGATTTTCCAGATACGACCCCCACTTGCTGCTTGCTGCGTTCGATCAGCGACGCCGACGATCCGTTGAGAATTCGAATGCAGGCGTTCGTGTCGAGCAGATACATCTAAAGCCGGTCGCGGCGCTCGGCACGTCTCTGCTTCGGCCGCTCGAGCGGGTCGCCTTTCCAGCCGCCGGCAACCTCTTCGAAGAAACCCTCCGGCCAATCGCCGGAGACTTCGCTCACGACGAGATCGGCAAGATAAGAGGAAAGCGACTTCCCGGCGGCTTTCGCTCTGGCCTTCGCGGTCTCCGCGACTTCGTCGGGAACGTAGAGGTGCAGTTGCGGCATCGGTCCCCCGTTCGTTATACGCACATATAGCAGGATCGGTCTCGGTGACGCAAGAGCAGACATCGACCCGCTCGGTATCTCGGGGTAGTGAGGTGAAGACGCGGGGTCACACCTTCGATTTTCGACCACCCCGAACTAAGTAGTTGACTTACCTCCAACTTACCTCCTCCTGTGTCTCCAAGTTTTCTTCAGCACGCCCGACGTTCCAAGCCGCCCTGGTCAGCGGTTTGGCAGCGAGCGAAAGACGAAGACCTGACACAAAGAAACGAAGGCTACGAAGATCGCCGCGACACCTCGCCCCGCGGTCTCATCTCACCACCCAACGTGGCAGGCGCGCCCGCTGGGCATGGTGCGCAGCACCTGTTCATTTGTCAGCAGCGCCAAATCGCCGTCGTCGACCTTCTCCGGCAGCTCCAGGAGCGCGGCATCGCTGGCCGGCAACACGCGGGCGTCTGGCGAAGAGCTTCAGCTCATCGATCAGGTTGCCCACTGCGCCGGCATCGAGTGTCGATGGGTCGCCGGCGATGGCCGTCAATCCGCATGCCTCCACCCGCAACAGAACCAGGCAGTTTGACTGAGTCGCGCAGGCACACATAAGCTGTGTTGATGAAGAACATCACTCTCAGTGTCGATGAGAAGGTTCTCTCCGCGGTGCGACAGCACGCCGCCGCCCGCTCGACGGTCGGTCAATCAGATCGTCCGCGACTATCTCGGTGAGATTGCGCAGCGCGAGAATCGCGCGCGCAAGGCACGCCGGCGTCTGCGCTCGCTCAGCAATCGTTCGGTCGCGAAGATCGGGCGCATTTCCCGGACTCGCGAGGAGCTGCATGAGTGTTGACTGAATAAGTGTCGAGGTCATCGAGCACTCAGATCCCAACGTTCCAAGCCGCCCCTGGTCAGGTCTAGCATCGAGCGAAAAACGAAGGCTTGGCACGTCACCGCGAGGGCCCCGCGGTTTCATCTCACCACCCAGAGTGGCAGGCGCGCCCGCTGGGCGTAGTGCGCGGCGCGCAGAAGCTGTGCGTATGTCAGCAATGCCAAATCGCCGTCGTCGACTTTCTCCGGGAGCTCCAGGAGGGCGGCATCGTCGGTCGGCAACACACGGCGTCTGGCGAAGTGCTCCAGCTCGTCGATCAGGTTGCCCACGGCGCCGACGTCGAGGATCGATGGGTCGCCGGCGATGTTCGTCAATCCGCATGCCTCCACCTCGGCGGGGACGAACACCCCCCTCGAGGCGTCGGTGTTCAGCAGATGCGGAATGGCGTCCTCGCCGAGGAACGACGTCGCGCATGACTGGAGATCGTTCCAGCCGCGCCACTCCACGGGCGCCGAGCACCACGGCCCCTCCTCGGTGTGGCGAAGCTGCGCAGGGAACCACTCATCGAGCGTCTCGGCGACGCTCGTGCCCCAGGGATCGGGGAACACGTGTTGCGCGTTGCCGGCGACGAACGTCAGCGGCTCGCGAATCGGC
>JBBRNB010000077.1:0-34645 GCA_038230535.1 Thermoanaerobaculia bacterium
CGCTCGACCGGCAGTGGGCGGAGATCGGCGAACGTGTCGCGGAGCTGAAAGAGAGAAATGTTCAGTTACAGGACGCGGTCAGGCCGCACCATTTGGCGTATGTGATCTATACCTCCGGCTCGACGGGTCTGCCCAAAGGTGCGATGAATGAGCATCGCGGCGTGGTGAACCGTCTCCTTTGGATGCAGAGCGCTTATGGGCTGGATACAGATGACGCTGTATTGCAAAAGACGCCGTTCAGCTTCGACGTCTCTGTGTGGGAGTTCTTCTGGCCGCTGCTCGCTGGAGCCGCTCTCGTGATGGCGCGACCGGAGGGACACAAAGACCCGACGTATCTCGCTGACACCATAGGCCGAGACCGAATCACAACGTTGCACTTCGTGCCGTCAATGTTACAAGTATTTCTGGAGCAGGCCGAGGCGTCGAAATGCTCCGCTGTAAAGCAGGTGATATGCAGCGGCGAAGCGCTGCCTTCCATGCTGGTGCACCGCTTCGCCGAGCGCCTCCCACACGCAAACCTGCACAACTTGTATGGTCCCACCGAAGCTGCTGTCGACGTAACGGCGTGGACCTGCCCGACCGAAGACATTCCCACCATCATTCCAATCGGCCAGCCAATCGCGAACACGCACATGTATATCCTGGATGGAAAGGGAAGACTTGTTCCCATCGGAGTAGCCGGTGAACTGCATATCGGAGGGATTCAGGTAGCGCGAGGGTATCTAAACCGGCCCGTTTTGACCGCGGAGCGTTTCGTGCCGGACCGGTTTAGCAGCGAAGCCGGAGCGCGAATGTATAGAACAGGCGACCTCGCGCGATGGATGGACGACGGAACAATCGAGTTCTTGGGACGGAGCGACTTTCAGGTGAAGGTGCGTGGCTTCCGCATCGAGTTGGGAGAGATCGAAGCGCGACTGATGGAGCATGAAGGGGTCAGGGACGCGGTAGTCGTTGCTCGGGAGGACACGCCTGGGGAGAAGCGTCTGGTGGCGTACTACACCCCCTCACCTGCACGTGCTTTCGTTGTCGCTGAGCTCCTGCGTCTCAAGAAAACGGAGGCAGGGCGGACGACGAAGTACTGCACGCTGCCAAATGGTTTAACGGTTTTCCATCAGAATCAAAGCGAAACGGATTTTGTCTATAACGAGATATTTGCCGATGACGGTTATCTCAGGCACGGCGTCGCTCTAAACAACGGCGACTGCGTCTTTGACGTCGGCGCGAATATCGGCATGTTCTCGCTCTTCATCGGGCACCGATACCGCAATACAACAATCTACGCCTTTGAGCCGATTCCGCGCGTGTTCCAATCTCTTCTACAGAACGCAACGCTGTACGGTTGGAAGGGGCGGTTTTATGAATGCGGCTTGGCCGATACATCCAGGTATGAACGCTTCACGTTCTATCCGCACAATACCGTCATTTCCAGCAGCCTGACGAGCCCGGAGGAAGCGCGCCAAATCGTAAAGACATTTCTGCTTAATCAGCAGGAAGGCACAGAAGGTATACACGGCCGGGCAGCGAGCGGTCAGGTCATCGATGAGCTCCTAGAGTCGCGCCTGGAGCGAGAGGAGTGCACTTGCCAACTTCGAACGATCTCCGAGATCATCGATGAGAATTGTGTAGAAAGAATTGATCTTCTCAAAATCGACGTGGAGAAGGCAGAACTCGAAGTCCTGAAGGGAATCAAGGACGGGGATTGGCCGAAGATACGGCAACTAGTCGTCGAAGTGCATGACATCTCTGGCCGGCTAATGGAGATCGTCGGCCTTCTTAAGGCGCGCGGTTACGCCGTCAATTATGAGCAAAGTCACGCCCTTCAAGATACAGTGCTCTACAATTTGTATGCGTTCCGGCCAACGCTAAATAAGAGCCTTGCCGGTCGAACTCAGGAAGAAGAGTACGTCTCCGCGGAAGCGGTTTGGAGCAGTCCCGAATCGCTACTCCGGGATGTGCGAGCCTTTCTGGGTGAGCGCTTGCCGGACTACATGGTTCCAGCGGCGTTCGTGGCGCTGGCAGAAATGCCGCTGACGTCCAATGGAAAGCTGGACCGGAAAGCCCTGCCCGCCCCGGAAGGGGAGTCGTTCGCAGTCCACGCATATGAGCCACCACAGGGAGAAGTCGAAATGGCTCTAACGCGTATTTGGGGTGACTTGCTTAAAGTGGAACGAATCGGCCGGAACGACAACTTCTTCGAGCTGGGGGGGCATTCGCTGCTGGCAGTGTTGCTGATCGCGAGAACGAACAGGCTCTTCGGCCGAACCCTGCCTCTGACAGTACTCTTTCATGCTCCCAATATCGCTGCGTTCGCGAGATTGCTCGCGGATGAGAAGGTGGCGTCTTTCGATATCGTTGTCCCGATCCAGACCAGGGGCGATGCGCCGCCAGTTTTCGCGGTACCTGGTGCAGGTGGAAACGTGATGTCCCTGCGGCCGCTCAGCAAGCTACTCGGTGATCAGCAGCCTCTATTCGCGTTGCAGGCTGTTGGATTGGACGGTAAAACGCCCCCCCTCAGCAGCGTCGAGCAGACGGCCCAAGTTAATGTCGCGGCATTGAGGCGGGTACAGCCGGCAGGTCCCTACAGCCTGATTGGGCATTCCTATGGAGGCGTGGTCGCCTATGAAATGGCGAGACTGCTCGTGGAACAAGGAGAGGAAATCTCGTCGCTGATATTGCTGGATTCCGTTGCGCCATCGGTGATGCGGAGTGAATTCCCGCGCGACAATGTCGCCGAGCTGCTTGAGGCGTGTATCGCGGTGGCGAATCTATATGACGCGAACGTCCAGCTTGATGTTGGCCTGTTGCGCCAATCGTCAAATGACGAGAACGTTAAACATGTAGTCAAGCTGCTGAACGAGAGCGGCCTGGAAATCGATGGTGACCAATTCGCCACGTTTTATGAGGTCTATCGAGCAAACCTAGTTTGCTATCGGGCCTACACACCCTCGATGCTTTCCCGCAAGCTAGATGTGTCCTTGCACCGCGCCACGCGGGCGCGTCCGAATGGACCGAATCTACCCAGCGACTATGGCTGGAATCAGCTCCTTCAAAGCCCGATTCGGATTCACGACGTCGACGCGGGCCATTTCTCGATTCTGGCGAAAGCGTCTCTCCCGAAGCACCCGAGGAGGTTGTAAGACCATGAGCGATGTCCTTCTGCCCCGCGCGCACACCGATCCGGCAATTCTAGCCGCGCAAAGCGGTCCGTTAACCTCGGCCTTGGTCGAGACCGCAGCGATTCCCTGGACGATCTGGATGTTGTTCGGGGGAATCGTCATGGCGCTCGTCGGCGGAAGCTGGGATTTTGCCTGGCACATGTCGATCGGCCGCGACACGTTCTGGACGCCGGCGCACATCTTGGTCCAGTTGGGGGGCATTCTCGTGGGAATCGCCTCGGGCTATACGATCCTCTCCACCACGTCTGCAGAGGTTTCACCGACGCGCGATTATTCCGTGAGGGTGCTTGGTCTTTATGGACCCGCGGGTGCGCTCCTGGCGTTTTGGGGCTGGGTTGCGATGATCTTCTCAGCGCCGTTCGATAACTGGTGGCACAACGCCTACGGCCTGGACGTGAAACTCTTCACTCCGCCGCATAATCTGTTATCGCTCGGATGGTTCGCGACGCAAATCGGCGTGATGATCTGGATTGCGGCGATGATCAACCGCTCTACCGGGGTCCTTCGCGCACGCCTGACGTGGCTGCTTCTGATTATCGGCTCGATTTGCGTCTGTCTTGTCGCGGTCCTGTCTCTCGAGGGCACCCAGACCTTGCTGTTGCACACCGCCTTCTGTTACCTGACGGCGGCCTTGTGCTTCCCTGCCGTGCTGATTGCGGCAGGCCGAGGCTCGCTCCGCCGGTGGGGCTGCACGACTGTCGCTGCCATGTACACCGCTATTGGCCTGGCAGCGGAATGGCTGCTGCCGCTCTTTCCCGCAAGACCGAAACTCGGGCCGGTGTATCAAAAGGTGACCCACCTCATTCCTCTGCAATTTCCGTTGTTGTTGCTCGTGCCCGCTTTCGTCGCGGATCTCTTGTTGCAACGACTGGAGCGGCGGTCATCCTGGGTCAAAGCTGTCTTCGTGGGACCGGCTTTTGTGCTTGGCTTCCTCGCTGTACAGTGGCCCTTTGCGAATTTCTTGATGACGCCGGCCTCGCGGAACTGGATCTTCGGTAGAGCCTATTTCCCATACTTCGATACCGCCTTCGTTCTTTACGATCCGTATAGGTTCAGAGCCCCGGAGAAGCCCGCTGTTTTTATGCTCACGATGCTTGCTGCGTTGGTCGTTGCTATTGTGACGACGCGCCTCGGTGTAGCGTGGGGCGATTGGATGCGCCGGGTCCGCAGATAGCGCCACTCTTTATTCAAAGGAAGAACAGAATGCGCGACTGGTGGAAGATACTTCTCGTGTGTCTCGCAACCGTTCCTGCCTACGCCCACGTCGGAAGCCCGGACGTTTACTACGAGGGCGATGCGGGACCGTACCATTTGTTCGTGACGGTGCGACTGCCGCAGGTGATCCCTGGCGTCGCCGAGTTCCAGGTGCGCAGCGCCTCGTCGGATGTGCAGGCCATACGGGTCGTGGTTCTTCGCCTGACTGGGCCGGGATCGAACCTCCCATCCGTTCCCGACGAAGCGCAGCGGTCCAAAGTCGATCCGCAGTTCTTCGTCAGTAATCTCTGGTTCATGGAGTACGGCGCGCTTCAGGTACGAATTGAAGCGGAGGGATCCAAAGGGAAGGCGCAATTGTCCATACCGGTGGCGTCGTTCGGCAGGGAGTCGCTGCCCATGGTCCGTGGGTTGCGCGGACTGCTGGGCTTTTTCTTTTTCGTTCTGGGGCTCGGTATCATCCCGATCATCGGCGCGACAGTCCGCCATTCGAATGTTCCTCCCGGCGAAGTTCCGCAGGCCTCCGACGAGCGCCGTGCACGGTTGGCCATGTGCTTTGCTGCGCTCCTGCTTGCCTCTTTTCTCTATATGAACAAGTCGTTGTGGGATGACGAGGCGGCGATCTACGAACGCAGCGTCAAGCTCCTCAAGCCGCCCCGCGCAGAAACAACGCTCGTGGCAGGAAACCGGCTCGTGATCCGCCCCGCCGCACAACTGATCATGCCGATCGCCGGGATGCGGCGACTGTCGCGAAAAATCAGCATGAATGAAATGATCGCCGATCACGGCCACCTCATGCACCTCTTCCTCATCGGCATGCCGGGCATGGAGAGGATGTGGCATCTCCATCCCGAACGCGAGGCCGGCGGAGCATTTTCCCAGAGACTTCCGGCGATGCCGGCGGGCAAATACGCGGTATTCGCTGATCTTGTCGACAAGACCGGCTTTCCCTGGACGCTCGTAGGCAATATAGACCTCCCTCCGATTGTTGGCGTGGGAGTCGCGGGCGATGACTCCGAATGGCAGGGGGAACGCCTGGCGATCCCGGCTTCAGAAAACACGGTTGCGCCGCTGTCCGGCGGCGCGCATATGATTTGGGAGCGCGGTGGTGGTCCCCTGAAAGCAAATATGCCGGCCAGCTTCAGGTTCCGAGTGGAAGAAAAGGACGGTTCGCCGGTGCATAACCTCGAACCGTATATGGGCATGGCGGCGCACGCGGAGGTGGTCGGTTCCGATCTGAGTGTTTTTGCCCACATTCATCCCGTCGGCTCAGTGTCGATGGCAGCGCTTGATCTGGCTCAAGCCGGCCTGACAACGCAGTCGCCGGCCGCGGTGTCAGGGATGGAGATGGGGATGACACACTCCTCAGGCGGGTTGCCGCCTGATGTTCGTTTCCCGTATGGATTCCCGCAGCCCGGAACCTATCGCATCTTCGTCCAGGTCAAACGGTCCGGACGGATAGAGACTGCAGTGTTCAACGCGCGCGTCCATTAGAAACCTTCAACACGACGCAGCGAGTCGCTATCGCCGATCACTCAGTACTGTCAGAGATATCCCAAGCCGTTCTTTACGACCGGCATAGGTTCGCGGCTTCATTGGGAATAGACCGGCGACATTCCAAAGTCATAGGCAACCCACGATCCATCATTGTGCGTGATCGAGAAACTCCATGCTCGAAATACTGAATCGGTACTCTCACGGTCTGGCGTCGATTCCCTTCCTGCAGGCGCTGCGTGAGCGCGGCTGTCTGACCCGCTTGGAGACGACCGCTGTTTCCGCGGAGGAATTGACGCACGAGTTCTCAGCCAACCGCGCCTATCTGGACGTGGCGCTGAGAATGCTGGTCTGTCTGGGCTGGATTCGGTCCACTGCGGAGGGGCGGTACGAGGCGACGCGTGGGTTGGCGACTTCGAGCGCCATCCCGGACCGGATCATGGATTTGTACCGTTTTCCTTTCGATCAGTACGTTCAGGGCGGCGCCGTAGAGTCCCTCGACTCGTGGTTAGAGCAGTCGAAGCGCCGGTGGAATAGCGAAGATCAGTATTTGCCGGACTTTCTCGATGGTCTGCTGATCGTCCCACTGCTGCTGGCGCTACTGGCGCAGAAACGACTCAAAGTCGTTGAGCGGAAGAGCGAAGGCCGAATCGTCGCCACACTACGCCTCCGCGTCGATCCTGCCGTGCGCCGGGCCGTCCGGCGGCTGTTCGTGGCGAAGGGATGGGTCGAGCGGTCCGCGCGGACGCTGCAACTGAATCGGGCGGGCCGTTTTGTCGTGGACAGAGTCTTCGTCGGGGCGGCGCTCGCTTCCTACAGACCGATGTTCGAGCGCGCGCAGGACCTCTTGTTCGGGGACGCCGCGCGGGTCTTCGCGCGTGATTTGGCGGGTCACGAAACGCACGTCGACCGGACACTCAACGTCATCGCCAGCGGATTCCAACATGAGAAGTACTTCGCCGCGTTGAGCGATCTAGTCGTCCGGTGCTTCGACGGCGACGCGTACGCCTCACAGCCGAAATACATTGTCGACATGGGGTGCGGCGACGGCTCCCTGCTCCGCCGGTTATACGAGACGGTGCGCGATCGAACGGGCCGGGGGAAAGTGCTGGACGCGCATCAGTTGATTCCGGTCGCGGTCGACTTCAACGAGAAAGCGCTGGCTGAGGCGTCACGGACGCTCGACGGTATCGAGCATATCGCGGTCAGAGGCGACATCGGAGATCCGCGGGCCTTGCTCGAAACGCTTCGTGCGAACGGCGTCGAGGATCTCGATCGCGTGCTCCACGTGCGGTCGTTCCTCGATCACGATCGCCCGTTTCGGCAGCCCGCGGGCCGCGACGCCGCGGAGTGGCGATCGCCAGATGGCGGCAGCGGGATCTACATCGATGCCGAAGGCCACGCCATCCCGGTGGGCGCCATGATCCAGAGCACCGTCGAGCACCTTCGGCGCTGGTCGCAGGTCGTCAATACGCACGGCCTCGTCATGCTTGAGGTGCATTGCCTGCCGCCCGACGTGACGGCCCAGTATCTCGACGAGAGCGAGAGCTTCCATTTCGACGCCTATCACGCGTTGTCGCATCAATATCTATTGGACGCGCAGATGTTCCTCGCCTGTGCGGCCGAGGCAGGTCTGTTCTGCCGGGAAGGCTGCGGCGTCGGTTTTCCGAAGAGTCTGCCCTTTACACGGATCACCCTCAATCATTTCGAGCCGCGGCCCTACAGTGTGCGGCGCGCACATGCCGCGGATCTGCCGGCACTGGCACAGTTGGACGAGGTCTGGCCGCATCGCCGATCGCGCCTCGGCGCGAACGACGCGGTCGCGGCGTTCGAGTCTGAGCTCGTGCTCGAAGCCGAAGGCCGCGTGTTGGCGTCGGTGCGCTGCGATGAAGGAGAGACGATTCGACTCGCGTCCCTTTACGTGCGGCCTGGAGTGCCGGCGAGTCATCTCTGCGATCTGCTGCAGTTCGTCGAGCAGTACCGGGCGCTGACCGGCGCCGGCCGCGTCGTCGGGCTGGACGACTGCCGATCCGCCCTATCCGCACTCCAGGCGGCGAACGACGCAACATCCATCGCCCGTGCCGTTGGTCGCGACCTACGAGCGCGCCTGGCTGGTTATCCGTTCGCGGCGGATGACGATCCTCGGGTCGCGGAGCGTGAGCTGGGCACGTTTTCCTTCCGCTGGCTGTTGGCGAACCTGCAGCGAATGGGCGTGATGCGAGAGGCGGGGGAGACGTACGACCTCGATGAGCTCAAGCGGCAACTCGACGTCGCGCCGAAGTACCACCGCTATTTCGAGGCGCTGATGCGGCGGCTGCAGGACAAGGGGCTCGTCACCGTGCGCGGCCATCGTGTCGAGTCCATGCCTCTCGTTCGTGACTATGCGCTCACGGCGGTGGAAGAGCAGGTGGCGGAGTTCAAGCAGCGCTTTCAGCAACGCTACCCGGCCAGCGCCGGGCTGATGAACCTGACCGCGCGTTGCCTCACCCGCTACGACGAAGTCATCACCGGCCGCATTGATATTACCGACGTGCTCTTCCAGAATGCCGACATCGATGTCTTCGCGGACCTATTCCGCGGCGACGTCGTGTCCGACTACTTCAATCGGCTCGTCGCCGACGCCGTACACGACACGATCGTGCGCTTGGAGGCCACCGCCCCGAAGATCCGCATCCTCGAGATCGGCGCGGGGACAGGCGGAGCCACGACGGCGATCCTCGATGTGCTGCAGTCGTTTACCGGATCGGTGGAGTTCTGCTTCAGCGATATCTCGATGTCGTTCATCCGAAGCGCGCGACGACAGTTCGCCGAACGGTATCCCTGGATCGAGTACAGGTCGCTCAATATCGAGGAAGATCTCTCGCGGCAGGGCTTCGCAGAGCGCCGCTTCGACATCATCGTAGCCGCGAACGTCCTGCACGATACGCGTGATATCGAGCTCACGCTCGAACAGACTCGCAGACTGCTGCAACCCGGCGGCCTCCTCCTTCTCAACGAGTACACTTCGGTCAAGGATTGCCTCTCTGTCAGCGGCGCCCTGCTGCACGGTTCGTGGCTCTTCGAGGATCCCGAGCGACGGCTCCGCGACAGTTGCCTGATGAGCGTTCCCCAGTGGGGCGCCGCGCTTAAGCACTTTGGTTTTTCCAAGGTCGAGGTGTTCACGTTGCCGACGCAGAGCCCGACGTTGGAGTGCACCCAAAGCGTGATGCTATGCGAAGCGTTACGGACGGTCGGCACGGAAGCGCCGCGGGTGCTCGCGCAGACCGAGGAAGGAAGGGAAAGGAGCACGGGCTCGCGGAAGGCGGAAATCGTGGAGGCGCTCGTCGAAAAGCAGGCCCTCGCACTCCTCGGCAATGAGCGTGCCTCCGCCTACTCCGCGAAGCGGCCGCTGATGGACATGGGGCTGGACTCCCTCGAACTCGTCGAGTTGAGATCGCTCATGCAACAGCACCTCGGAGTGAAGCTGACTCCGATGTTCCTGTTCGAGCACGAGACGCCGGAGAAGCTGGCAGCGGCGTTGTCGGCGATGGTGTCCGATCAGCAACTCAGCGGGCTCTTGCCGCAAGGGTCTGACAGTGGAGCCGGCGGCCGCGACCGGTCAGCCATCGGTGAGACCGCGGAAGGGGTAGAGCATGCGGCATCTGCAGACCAAGACGATGCCGTCGCCATCGTCGGCGTGGCCTGCCGGTTCCCTGGTGGCGCCACATCTCCGGAGAGCTTCTGGGAGCTCCTCGAGAGCGGAAGGAGCGCCATCGTCCCGATGCCGTCGGGACGTTGGCAGTGGCCGGCCTTCGTCGACCTCAGTGGAAAGCACAAAGGGATCGACAAGGCTGGTTATCTGGAGCGTATCGACGAGTTCGATGCACCGTTCTTCCGGATTTCGCGTAAGGAAGCGGAGTTGATGGATCCGCAACAGCGCCTGCTGCTCGAGCTGAGCTGGGAGGCGATGGAGGACGCGGGCCATCGGCCGTCGGAAGTCTCAGGACGGAACATTGGCGTCTTCGTTGGCGTATGCCACAACGACTATCGCGACGTATTGGCCACCGCTGTAGACTCGGCGGAGGCTTATGTGGGTACAGGCAGTGCGTCTTCTTTGCTGGCCAACCGGCTCTCCTACTTCTACGACCTCAAAGGGCCGAGCCTGACTGTCGATACGGCGTGCTCGAGCTCTTTGTTCGCATTGCACGACGCCGTCACGGCGCTCCGACGGGGCGATTGTGAGCAGGCTCTTGTAGGCACAGCGAACCTGATGTGCAGCTCGACCAACAGCATCTCCTACTATCAGGCCGGGATGCTGTCGCCCACGGGGACGTGCCGGACGTTCGACGCGGGCGCAGACGGTTTCGTACGCGCGGAGGGCGGGGCGATGCTTTTGCTCAAGCCGCTTGCGATGGCGCTCGCCGACGGGGATTCGATCTACGGTCTCGTCAAGGGAACGGCGGTGAACCACGGGGGACAGGCGGCTTCCCTGACGGCGCCCAACCCGGAAGCGCAAGCGGCGGTGATCGAAGCCGCGTGGCAGGCGGCGGACGTGGCACTCGAAACGGTGGGCTACATCGAGGCGCACGGGACCGGTACGAAGCTGGGTGACCCGGTTGAGATCGGCGGTCTGATCGTGGCGTTCCGGCGGCTGTATCGCGCGCGCGGTGAGGCCTGGCCGACGAAGCCTTACTGCGGACTTGGGTCGGTCAAGACGAACGTCGGGCATCTGGAGGGGGCGGCGGGATTGGCAGGGCTGATCAAGATCCTGGTGGCCCTTCAACACCGTTCGATCCCTGCGACGCTCAACTTCGAGCGACTCAATCCCGAGATCGATCTGAGCGAAAGTCCGTTTTACATCGTCGCCCGAAACGAGGTCTGGACGCCACGCCGCGACGAACGGGGACGGGAGTTGCTGCGGCGGGCCGGTGTGAGCTCATTCGGCTTCGGCGGTGCCAATGCGCATGCTGTCATCGAGGAATACCCGAGATTCAGCGGCGGCCTCGAGGTGGAGGATGGCCCATACCCGATCCCACTGTCGGCGAGGGACGATGAGCGGCTTGTCGAGCAGGCCAGAAGGCTGGCCGATTTCCTCGAATCGGGGATGGGCGGCGATCAGCCGCTCGCCGGGCCGCCGTTGTCGCAGATTGCGTACACGCTGCAGGTCGGCCGCGAGTTCTTGGAGGAGCGTGTCGCGTTCGTCGTCCAGAGCAAGAAAGAGCTCATGGCTGCTCTGCGCGCATTCGTCGTGGACGATCGGACGCTCGGCGATTTCCACCGAGGCCATTCGCAGCCAGGACGCGGCCCGACCGGTACACCCGCCTGGAATCATCAAGAAGCAGTTGAGACGAGCATAGAGAGCAAAGACCTGGCGACGCTCGCCTCGCTGTGGGTCAAAGGAGTCGAGATCGATTGGACGCGGCTCTGGGTGGCGGGAAGGCCGCGGCGGATACATCTCCCCACCTACGCCTTTGCCAGAGAGCGTTATTGGATCGACACGGCAACGGTTGGGCACGCGGCCACCAGAGGTGCAACCACAGTCCTGCATCCCCTGCTGCACAGAAACACGTCTGATCTGAGTGAACAGAGTTACATTGCGACGTTCACGGGCGAGGAATTCTTCCTGTCGGATCATCGAGTCCGCACGGATGGTGGCTCGGAACAGAAGGTTTTGCCCGCGTTCGCCTATCTGGAAATGGCACGTGCAGCAATCGAGCACGCCTGTCCCGCACAAACCCAAGGGACGATCATGGAACTGCACGAGATCGTCTGGGCGCAGCCGGTCGTCGTCGCGCATGACAAGCAGATCAGAATCGCGTTGGTGGCGAACGACGACGACGACATCGGCTTCGAAATCTACAGCCAGGACGGCGAGAACGAGATCATTCATTGCCGAGGTCGGGCGGTGTGGAGCGGCCAGCCGGCGCCCGGCAAACTCGATCTCGAGCAGATCGAGAGACAGATTGGGCAGGGCCGGGTAGAGCCGAGCAGCGTCTACGCGACGCTCGCTCGGATGGGGATTGTCTACGGAGCTTCGTTTCAAGCGATCCAGGCCATTCGTCATGGAAACGGGGAATCATTGGCGCGCATGCGGTTGCCGGCAGCGGTGGAAAGCACGTCGGGAGACTATCTTCTCCATCCGAGCATGCTGGAGGCCGCCCTGCAGGGCGATCTCGTGCTGGCCGACGGTCGGTCTGAATCGACGCAGTCACGGTGGCCGTTCACGTTGGAATCGTTGCGCATCGTTTCGCCGTGTACTCGGGAGATGGTCGCGTGGATGCGATACGCGCCCGGCAGTGAAGCTGCGGACAACGTTCTCAAGCTGGATATCGATCTCTGCGACGAGCGCGGAAATATTTGCGCGCAAATGCGCGGTCTGTCAACGCGCGTGCTGAGCCTGGGGGCCGATCGAATTGCCGTACAGGGTCAGGCGATCGACGCTCTACTGGCCACGCCGGTTTGGCAGGCCAGCAGCGTCGAGGCATCCGGTGGTGACAGTAAGCTCGAATTCGCGGAACAACACGTCGTTCTTATCGAGCTGCCGATGGTCAGCGTACAGACGTTGAAGTCGTTGTTTCCACATAGTCATTGGCTGTCGTTGCAGACCGTGCCACATCAGAACATCGCACAGCGCTATGGCGAATACGCGTTGGCATGCTTTGAACGCATCCAAACCATCCTCCGCAGCAAACCTCGAGGCCAGGTATTGGTCCAGATCGTCGTCGCGGGCGACGGCGAGCAAGCCGTGTTTGCGGGTCTATCGGGATTACTCAAGACGGCAGCGCTCGAGAATCCGCAATTGATCGGCCAGCTCGTCATCGCCACGGCAGCCACGACTGAGGAACTGGCCAAACAACTGCAAGCAGAGATGTCCAGGCCGTTGGATCCGCTGACTAAGTATGAACATGGCGCGCGGTTCGTATTGCGGTGGCAAGAGATCCCGGCCGACCAGGCGAAACCGCCCCTCGCGTTCAAAGAGCACGGCGTCTACCTGATTACGGGTGGGCTCGGCGGTCTGGGTATTCTCTTTGGCAAGGAGATTCTCGAAAAGACCACGGACGCGCGAGTGGTGTTGACGGGTCGTTCGGCACCGAGCGATGCAAGACGGGCGCTATTGGACGGATTGCCGGCGCAAGGCGGTCGTGTGAGCTATCGGCAAGTAGATCCTGCCGATCTGGATCAGGTCGAGCGGCTGATCGCGGACGTCAACATCGAGCAGGGGCTGCTCAGCGGCATCCTTCACAGTGCCGGAATGAGTGCGGACAACTTCATCCTGAACAAGCCGAGCGTCCAATTCCGCGAGGTCATCGCGCCGAAAGTCACCGGCACGTTCAACCTCGACCAGGCAAGCCGGGACGTCGAGCTGGACTTCTTCGTGCTGTTTTCTTCCCTCGCCGCGGCGATGGGAAATTTACGTCAAGCCGATTATGCCGCTGCGAATGGTTTCATGGACCGATTTGCGGCGTATCGCAACCGGCTGGTCGCCGGGGCCCAGCGGCACGGGTCCACGCTGGCCATCAGTTGGCCGTGGTGGCAGGCCAGCGGGATGCATGTGAACGTCGCCAGTCAGGGACTGCTGCCGCGTACCTCCGGTATCCAGCCCATGCAGACGGCGACGGGCATGCAGGCGTTCCATCGCAGCTTGGCGTTGCCGCACGACCAGATTCTGGTCGTGGCAGGTGATCTGGCGCAGGCCCGTCGGTTATTGCTCGGCGGTCGCCCGGCGCCGGCCGAACCGCAAGCGGAACAGCCGGTCGTCGCCGGCGAGATCGATGCGGAACGTCTTGTAGAGAAGACGCTCGGCTACTTGTGCAAGCAATTCTCGGCCTTGCTGAAACTGCCGACCGACAAGATCGATCCGCGGGCCGCTCTGAGGGAGTACGGCATCGATTCGATCCTGGCGATGCAACTGACCAGTCGGTTGGAACAGACGTTTGGCCCGCTTCCTAAGACTCTGTTCTTCGAATATCAAACCATTGGTGAGTTGGGAGCATACCTCATCGCGCATCATTCGCCACGGTTGGCCGCGCTGTTCGCGGTCAACGCCGCTCGCACCAGCGAGGCGAAGCTGTCGGTCGCGCCGGTGTCGGCGCCGGCCCGAATGCCGGGCTCGACGCGGCGTTTCAGCCGTTTGCAGATGACGGCACTGAGCCCGGCAACGGAGCCCGATCCGATTGCGATCATCGGATTGAGCGGCCGGTATCCCGGCGCGGCCGATGTCGACGCCTTCTGGCAAAATCTTTCCGCCGGCAGGGATTGCATTACCGAGGTTCCCAGGGAGCGCTGGGACTGGCGGGAATACTTCAGCGACGACCGCACCCAGAGCGGGCACCATTACAGTAAGTGGGGCGGCTTCATCGCGGGCGTGGATGAATTCGATCCTCTCTTTTTCAACATCTCGCCGAAAGAAGCGAAGTATATCGATCCACAAGAGCGTCTGTTCTTGCAGCACGCGTGGATGGCCATCGAGGACGCGGGCTACACGCGCGCGTCCTTGCAGGTGCCGTCCGAGCGCGACCTGCCGGGCCAGGTTGGCGTGTACGCCGGCGTCACGTACAGCGAATACCAATTGCTCGGCGCCGAGGCGAGCGCTCGAGGGAAACGGATCGGAATTGTCGCCAGCCCGGGCACGGTTGCCAATCGCGTCTCGTATGTGCTCAATCTGCATGGTCCGAGCATGACGCTGGATACCATGTGCTCGGCATCCGTGAGCGCCATCCACCTGGCCTGCCAGGATCTGAAACAGGGACGAATCGGCGTGGCCATCGCCGGTGGGGCGAATCTGAGCATTCATCCCAACAAATACCTGGCGCTCAGCGCTGGGCAGTTCATTTCCAGTGACGGCCACTGTAAGAGCTTCGGCGAGGGCGGCGACGGATACATCCCCGGGGAAGGAGTGGGGGTTGTCGTTCTTAAAAGACTCTCGGAGGCGAAGAGAGACGGTGATCATATCTATGGTGTCATTCGAGGCAGCGCCCTCAATCATGGCGGCAAGACCAATGGCTTCACTGTTCCGAATCCGCAAGCACAAACGAGCGCGATCAGCCGCGCATTGGCCGAATCGCACACCGACCCGCGTCATATCAGCTACGTGGAAGCTCACGGCACCGGTACGAAGCTGGGCGATCCCATCGAGATCGCGGCGCTGAACAAAGCCTTTCAGGCGCATACCCAGGACGCCGGCTTCTGTGCGATCGGATCGGCGAAGTCGAACATTGGACATTGCGAGGCGGCCGCGGGGATCGCCGGACTGACGAAAGTCCTGTTGCAAATGCAACACCGGCAGATCGTGCCGTCGCTTCATTCGGCAAAATTGAATCCCTTCATAGATTTTTCCCAGAGTCCATTTGTCGTCAATCAGGCGTTGAGACCTTGGGAGCTGCCGGTGATCGATGGCCGGATGCTGCCGCGCATCGCGGGAATCTCATCCTTCGGCGCCGGTGGATCGAATGCGCACATGATCGTCGAGGAATACCTGCCGCCGGAGGCACGGCCGATGGCCGTCGGGGACGTCGTCATCCTGCTCTCAGCGAGGACAGCCGAGCAACTGCGGCAGAAGGCTTGTGACTTGCTGGAATTCGTTCGACGAGGACGGAACGCGGCCGATCTGGTCGCTATGGCCTATACGCTGCAGGTAGGCCGTGAGGCGATGCTCGAGCGGCTCGGCTTCCTGGTGAGCTCGATCGAGGAACTGGCCGAAAAGCTCCAGGCATATGTGGCCGGCGAGCAAGACATCGATGGCGCGTACCAGGGACGCGTAGAACGCAAGAACGACATGCTGTCATTGTTCAGCACGGACGGCGACCTCCGAGAAGCGGTCGACAAATGGATCGCTAATAAGAAGCTGTCCAAACTGCTGGACCTGTGGGTCAAGGGTCTCGATCTGGATTGGAGCAGGCTGTACGGCGCAGTCAAGCCGCAGCGCATCAGCCTGCCGGCGTATCCCTTTGCGAAAGAGCGCTACTGGATCGAGACCGCGGCAGGCGCACCCGTAGCCGCCAGGACGGCGGCAGCCGCGGTACTTCACCCGTTGCTGCACAGTAACGCCTCGGATCTGAGCGAGCAACGTTATCGCTCGACGTTTTCCGGAGAAGAGTTCTTCCTCGCCGATCATCAGGTGAAAGCAAACGGCAACACAGGCCGGAACGTGCTGCCGTACGTGGCGTATCTGGAAATGGCGCGCGCCGCGATCGAGCAAGCAGTGGCCGCGCGACCCGAAGCGACCGTCCTGGAGCTGCAGGATACGGTCTGGGCGCAACCGGTCGTCGTCAGCGAGAACAAACAAGTCAGCATCGCGTTGGTACCGGGCGATGATGGCCGGATCGAATACGAGATTTACAGTCGGGACGGGGACCAGGAGATCGTCCATTGCCAGGGCCGTGCGTCCTGGAGCGGTGGGCCGGCCCCTGTCAGGCTGGATGTCGAGCAGCTCGAGCAACAAATGGCCCAGAACCGGATGGAGCCGAGCAGCGTGTACGAAGCATGTGCACGGATGGGTCTGATGTATGGGCCAGCATTCCAGGGAATTACGGCCATTTGTCGAGGAGGCGCCCAAATTCTGGCGCGGCTTCGGCTTCCGAGGAACGTGGAGGAGACATCGGAAGACTATGTCCTTCATCCCAGCTTGATGGCTGGCGCCTTTCAGGCGTGTGTTGGGTTGATCGACGGTTCGCCCGAAGGTTCCCACGAGGTGTGCTTGCCGTTTGCGCTGGAATCGTTGCGCATCGTGTCACCTTGCAGCCGGGAGATGGTTGCGTGGGTCCGCTATTCGCCCGGCAGCCAGCAGTCCGACACCGTCGTCAGGCTGGACATCGATGTATGCGATACGCGGGGAAACATTTGTGCGGAGATGCGAGGCAGCAGTTGGCGGCGAACGTCGCTCGATCGAGTCGAGCACGTCCTCGATGCGGCCGCACCGGCTCGGAGAGAAATCGCATTACACACGGCGTCCGCGCCAGTCGAGCAGAAACGGCCGGCGCCTATTTTGCTTGCCGTGCCTGGTGCATTGCCTTCGACCGCGTCGCTTTCAGGGCGGGCCCCGATCACCCTCTCAGCGACGGCTGTCGACTTGCCACTGTATGGCAGTACGGCGCCTGCCAAGTCTGTCGTCAAGTTGCATGACGAGGGAAACGGCGTCTTCTCGATCGACATCACGGCGTCCGCCCCGAACGAAATCATTGCCGGCTTGCACATGGCTCTGGAGAGAGTGCAGCAGGAGTCGTCGGTCACGGTGCTGATACTCCGCGGCCTCGAGCACGGTTTCGAGCGTGGCGGAAGAGAACGACACAACCAGGCGGCCGAGAAACGGCTCTATCAGGCGATCGTGACTTTCCCTTATCCGGTCATCGCCGTCCTGCAGGGCGATGCAATCGGGGCGGGCTTCATGGCCGGAGCGCTGTGTGACTTCATGGTGTGCAACGAAGACGCATCTTATGGGTACACGGACACGCACACCCAGCTCTATCCCAGCCGGGCCGAGGCGATGCTGTTCAGCGGACGATTCGGCGACGTCCAGGCGCAGGACTTCCTGTACGTCTCGATGATCTCGACCGGCAGGCAGCTGCGAGCGAAAGGATGGATGTGTCCCATCCTGCCGGCGGCGCAGGTGGAAGCGTACGCGCAGACGCTGGCATCGACGTTGGCGACGAAATCACAAGGTGCGCTGCGTCTCCTGAAACAACACCTGATGCGTCACCTCCGGGGTTTGGTCGAAGCCTTGACCCAGGTTGACACTCCAGTACCGGCGGCGCCTACTCCCATGGAAGGGGTGCTGGTCATCACGATCGGCAACAATCGTGTGGAGGATCTCGTAGCGGGTCTTGGCGACGCTTTCGCGAAGGCCCGGCAGTCCGGCTACAAAGCCGTCGTGCTCGGCAGCGAGAATCCCGACTTCCTTCCGAGAATTGTCCCCGAGGATGTAGTATTGGACTTTCAACGCCTGCTCGTCGAGTCCGAGATCCCCATCGTTGCCGCACTTGATGGGAATGCCACAGGCCCGGCATGGCTGATCAGTCAGTTTTGTGATGCCTGTGTGTACAGCCGAACGGGCATGTACTCTTCCGAGGGCCTCGGCCGCGACCCGGTACTGGCCCAAACGGCCGTCGCGATCTTCGCGCACCACCTCGGTAGCAACGCCGCCAAGGAAATCCTGCTCACCGGGGCTGTGTATTCGGGCATTGATCTCCAGCAACGCGCCGGCACGTTGATCGTGGCGGAGCACGATCAGGTTGCGCCTACCGCCTCGAGAGTGGCCGAGGGTTGGGCCAAGCTGCCTCAGGCCACCCTGGCTTCCTGGAAGAAACAGACGGCGACGACTCTCCAGGAGACGATTCGCAATCGGCCGGCGGCCGGGTGGAAACAGACGGACGAGACACCTGGGACGCTGCCGGCTGCGCCCACACAGATTGTCCTTCAATCAAACGTGGTCACGGCGACCGTTCACCCCGAAGGCATCGTCGTCGTGAAGATGGAGGACCGGCAAGCGAAGAATATGTTTTCCGACGCACTCATCGATGGGGTCGGCGAAGCCTTTGCGCATATCGAGCGGGCGTCGGCATACAAGGTTGTGATCCTCACCGGCTACGATCGCTATTTTGCGTCCGGAGGTACCAAAGAAGGTCTGTTGGCCATTCAACAAGGCAAGACCAGATTCACCGACGTCAAGGTCTTGCAGGCAGCGCTGGACTGTAAGCTGCCGGTGATCGCGGCTATGCAGGGCCATGGCATCGGCGGCGGCTGGTCTTTCGGCATGTTCGCCGACATCGTCCTGCTGAGCGAAGAAGGCCGGTATCTGAGCCCGTACATGAGCTATGGGTTCACGCCTGGGGCGGGCGCGACACTCATCCTTCCGGATGTCATCGGGCAGGACCTGGCCAGGGAAAACATGATGACGGCGCAGCCCCATACCGGTCGCGAGTTGGCCGGCAGAGGCCTTCGGCTGCCCGTCTTCTCCGGAGCGGAGGTGCTCCCAGCGGCGCTGGCGTTGGCCAAGCAGGTGGCACGGTCGCCGCGGGCGGGATTGATCGCTCTCAAGCAGCAATTGACGGAACATATTCGCCAGGCGCTGGAGCAGACGTATCAACTCGAACTGGCGATGCACGAAAAGACCTTTGTGGGCCAGTCCGGCACCCTGGCGCAGATTCAGAGCAACTTCTATGAGGAGGCCGATGCGCCGCCATGCGAGCCGCAGGAGGCGCCTGCTGCAGCTGCCGTGGGAGTGTCGCCGCAGAGTGATGCGCTGATTGCCGTCGCCGCTCGCTTGAGAACGCTCCTGGCGGATGAGCTCCAGATGCGAGAGAGCGAGATTGACGAGGATGCGCAATTTGTCGATCTGGGGCTCGACTCGGTCGGCGGTGTGACGTGGGTGCGCAAGATCAACGAAAAGTATCGGACGTCGATTGAAGCCACCCGGATCTACAGCTACCCGACGCTGGCCCAGCTCAGCCGCTATGTGAAGGTGGAAGCAGAAAAGCGTGGTGCGCAGTCGAGCCACGATGCGCAGTCGAGCAACGCCGCGATCGCTAAGAGTAATACACCGGCGGCATTGGCCGAGGACGCGCCGCCACCGCAGCACAAGCTCGCTTCGCGGCGGCGCCCGGTCTCGCGATTCGCGGCCAGTGCCGCCGAGCCCCGTGCCTCACAGGCCGTTGCGATCATCGGTATGGCCGGTCAATTCCCGCAAGCCCGAAACCTGGAGGAGTTCTGGAGGAACCTGGCGGAGGGCCGCAATTGCATCACCCAGGTCCCGCGTCATCGGTGGGATGTAAATGCCTACTATCAGCCCGGCGAGGCCATTCCATACAAGAGCAACGGCCAGTGGTTCGGAGCTCTGGAAGAATATGATCTGTTCGATCCGCTGTTCTTCAACATCTCGCCGACAGAAGCGGTGAGCATGGATCCGCAGCAACGTCTGTTTCTGCAGGCGTGCTGGCACAGTATCGAACACGCGGCATACGACGCTCGTTCGTTGTCCGGAAGCAAATGCGGAGTGTTCGCGGGTTGTGCAACGGGCGACTATCATCTGTTGTCACGGGCACAACAAGTGAGCGGCCAGAGCTTCACCGGCGATGCGACGTCGATCCTGGCGGCGCGCGCGTCATACTTTCTGAACCTGCAGGGCCCCTGCCTCTCCATCGACACGGCGTGCTCGGCATCATTGGTTGCCATCGCCCAGGCGTGTGACAGCCTGACGTCCGGCGATAGCGATCTGGCTCTGGCCGGCGGTGTTTATGTGATGGCCGGCCCTGAGATGCACATCAGGACCTCGCAGGTGGGCATGCTTTCTCCTGAGGGCAGGTGCTTCACGTTCGATCAACGGGCCGACGGGTTCGTTCCAGGAGAGGGCGTGGGCGCGGTCCTGTTGAAGCGACTGTCCGATGCCCAACGAGATGGGGACATCATTCACGGTGTCATCGAAGGATGGGGCGTCAATCAGGACGGGAAGACTAATGGGATCACCGCCCCCAACGCGGAATCGCAAACGCGCCTCGAGCAACACGTTTACGACAAATACAAGATCGATCCGGCGGGGATTCAACTGGTCGAGGCCCACGGTACGGGTACGAAACTAGGTGACCCGATCGAGGTGGAGGGTCTGAAGCAGGCCTTTGGAAAGTATACCCGTAACAAACACTACTGTGCGTTGGGCTCGGTGAAGAGCAATATCGGGCACTGCTTGACGGCGGCAGGGATCGCCGGAGTGATCAAGCTCGTTCTGGCGCTGAAGAACAAGCAACTGCCTCCTACGATCAATTTCGAGCGGCTGAACGAGCATATCGACTTGACGGACAGCCCGTTTTACGTAAACACCCGGCTCCAGGAGTGGAAGCTGGAGGGCGTGCCGCGGCGCCGCGCCGCGATCAGCTCGTTCGCTTTCAGCGGCACCAACGCCCACGTAGTCATCGGCGAATACGTGCCGCCGGCTGATGCCAAACGTCCGGTTTCCCATATCGTTCAAAACACGGTCGTCATTCCCTTGTCGGCCAGAACGGCAGAACAGCTCGAGCAAAAGGCCCGCGATCTGCGGAGCTTCATTCGCACGGTGTCGCCGTCAATCGATCTCGCGGAGCTTGCGTATACACTACAGGTGGGCCGAGCGGCGATGGACGAGCGCCTGGGCTTCGTGGTGAGCTCGGTGCAGCAATTGGCTGAAAAGCTCGACGCCTACGTCAACGGCGAGGCGGAGATGGTAGGCTTCTGCCGAGGACGGGTCCAACACGGCAACGAGAGCTTGAGGATCATTAGCCGGAATGATGACATCATATCGTCCATTGTCGCCAATGCCATCTCCAACAAAAAACTGACGACACTGCTCGAACTCTGGGTCACCGGTCTGGAGCCGGATTGGAACAGACTCTATGGTGAAGTCAAGCCCCGGCGTATTGCCCTGCCGGTCTATCCATTCGCCAAAGAGCGCTACTGGGTCGATACTGCGGCGACCGAGCAGAGCGCATTCGGCACGCGGGAGCGCTCGGTCTCCACGACGGCCGTCCTTCACCCCCTGCTGCACAGCAACACGTCTAATCTGAGCGAGCAGAGCTATAGCACGATGTTCACGGGCGAGGAATTCTTCCTGTCGGATCATCGAGTCCGCACGGACGGCGGCTCGGTACAGAAGGTCCTGCCGGGAGTGGCGTATCTGGAAATGGCGCGCGCGGCGGTCGAGCAGGCCTGCCCCGCCCCGCCGCAAGGGACGATTCTGGGACTGCACAATATCGTCTGGGCGCAGCCGATCGTCGTCGCGCAGGACAAGCAAATCAGCATCGCGTTGTTGGCGAACGACGACGACGAGATCGACTTCGAAATCTACAGCGAGGACGGCGAGAACGAGATCGTTCATTGCCAGGGTCGGGCGGTCTGGAGCGGACAGCCGGCGCCCGGCAGGCTCGATATCGAGCAGCTCGAGGGACGGATGGGGGAGGGTCGGGTGGAGCCGAGCAGCGTGTACGCAACGTTTGCCCGCATGGGTTTCGTCCATGGTGCGTCTTTTCGAGGGATCAACGCCATTCATCAGGGTAGAGAGGAATCATTGGCGAGCCTGCGGCTGCCGGCTGCAGTGCAAGCGACGTTGGGAGACTACGTCCTCCATCCGAGCATGATGGATGCCGCCCTGCAGGGCGATCTCCTGTTGGTCGACGGTTGGTCCGAATCGACCGAGCCGCGGTTGCCGTTTGCGTTGGAATCGGCGCGCATCGTCTCGCCGTGTACCCGGGAAATGGTTGCCTGGATGCGATATGCCCCGGGCAGTCACGCCGCCGCCAACGTCGTAAAGCTGGATATCGATCTCTGCGATGACCGCGGAAATGTTTGCGTGCAAATGCGCGGTCTTTCAGCGCGCCTGCTGAGCAAGGATGCCGCTACAGTTGGCGTAAGGGCTGAGACGATCGGCACGCTGCTGGCCACGCCGGTCTGGCAAGCCGGCAGCGGGAACGCATCCGCTGGTGACTGTGAGCGGGAGTTTGCGGAACACCACGCGGTTCTTGTCGAGTTGCCGGCGGTGAACGTCGAGAGGCTGAAGTCCGTGGGGCCGCGACTCGACTGCGTGTCCCTGCACGGAGCGCTACAGCAAAGCGTTGCGCAACGCTACAGCGATTACGCGCTGGCGTGCTTTGAGCTGATCCACACCATCCTACAGCGGTCTCCTCATGGCCCCGTGCTCGTTCAGGTCGTCATCGCTGACGATGAGGAGCAATCTCTCTTTGCCGGTCTGTCGGGATTGCTGAAGACCGCGGCGCTCGAGAATCCGCATCTCGCTGGTCAGCTGATTCTCGTGTCGGCCAAAATTGCGGCTGAGGAACTGGGCCGGCACCTGCAGGAAGAGAAGAGCGGGGCGCTGGATCCGCTGATCCGATATGAGCGTGGTGAGCGGCAGGTCTTGCGTTGGCAAGAGGTGGCTGTGGGCGCAGACGCGTCACCAATCGCGTTCAGCGACCGCGGCGTCTACCTGATCACAGGTGGGCTCGGCCGCATAGGAGTTCTATTTGCAAAAGAAATCCTTGCGCAGACACGCTCGGCCCGAGCGGTGTTGACCGGTCGCTCGGTATTGAGTGCTGAAAACCAAGCTGTCGTGGACGGATTGTCCGGGCTGGCCGGTCGTGTCACTTATCGGCAGGTGGATCTGGGGGATCTGGATCAGGTCGTGCAGCTCGTCGCCGCCACCAAGGACGAGCTCGGGCAGCTCAACGGTATCCTTCACTGTGCCGGAATGATCGCGGACAACTTCATCCTGAAGAAGACCGGCCCTGAGTTCAGAAGGGTCCTAGTGCCGAAAGTCATCGGCACGTTCAACCTGGATCAGGCCAGTCGGGACGTCGAGCTCGATTTCTTCGTGCTGTTTTCTTCCGTGGCCAGTGCGATAGGGAATCTGGGACAAGCCGACTACGCGACCGCGAATGGCTTCATGGACCAGTTCGCAGCGTATCGCAATCGGCAGGTTGCCGCGAAGCAACGACATGGACGCACACGTTCGATCAATTGGTCTTTGTGGCAGGCAGGCGGGATGAGTGTCGATCCGGCAAGTCTCGAGCTGGTGAAGCAAGCCTCGGGCGTGCAGCCCATGCAAACGCCGGCCTGCATGGCCGCGTTTCACCACAGCCTGGCCTTGCCTTACGATCAGATGCTTGTTGCGGAAGGTGATCTCACGCAGATGCGCCGAGCATGGCTGGCTGGCCCGACCTCGCCATCGGAACCGCACGCGAAGCGACCGGCCGCTACTGGCGAAATCGATCCAGAAAGCCTCGTCGAGAAGACGCAAGACCATCTGCGAAGGCAATTCTCGGCACTGCTGAACGTGCCGGCCCGCGAAATCGACCCGTATGCCGCTCTGGAGAAATACGGCGTGGACTCCATCCTGGCGATGAGACTCACGAACCAAATCGAAAAGACGTTTGGCTCGCTTTCGAAGACTCTATTCTTCGAGCACCAGACCGTTCGAGGGTTGACCGAGTACTTCGTCGCCCATTATGCGAAGCAACTGACGGCGCTCTTCGCCACAAGTGAGAATCGCGATGGCGACGATGGGCTGACGACTGTGCCGCCCGCGGCGCCGGTCGGTGTCAGGAAGATCTCCACGCGACGATTCAGCCGGTCCACCAGTGTGCCCCCCACTGCCATGACGGCATCGGATGCCATTGCTATCATCGGACTGAGCGGCCGGTATCCCGAAGCGGTTGATCTCGAAACCTATTGGCGCAATCTGTGCGAGGGCAAGGACTGCATCGTCGAGGTGCCGAAGGAGCGCTGGGACTGGCGGAAATACTACAGCGAAGATCGCACGAGGACCGGACACCATTACAGCAAGTGGGGTGGCTTCATTACAGGGGTCGACGAATTCGATCCGCTGTTTTTCAATATCTCACCCGCTGAGGCAGAGCTCCTGGACCCTCAGGAACGATTGTTCCTGCAACATGCCTGGATGGCGATCGAGGATGCGGGATACACGCGCGCAAATCTGCAGGTACCGTGCGAGCGGGATATGGCAGGTCAGGTAGGGGTTTATGCGGGTGTGTGGACCAGCGAATACCAGTTGTTCGGCGCCGAATCCAGCATGCAGGGCGAGCGCCGCGGATTTGCCGTCAGCGTGGCCAGTATTGCCAACCGCGTCTCGTATGCCCTGAACCTTCACGGCCCGAGCATTACGCTGGATACGATGTGTTCTGCGTCCTTGACCGCGATTCATCTGGCCTGCCAGGATCTGAAGCTGGGTAGAATCAGCCTGGCGATTGCCGGGGGAGTCAACGTCAGCATTCATCCGAGTAAATACCTGGCGCTCAGCGCCGCCCAAGCCCTCTCCAGTGAAGGCCGCTGCCGGAGCTTTGGCGACTCCGGTGACGGGTATGTTCCAGCAGAAGGCGTGGGGGTGGTTGTCCTGAAAAGACTGGCCGAGGCGAAAAGGGAAGGCGATCACATCTACGGCATCATTCGAGGAAGCTCCATCAATCATGACGGCAAGACCAATGGTTTCACGGTTCCGAACCCCGACGCCCAGGCCAGTGCGATCAGCCGGGCATTGGCAGAATCCTATATCGACGCGCGGCACATCAGCTACATAGAGGCCCATGGCACGGGCACCAAGCTGGGCGACCCGATTGAAATTGCGGCATTGAACAAAGCCTTCCGCCAAGACACTCGAGACGTCGCCTTCTGCGCGATCGGATCGGTCAAATCCAATATCGGTCATTGCGAGTCGGCCGCGGGGATTGCCGGACTGACGAAAGTCCTGCTGCAGATGCGGCATCGACAATTGGTTCCGTCGCTGCATTCGGCGCAGTTGAACGCGCATATCGATTTCCAAGATAGCCCGTTCGTAGTCAGCCAATCGTTGAGACCATGGGAGGCGCCGGTGATCGATGGCCGCCCGCTGCCACGCATCGCGGGCATCTCGTCGTTCGGTGCGGGCGGGGCGAATGCCCACATCATTGTCGAGGAGTATCAGCCACCGCTGCCACAGCCGGCGCTCTTTGTGCCCGTCGTCATTCTGCTATCGGCGAAGACGGCAGAGCAGCTGCAACAGAAGGTCCATGATCTGTTGGATTTTGTTCGCGCCCGGCGGACCACCATCGACTTGGCTGCCGTGGCCTACACACTACAAGTAGGCCGGGAGGCGATGGAGGAGCGGCTGGGTTTCGTCGTGAGGTCGGTCGACCAGCTGGTCGAGAAGCTTCAGGCGCAGACGGACGGCGAGCGGGATATCGAGGATGCGTATCGCGGACAGGTGAAACGCAACAGAGAAGCGCTGTCGGTGTTTACGATCGATGCCGACCTGCAACAGACCGTCGACAAATGGATCGCCGCCAAAAAACACTCCAGGCTGCTGGACCTATGGGCCAAGGGCCTCGATGTCGATTGGAGCAAATTCTACGACGCGGCCAAACCTGGGCGTGTCAGCTTGCCTACTTATCCGTTTGCCAAAGTACGGTATTGGGTCGACACCGCGCCGCCCGCGCCCTTGGCCGTTAACGCCGCAACGACGTTCCTTCATCCTCTGTTGCAAAGCAACACCTCCGTTTTGAGCGAGCAACGCTATAGCTCGACCTTCACGGGAGAGGAGTTCTTCCTCGCCGATCGCCAGATCAAGTCGACCGAGAGCCCGGTTCAAAATGAGATGCCTGGCGTGGCATATCTGGAAATGGCGCGGGCGGCGATCGATCAGGCGCGGCCGGCGCGGCCGGAATCGATGGTCCTGGAGCTGCGCGATGTAGTTTGGGCGCATCCGATTGTCGCCAGCGAGAACAAGGAAATCAGCATTCGGTTGTTCGCGACAGACAACGACGAAATCGAGTACGAGATCTACAGCCAATACAGGTACCAGGAGATCGTCCACTGTGAAGGTCGCGCGTTCTGGAGTCCCATGAAGGCGGCGGCCCGGCTCGATCTCGAGCAGATCGAGGCACAGATGGGCCAGAGCAAGGTCGAGTCGAGCCGAGTTTATGGAGCGCTCGCCCAGATCGGTCTTGTCTATGGACCGTCGTTCCAAGGAATCACCGCTATCAATAGAGGCCGAGGCCAATTATTGGCGCAGCTCCTGCTCCCGGGGATAGTAGAGTACACGTCACGGGACTATGTTCTGCATCCGAGCTTGATGGAGTGTGCCATGCAGGCGGGTGTTTGGTTGATCGACGGCTCGTCCGGAGAGTCGAATGGGCCGAGACTGCCCGTTGCGCTGGACTCGTTGCGCATCGTCTCGCCTTGTACCCGCGAGATGGTTGCCTGGGTGCGCTATTCGCAAGGTCAGACGGCGGACGACGTCATGAAGCTGGATGTCGATTTGTGCGATGCGCAGGGAAACGTCCGTGCTCAGATGCTCGGACTGTCTACGCGCGTGCTCGGCAACGAGATGAGCACCACAACCGTCGCACCAGTGCGGGGGTTCGGCAGCAGCCTGCTCGCGACTCCGGTATGGCAGACAACCGACGATGATGCACCGCTTGACGCAGGTGAAGTCGAATTCGTGGAACACCATGTAATTCTCTGTGAGTTACTCGAGGTCGACGCCGAGAAGCTGGGGTCTCTCCTCTCCCACAGCCACAACCTGACACTGCATGCTGCGCAGCAAGCGAACGTCGCGCAGCGCTATAGCGAGTACGCCCTCGCGTGCTTTGAGCAGATCCAGACCATTCTTCGAGGTGGGCCTGGTGGCCAGGTGCTTCTGCAGATTGCGATGACCGGCGATGAGGAGAAGGCCCTGCTAGCGGGGCTGTCCGGGCTGCTGAAGACGACGGAGCTAGAGAATCCGCAAATCGTCGGTCAACTCGTTCTCGTCCCGGCGACCACCACGACGCAGGAGTTGTGCCAGTACCTGAAGGAAGAGAAGGCCCGCGGGATCGGCACGCTGATCAGATACGAACACGGCGCGCGACAAGTCTTACGTTGGAAGGAAATGCCGGCCGAACCGGAACCCGCGCGGGCAGTTTTCAAAGATGACGGTCTCTACCTGATCACCGGCGGGCTCGGCAGCCTGGGTGTGCTGTTTGCCCGGGAAATCTTCGTGCAAACGCGTGAAGCGCGCGTGCTATTGGCAGGACGCTCGGCGTTGAGCGCCGAAAAACAGGCACGCTTGGATGGATTGTCCCAGGGCGCCCGTGCGAGCTATCGGCAGGTGGATCTCGACGATCTGAATCAGGTCAAGCAACTCATCGCTGACATTCAAAACGAGTACGGTCAGCTCAATGGCATCCTGCACTGTGCCGGGATGATTGCCGATGAGGTGATCCTGAAAAAGACAGGCGCCGAATTCGCCGAGGTACTCGCGCCGAAAGTGACCGGTACATTCAACCTGGACGAGGCCGCCCAGGATGTGAAATTGGATTTCTTCGTGCTGTTTTCCTCCATCACCAGCGTGATGGGGAATCCGGGTCAAGCCGATTACGCGGTCGCGAATGGCTTCATGGACCAGTTCGCTATTCATCGCAATCGAGAGGTGGCGGCCAAACGCCGATACGGGTGCACGCGGTCGATCAACTGGCCGTTGTGGCGAGCCGGCGGGATGGCTCTCGATCCGCAGAGTCAGGAACTGCTGCAACAAACGACGGGCATGCAGCCAATGCAGACGACCACGGGCCTTCTCGCATTCCATCGTAGCCTGACGTGTCCCTACGACCAACTGCTCGTCGCGGAGGGTGACCTCTCGAAGATCACCAGCTATCTGCAACGGGCCTGCCTCTTTGACGCACTTTCCAGCGCGAAAGTGGGCGTTCCTTACCGATACGCCAACAAAGCCGAGGAGTTCTATTCCGAGGCAACCTGGCGGACTTCGTCCGAATTCAAAGAGGAGTACCTAACCTTTGCCCCCTTTGACGAGAAGAAGCCGGGATTCTCGGTGTCGAGAGTATTCCTGCAGCCGGAAAAGTACCCGGAAGAACTGAACGAGGCGCTCTCAAAGCAGATCGAGATGCGGCAAGTGTTGTTTTGCGACGAGGATTTCGCGAAGCTGACTTCCGTTTTGGACTTTGGCTGCGGCCACGGCACAGACGTCATTCAGATGGGAGCACGGTTCCCGCATCTGCAGGTCCACGGCTGCACGATTACCCGAGACCAGGCAATTCTCGGGAACCAGCGCATTTCGAGCCTGAACCTGGATAGAGCTCGAATTAAGATTCATCACCAGGACAGCTCACGTGATCCGTTTCCGTCGCGGTACGATATGGCTTTTGGCATCGAGGTGAGCTTTCACATCCGCAATAAAATGGGATTGTTCGACAATATCTGCCGCTCGCTTGCTCCGCACGGACGGATGCTCTTGGCGGACTATCTTTCGTGCCTGCAGGGCTCAGTGGACGATCCCAATGTGGAGATCAGTATCCCGACGCAAAAAGAATGGGCCAGGTTGACATCGCACTTCCGTCTGGAAATCGTCGAGATCATAGACGTATCTGCAGAGATCGCGAATTACCTATACGATCCCGAAGTAAAGGAGAACATCAAGAACCTGTCGGAGGTTTCGCAAAGAACGTTCACGAACTACGCGAACCAGTTTATATCGCTAGAGAGAGGCTGGCTGCGCTATGTTCTGATGAAGCTCAAGAGAAACGCCGAATGGGACCAGGAAGAGATCCAGTCGCATAATCTCCGGAAGATTCAGGAGCCGACGCCCTACCGCATTGCGCTGAATGCGATGAGGCGGCGGCCCCTTTTCTATCCGCCGAGGGCCGCGTCATCCAATGTGCCGTTATTCGAGAGGGAATCGGAGGCTGCTCCAGACCCGCGCCGCGGTCCACAAAGTGAGTTCGCCGCGACTCGTGTGGACAATCAGGCAAATGATGCACAAGTCGCAGTCAGCGTGAACCAAGTGCAGGAACAAATGACAAACCTTCTGGGCACGGTGCTACGCATGGAGCCGTCGTCGATCGACATCGATCAGCCGTTCAGCGAGTTCGGCCTGGATTCCGTCCGCAGCGTCGAACTCATGATCGCGATCAATAAGCAATACGGCACAGAGCTATCCAACATGAAGGTTTTTGACCATCCCACCGTCAGGGAACTGTCATCGTTCCTGGAACGGGAAATCAACTCGCTGCCGTGCCATTCCATCCACTTGCGCCCCGCGTCGGTCGCCGGACCGGTGGTAGCCGCGCCGGCGGTGCCCGAGGCCAGTTCTTACCGCAGCCCGCAAAAGAAGGCTCGCGTTGGCCGTAAGATCACGCGGAACCGAGTCTCTTCATCCGCCGACAGGATCGCCATTGTCGGAATGTCAGGACGGTATCCTAAGGCGAATGACCTGAAGGCGTACTGGGCGAATCTGGTGGAAGGCAGAGAGTGCGTTGTCGAGATACCGCAATCCCGTTGGGATGCGAATCGGTATTACGATCCGGACTCCACCAAAGCGGGTAAAACGAACTCCAAATGGTTAGGCGCGCTCGACGACGTCGATCGTTTCGATCCTCTGTTCTTCCGGATTTCTCCTCAGGAAGCTGAGCTCATGGATCCGCAGCAGCGATTGTTCCTGCAGGAGAGCTATAGAGCTTTCGAAGACGCCGGCTACTCCAGCAATTGGCTGAGCAGCAAGAAATGCGGTGTCTATCTCGGAATCTCGATGAACGAATACGCTGGGATTCTGGCGCGCCATGGCGTTTTGGCGGCGCCGGTCACCAGTAACAGCTTCGCCATCGCGGCGTCGAGAATCGCGTACTACCTGAACTTGAAAGGCCCGGCCATTTCCGTCGATACAGCGTGTTCGTCGTCGTTGGTGGCCGTTCACCTGGCGTGCCAGGCCTTGTGGAGCGGTGAAACGGACATGGCCTTGGCCGGCGGCGTCAGTCTGTGGTTGACTCCGGAATCTTACCTTTCAATGAGTCAAGCCGGGATGTTGTCCTCGGTTGGACGATGCAGAACATTCGACGAGGCGGCAGACGGCATAGTCGTGGGCGAAGGCGTGGGCGCTCTGGTGCTCAAACGTCTGCGCGATGCGCAACAGGATGACGACTTCATCTACGGAGTGATTCTCGGATCGGGCATCAACCAAGACGGCAAAACGAACGGCATCACGGCGCCAAGCGTTAATAGTCAAATCGAGCTGGAGCGGGCGATTTATGCCAAGTATCAGATCGATCCCGACACGATCTCTTATGTCGAGACGCATGGTACGGGCACGAAGTTAGGCGATCCGATCGAGCTGGAAGCTCTGTCGACAGTATTCAAAGAGATGACTTCCAGGAAGAACTACTGCGCCCTGGGCGCTGTCAAGAGCAACATCGGGCACACCTCGGCGGCCGCAGGCGTCGCAGGAATCCATAAGGTTCTGCTGTCGCTGCAGCATCGGACATTGGTGCCGACTCTCAATGTGACCCTAGAAAACTCCCAGTTTGATTTCGCGAATTCGCCCTTCTACATCAGCCGGAAGACGGCGCCGTGGCATGTCGATCCGAGCGCGCTGCGACGTGCAGCCGTGAGTTCCTTCGGATTCAGCGGTACCAACGCTCATCTCGTGATCGAAGAATATAGAGGGCGGGCCGAACAACCGGTGCAGTTGGGCGAAGGAATGTCCTTCATCGTTGCCCTTTCCGCCAGGACCGCAGAGCAGTTGCGCCAAAGGGCACAGGATCTCTTGGAGTTCATTCGCGCGGCGGAACGGCCGATAGAGCTGGCCGCCGTTGCATACACGCTGCAAGTTGGCCGTGAGGCGATGGACGAACGAGTCGGCTTCGTGGTGAGGTCGGCCGATGAGCTGACCGAAGAACTGGAGTCCTATGTCAACGGCGAGGCGGCGGTCGGCGATTTTCATCAAGGTCAGGTCAAGCGCAGCAACAAGGGCTGGAGCGTTCTTAGCGAGGATGACGAGCTGCAGGACACAATCGTGTCCAAGTTGATCGGCGAAAAGAAGCTGGACAAACTGCTGGGTCTCTGGGTAAAGGGCCTCGAGGTCGACTGGCGCAGGCTCTACGGCGAGGTGCTGCCGCGACGTATTCCGCTGCCGACCTATCCCTTTGCCAAAGAGCGCTGCTGGATCGATGCAGCGGCGGACACCGGCGTGGCCGCCAACGGTGCAGCAATCGCGGTCGTTCACCCCTTGCTGCAGCGAAATACGTCTGACCTGGAAGGCCAACGCTACACCTCAGTCTTTACCGGACAGGAGTTCTTCCTATCCGATCATCAAGTGCGCACGAACGGCAGCGCGCCGAAGAAGGTCCTACCCGGCGTAGCGTATCTGGAAATGGCGCGGGCCGCCATGGAGCAGGCGTGGCCAGACCGGCAGAAATCGGACCTCCTGGAGTTACGCAATACCGCCTGGCTCAAGCCGGTCGTCGTCACAGAGCACAAGCAAGTCTGCATATCCCTATCGGTCGACGACAGCGACCACGTGGACTACGAGATCCGCGGCGTAGAGGGTGACCAGGAAACAATTCACTGTCAGGGCCAGGCTCTTTTCACTCCTGGCGTCGCGCCGGTCAGGCTCGATCTGGAACAACTGCGGGGTCGGATGGATCGGGGCAGATTGGGCGCGGCTGACATCTATGCCATATTCGACCAGATGGGTTTCAATTATGGCCCGGCGCACCAGGGGATCGTCGGCGTCGATATCGGCGACAAGCAGTTACTCGCACAGCTGCGTTTGCCGGCGATCATAGAGGCGAGCCGGCACGACTATGTGCTGCATCCCAGCCTCATGGACAGCGCTCTGCAGGCGTCGATCGGCCTCCTCATCGGCGAGAATCGCGTTCTCGATGAGGCTCGGTTGCCGTTCCTATTGGAGTCACTACGCGTCGGGTCGGCCTGCACGCAGGAGATGGTGGCGTGGGTTCGGTACTGCGAAGGAACATCGAAGGGCGAAGCGGGTAAGGTGGATATCGATATGTGCGATCAGCAAGGAAACGTCTGCGTCGAGATGCGAGGATTTGCCACGCGGATCATGGGAAGCGAAGGGGGCTCGGCGCGGCGGAAAACTGTCTCGCCTTCTACGGCGACAAACCTGCTCATTAAGAAGCCTGATTCCTCGTTTGACCAGGGGTTCTACGAAACACTGATTGCAGACATTGCGAACCATGAACTCACCGTTGACGAAGCGGTGAGACTGGGATAGACGCTCGGCCGTCGGCTGTTTGCCGACCACTTTCCTCTCAAGTCAACCATAGCGTGCCACGCCGGACGACAGAGCCTGGGTAGGCGAATGCGCTGCTCAACGCGAAGACATGGATCTCATGCTCAAAGACCGACTGCTACGCCAAACATACGATGACTTGTCTCATGGCAGACTTTCGCAGGCGGAGGCCTTGGCGAAAATCAAAGCCATTAAGGACCGAGAGCGAGACGGCTCGATAGGCGTTTTGTTGGCCGTCCCGGTTTGGGAGGCGTGCGAGATCGAAATCGACGCCGGCGTTGATACAGTGTACGCTCAACACTGGGTTCTTTTGTGCGAGCAATCGGCCTCCGATGCTGAGAGTCTCTCCTCGTTGCTTTCCGGCTCGCACTGCGTCTCGCTGGGTTCGCAACAGGGCGACGTCGCCCAGCGCTACGGCCGCGTCGCGATGGCGTGTTTCGAGCAAATCCGAACACTCTTGCGAAGGAATCGGCAAGACAAGGTGCTCGTCCAGATCATCGTCACCGATTTGGAGGAACAGGCACTCGCCGTCGGTTTATCGGGACTGCTCAAGACCGCGGCGCTGGAAGATCCGAGGCTGGCGGGACAAGTGATTCTGATCAGGCCGGATTTGCCCGCCGACGAGTTGGCGTCCCTCCTAAGGGAAGAGAAAACGCACGGCGGGAACCCGCTGGTACGTTATCAGGGTGGTGCGCGGCAGATTGTCGACTGGCAGGAAATGCAGGACGACTCCCAGACGTCGCCGGTGTGGTTCAAGGACTCAGGGGTCTATCTCATTACCGGTGGCCTGGGCGTACTTGGAATTCTGTTTGCGAAAGAAATCATTGCGCAGAGCGCGCAGGCCGCAGTGGTCCTAACCGGCCGCTCGGCGCCTAGTGTAGAAAAGCAGGCGCGTTTCCACGAATCATTCGCACCCTCCAGTCGTGTCACGTATCGTCAGCTAGACCTCGGCGATCTTGGTCAAGTCAGGCAGCTCATCACATCCATCAAAGACGAATACGGCAAGCTCGACGGCATTCTTCATTGCGCCGGGATGACCGCGGATAACTTTATCCTTAAAAAGTCTACCGGTGAATTCGGAGATGTGCTTGCGCCGAAAGTCACCGGTGCGGCCAACCTCGACCACGCCACCCACGAGGTCGAGCTCGATTTCTTTGTGCTGTTTTCCTCGGCTGTCGCGGCGGTCGGCAACCTGGGTCAAGCGGATTACGCGGCCGCCAATGGATTCATGGACTGCTTTGCGACATACCGGAATCGGAAGGTGGCCGCCAACCAGCGGTACGGTCGTACGCGGTCGATCAATTGGGGTCTGTGGCAAGACGGCGGGATGAAGCTCGACCCAGCCAGTCAGGAGCGGCTTCAGCTGACCACCGGAATGCACCCCATGCTTACGACGACGGGCTTGGCGGCCTTCCATCGCAGTCTGACGTTGCCCTATGACCGGATGCTGGTTGTGGAGGGCGATCTCGCCCTGATACGCCGCGCGCTGGTCGCCTGCCGCCCGATCGAGCCTGAGGCGTTCTCTCTGCCACCGGCAGCGGAACAATCCGCGGCAGCCGATGCGCATGTTGGCGCGATCACCTCGGAAAGCCTACTTGAGAGCACTGAGGACTATCTGCGCCGAGAATGTTCACAACTGTTGAAAATGCCGGCTCATCAGATTGATCCGCAATCGACGTTGGAGCGATACGGCATCGATTCGATCATTGCTCTGAAGCTGATCAACCAGTTGGAGAAGACCTTTGGACCGCTCTCCAAAACACTGTTTTTCGAATATCAGACGCTTCGTGACTTGGCCGGCTACTTCTTTCAATCGCATGCGGCTCGATTAGCGGCGCTTTTCACAGCGAATGACGACCGCCAGAGGCAGGCTGTTGATGGGCCGTCTGAGCCGGCCGTTCCAGTAGCGCGAATGGCTAATCGGCGAGCCGACCGTGCGCGCAAGGTGCCAAGCCAGGAGCACCTGAAGCCGATCGCGATTATCGGATTGAGCGGGCGGTATCCGGAAGCAGTCGACATCGAGGCGTACTGGCGTAATCTGCGGGCGGGGAAAGACTGCATCATCGAGGTTCCGAAAGAGCGTTGGGACTGGCGGGAATACTACAGCGAGGATCGCACGGAGGGCGGACGCCATTACAGCAAGTGGGGGGGCTTCATCGACGGGGTCGACGAATTCGATCCTCTGTTCTTTAATATCTCGCCGAAAGAGGCGAAGTATCTCGATCCGCAGGAGCGGCTGTTTCTGCAGCATGCC
>JBBRNB010000078.1:0-33180 GCA_038230535.1 Thermoanaerobaculia bacterium
CTAGCGAGAGTTGTCTTTCCGTTTGTCCTTTCTTCACACATCACCTTCCTGTCCCCCTTGACTCCACGCCCGTTACGGCGCTTCCTCGCTACTACGGGGACTCTGACTCCTTGCCTTCGCCTTCATTTCGTCGGCAAGGTCTCCCTGATTCACACGCACGACCTTCTGACCGTTCTGCCTCCAAACACCTCATGTCTCCCTAGATCGCTTTCTCACGCTCGCTCAGCGTCTCGGGCTCTCCTTAGGACCGTTTCCCGTCTGCGTCCACCGGATCTGGGCTTCGCCATTGGGCTGCAGGCTCGCCAGTACATACGGCCGTATCGAGTTCCTATCGTGCGGACCGGTCATTCGCCTTCCGTTGCTCCCCACCCCGTCTCACGACGACGCAGTTACGGTCGGCTTTGGTCAATGAGCGCTTGACCAGACGAGACTTTCACTCGTCTGCTCGTACGTGCTTTCAGGCGCACAGCCCCGCGCTCGGCGCGGAGTACTTCGTGGTCGAGGAATCTGCGGCCGCGAAGGCGGTCGCCACAGGATCCAGGCGCGATGGTCGCGGTTATGGCGACCGCCTTCGCGGCCGCAAACCATCCACTACGACGATTACCCCTGGCCGAGCCAGGGGCTACTTTGTCCGACGCGCCTGCGCGCATCGACACCGGCAATCGCGCGGCTTTCGCCAGCACCATGTTTCTTTTCCCAGGTGCAGCGCCTGCGCTGTCCTTCGCTCGGAATCACAGGAACTCCCTATACCACCCACACCCCATCCCGCATCACGTGTGTGACGAGATTCACTCCGAAGTGATAGACGAGGTGCAGGTAGTTCGGCGCGTCGAGCAAGACAAGGCCGGCGCGTTTGCCGGTCTCGATCGAGCCGGTCTCCGAAGCCAGGCGCAGTGAATACGCGCCGTTGAGCGTGGCGGCGGTCAGCGACTCTTCTACGGTCATCTTCATCTGCAGCGTGGCCAGTTGCATCACCATCGGCATCGATTCGGTCATGGAGGTGCCGGGGTTGCAGTCGGTGGAGAGCGACACGATCGCGCCGGCGTCGATCAGGCGGCGCGCGGGGGCGTAGCGTTCGGACATCAGGAAGAAGCTGGTGGCGGGCAGGAGGTTGGCGACCGTGTCGGATGCCGCCAGCGCGGCGATACCGTCATCGGAGATCTGCATCAGGTGGTCGGCTGAAGCGCAGCCCAGGCTGGCGGCGAGTACGGCGCCGTTCGTGTCGGAGAGCTCGTCGGCGTGCATACGCGGCACCAGACCGAGCGCAGCGCCGGCGCGCAGCACAGCATCGCCCTCAGCATTGCTAAAGGCACCACGCTCGACGAAGACGTCGCAGAAGACGGCCAGCTTCTCCTCGGCGACGGCAGGCAGGATCTCGCCGATGATGGTCGAGACGTAATCGCGCCGCGACGCGGCACTGTTACGGCCCTCGGGCGGGAAATCGTGCGCGGCCAGGCAGGTCGAAATCAGGCGAACCGGCGAGCGCTCGTTCGCCTCGCGGATGGCGCGCAACTGTTTCAGCTCGCCCTCGACGCTCAGGCCATATCCACTTTTGGCTTCGGCGATCGTGGTCCCACAGCGCGCCATCGTGCCGGCGCGGGCAAGGATGTTCGCGACCAGCTCCTCCTGCGAGGCCTTGCGCGTGGCATGAACCGACGACGCGATCCCTCCGCCGGATGCTGCGATCTGTTCGTACGTCTCGCCCTGCAATCTCCGGTTGAACTCCGTCTCGCGGTAGCCGGCAAAGGGAAGGTGGGTGTGCGAGTCGATGAAGCCGGGGACTGCGGTCGCACCATGCGCGTCGACGTCGTCGTCGATAGCCGCGCGGAGCGCACTGTCGATATCGGACTCACGCCCGACGAATGCGAAACGTCCGTCGCGGATCACGATGACCGAGCCGTCGTAGACGGCGAGCTTGCGCATGGCATTGCCGCGCACAGCGTCTGCGCCGATCGGTGTGGCGATCTGGGAGAGATTGCGTATCAGTAATGCGCGGCCGGAGCCAGGCAAGCGCAACTCTCCCTCGCCCGGCACCGGCCCTACTCCCGCGCCCGAAACATCGACGTGATCGGCTGCTCGTTCGCTTCCTGCTCGGCGTCGAGCATGACCAGTTCCTGCATCGTGCCGAGCATCATCTGCAGCTTGTTGCGTGCGCCACGCCGTTCGATTTTCAGATCCTGGATGGCGCGCTCCAGATCGCCGACGCGCGACATGGCCTGCGACGTCAGACGCTCCGAGAGCAGCTCGGCATCCTTGACGATCAGCTCCGCCTCTTTGTGCGCGTTCGCCCTCACGTCCTCGGAAACTTTCTGGGCCGACAGCAGCGTATCTTTGAGGATGCGTTCCCGTGCGTTGTGCTCATCCAGCTCATCGCGCAGCATGGAGTTCTCGCGCGAGAGCCGGTCGACGTCCCTGACAAGCCGCTCCACTTCCTCGGCGATCAGGTGAAGGTATCCGCGCACCTCGTCTGCGCTGTATCCCTTGAACACTCGCGCGAACGTCTGCTTCTGAATATCGAGCGGCGTTAGTCCTTGCATCGACCCCTCTCCCTTCACAGAATCGGGATTATACAAAACTCTGGCATTCTATGATGTCGTAGCATAGGCTGCTGGTTATTGGACCATAAGGAGCTGCAATGAAGAGACTTCTGACGGCATCCCTGCTCGCCCTCCTGATCGCGATCCCCGCGTCCGCAGGGACACGCGACAACGATGACACATGCGACATCAGAGTCGGCCCTGCGGCGACACTGCTGCTGCCGTACTTCGAGGTAGACATCAGCGGTCAGTCGGGACAAACGACGCTCTTCACCATCACGAACGTCACGCGCTATCCGCAGATTGCGCACGTGACACTCTGGACCGACTTTGGATATCCGGCATTCAACTTCAACATCTACCTGACCGGATACGACGTGCAGGGGATCAATCTTGCCGACGTGCTTCGTTTCGGAATCATTGCCTCGGCCACCGGCACCAGTTCCTCCACGCCGCCGGGATCACTTTCGGCGGCAGGCAGCCCGAACTTCGGCGCCAACCCAAACTGCGCCACCACTCCTGGCGTGTTCCCCGCCTCGGTTGCCGCGGCACTGCGCAGCGTGTTCACAAGAGGCTTTTCTCCGGTCATCGCGCCAGGAACCTCCTGTAACAGCGTAGGCAACGTTCACGCAAACGCTACCGGCTACGCCACGATCGACGTGGTCGCGAATTGTACGAGCCGCATGCCGAACGATCCCAGCTATTACACGACCGATCTTCTCTTCGACAACGTCCTGATCGGCGACTACCAGCAACTCGGCGCGCTTCCAGCCGGAACAGCAGGCGGCTCCTTCGATGCCGGTGGCAATCCGATGGTCCACATCCGCGCAATCCCTGAAGGAGGATCCGCCGGCTCCAATGTTCCGACGGGACTCCCCTACACGTTCTACGACCGCTACACGCCGGCGACAAACCGGGTGGCGGATCGCCGCCAGCCGCTGCCGTCGACCTTCGCGGCACGCTTCATCCAGGGCGGCCCGAATGCCTTCGGAACGAACTTCACAATCTGGCGGGAGGGATTCGGGGCCGGAGATTGCGCCAGCGCTACGGCGACGAGCGTCATGCTCGTTGCAGAGCTCGTACGCTTCGATGAACGGGAGAACGCTTACATTTTTCTTAGACTGAACTGTGACCCACTCTGCGACCCGCCCCCTCCACTTCCGGCAACATCATCAACGAACAGCGCGGGAAACGTCTACCCGCTCATGGCCGGAAGTGACGTCGGCGGATGGATCTATCTAAATCTGAACAACGGCGGCAGCAACTCCTACTCAGTGACACGAGACATCGGGGGCATGCCCGGGCCGTCGAACGTTCCCGGCCTTCTGGCACCTCGGGGAGGGAGCACGACCCAAGGCCCACGCCCCAGTCAGAACTGGGTAACGATCGCGATGTCCGGAAGCCTGGGCACGAATCGCCTGTCGGCCGAATTCGACGCCGCCGCCCTCGGCAACGGCTGTTCACCGGCCGCGTTCACATCAACCGCCGACGGTGGGAGCGTCCCGATCGGTCCCGCCGGTGGCGTCTTCGTCTGTCCGCCGGGTCCAACCCTCACAAACGGCACCACCGCTCTTTGCACGGGCACGAATGTGAACCCATTGCCATGAAGACGCTGGTGCTAGCCGCTGCTCTCCTCATCACCACCGCCGCATCCGCCGCGACGCGGGATAACGACTCCACTTGCGACATTAGAGTCGGTCCGGCGGCGACGTTACTCCTGCCGTACTTCGATGTCGACATCAGCGGTCAGTCGGGACAAACGACGCTCTTCACGATCACGAACGTCACGCGCTATCCGCAGATTGCGCACGTGACACTCTGGACCGACTACGGCTATCCGGCGTTCAACTTCAATCTCTATCTGACCGGATACGACGTGCAGGGGATCAATCTTGCCGACGTGCTTCGTTTCGGTCTCATTGCTTCAGAAACGGGTACCAGCTCCTCGACGCCGCCGGGATCACTTTCGGCGGCAGGCAGCCCGAACTTCAGCGCCAACCCAAACTGCGCCACCACTCCTGGCGTGTTCCCCGCCTCGGTTGCCGCGGCACTGCGCAGCGTGTTCACCACCGGCAATCTTTCTCCGCTCATCGCGCCAGGAACCGCCTGCAACGGGGTCGGCGGCGTTCACGCAAACGCCATCGGCTACGCCACGATCGACGTGGTCGCGAGTTGTACCAGCCGCATGCCCAACGATCCCAGCTACTACACGACTGATCTCCTCTTCGACAACGTCCTGATCGGTGACTACCAGCAGCTCGGGACCTACCCAGCCGGAACTGCTGCCGGCTCCTTCGATGCCGGCGGCAATCCGATGGTTCACATCCGTGCCGTACCCGAAGGAGGATCCGCCGGATCGAACGTCCCGACGGAACTGCCGTTCACGTTCTACGACCGGTACACGCCGGCTACGAACCGGGTGGCGGACCGCCGCCAGCCGCTGCCATCGACCTTCTCGGCGCGCTTCATCCAGGGCGGCCCGAATGCCTTCGCGACGAACTATACGATCTGGCGGGAGGGATTCGGGGCCGGAGATTGCGCAAGCGCGAACAGGTCGAACAGCCTGCTCGTTTCAGAGCTCGTACGCTTCGATGAACGGGAGAACCCGTTCATCGTCACCCTGTTCTGTAACATCGGTTGCTTTAACATTCCAGCTCTTCCGACGACATCATCGACGGCGACCAGCAACAGCATCTACCCCGCCATGGCCTCGGCGGACGTCGGCGGATGGATGTACCTCAATCTGAACAATGGCGGCAGCAACTCCTACTCAGTGACACGGGACATCGGAGGCATGCCCGGTCCGTCAAACGTCCCGGGCCTCCTCGCACCTCACGGCGCGACCACGACACAAGGCCCACGTCCGAGCCAGAACTGGGTAACGATCACGATGTTCGGAAGCCTCGGCGCAAATCGTCTGTCGGCCGAATTCGATGCCGCTGCCCTCGGCAACGGCTGTTCCCCGGCGGCGTTTACGTCAACCGCCGAAGGTGGCAGCGTCCCCATCGGTCCCGCCGGCGGCGTCTTCGTCTGTCCGCCCGGCCCAACCCTGACAAACGGCACCACCGCTCTCTGCACCGGCACGAACGTGAATCCACTGCCATGAAAACGTTGGTTCTGGGTATCGCCCTTCTCATCGCCACTACCGCCTTCGGTGGAACGCGCGACAACGACAGTACATGCGACATCAGAGTCGGCCCCGCGGCAACGTTGCTGCTGCCGTACTTCGAGGTCGACCTTGCGAACCCCGCCGGACAGACGACGCTCTTCACGATCACGAACGTTACGCGATTCCCACAGATCGCACACGTGACTCTCTGGACCGACTACGGATACCCGGCGTTCAACTTCAATCTCTACCTGACCGGATACGACGTGCAGGGGATCAATCTTGCCGACGTGCTTCGTTTCGGCATCATTGCCTCGGCCACCGGCACCAGTTCCTCCACGCCGCCGGGATCACTTTCGGCGGCAGGCAGCCCGAACTTCAGCGCCAACCCAAACTGCGCCACCACTCCTGGCGTCTTCCCCGCCTCGGTTGCCGCGGCGCTGCGCGGCGTATTCACCACCGGCAGCGCCCCGGGACTGTCGTGCGAACGCGTCGGCGGACTTCACGTCCATGCCATCGGTTACGCCACGATCGACGTGGTCGCGAGCTGTACGAGCCGTATGCCCAACGATCAGGCCTACTACACTGCCGATCTCCTCTTCGACAACGTTCTGATCGGTGACTACCAGCACCTCGGGGCCCATCCAGGCGGAACTGATACCAGCTCCTTCGATGCCGGCGGCAATCCGATGGTTCACATCCGGGCGATACCCGAAGGAGGCTCCGCCGGCTCCAATGTTCCGACGGGACTCCCCTACACGTTCTACGACCGCTACACGCCTGCGGTGAACCGGGTGGCGGATCGCCGCCAGCCGCTGCCGTCGACCTTCGCGGCACGCTTCATCCAGGGCGGCCCGAATGCCTTCGCGACAAACTTCACAATCTGGCGGGAGGGATTCGGGGCCGGAGATTGCGCCAGCGCGACGGCGTCGAGCTACATGCCCGTCGCCGAGATCGTACGCTTCGATGAACGGGAGAACGCCTCAGTGTATGGGCCATGCAATGTTGATCCCGGTAATTGCTTTCCCGCAGGGGCGCCGTTCCTTCCGGCAACGTCGTCAAAATCAGCGGCCGACTCAGGAACCTACCCAGCCTTGAATGGAACGGATGCCGGCGGCTGGATGTACCTCAACCTCAACAATTGCGGAAGCTTTTCCTACTCGGTGACGAGAGACACCGGCGGCATGCCTGCGCCGAACAGCGCCTCCTCGGCACTATCGCCAGCAGGCGCGACGACAAAAGCCGGTCCTCGTCCGAGCCAGAACTGGGTAACGATCACGATGTTCGGAAGCCTCGGCACTAATCGCCTTGCTACCGAATTCGATGCCGCTGCCCTCGGCAACGGCTGTTCCCCGGCGGCGTTTACCTCAACCGCCGGCGGTGGCAGCGTCCCCATCGGTCCCGCCGGCGGCGTCTTCGTCTGTCCGCCCGGCCCAACCCTGACAAACGGCACCACCGCTCTCTGCACCGGCACGAACGTGAATCCACTGCCATGAAAACGCTTGTGCTGATCATCGCCCTCCTCGTCACCACCACGGCGTCCGCAGGGACGCGCGACAACGACAGTACATGCGACATCAGAGTCGGCCCCGCGGCAACGTTGCTGCTGCCGTACTTCGAAGTCGATGTCAGCGGTCAGTCGGGACAGACGACATTGTTCACGATCACGAATGTGAATCCGATCCCATGAAAAATGCGCGGGGCTTACTGCTTACTGCACGAACCGGTTCAGTTCGTCTTCGCCGGTGAGGTCGTCACTGGCGAGGCTGAAACCGGGGTTGCCGGTACTGAGGCCTTTTGCGTCTTGGCCTTCCGTCCGCGCTTGCCAAGGGCGCGGGTCATGTCAACGACATGCGGCGCCAGATCGACAGTCTCCGGAAGTTTGGCCAGACGTTTGGCCAGAGCGTACGTGACGAGCGCGTCACGTACGACCTTGTTCTTCGCCACGGCGACACTGTGACGGACGAATTGCGCGAATGCCTCCAGTTCGCCGGCAAACGGCGCATAGGCCTGGGCGTAGCTCATCAGATCGCGCGTCTGAAGCGGATCTGCCGTTCCCGGGCGCGCCAGCGACGCGCTGTTCGTCATCGCCACAGCCGTCAGCTCGACGAACTGCGGCGGCAGATTGGCCGCATTGGCCAATCTCCGCCCGTCGGCCTTAGTCGCCGGGAGGATGAACTTCGGAACCTGCAGGCGCATGTCGCGCGCCTGCACGATGAGCGCTTGCGCACCAACCGTGTAGGCACTAAACACCGGTGTCACTTGTGCTGCATCTTGCGGTACTTCGTTTCGCGGTACCTCATTCTTTGAGGACATCTTGTCTCCTATTTCTCAGTCTCAACTGCTGTGATCAGAGCGAGCAGATCGAGACTAGAGGAGGAGCACGGCCTCGGAAGACCTTCTTTGCCGCCTCGACGAGGGCCGCGGGAGCGAACCGTCTGCGCCGATTGAGAAAGAACTGAGCGCAATCACTCTTATGGGACCGACTCGAGAGAGGTTCGCAAAATGATAGTGGACAGCAAGCCCTTCTCCACCTTATCGTTCTCTGATACGGAACGACATATGAATGTCCATGAAGGAGGCATCCTTGAAGGTCCCTGACGATGCGACGCCGGATCTCATGGTGTGGTCAGCCTCGATTCCTCTGCGCGAGCGCTTGCTCGACCGCATGGGAGACCTGCTCTTCTGTGCGGACGATCTTCTGGTCATGCTCTCGAGCGACGCAAACCAACACTGTTTCAAGCCCTGGGAACGGCCAATCCAGATGGCCTACGAAAACACCAATTCACTCATGAAATCGCTGTGCCACTGAGAGCACAAATTTATGGAGAGTAAGGAGAAGAGTATGAAGAACATGAAGCTTACCGCGTTCCTCTTCATTGCAGCGCTGGCAATCCTCGGTGCGAAGACGGCGCACGCTCAGGTCCTGGGTGGCGACGGCGACGTGCTAAACAGGGACCTGCCCGCCGATGAGTGTCCAACGTATGACTCCTGCAGCATGGTGCCGGGAGGCGGAGCCGATCCGAACACGACAGGCATTAAACAGCAGACGTGTCAGTCCAATATGTGCGCGGTCTGCGTTTTTGTGGATTCTGTTTCGTTAAAGGTAGGGTGCACCAGAAGTTCCGAGCCTGGGAGTTGCAAGTGCGAGATCGGTGCAGGCAGCACCAAGACCTGCAAGTTGACCGGCACCTGCTACTACCACCCATGACCCGCATCTCGCCGACGCGGTTCGCCGCCACGATCGCTGCTGTCTTAATGTTTGCGCGGGTTCCCGCGCAGGCGGCGGGCGTGATGTTGCAGTTGCGGCTGCACGGAGCGCCGCCGGCGATTCGCGCGATCGACGTTACCGCGGAGCGGACGAACGGGATGACGACCCCCGTGCGTAAGAGCGTTGCGGTGGAGTCGGGTGAAGGAGTCCGTCTCGTAGACGTTGCAGAGGCGGGAGAGGTCTGGAGCGTCCGCGCGAGCGGCCCAGGGGTGTGGGCGGCGGAGAAAACAGTGACGATCGGAGTTGGCGATGCCACAGTCGTGCTCGACCTTTACGCGGCGAGCGAGCTGACGGGCGAGGTGGTGATGACCCAGGGCGGACGGCCTCCGGCGGTACTGACGGCGGCCTTCCGGTCTGCAGCGGCGTCGGGCGAAGTGGATTGTCCAATTACGGCCAAACGGTGGCGTTGCGCACTTCCGGCGGGCTCGTGGGACCTCCGCATCAAGGCGCGCGGCTTCATTGCCACACACCGCTGGAGCGTGGCGCTGCCTCCCGCCGGCCAAGCGAGCGCGGGAACGATCGCGTTGCGGCCTGGCTCATCGGTGACGGGTTTCGTGGAGGTTCCGCGCGGAGTGACAGCCCCCTCCGTCGTCGTCACGGCGCGGCCGGAAAGGAGCGGGGTGCCTTACGCCGGAAGCGAACGTGTCGAGCGGCTGTCGCCATCGGCCAAACCGGATACGCATGGGTTCTTCCAGATCGACGGAATGGCGCCTGGCGACTACCGCCTCACAGCGGTTTCGGGCAATCTCAGCTCCGAGGCAAGGCCCGTGCGCGTGATCGATGGCGCGGAGGCTGAGCTGGTGCGGCCACTGCGGCTCATGCGCGGCGAGCCGGTACTGATCTTCGTCGATCCTGCCGTCGCGCCTGATGGTCAGCGGTGGCATCTCTCACTCCAGCGCTCCGACGAGCCCGACCCCCAGTCATTCGAGACGACGCTGACGGTCGATGGGGCGGTGAATCTTCCACGCGTGCTGCCGGGTAGCTATCGCATAAGGCTCGGGACGTCCGCCGCTCATTGGTACGACGCCATCGTCGAAGTAGCGGCCGGAAGTCAACCGCTTCAGATCCATCTCCCGATCGTGGCGATCCGCGGAACGGTTCGCATGGGCGACAAGCCGCTCGCGGCCACGATCACGTTCGGCGGGGAACATGGGACAGTTCGCATTCCGATGCAGTCCGACCCTGGTGGCACGTTTCGCGGCTTCCTGCCACAGGAGGGAGAGTGGCCGGTCGAGGTGAGCGCGGAGGCGCCGGCGCTGCACGCGACACCCGTCGTGGCGATGGTCCGGCGCCGTGACGGCGCCGAGGAGGCGACCGTCGATCTTTCAGTACCGCGGGCGGCGATGTCAGGCATCGTACAACTGAATGACAAGGGCGTCGAAGGAGCGATTGTGACTCTCCGCTCGGATGGATCGATATCGCAGACGGACAGTGATCGCGACGGCAGGTTCCGCTTTGACGGCGTGACGCCGGGCGAGGCCGATGTGCGCGCCGAGTGGCACGGAGGGTACCTGGCCAGGGCGGTCGCGCGCTCCGTTCGCGATGGCGACGACCTCCACGACATCGTCCTCGACCTCGAGGCTACTGGGGAGATCGAAGGCGTCGTCATCTCGCACGGCGGCCCGGTCGCAGGTGCCGTCGTTTACGCCTTCAGCCCTTCCGACGCGAATCCGATGATCTCGCCAGTGGCTTGCTCCTCCGACGGCCGCTTCAGGAAGCGGCTCTCTCCGGGAGCGGCCGAGGCGATCCTTTACGTTACCGTACCCGGCTTCGCCTTTCGGGCGTTGCAAGCGCCTGTGAACGCGGAGCCGGTGACAGTCGCCATGCAGCAGGATGGAGGGCGGCTTGTGCTCGACTTCTCCGCGCCGTGGAAGCTCGCCCCAGTCATCTTTGAAGGCGACGTGCCTGTCGCTTTCGGCGTCCTCATTGCTTGGTCGCAGGCGAACGGCGATGTGATCGGCGATCAGCATGTGACGCTCGCCAATCTCGAGCCGGGCCGCTACACGGTCTGCATGCCTACACCGAGCGTTTCATGGCAAGCCCTCTGGTCGGGCCGGAGGGTACCGAGCTGCGTGAGTGGAACGCTGGCCCCCTCGTCGGAACTGCGGCTGTCGATCCCTGTCGAAGCCCCTGCGGCGTCCGATACACGAATGCCTTGATGGCAACGGAAACAATGGACCGAAAGGCCCTGATCGGCACGCTGTTCACCATCACCTTCCCGGTCGTTGCTGAGTGTAAGTAAGCCGGCCGCCCTGATCAGCGGCGGAACACGAAAGCCGTGTAGAGGTACGACAGCACGCCACGGATGATGTAGATGGTCAGCAGGAGCAGCAGGGGCGACCAGTCGATGCCGGCGGTCTTGTGTGGCGGCAGCATCCGGCGGAAGGGGCGGAGGAAGGGGCTGGTCATCCGCGTGAAGATGTCGTTCAGTTGATTGAGGATCACGTACGCCGATTTGTAGCGCCAGCGGAACGACGTCTGCGAGGCGAAAAAGAGGATCCACGAGATGATCACCCAGACCAGGACGATCCACTGGAGCACATCCAGCACGATGAGGAACGCGTTGAAGAATGGCGTGATGATTCCCATTTAGCCTCGGCTCCCGAAAATCGCGCGTCCGACGCGGACGATCGTCGATCCTTCCTCGACTGCGGCCTCGAAGTCTTCGCTCATCCCCATCGACAGATGTTGAAGGCCGAGCGCATCGCGCATCGACCGCAGCTCGCGAAAGTATGGACGCGACTCATCGGCAGTGCCAATGGGAGGGATGGCCATCAGACCGATGACGTGCAGCGAGGCGAGCGCTGACGCTCGCCGGGCGATCGCGCCGACGTCTGCCCGGACGATGCCGCTCTTCTGCGGTTCGTCGCCGATGTTGACCTGCAGCATGACCTCCTGCCGCTTGCCTTGACCCTCGGCGGCGCGTGCCAGCTTCTCGGCCAGTTCGAGCGAGTCGACAGCCTGAATGACATCGAAGAGCATCACCGCATCCTTCGCCTTGTTCGATTGAAGATGACCGATCAAGTGCCATCTGGCAACACCTCGAATGAGCGGTTTCTTCTCCCGCGCTTCCTGAACGCGGTTCTCGCCCACTTCAGCGATGCCGGCCGCGATGGCCTCGTCGACGGATCCGGCAGGGAAGGTCTTCGAAACGGCGACGAGCGTCACCTCGCCGCGCGAGCGGCCGGCGCGCACGCAGGCGCGGGCGATCCGCTCTTCCACGCCGGCGAGATTCTCACGAATCGACACGATGCCGTTCTATCCATCGATCATTCAGTGTGCGCTCGGGCCGGTCGAGCGCGGCGTTGGCCAGACGGTCGGCATCCTTGTTTCCGGCGCGAAGGGTGTGGCGGATCTTGAATTTCGCGAAATGGCGCGTCATCGACTTCGCGCGCTCGTACAACGGCACGAGGTTCGGGTGTTTGACGCGATACTTGCCGAGCATTTGCTGCACGAGCAGCAGCGAATCGGAGACGATCTCCACGTCCGTCGCTCCCTCGGACTTGGCGGTGGCCAGCGCCTCGAGCAGGCCTGCGTACTCGGCGACGTTGTTCGTGGTCGTGCCGAGGAAGCCGGAGATCTCGATGATCTCGCTGTCATCCTTCCGCATGTAGACCCCGTAGGAGGCAGGGCCGGGATTGCCGCGGCAAGCGCCGTCGACGAAGGCGATGATCTTCAGGATTTGGGCGTCTCCAGGTAAAGAATGCGGCTGCAGCCTTCGCAGTGAACGAGATCGCCACGCTTGAGCTGCTGCAGGACTGCGGGGCGGACGCGCGTGCGGCAGCCGTTGCAGGAATCCGACACGATTCGTGCGACCGCGACATTCTGCCGCTGCTTGAAGATGCGGTGGAACTCGCGGCGCAGACGTTCGGGCAGGGTTGCCTCGATAGCAGCCGCGCGTGCCTCGAGCGTTTTGACTTCTGCGCGCAGATCGCCGAGGGAGTGCTGCCAGGCGTCGTGCTCGGCGTCCCAGCGCGACTTGAGATCGGCGCTGCCGGCGGCGAGATCGTCGTGCTGCTGCTGCAAGGCATCGACATCGGTCATCGATTTGAGCGTCGTATCCTCGAGCTCCTTGACGTGCTTGCGGGTGGAATCGATCTCCTTCCATGCCGCCGCGTACTGCTGCTGGTTTTTCACCTGCATGAGCTGTCCCTGATACTTCTTCAGGAGCTCCTGCTGGTCGCTGAGCTCTCCGTCGACGCGCCGCCGTTCCCTGGAGTGCTGCTCGATCTGTTCTCGCAAGCCCTCCATCTGAGCATTGACGCTTTGCCATTCGCGGTCGACAGCCGCGAACGACTCGGGTTGGTTCGTCAGTTGCTTTTCATGATCTCCGAGCTGCGACAGGACTGTTTGCAACTCCCAAAGCTTTTCAACGTCCTGATTCAACAAGACCTCCAAAGACGAAAAAGGCGTTCCGGTGTTGGAACGCCTGTGCGGAAAGAGAGTGCTGCACCGGTCGATCGAGCGTCGCACCGGGCGCGGCGAACGATCGGCCTGCCGGCCCGCGCCGGCTGGAGAGTCGATCGTTCATCGTGTATGGGCTGACGCGCATCGTTTCCTGGTGGGTCCACCAGGATTCGAACCTGGGACCTGCCGGTTATGAGCCGGTAGCTCTAACCGCTGAGCTATGGACCCGGACGGGCGATTCTAGCAAAAGGGAAGGCGGTGTCGAAGGATTTCCGCGGCGCTACCGGATTTCGACCTGATCGCCGATCCTCATCGAGTAGCGCATCGCCACGATCTTGCCCGTCGCCGAGTGCGTATTCGTGGTCAGAATGCCGATCTCGCCGAGAACCTGCCGCGGCAGACCGGGCGTCACATTGCTCTGATAGACAGTCAGGAAATCGCCAGGCTGGATCTGATCCGCCTGTCCGAGGTTGACCTCGATCAGAAGACCCTCGCCGAGAGTCTCCTGCCAACCGCCTTCCGCGGCGACGATGTACCCGTTCCGCTTACCGCTGGACGGATCGCAGAACGCCGGCATGTTGGGGATGCGCGCAAGAGGAATGGGGATCTGCGGCAGCGGTTTCAGGCGGGCACCAACATGGATCTCCGTACACGACTGGGTGATGAGACCGCGCGCGCGCTGACCGTCGGCACAGAGGATGCGTACCTGACCCCGATAGAAGTACTGGCGCCCGATGTTCTGCGTCTGTTTCTTAGGGTGCGGAACCATCGGCCCGGGCTCGACGATGATGTAGGTGTCGCCGGCCACGAGGCCGCTGGCGGTACCACCGCTGATCATGACGAGATCGCCCTGCGAACCGGCCATGGCCTGTTCGATCGCGCCGGCCTGATAGCGGATCTCTGCGTCTTCATACCCCTGAATCGAGTTTGGCATCGGCTCATGGTCATCGCCGATGTAGCCGTAGCAAAAGATGTCGTACTCGGTAGCGAGGGCTACGGGGCTGGCGGAACCCCCTTCTGCGTCGGCGGCAGAAACGTAGCCGTCGCCGGTCACCGTTCCACTTGTTGTTCCAGCAGCAGCCGGACCGGCCGGTCCGGAGGCGGTGGTGGTGTCCGTCAACAGGGCCGTAGATTGTGTCCCACCGGCCGCCGCGCTCGTTGCGGCGATCTGCTGCGCGGTCTCCGCGTCGATCAGGAGGACATCACCGGGATAGATCCAGTGGGCGTCCGTGATCCACGTGTTCCCTTCCCAGAGTTGCGGCCACATGTAGGCGTTCTTGAAGAACTGTTGCGCCAGACCCCAGAGTGTGTCGCGGGACTTGATCGTGTACGTTTTGGATCCAGCCGGCCACGTGGAGGGGTCGGGGGCGGTGTAGGCCGTCCAATGGTCACCGGCGCGATGAAGCTCGCGCGGAGGGTGTGATGATGACTTCTTCGCCGCCCCAAACATCGGGATGGCGGCTACAAGCAGGAGAACGGGAACCACCCTACGCACACTGACCATTTTCCCCTCCCAAGGTTGTCGAGGCCGGCGAAAACGTTATCCCAACCAGCCGAAGCGGTCAAGTTTCGGATGGCGTTGGGGTTAGGGGCCGGGGTTGGGGTCGCGCGGTTGCGAGGCCCGCGGTGGCCTGGTTGCTGGGTTGATTGTTTGCCAGCTCTGAGGCTTTGAGGCAACCAACGGCGAGACCACGAAACTTCGAGACCTCGCAACCCAGCAACCCAAGAAACTACCTCAACGCCAGCGCGCCGTCGTCCGCGGCGGAGGCACCCGCGCCATGCCGGTCGTCGAATTGCTTCAGCTCCTTCGTCCGCTGTTCGTAACGTGTCATGACTCTCTTCACGTACGAGCGGGTCTCGCGGAACGGAGGGACGCCGTTGTAGCGCCGGACGTTCCCCTCTCCGGCGTTGTAGGCGGCGATGGTTTTGGTGAGATTGCCGTCGAAACGGCCGTTGAGATACTTGAGGTACTTCGCGCCCGCATCGACGTTCTGCTCCGCGTTGTAGAGGTTCCTCGCGCCCAGCCAACGGCCGGTACGCGGCATGAGCTGCATCAGCCCGCGGGCGCCAACCTGGGAGCGGGCGTTCTTTCGGAAGCTGGACTCGGTCTCGACAACAGCAGCGACCAGGACAGGATCGACGTCGTACTTCTGGGCTTTGGCGTGAATGATGTCGCCAAACGGCACGGCGTTGGCGAAGAATTGCCGGCGGATGGCAATGTTGATTCGCGCCATCTCCCGATGGAAGACGTCTTTCGGCTGGGGCTCGGCACCCGCAATCGGCGCGTCACCGAAGAGAGGTCCGGGCCGCGTTACCAGGTTGTCCGGCAGGCTGCGCGAGAATTGGAAGAACGGGTTGCCGCTCCCCTTCCCGTGCGATCCGTGTCCGGCGGTTTTGTTGGAGTCGAGATCTGTGGAGACGAGGAAGTGAACGCCGTTGAGCGCCTCCGTCACACCACCGACCGACAGCGCTGCGCCAAGGAAGATCGTGGCCATGGCCCGGCCACCGATCCAGTTCAGCAGGCGCTGCGACCGCGCCTTCCGGCGCGCTTTCGAGTAGTGGACAGACAAGGATTCCGTGAGCGAGCGCCTCTTCTTCAGCATCGTCCTCCCTCGGTTATTTCACTACGAATAAGCTTTGTACCCAACGCGCCGTAACCGAGTGAGGAGAGGGCTTATGCCGTCTTCAGCAACGCTCAGCTTGCTGATCACGGCGACCTGATCGGCCAAGTTATTGGAGGTAGAGAGCTTACTCGCCGAAGACGATTGCTGAAAACTTTTCGACACGGCAATCTTCGTCTCGCCAGGCACCGCGCGGCAGGCCGGCTTTCAGGCAGGTCTGGTCGAGGAAGGTCTCCCGGTCCCAGCCGTATTCCGTGGCCACTTGCGGTAGCAACAGCCCCGCGAAACGGTTTCTGCTGATGATGAGACCGTCCCGGCCGGCAACGATTTCTTCGATGTCCGAGACGGGCTCGATCGGGCCCATGACCGAAATCTCCAGCTCGAGCCGTTCGAGCTCGCCCGACCGCACGGGAACGAATCGCGGATCGCGAAAGGCGGCGGAGACCGCGCTCGACGCAACCGCCTTATACAACGGCTCGACGGCTCGGATCGATCCGATGCAGCCTCGCAGATCACCATCGTGCGTCCGCAGTGTCACGAATGCGCCGGCAGGATGGACGAGGGTATCGTCGACATCATCGTCGCTCCACTCGGCGGCGCGGCCGTTGAGAACAGCAGCGATCGACTGCCGGGCAATGGCCAGAAGTTTCTTTCGATGATCGTCGCTGAGCTCGAACATGGTGTTCCTCAGAGTCGCCGGGAACGTTCCGTCCGGATGAGCATCAGGTTGCGGATGTAGACCACCAGCGCCGGAGCCTGCCCGAAGATGATGACCGGGTCGCGGCGCGCCACGCCATAAATCGTCATCAGAATGCCGCCCGAGAGCGAGAGATACCAGAACTCGACCGGCACATGACTCACCTTGCGCCTCTCGGACGAAATCCACTGCACGATGAAGCGCGCCGCGAAGAGCGCCTGCGCAAGGAACCCGAACGCCGCCAGAAGGTCCCAGTGCCACGTGCGCGGATCGAAGGAGAGAGGGAGGTGCATGGGTTGTTACGATTCCTCCGAAACCCTGTACCGCAGCACCCGTTTCGACATCCAGCGCACAGCCATACAGTCGGCCAGGCCGCGGAAGGCGCGGTTCATGGCGCCGTACTTGGAGACTCCGAACCGGCGGGCCCGGTGGTTGACGGGCATCTCCACGACCTTGTAGCCGTGCATGCGGACCAGCGTGGGGAGGAAGCGGTGCATGCCGGTGTAGAGGCGGATGCGGTCGATGGCCTCACGCTTCACGAGTTTGAGCGAGCATCCGGTATCGGTGATGTGATCGTCCGTGATCCAGTTGCGCACGCCGTTGCCGATCTTCGACTGCATCTTCCGCGACCAGGTATCGTGACGGTTCACACGCACCCCGATGACCATGTCGGAAGCGCTTTCTTCGAGCGTGCGCATCATGGCCGGGATGTCGGCTGGATCGTTCTGCAAGTCGGCGTCGAGCGAGACGATGAAGGTCCCGCGCGCGGCGCGCCACGCCGCATCGAGCGCAGCCGTCTGGCCGCTGTTCTTCTCGAAGGTCAGCACGCGCAGAGTGGGATGCACGGCACGGCTGGCGCGCAACACTTCCAGGCTGCGGTCGGCCGAGCCGTCGTCGACGGCCACGATCTCATACGACCACTTCCGCTCGAGCGCCTTCGCGATCTCATCGAGAAGGATGGGGATGTTTTCTTCCTCGTTGTAAACGGGAAAAACAACGGAGAGATCAGGACCGGACTGCATCAGCGCGGCAGTGTAACGCCGAAGGCGTTCTCGAAATTTGCAGTGGTCCGCGCCGCCACTTCGCCGGCCGGAATGCCCCATAGCGTCGCCAGCAGCTCCGCGACTTTGACGACAAACGCCGGCTCGTTCTCGCGGCCGCGGAACGGCACCGGGGCGAGGAAGGGCGTGTCGGTCTCGATGAGGACCCGGTCATGCGGCAACGCCTTCGCGCAGGCGCGAAGCGCGCCGGCACTGCGGAAGGTGACGATGCCGGAGAAGGAGATGAAGTAGCCGGCGTCGATGAATTTCCTGGCCACCTCCTCCGACTCAGTGAACGAATGAAGGATGCCCCGCGCGCCGCTCGCAGAGAGGATCGCCACCATGTCATCCGCCGACTCGCGGTTATGGACGATGATCGGCTTGTTCATCCGCGCCGCCAGATCGAGATGTCTCTCGAAGACTGCGATCTGCGTTTCGCGCAGCGAGTGCATGTAGTGATAGTCGAGCCCGCACTCGCCGATGGCGACGACGCGCGGCTCGCCTGCAAACCGCTCGATCTCCGCAAACGCGGCGTCGTCGCAGTCCTTCGCCTCATGCGGATGAAAGCCGACCGCGGCCCAGACATCATCGTGTTTCTGCGCAAGCGCCACGGCTTCGGGCGCGTCCTGCAGCTTGGTGCCTGGGACGACGAAGCCGCGTACACCGCCGGCGCGGGCGCGCGCGAGGACGGCGCCGGCGCCGGACATGGTCAGGTGACAGTGCGAGTCTGTGAAAATCATAGAGTGCTTTTCATACTTTCAACATTTCTCCACCAGCATGGAAAGCCCCATCCCGCCGCTGATACACAACGTCGCCAGTCCAAGACCCTTCGATCGCGACGACATCGCATGCAGCAGTGTGGTGACAATCCGAGCCCCGGTCGCACCGATCGGATGGCCAAGAGAGATCGCGCCGCCGTGGACGTTCAGTTTCTCACGGTCGAAATGCAGTTCGCGGTCGCACGCCAGCACCTGAGCGGCGAACGCCTCGTTCAGCTCGATGAGGTCGATTTCGGCGAGCGCGACGCCGGTATCGGCAAGCAACATGCGCGTCGCCGGGACGGGTCCGATGCCCATGATCTTCGGATCGACGCCCGCTTGTGCATAGCCAACGATTCGCGCCATCGGTTGCAGGCCGTGGCGTTGCACGGCATCGGCCGAGGCGACCAGCATCGACGACGCGCCGTCGGTGATGCCAGAGGAGTTGCCGGCGTGTACCGTGCCGTTCCTGCGGAAGACAGGCGGCAGCTTCGCCAGCGAGCCGAGGCCGGCATCGAAACGCGGGTGCTCATCCTTGTCGATGACCACATCACCCTTTCTTCCCGCGACGGTGACCGGGACGATCTCGCCGCGGAAACGTCCCTCTTCGTACGCCACGCCGGCGCGGCGCTGCGTCTCCACGGCATAGGCATCCTGTTCCTCGCGCGTGATGTTGTAGCGGTCTGCAAGCCGTTCCGCCGTCGCTCCCATCATCTCGCCGGCCAGCGGGCAGAGAAAACCGTCGCGGTGCATTCCATCGACGACTTCCGCGTCGCCCATGCGGTAACCCCAGCGGGCTCGCGGCAGAAGATACGGCGTGTTCGACATCGACTCCGTGCCGCCTGCGAGAACGACGCTGGCCTGACCGAGCCGGATCTGATCCGCCGCGTTCATGATCGCCCGCAACCCTGATCCGCATGCCTGGTTGACCGTGTATGCCGGCGCCTCGTGGCGAAGTCCCGATTTGATGGCGACCTGCCGCGCCACATTCGGTCCCACACCGGCCTGCCGGGCATTGCCGAAGATCACTTCATCGACGGCGTTCGGATCGATCCCGCTGCGCGCGACCGTCGCCTTGGCACTCGCTGTCCCCAACTCCGCGGCGGTGAGCGATGAAAGGCCGCCACCAAACTTCCCGATCGGCGTGCGGACAGCAGCGGCCAGGTAGACCGGCGTATCGAAACTTGGCAATTGTTTCTCCTGATTTCATCTATGTACATCTGTGAAGAAGATGAAAAACCGCTACAAGCTTTTAACCAGCTTCTGGTACGTCTCGATTGCAGCAATCAGATCTCGCTTCGCAATCTTCTCATTCGCGCCATGCGCGTCGAGGATCGAGCCGGGACCGAACAGCAGAGGCTTCCCGAGCGCGCCGAGATGCGGCACGTCGGTGTTGAAGGCGACGACTCGCGACGGCGATCCGCCGGGCACTTTCATGAACTGCGGCGGATTGCCGCGCGAGAGGGTGATCGTGCCGCCGTGACGCGCGATGATCGTCTGCAACTTCGCCTGCACTTCTTCCGGATCGGTGACGGTTCTGAAGATCATCTGGCACTCGGCCTCGGCGGGGATGACGTTGGGCTTTTCGCCGCCGCGCACGACTCCGACATTGACCGTCGTCTCGCCAAGGTCTTCGTGAGAGCCCCATTTCGTGGCGTTGATCTCCGCAATCGCGGCAACCATCTTGTTGATGGCGGAGTCGCCACGCTCGGGATAGGCCGAATGTCCGGCGATGCCGTCGAAGCGGACGAAGCAGGTCAGCGCCCCTTTCGATGCGCGGGCGAAGGCCGACTCCGTCGGCTCTCCGACCACGACGTATTCCGATCCGAGGCCGGCAAACTCCTTGTTTGCCATCCTGGCGCCGATCGAATCAGTCTCCTCGCCGACGACGAAGAGGTAGGCGAAGTCCGTGACTCCGTCCGTGCGCAGCCGCTCGCCGGCCGCGATCATCGCCGCGATGATCCCCTTGGTGTCGCACGCACCGCGTCCGTATAGGAAGTCGTCATCCTCGCGGGACGCAAACCAGGGCGGCACAGTGTCGATGTGCGAGTTGAGCACGACGCGTGGCCGGCCGCCGGCGGCTGCGTAGACATTGAAGCGATGCTCGCTGACCGCCTGTTTGCGACAGGCGTAGCCGAGCGCAGCCAGTTCATCGTGCAGAAAAACGGCAACATCAAACTCGCTATCGGTCGGCGACGGGATGTCGATGAGCCGCTTCGCGAAGCGAATGGCGTCGAACATAGGCGGCGGATTGTAAACGCTACTGACGGAATCGGCGCCGGCCACGTTCGCGCGAGCTCTCGCCGAACATCATGGGAAAGGTGGTACGCAGGCGCTCGAGATTGGGGTCGTCGGGCCAGCGATGCGACATCTCCTCGCCAAGCCGCGTCGTTTCGGTTCGATCGCGCGAAGCGATGGCGAGCAAAAGGCGCACAATGTGCTGCTCGCGCGCGTTGAGGCGGTCAGCGTCGTTGAGCGCCTGGTTCAACTCTTCGCTCGCGGGCACGAAGTTGCGATTGAACAACGCGATCTCTCCCATCTCGAGGTGCGCTCTGGCGTAGTGCGGATCCTGCTGCAGAACGCGGTGCAACGTTCTGCGAGCCTGCATCCAGTCACCGCCATCGAGCTCGCTCATCGCCGTCGCGTAGAGCGCGTCCGCCTGACGGTCGCGTCCCGAGAGAGAGTTGAAAGCGGGTGTTGGTGTCGAGACGGGCGCAGTGCCATCCCCCTCGGCGGACGATGCCGATGCTCGCCCCACTGCCGCTTTGGCCGGCGAAGATGGCGGCGGTGCTACAGTCGCTGTTCCGGTTGCAATCGCCCCCAGTGCCGGCTCCGGTTTGTCGGTGCCCGTGTTGTCCGTCGCCGTCGTCTCGTCGATCGTTGATGGCGGCGGCGCCGTGACCGCGACCGAAGTCGTCGAGGGCTGCGAGGCGGGCGCGGACGGCGACGGAGCGGCAATACTCTTCGCCGGCTCGCCACTATGTAATAGCCAGTACGCCAGGCCGGCGACAGCCAGCACGACGAAGATCAGCACGAGCCAGAGTGCAGAGCTGCGTTTCCGCGCCGGCACTTCCTGCACCGTCTGAAGTTTCGATCCTGTCAGCACCGTCGGCGCGGCCGGCATCGCCACCGCGGCCGCGGTCACCGCATTCGGCGACGTGTACGGCGCAGTCCTCGCCTTACCGGCCTGGGCATCAAGGGCAGTCACCAGCTCTGCCGCGGTAAAGCGCTCTCCGCTGTTCTTTCGTAACGAGCGTTGGATGATCTCGTTCGTTTCTGGTGAGATGCCAGGGTTGATATGCATCGGCTCGGTCTGCGCATCGCGGATGATCTGCGTCATCGTCTCGGTCATCGTCTCGCCTGCGAACGGGCGGCTGCCGGTGGCCATCTCGTAGAGGACGACGCCGAGCGAGAAGACATCGCTGCGTCCATCGAGCTGCTTGCCGAGGGCCTGCTCGGGCGACATGTAGTTGATCGTTCCAAGGATCATCCCCTGCTGCGTCATGAACGCGGCGGTGGGTGTGTCGGATGCAGCCGCTCCCGCGACACCTACCTGCTTGGCAATACCGAAATCGAGGACTTTGACGCGGTTGCCGGCCACGACGATGTTGTCGGGCTTGATGTCGCGATGCACGATCCCTTTCGCATGGGCCTCGGCCAGCGCATCGGCAACAGCGCGGCCGATGCGGCATATCTCGGCTTCGGAAAGACCGCCGCGGCTGATGACTTTCGTCAGCGGATCGCCTTCAACGAACTCTTCCACGATAAAGATGTGATCACCGTCCTGCTCGATCGAGTGGATCGTGGCGATCGACGGGTGGTAGAGCTGCGCGGCCGTCCGCGCCTCGCGCTTGAGGCGCGCGATGGCCTCGACGTCGGCGGCAAATGCCGGTGGCAGCACTTTGATCGCAACCACGCGGCCGAGGCGGGTGTCTTCGGCGCGCCACACCTCCCCCATCCCACCAGCGCCGACTCGGGCGACGAGCCGGTACGGACCGAGGTGCTGGTCTGGTGAAAGCACGGACGCATTGTAGCTGCGTAGGGCCGCTGCACACCCCCTGAGGGCACGAGACTGCTCCAGTAGAGGAGGAGCGGTACGGCGGTTGCAGTTGAGCACTTACGAGAACGTCGTCATGGCTGATCAAAAACCGTGTGTCCGATGCGAGCGTCCGATCGATTCCTATGCGCGATCGTGCGTCTATTGCAGTTGGGACCAGGCCGCACAACCGCCGGTGGAGACAGCCTCAATGCCAGCGCTCGGATACGTCCCTCCCCCGGATAACCGATCCCGAAACAGGATCCTCGGGGCGACAGCATTCGTCGGGTTTGTGATCATCGTCTTTGTCGCGGGCTCGCTGATCCACGGTTCGGAGCTGAGGGCAGAGAAAGCGGCGCAGAACGCGCTCACAACGCCGGACGCGCCAGGAGCATCGAGCCCCCGTTCGAAGGTCACGCTGGTACCAGCGGAAAGCGGCAGCCCGACGCAGTGGGAGTCGCCCATCACCTCGGCCCCCGCGCAGCCGCAGAGCGTCGACATGAACGGTGAACGGACCGACGCCACAGCCCTACCCTCCGAGTCTTACGCGGCGGCGGCGCAAAGGGCGAAGGCGGAGCGCGACGCCAGAACGAATACCGGCATGATCGATCCCCGCACCTTCGCCGGAAACGTCGAGGCGAGGCGGCCCCGTACGGTTTCGAATCCAGTGGAGCAACCACAATCACCAACGGCTCTACAAACCGGAGCGCCCGCGGCACAGCAACCAGAGTCTTCCACGGCGCAAGTGCCACAGACATCGCTCACAGCTGCGCCGCCACGCACCAAGCCGATTCCGATCGATCGTCCCGTACCAGTAATGACCGTCGATCACCCCGAGAGCGCACGGCTCCTTCTGACCATCGGTCCGGACGGCCGGGTCAGCGACATCAACGTCCTGCGGCCGATCCCCGGCCAGATGCCTCCGCTGCTCGCCACGGTGCAACGCTGGCGCTTCAAGCCGGCCACGGAGAACGGACAACCCGTGACATCGACGTACTCGATCGATATAAACGTACATCCGTGACGATCACCGGTTCGCCAAACGCCTCCTCCGACCGCATCTGCGCGTCGTGCCGCCATGACATCGATGCCGCGGCCAGGCTCTGCCCCTATTGTGGCGCCGATCCACGCACGGGGAAGAAGCCGGTCGATACGCAGGCCAGGCTCGAGGCGATGTTTCAGCCTCGCCCGGCCCCGGCCTCGAATAGCGTCTTCGAGTTCGCACGGCAACGGCAAGGTGCAGTCATCGCCATCGCCGTCATCGTGGTCATGCTGCTGCTGGCGGGACTGCACGAATACGTAACTCGCCGCAACGCGCGCGACGTCTCCACCGCCGCCGCGATCCCGCTCACGGAAGTCACCGATCTCAGCGACCAGCAGGATGAAAACAAGCAATTGCCTCTTCCCAGGCTCGAGCTCCAGTTCGACGGTCACCCCCAGACGATGCGGACGTATGTCGTCGAGCCGGGAGCGATCACCCCGCCGGAAGTCGTCGCCGCACAGCAATCTGCAACGACAACCGCTCCGTCGAAGCCGCTCGAGCCTCCTACACACTAGCCAAATCAATTTCGCGCGAAGCGCTTTGGAGTGCGGTGGCCGCAGCCCCGCTTTCTGAGGTTCATTCACGAGGCCCCCACCCTCCCAAAGCGGTGGCAGCGGCCACCGCACTCCAAAGCGCTTCTCGCGAAAACGGATTCACTGTACGAAGTAGACTTTGCGGATGTTGCAACTCGTCATCGCCGGCGTGGCGGTCATCCTGATCGGCTGGCTGGCTGCCTACATGCTTGCGCAGAAACCGGTCACGAACGCGCAGCAGTTGATCCAGCAACATCGCTATGAGGATGCCGTCACCGCCGCGGCAAGCGATCCGCTGCATCGCGCCGAGGCGCTCAAACTCCTCGGGCGGTTCGACGAAGCGATCGCGTCGTATCGTCGATCCGACGATCCTGCCGCTCGCGAAGGCATCGCGCTCTCCCTCGCCCACCTCGGCCGCGATCTCGACGAAGCGAAACGGCTGATGGAGGAGACGATCGCTCTCCATCCCCAGATCCAGGAGTTCCAGGCCCTCGGGCTGGCCTACATCATTCTCCGCCGCGGCGGCCGCGAGGATGCCCTCCGCGTCTACGCGGACAACCTCGAGCTCCTCGAGACCCGCTTCCGCGACGACTACACCGATCCCGACCCCCTCCTGGCCGAGACCCTGGTGATGTTCGCCGCGTTGAGCGACGCCGCCGGAGACGCATCGCGCGCAAACGCCTTGCGCAAGCAAGCAGCGGAATGGTCGCCAAACAGCATATGGAACGCTGGCGTCCCGCCGGCTGGTTCGGCGGCGTCCCCGCCGCCGAAATCGACGACATAGCAGGAGCGTGGCGGCGAGACGCTGGCGTTCCTACGCCATCCGTTGAAAGTCCGCCCGAATCCTTTGCATCGAGTTCGGCGCGGCGCATGGATGGACGCGGTTCGTCAGCAGAACCATGATCCGATCGCGTGCCGGATCGATCCAGACCGATGTGCCGGTAAAGCCGGTGTGTCCGTACATTCCGGCCGGCGAGATCTGCCATCCAAGCCCGCGCGCCTCGTTCAAGTCCGTGGTCTGGTTACGCGTCGCTTCAGCGACGATTGCACGCGGCAGTAATTCAGCGTTTGCCCACGCCTGCGCCAGACGGAACACCGCCCGCGCGGTGGCGAAGAGTCCGGCGTTGCCGGCGGTTCCGCCGGCGCCGAACGAATTGCCGTCGTTGACTTCGCCCCACATCAGGCCGTCGCGGCGCGCGGCGATCTCCGGCAATCCCGCGAGTCTCGCTTCGAAACGCTGCCCCCACTCCGTCGCGGCGATGCGCGGGCGCAGCGGCAGCGTCGGACAGAACATCGCATCATTTTCGATGCCGAGGGGCTCGAAGATCTGCTGGTGGGCCAACGTCACGTAGCCGTTCAACATCGACCAGAGAAGGATGAAGTTCAGATCGGAGTAGACCACGCGGGTACCCGGGTCATACTCCGCGCCATGCTCCCGGATCGCGGTCAGGTAGTCTGGATACGTGTAGAGCGGCATCCACGCACGCAGCCCGGAGGTGTGCGTCAGCAGCGAGCGAACGCGATCGTCGAGCTCGAGCAACTGGAGCGCGAGCGTCGCGGTGATGAGCGGCTTGGTGAGCGAGGCGCAGTCGTACAACGTGTCGAGCGTGGCCGGGATCCGGAGCGGGACGGCGACCGCATTGCCGAGGGCGTTTTCGCGCTCAATCCCGCGCGAGGAGCCGATCGCGTAGACCGCGCCGGGGAAACTGCCGGCGCCGATCTCGCCTCTGAGGAAATCGTCGAGCGTCATGCCGGATCATTGTACGAGCGGAACATGCACAGGAACGTTTGCGCCGCGTTGCTGTCAACCGTGAATTTCCCTTTGCAATGAGCGGTTTACGACTGACGAATTCGCATCGCGGCGCGCTACTCGATTGCTGCTACCATCCGGCGCGTCCAAATCGATCCGTCAGGTGATTCTTCATTAATGTTTCGTCTCGATAAACTCGAAATTCACGGCTTCAAATCGTTCTACGATCCGGCCCACCTCAACTTTCCCGCGCCGATGACGGCTGTCGTCGGCCCGAACGGCTGCGGCAAGTCGAATATCTGCGATGCCATCATCTGGGTCCTCGGCGAGAACCGCGCCTCGCACATCCGCGGCGAGACGATGGACGACGTCATCTTCCAGGGATCAGCTCGCAGGCGTCCGCTGTCGATGGGCGAAGTGACGCTCACGCTTGCGACGTCGAACGGAGACAGCAACCATCCCGCCTCGGACGATGGCCGCATCACCATCAACCGCCGCGTCTTCCGCACCGGTGAGTCGGAGTTCCGCCTCAACGGCAAGCGCGTCCGTCTCAAGGACATCTCCGACATCCTGATGGATACAGGACTCGGCATCCGCAACTACTCGGTGATGGAGCAGGGAAAGATCGATCTGATCCTCTCCAACAAGCCGCAGGACCGGCGCCGCCTGATCGAGGAAGCGGCCGGCATTACCAAGTACAAGACCAAGCGCCGCGCCGCGGAGCTGAAGCTGGAAGAGACACAGCAGAACCTGCTGCGCATCAACGACACGCTCGCCGAGGTCACGCGCAATCTGAACTCGCTGAAGCGTCAGGCCGGGAAGGCCCGTCGTCACAAAGATCTCAGTGAACAGCTTTCGACGGCGAAGCGTGCGCTGTACAAGGGCCGCATTGTGGCCGCGCAGGCGGAGCAGTCCGCCTCCGACGAAGGCGTCGCCTCCGCGCAGGCCAGCGAGTCGGAGCTGGCTGCGCAATTGGCCACGGACGAAGCGGAGCTTGCCGGGAACCGCACCTCCCTGACCGGCAAGTCGTTGCGGGCGTCGCAGGTGCGCGAAGAGGTAGCGTCTCTGTCCGGCGACGTGGAGCGGCTTCGCTCGTTCATGCAGCAGTCGGAAACGAATCTCGGCGATCTCGTACAACGCAGCGCGAACGCACAAACGCAGATCGCGCAGCTCGAAGCCGAGGGAGCCGAGCAGCAGGCGCTGCTCGACGAACGGGCACAGGCGCTGGAAGTGGCTCGCGAAGAGCGAAACCGTTTGCGCGAGATCGCCGAGGAGGCCGAACGCGGCCGGCAGGAGCGTTCCGACGAGGTACGCCGTCACGAGAAAGCGCTATCTGACGCGCGAGAGACGTTGATGCGGACGATCTCCAGGATCGCCGATGCACGCAACCAGGTGCACCAGATCGAAGTGGCTGTCGAGAAGTGCGAGTTCTACCTCGGCAAGCTGAGCGAGTCCGCGCGCAAGGCGACAGAAAGCCGCGACGGCGCACGCACGCTCAGCGCGGAATGGGATGATCGCGTCCATGAAGCCGAGGAGCTGCTCGAAACCGGACGGCAGGTCGCCCGCGATGCCGTGGTCCGCAACGACGAGCTGACCGTCCATCGCAATGCCCTGCGCGAAACGATGTCCGGTGCGCGCGACCGCGTATCGCAGATGACGTACAAGATCGACTCGCTGCGGACGCTGCTCATCTCGCTGGAGTCACAGGACGAAGATGTTCGCCGCGCCATCCTGGAACTGATCCCGAACGCCACCCCGGCCGCCGAGGCCGTGCGTGCCACCGAAGGATTCGAAGCGGCACTCGATACGCTGCTGCGCGACGTTTCCAAGGCCGTGGTGGTCGACACCGCCAAGATCGCCACCGATGCCATCGCCCGTCTGCGCCAGCGCGGCGCGGGACGCGGCGCCTTCATCACGCTCGACTACGAGGCGGCCGGTGAAGGCGGACGGCGCGGCGACGCCAAGTACGCCGTCGTCGGCGAAGGACCGATTGCCGATGCCGTACGGCGCGCCATGCCTGAGGCCTACATCGTCGGCACACTCGGCGAAGCGCTCGATCGATCGAAGGAGCTGCCGAGCGCGACGTTCGTCACGCTGGAAGGCGACATCGTCCGCGGGCCGCTCGTCATCGGCGGCAAATCCGAAAGCGCCACGCCAGGAGTGTTCTCGCTAAAGCGGCAGCTCTCCGATCTCGAAGCGCTCCTCGGCAGCGAGGAGACTCGCGCCAGCAGCATCGCCGCCGAGCTGCAGACGATTGAAGAGAATCTCCGCGCTGCCGACGATGCGCGCATCCTCGCCGAGGAGAGGGCGCGGGCCGCCGAGCAGGAGCTGCGCGAACGGCGCAGCAACCGCGAGCGCGCCAACCAGGAGCTCGATCGATTCGAGCGCGACCTCGCCGTCGCCTCCGAGGAGCAGACTCTTTACGACGAAGAGAAAGCGCAGCTCATCGCCCGCGAGTACGCCGCCATCGAAGGATTGCAGCAACTCGAACAGCAGGAAGCGGCGTGCCAGGAAGAGATCCGTCAGCACGAAGAGCAATTGACGAATCTCCGCTCGACGTTCGAGCAGGTGACCGAAGCGGCGTCGAAAGCACGCGTCGACGTCGAAGCCTCGGCCGGAAACGTCAACGCCATCCAGCGCGAGCACGAGAACCTCTCGCGCATCGTCATCTCCCTCGGCTCGCGCACGACGCAGCTCCAGCAGGAGATCGAGTCGCTGGCGCGCAAGCGTGAGGAGACCGAAGCTGCGGTCGAGAGCTCGCGCGGCCAGCTCGACGATTCGCTGAAGAGACTGCACGACTTGAGTGAGATACGCATCGGCCTCGAGGCGGACGTGGCGGATCTGCAGGTACGCGTCGAGGAACTGGAACGCCGCGCAGTCGCTTCGCGCGAGTTGTGGAACACGGCCAAGGATTCGCTCTTCGAGTCCGAGCGCCGCCGCGACCGGGCCAAATCGGCCTTCGACCTGCTGCGCGAACAGATCGCGCTCGACCTTCACGCCGGCATCGACGCGCTCGCCGAAGTCGAGCCACCCGCGGACGACGAAGGGCGCGCATCGCTGGAAGTCGAAGTAGCCAGGCTGGCCGACCAGATCGAGAAAATCGGTCCTGTCAACGTGCTGGCCATCGACGAGCATCTGGAGCTGGAGCAGCGCGAGTCGTTCCTGCGCACGCAGCGCGACGACCTGGTGCAGGCAATCGACTCGCTGCGCGGCACCATCCGCAAGATCAACCTCACCTCCCGCGAGCTCTTCCGCGACGCCTTCAACGCCATCAACGAATACTTCACCGAGATCTTCATCTCTCTCTTCGGCGGCGGCACCGCCCGGATGCAGTTGCTGGACGAAGAAGACGTCCTCGAAAGCGGCATCGAGCTCGTGGCCCAGCCGCCGGGCAAGAAGAACCAATCGATCGCGCTTCTTTCCGGCGGCGAGCGCGCTCTTACGGCCCTTGCGCTCCTCTTCGCCATCTTCCGCTACAAGCCCTCCCCTTTCTGCATCCTCGACGAAGTCGACGCCCCGCTCGACGAAGTCAACAACGAACGCTTCGTCCGCCTGGTCCGCGACATGTCCAGGGATACGCAGTTCATTGTCATCACCCACAGCCGCCGCACAATGGAAGCGGCGGATGTGCTCTACGGCGTGACGATGGAGGAGGCCGGGTGCTCGCGGTTAGTGTCTGTGAATTTCGCTGAGGTGGAGGCGTAAGGGTTACCTGTCAACGAAAACCTCGTCCGCAGATGTACTCAGATTGAGGACGAAGCGTTGGTATTCCAACCGCGGTCTACCGAAATTCAGAAGCATCGCCTTCTGCATACCTGAAGCTTTGAGGTAGTTGATGACTTGCGCTTCTTCCAACCCGGATAAACGTTGGAGTGCCTTCAACTCGACGATAAGGGATTCGAAGCAAACAAAGTCTGCGCGATACGTCGTGTTGAGAAGAGCTCCGCGGTAGAACACCGGCAGAGCCATCTCCCGCACATGCGGAATGACGCGCAGTCCGAATTCCCTCTCCAGCGCCTCTTGATATACTGGCTCCAGAAACCCGTGACCCAGCTCGCCATGAACGGCCATGGCCGCCCCAATCACCGCATAGGTCTCTGGATCCCGCTTATCTGGCAGTGACGTCATCAGGAGACTCGGGGTTTGCTTTTATCTGCGTACATCACTCGTCCATTGCCGGAACGCCACACTCAGCAAATCCTCGTATGTCGCCCGGCTTAGGGCCAGTTCCGTCATCCACGAAATGATACCTCGGGTGTTGCCTCCCCAAGAATCTCATCCGCAGATGACGCAGATGTACGCAGATGGAGAACGAGGCGAACCTTCGCCTTTATCTGCGGACATCTGCGTCATCTGCGGATGAGCCTTTCGCTGAACCGATCGCCGCCGGCGCAAGCACATCACTCGTCCATTGCCGGAACGCCACACCCCCGAGACCGCAACCGATACCTCGGGTGTTGCCTCCCCAAGAATCTCATCCGCAGATGACGCAGATGGAGAACGAGGCGAAGCTTCGCCTTTATCTGCGGACATCTGCGTCATCTGCGGATGAGCCTTTCGCCGAACGCACCGCAACAGAAGCGAGAATCACTCCGATCGCCGCCGACGCAAGCACATCACTCGTCCAATGCCGGAACGCCAGCACCCGCGAGACCGCAACAGAAAGCGCCAGCAGGAACGCGAAAACACGCATCGTCCGCGACGGAGACGACAACATCAAAACCCCCGCCAGCGCGAAGGCACCAACCGTATGACCGCTTGGGAATGACGTCGCAGCGGCGCGGGCGTGTTGGAACGGACCGAGCCAGAGCTCGGGCCGCGTGCGGCCGGCCGCGAATTTGACGATTTGCACTGCGATACCAGCAGCAGCGCCCGCAAGAGCCATCGCCACGGCGTAGGCGATCCAGCGGTGGTTACGGTAGACGACGCCGGCGATCAGGAAGAAGAGCACGACCATGGCCGGGTTCATACCGCCGCCGAAACGGTTGGCCAGGCGGATGGCGTCCTGCACGCTCGCGGATTGAATACGCTCGGCGTAGGCGGTGATCGGCGCGTCGGCGAAACGCCAGACCAGGGCGACGACGATCGTCACGCAGACGACGGCAATCGCATCCATCTTGCGCAAACGAACGTGGATGGCACGCACCATCGCCCATGCCTCGCCGAAGTCGGAGGGGTTGTAGAGGCCATTCGGATGCAGGAGTACGAGCGCGAACAAGCCGGCGATGCACCAGAAGGCGACATCCCATGCCGGCGCCTCGCGCCCGAGGAATGAGAGATCGTCGACGGTGAGCGGCGCGTGACAGCAGAGCTGATTGATGGCGATCACCGGTGCCGGCCAGAAGACCGACAGAGCGAGCAAGGCGATGAATGCCGCAGCCGCGAGACGGCGTTTATTGTCGATAGACATCGAACCACTTTCCGATCATGCGCACCGAATCGGCGACACGATATCCGGACAACGACGGCGCGATCTCGCTCGCGTGCGCGCGGGCCGTCACGATCACGGCCGGCTTCGTTGCGGGCGCTCCGTAGACAACCTTCTCCAACTCCTTCGGGAAGTCGCGCGTCCAGAGGTAGGGCGCGGCATAGAGCGTCATCTGTTCCGCCGCGACGTGTTGTTTCTCCAAGGCGGCTACCAGCGGACGCGTCGACGCGAGCTCGTTTACGACAGGCATGAGGAGGATGGCGAGGGCGACCATCGCCGAGATCGGCACCAGTCCGGCGACGACGGTCGAAACCGTCAGCGATGCACGGAGCGCGATCACGAAAGCGATGACAGCCACAACGGTAGTGATGACGCAGAACAACTTCACGGATGGGAGTTGGAGGAGCGCGGCATCGGGGCCCTTCACAAATCGCGGCGCGATGAAGAGGCCGCCAATGCCGATCATTGCCATCAGGGCGATCGCGATCAGGTTGGCGATACGCGCTGCGGGCCGCCGGCGCTCCGGGTCGTCGATGTATTTTGCAATCAGTAGCGCCATCGGCGGGATCATGGCCATCATGTAGACATCGAGCTTGCTGCTCATCACCGAGTACGGCACGATCACGGCCAGGATCCAGTTGATGAGGAAGCGCTCCCTCCGCCACAGCGCCACTACGGCGACAACAGCGAGAAAGAACCAGGGGAACAGCGTCGCCGGCAGATGGATGATGTAGAACCACGGCGGCGCGTTGTGAACCCAGGAAGCGATGGCCCGGCCGGCGGTCTGTTTGACGATCACTTCGTGCGTATAAGCGCTCCCGCCGAGGAGCATCGCCGGGATGAACCAGAGGAGTGGGATCACAGTCATCGCCAGAATGGCCGGCGCATAGTTGCCGCGCGGCAACTGACGACGTCGCGCCCACTCCAGAGCGAAGAGCACGATGGCGATGACAGGAGCCATCGGACCCTTGATCAGGATAGCCACGCCGATTGCGGCACCGCTCCAGAGCAGAGCCTTCAAATCGTCGCCGTCGAAGAAACGCTCGAGCTGCCAGAGGCCGAGGACGACGAAGGCGGTGAAGCTGACATCCATCCGCGCTGACTGCGCCGAGGCCCAGATCATCATCGACGATCCGCAGACAAAGGCCGCCAGCGGACCGCCTATCTTCCACATCAGCCAAACCAGAAAGACGAACCCGGCCAGAGACGGCAGCACGAACGCCCACATCGAATAGACGCCGAGCGCCATCGTGAGCAGGTCGATCATCCAGAAGTGGATGGGCGGCTTGTGCGTAAACGGCGTGCCATTCAGCGTCGGCAGAAAGAACGCCCCCGTCGCCCGCATCTCCCGCACCACCTGCCCGTACTTGGTCTCGTCGCCGACAAAAAGATCGCGGCGCATGGGAGTGATGAGCGCCGCCACAACGAGCAGCACGACGGCGGCGATGAGGAGCGGACGCGGCATTGGTCGGTAGATTAGTAGATTCGTGGACTAGTCGATCAGCCGAAGACATCAGAAGGCCGCACAAAACCGGAGAAACTCCCAGGTTGCACGCACTTGATGAAGCGGCGCATTCCCTTATCGGGCCACCCTCGCCCCGCAACGCGGGGAGAGGGAGACACGAAGCGGAGCGGAGTGCGGGTGAGGGGGGTAACCGACAGGCGTGCGTAGCCGGCGGCCCCCTCATCCGCCTTCGGCACCCTTCGACTCGCTACGCTCGCTCAGGGCAGGCTCTTCTCCCCCGTAGGGGAGAAGGACTCTCGATTGAGAGCCCTGTTTCTTTTCTCGGGTGCAGCGCCAGCGCTGTCCCACGACTCAGAGGGTGTGCACAAATCGCGTGTTTTCCGCTGCAGTGTAGGGCCGCCGCCTCGGCGGCCAGCGCCGCACGCGGCGCGATAGTTCGAAGCAAACACACGGCCTCACGGCCGTTGGCCGCCGGGGCGGCGGCCC